>DBDU01000024.1 GCA_002293725.1 Patescibacteria group bacterium UBA924
AGATGTGTATAAGAGACAGAATGTATCTTGGTCTCCTCTATGCAACGCCTTGGTTAGAAAATTTCTTGGGCACTGTTCCACTCCTTCCCCTTCCTCTGGAGTTCTTCGCAGTTCAAGCTGGCATTGGCACTGGGATCGGGGTATTGTTAGGTGCACTCGCTAGCTCATTTGCCACCCAACGGATGATGCGTCAAGGCTAGTGATGCCCACTTTGAGTATATGTTAAAGCACGTACATCGTCTTACGACCTGGACCGTTTGTTTTCTTATGATAGGGCTGTGGGTGTTCTTAAGTACTGCCCACTCCTTCCCCGCTAATGCTCAAGAGTGTGGTTGTACTGCAGATGAAGAAGAGAAAAGTTGTAACCAGACTAAAATCTCTTGTTTGCAGACTAAGATTGCCGAGAAACAGTCTCAAGCACAAACTTTGGCTAACATTATTACCGTTTTAAGCAGCCAAATCTCCGTTCAAGAGCTACAGATTAGACAAACTCAACTGGAGATTCAAAAGTTGATTGAAGAAGTCGACGCTTTAAGTAATCGTATCTCTGGCCTCAACGTCTCTTTGGATCGCATGTCATTGGTCATGATTGAGCGCGTAAATACTAACTACAAACGACGCGAAACTAATCCTTTTTACCTCCTCATCGAGTCTGAATCGTTACAAAACTTCCTATCGAAGTATAAATATCTTCAACTTGCACAAGCACATACTACCGATGTCATGAAGCAAGCTGAGTCACAAAAGATTGACTACGACCAACAGAAAACCTTAAAGGAAGAAAAACAAAAAGAAATCGAACAGAAACGCGCGCTGTTACAGTCGCAACAGAATCAATTAACTAGCCAAAGATCAGATCAACAAGCGTTGCTAGATCAAACAAAAAGTGATGAGAAGAAGTACCAAGAAGAGTTAGCTAAAACCTTAGCTGAGAGTGGTGCTATTCGATCGATTGTCGCCGGCCGTGGTCAAGAAATTAAGATTGGCGAGGTCAAAGAAGGCGATAAGATTGCAACCGTAATTCAAGGTGCATCTCCGTGTTCAAACGGAACTCACCTTCACTTTGAAGTGGTCAAAGATGGTACCCATCAAAACCCCTCGAGTTACTTAAAAAATATTTCGGCTACCTGGAATAATCAACCTGATGGCTCATTTGGCTTCAGCGGTGAGTGGGAGTGGCCACTCAACAATGCTGCCAAGATTAATCAAGGCTATGGCATGACCTGGTACGCTCGTGTCCGCCGCGCCTATGGCGGCTCTCCTCATACCGGTATCGACATGATGAGCAAGGATGGCGACTTAACTGTTAAAGCCGTTAAAGAGGGAACTTTGTACGCTGGCGCAATTGCCTGTGGTGGTAAAAACCTCAACTACGTAAAGGTAGAACACAAGGACGGCGGCTACAATACCTACTATCTCCACGTTCGATCCTAAACCATTTTTTCTTTTCCTTCTCTACCCACTTATTCACCTTCATTGATCAGTCAAGTCACGTCTCTATAACTGTTGACAAAGTGATACTAATAGTCTAAAATATCTCAAATGTAGTCAAAAGTGATAGTATTTATCACTCAGAAACCAGGCTACGAAGGAAAAAAATATGAAAAAGATTGCAAAACTCGCTGCTGCCTTGACTTTGTCTGCAGTCGTCCTCAGTTCTTTCGCAACTGTGGTTTCTGCCGAGACTATTAAACAAGAGCAAGAGCTTAATCAAAATGTCAAAGTAAACTGTACCACTGGTGCATATGGTCAAAGTACCACTTGTACTGCTGAGGGCAGTCAAACTGGCAAACAAATCCAAACTGTTGTGATTGACGGCGTGAAGTACTTCGTTCGTAACGATGGCAAACGCGTTCGCGTTCACACTCCAGTCAACACCAGTTTAGATGGTGTGGCTATCGCCGGAATCGTCGCTACTGCAGTCACTGCAGCTGGCGCTGGATTCTTAACCATCAAGAAGACTAAATAATCTTCTTTTCATTAGAACTTGAAACCCCAGGCTTGCCTGGGGTTTTTTGTGGCCATATAGTATGGTAGAGAGTTACGATCTTTACCTCTATGCACACCAAACTTATTTCCCATTTCTTCGCTAAACCTGTTCTCGTCTTTATGGTTTTCTTCGTGGCATGCACGACAGTGTATAGCCTGGGTCTTTTACGAGTGAACTCAATTCTGTGGGGGGACACTCGATACTATTACGCATATACTCGATCGCTGGTGATGGATCGTGACCTCCAGTTTGAAAATGAAGCGTACCGACCAGAAGTTGGCTTTCCTCATCTACCTCAAGTTTCTGAAGTAACTGGACGAGTAACGAATAAGTTTTCTCCTGGAGCCCCTTTACTCTGGATTCCAGCTTTCTTGATGGGTCAGCTTCTTTCTTACTTACTCATGATTACTGGCCTCCCAGCAATAACAGACGGCTACGGCTGGTGGACCCAGTATCTGACTGCTATAGGAACAGTTGCGTTCTCGGTAGGTGGTCTGTATCTGATCTTTTTAGTCATCAAAGAGCGATTCTCAACAGTAATTGCTTGGTGGACAACCGCTTTTGTGGTTTTAGCCACCCAAATGCTCTACTATACCGCCGTTGATCCACTTAACTCTCACTCAGCTTCTTTTCTGCTGTCAGCAGCTTTGCTCTGGGGTACCAATAAGTACTTAGGGGGTCGAACGTCGCTGTCTTGGATTACTTTCTTAGGAGCACTCGGTGGAGTTCTTAGTCTGATTCGAAACCAAGATGCAGTTCTTCTCATTCCCTTGGGCATCCTTCTGCTCGTTCAACCTGGAACTGTCTGGCAAAGAGCTCTACGCAGTTTGAGTCTGGGTTTAAGTTGGCTGGCCGTGATCAGCATTCAAGGACTTACCACCCTTTATCTATATGGTCAATTAAATAGCCCCTACCTGATTCAAGGAGAGCAGATCTCTTGGCTAAGACCAGACTTTTGGCGCGTACTTTTCACACTCGAAAACGGCATCTTATTCTTTGCACCAGGACTAGTGCTATGTCTTGAGGGGCTTCGAGTCGCACTGAGGCAACGAAAGACTTTGGCTAGCCTGGCAGTTGGAGTTTTTTTACTCCAACTCTATGTAGTTGCAGCCTGGTCACCAGAAATCATTGGTGGCCCGTATGGCTCGAGGATGTTTATTAGCACCCTCCCTTGGTTAGCAGTAGGACTTGGCTATCTACTTCAGAGTAAATCCGTGAAAAATATTCCTAAATGGATCTATCTAGGCATTCTGGGTGTTCTTCTGCTGAACAATCTGCTACAAACGCTCTACATGTTAGCCAGATTTTAAGTATGAGAACGACACTTTCAGTCATCATCCCTGTCTACAACGAGGCCCCAACTATTCAGTCCATTCTTACTCGGCTGACTAAACAAACAGCCTGTAAAGAGCTCATCATCGTCGATGATGGCTCAACCGATGGTTCCCTTCGCTTGATTAAGCAGTTTTTAACGAGAAGAGGTAAACAGAAAAAGCCAATCATTAAGCTCTTCACCAAACAAAATGGTGGTAAAGGGAGTGCTATTCGCTTAGGCTTAGAACACGTCACAGGAACTCATGTCCTGATTCAAGATGCCGACTGTGAGTATGATCCCGAAGATATTCCCGCTCTTTTAAAGCCCATTCAGAGGGCCAAGGCTGAAGTCGTTTACGGCTCTCGGTTTGCTGGACCTCATACCAACTTATTATTTTGGCACCGGGTTGGTAATCATCTGCTCAACTTTTTAGTGAACATTCTTTACAACACTACGCTGTCTGACATGGAAACGTGTTACAAACTTATTCCAACCTCACTGTTGCGCCAGCTGCAAGTTCAGTCCGACTGCTTTGCTATCGAGCCTGAGATCACCTGTAAACTGCTCAAACGGGGCGTGAAGATCTATGAAGTTCCTATTTCCTATAGTGGCCGTGACTTCAGTCAAGGCAAGAAAATTACGTGGAAAGATGGAATCACCGCTCTAAAAACAATTTTTCTACTTCGATTCTCCTAGTTTTCCTCAAGTGAATTGCCTTCTCTTTGTGCCCTTGCATGTGGCCTATAATATTGACTTTTGAGCACTATTTTGATATAGTATTACTTATTAGTTACACAATATCTATAGCAAAGTGTACTTTTTTAGTGCACCTTGCTGCCGATATTCAGCTCTATTGATCATCACGATCTGTTAGCGCTGCCGGTAGCACTCGTACTTCACTCCTTTGCCTCATGGCGATAGAGATCGAAGTGCACGTTAACAACACACAAGAAAGAAAGAATTATCCTTGGACCGATAAGTGGGAAAGTTATGCTTACCCATTTCTTGGTCCAAGGATGCTGTACTTGGGCTAATCCCTCGATGACGAGGTGATTCAACAGCACGTATCGCTTTGGCTCAAAAAGCCACCAGAATATCGTCCGAGCTTCAAATCTCATCTGTATCTCTGTTCAGTCTGAAAGGACAAATCACCGTGTTGAAGAAACTCACCCCCCTTATCGTGGTTCTGCTGCTGATTTTCGGCTTCACCGCCGTCTCCGCACAGGACGTGGAACTGCCCAACGTCGGCGACGTGTGGGCGTATACCGGGTCGCAAAACCTGATGGTTCGTTCCAGTACCGTCGTCGAAAATGGCAACATCATTGGTCGCCTGACCACCGGCACGAACGTCACCGTCGCGGAAGTCAAGGTCGTCAACGATAACGTCTGGATTCGCCACAACAGCGCAGGCAGCGATGGCTGGAGCGCGTGGCGCTACGACGGCGCGTATATGTTTGACCTCGTGACCGCCGCCCAGCCGGGTTCCGGCAACAATAACGGCGACTCCAACGGCAGCGTGTACTACTACGATGCCACCGCCCGCGTCGAGAACATCGTGACGCTTAACGAAGCCAACACCGGCATGACGCAGTTTATGACCGCCGCCGGGTTTGAATTCGAGAGCGCCCAGTCCGCCGCCCGTCAACCCGAAGAGGAGACCCTCGTGGTCGAAGACGAAAGTCAAGTCCTCATCGTCGGCTGGCAGGCAGATGTGACCGCCATGACCGTCTCGTGGCCCGCGTGCTTTACCACAGACCGCACCGTCACGGGTGTTTCGGTGAACTATCAGCCAGACCGCAACAATCCGTCGAAGCTGTACACCAACAACACCACGCCCTTCACCGGGCCGGTCACGGTCTACTGGGACTGCTCCAACTGGGGTCAACTCGGTCAGGCTATCCTCGACCTGAGCGCCCCGGCAGTCGAACCGACCCGCACGCCCGGTGCAGTTAGCACGCCCGTTCCCGGCGCACAGGGCTGCCTGACCATCACGCAACTCGACGAACTCGGCACGATTATCAACGTGCTGGAGCATCCCGTCGGTACGCCCGCTGGCGCACAAATCACGCTGTCCGTCGCATACACCGCCCCGACCGGGTGGGTGATGCAAAAAAACGGGCAGGAAGTGACCAATGCCGCCGTTGGGGAAACCGTGTCCCTCTGGTCGCCGGACAACTGCCGTCCCCTGGGCCAGTAAAGCCCAGCCTCGTGCCAGCGAGGATCAAGCAACAGAGAGCTGCTGGCACAGCTCCTGCTTTCAATCTTTCAACGTGTGTCTGTTACAACCCCAGCCTGCTCGTGCATAACGACAGGCTGGATTCCTGAGAGTTTCAAGTGTAGTTGGAACATTCAGGAAACTGCTGAAGGGCAACCTTAAGCAGCGGTCTATGAAAAAACAAAGTCTTACTCAGCTTATCTCCCAGTTTAACCAGCCTGACACGCACCTTGTCATTTCTGGCTACCCTGAACACGGCTCTAATCCTAAAAATCACGGCATTGCCTGGTACACCAAGTTAACCCTGGAACCTATCGCCAAGAAGTACAATCAAAAGTTCGTGGTGTTAGCTGAGCGTGGTGAGCAAAACGAGCCCCAGCTTTTTGTCAAAGGCAATATCTTAGTGCTGCGTATCTTTGACTCCAACCGTGTCCACCTCTACCCGCAGATCTTGAAGTACTTACATAAGTTTTCACAGATCAATAACGTCTTTGTGCACAGTGAGTTTGGCGTTCGTGGTGGCATATGGCACTTTGGTTTAGTCTTACCGTTCCTAGCCTTAATTCGCGCTACGGGTCGTCAAATTACGTTCTTCTCTCATAACGTGATCGATAACATTGAGATGCTTTCTGGTCACTTGAACATTAAGAAGAACTCGCTACAAGCTAAGGCCGTTAACCTAGCCTTACGGATGTACTACTTCAGTCTGGCTAAAGTTACTCAACAAGTTGTGGTCCTTGATCATCACTTGGCTGAACGGTTAAGTCGTTTTATTCCGCAGAATCACATTACGGTGCTGCCTATTCCGGTTGAACAACATAAGAAGATTAGTAAACGTGTCGCCAAAACTGCACTGAAGATCCCTCAGGATAAAAAAGTCCTGCTCTTCTTCGGCTTCGTAACTTGGTATAAAGGTGCGGACTGGTTAATTAAAACCTTTGACGCCTTAAGTAAGAAGTTCCCTAACACTCAACTTGTCATTGCAGGTGGTCCTTCCTACTCACTAGCAAGTAAGCCTCACTATAAACGTTACTACAAACAGTTAGAACAGATTGCTAAGCGCAATCCACAGATTCAGATTGCTGGCTTCGTCGATGAGAAAGAGATTCAAACTTACTTTGCTGCAGCTGATTTAGCTATCTTTCCATATCGTGGTTTAATGGGCGCTTCTGGCTGTTTCTCTCATGCTTTAGCCAATAAAACTCCATTTATGGTCAGTAAAAAAATGGCTGGGATGCTTGAGTCACATGACATTATTCAGGTCATGGAGCAGGTACAAGTGGGATCAGACTCACTGATCTTTTCACATACTCAAACGGGCTTGCAAACTGTGTTGAACACGCTGAATAAAGCCAACTCCGCGAAGAAACTCCATGCTGTGACAAATGCCATTGCTGAGCGTCGCTCTATTCGTAAAACTGCAGTCATTGAGTTTGAAACACTGTACAAGCATACTGAAAGTGATAAAAAAGCTGGCCTGCCAAAGCTTGCTTTCCAAAACATCTAATCATGAAGTTCTTGCAAAAGATGAAGACTAGCTTCACCAGAAACTTTCGGCCTGTCCGAGAGTTTTACGTGGTGAGCCTAGCCGTTATCTGTTTGGCAGTTTTCTTCACCAACTTTCCATTTGGCCAGTGGCTAAGTGGTTGGGACAATCTTCACCCTGAGTTTAATCCCTGGCTTAATATTAGTCGTAGCTTTACAGCTGTTTGGCAAGAGAACCAGGGAGTTGGACACTTAGGTGGTCATGGTCATGCAGCGAACCTGCTTCATAGTCTTTTCTTGGGAGCTCTCTCGCTCTTTTTGCCAGCCTCAAGCCTGCGGGCACTCTTTACTTTCTTGATGTTATTCGCAGGTGGATTTGGGACGTTTTTCTTGGCTAATCACTTTTTAAAGTCTAAACAGGTACAGTCGAAAACGCTCTATGCTGCCAGCTTTTTAGCCAGCGTCTTATACCTACTTAACTTCTCCACTGTCCAGAACTTTTATGTTCAGCTGGAATCATTCATCATCTTTTACGGCTTGCTTCCTTGGACGTTGCTGACGCTTTTCCAGTATCTGGATCTGCCAAAACGAAAGACTTTGCTTCGATTTGGACTGATGAGTGTCTTACTGTCGGCGATTGGTTTTATTCCACCGCTCTTTGTGGCCTATGGTATCGTAGTCGGCTTTATCTTGCTCTTTTACTGGTTAGGAAAGAGAAAACAGGAGAGTTTGAAAAGGATGTTTGTCATTGGTGGAGTCTTACTGCTCACTAATGCCTATTGGCTCCTGCCCACAGCCTACTTCACGGCTACTACTTCTTCAGTTTACTTGTACTCACAGAACAACCAGCTTTCAACGCAAGACTTCAACTTACAAAGTATTTCATTTGGCGGATTTACAGATGTGGCGTTGATGCGAGGCTTCATGATTGCTTCGATTGACAGTCCAACTGAGCCAGGTCAACGCAGCTTTTACATTATGCAGCAGTGGCTTGATCACTCGAATAACTTCTTAGTTCGCAACGTGGGCTTACTCTTCTTTGTGATTGTTCTGATCGGAGTTGTTTCTACTTTACGCCGCCGAGATTCGTACCAACGACTTGCGGTAGTAGCAATCTTTATTTTCTTATTTGCTGCTCTGGCTCAACGCGTCTTTCCTTTCTCGGTCTTCGATGAGTTTTTAAAGATGATCCCAGTCATTAACCAAGCATTTCGGGCAGGGTATACCAAGCTGTCTGTTCCTTTAGCTTTGGCTTTCTGTCTTCTCTTTGGTCAGGGTGTCATCTCTATCCTTCGCAACAGTGAGAAGTTGTATCGTAAATCTACTTTACTCATGGTCGTTCCGCTTTTTACGGCGCTGATTATTTTCTTTGGCTATCCTATTTTCCAAGGTCAATTAATCTACAAAAAATTAAAGCTTGATATCCCTCAGGAGTACTTCCAACTCTTTGAGTTCTTCCAAAGCCAACCTAAAGATGAGCGAATTGCTCACTTACCTACTCACTGGAACTGGGGATGGAGTCTCTATGATTGGGGTTACACTGGCTCTGGATTTTTATGGTATGGCATCGAACAGCCACTGATTGATCGCTCTTTCGACGTTTGGGCTTCAGGGAACGAGTCTTTTTACCAAGAGCTTTCTTCCGCACTCTATCAAAACGGTAATGCTAACCAACAAGACCAAGATAACCGAGTCGCTGAAATCTTGAAGAAGTATCAAGTTTCATGGATTCTTTTTGACCAAAATCAGGTCCTGCCTGGCTTTGATCGAAGCGTGATGCAGTTAGACGAAGCTAAAGAAATTCTGGGACGTACACCTCATGTAAAGTTGGTCAAAGAGCTTAATGACATTTTAATTTACAAAGTTGATCAAGTTCCAGACAGTTTTGTAAATGCGCCTGCTCAAGTTACTGCTGTTTCGACCGCCGTCAAGTATAACCGTACTGAACCCATGGCTTCATTAGGCTCATACTATCAAGCTACGGGAATTGAGTTTCCATTTGCTGATCTGAGCCAAGCACGAGCTCTCGCGGGCATCAGCTATACCAACGATAAGGTCAAGATTGAGCGACAGATCGCTGAGTCCGGAACACTGAAAATCCCACGAGTTGAAGATCAAACAACGGTCCCTGTCTCCGTATCTTTCAAACGAGAAAATACCAAGGCAGAAGTTACTTTACAAACACTGTTGCCGGTCATCCAAGTCGGTAACGTAACTCAAGATAGTAATACACGCCAAACAGTTACCCTTACACTTGATAAAGATGCCAAGGCTATTGGACTTCAAGTTGGTGAGCACACACTTCCACTCAACGAAGCACCCGAACAGCAAGTTGGCATCATCTCCCTCAAAATGAGCGAATCTGTTACTGTCTCCGTGTTTACGGATAAAGAAGTGGAGTCACTCTCTCTACAAGATGAGTTTAAGTTTCAACCCGTCAGAACCTGTTGGATGCGTCCTGATCAAGCTGTGACGGTAGAAAAAGACAGTACAGCTCATGGCTTCACCTTAAAAGCTCAAAACGCTTCCGCGTGTGTCAATCATCGCATCGGCCAGCTTAAAGGTATCGACCATCGTGCCTTATTAGTTCAGTTTGAGTCTCGTTCAAATAATGGCGGGAAACCTGATCTCTGCGTGAATAGAGAGGGCACTAACACTAACTGTTTAAATCAGGATATCTACACGGCAGCAATCAGCTCCGGCAACTGGGAGAAAACGAATCAGTTAGTTGATATTTCCGAAGAAGGCACGTATTGGATCAATCTGCTGGGAAGAACATCTGATTTGACTTCTGAAAAAAGAGAAACAGAGTATCAAAACTTGAGTGTCCAGATTCTGTCTTCAGCCGTCAGCGCTACTGTTTCCAGTGAACTATGGAAGCCATTAGCTGAAGCACAACAGCTTGAAGTTCAGAAAGGTCAGTCACTAACTGTTGAAGCTCCTTTAGTCCAAGCAAAAACCTGGCAGCCTCTTAGTGATCAAGGACCTGTAGGGAACTGTGAGTTTCAAAAAGCCGGTACTACCCAACAACACATTTCCGGACAGTCTATTCAACTGAGTGCCAAAAATGGTGGAGTTGCGTGTAAAAGTGCACTCTTCCCCAATTTATCACTTCAAGACCAATATCTCATTCATCTCAAAGGAACACATCAGGAGGGTCGCGGCTTTAAGTTCTATGTCTTAAATCAAGGCACTCGCCGCCAAGACCTGGAGTACCTCTTACCTCCCCAAGACTTTGACGTGACATACACCACACTGGATTGGCCAGTTTATCACCAGAGCGGATATAGTATTGGGCTTGAAAGTCGATCTTTTACGGCTGTTCCCACTACAAATACCTTAGCTGAGTTAACAGTTATTCCGCTGCCAATTAGTTGGCTGCAACAGATCGAGATCAAAACGGCAAATGCCGTCACTCAACAAGATAATCCTGTTACGGTGACACAGAAAAATAAAGTTGGAACGTTTTTATACATCGTGGAAGTTAATAGTCAAAAAGACCAAGGCATTTTTGAGCTCGCCCAAGGCTACCATACAGGATGGCTGGCACTACAACTTAACTCTCCAAAACTCCTCCCCCACTTCCTGATGAATGGCTGGGCAAATGGTTGGAGTATCGAACAGGGTAACCATACTGTTGTCATTCTGTATTGGCCTCAACTTTTAGGGAGCTTTGGATTCCTTGCGTTGTTTATTGGGGGGGTGTACGTTGCTGTTACTCACTTTAGACAGACCAGTAAGATTAAAACTTTCGCCGATCTACGTCGCTCAATCTCTACAGTTGTTGTAGGTCGTTCCAATTAAAGTATGAGGGATGTCTCCCTCCCGCTTGCTGATTTCTTTTCTTCTAGTTCTTTTTTCCTTCGTTCGGTGCCAAGAAGTTTCCGCACAGATTATCATTAATGAAGTCCATCCTGCCCCCGATGAAGGGGATGAGTGGATCGAGTTAAAAAATATCACTGATCAAGTTATTTCGTTAGTTGGATGGCAAGTTGAAGATGGCGTTGGCGTCCTCACACCGCAACCACTTTTTTCTCAGGTGGAAGTAGCGCCGTTCGGACTTGCCACTTTTGAGTTTAAGAATAAATTAAATAATACCGGTGACAGTGTCATTTTGCGTAAACCAGACTTTTCGGTAGTAGAGAGTTTCTCTTATACGTCATCGCCCAGCACTCATAGTTGGACCAGAGTGAGTACAACTTCAAGTCAGTTTGTCCTTCTTCCACCTACCAAAGGAAGCGAAAACTTGGTGCCATCACCCTCGCCAACGCCGTCGGCACTACCTTCTCTTTCGCCAGCCATCTCCCCACATCCATCTACCGGCTCACCACGTCCTTCACCCAGTGCGGCGGCTAGTTACTCAATTCAGCTATCAGAAGTCGTCGCTTGTCCCGAAGTATCCCAGCCAGAATGGTTAGAGCTCTATAATCCCAATCAGTTTTCTGTTCAGTTGAGCGAGTGGAAAGTTCAAGATAGTACGGGCAACACGCGTCATTTTTCGGTCGAACTACCAGGATATAGATATACAGCCATAGACTTAAGCTCCGCTATTCTTAACAATGATGGTGATGAGCTCGCTGTTCTTAATAAGGAAGGAGCTTCTTTAATTCGCATCTCATTGCCAGCCTGTCAACGTGGTGAGAGTACTATTTTTATTCACAATGACTGGCAACAAACAACTACTCCTACGAAAGGGACTGCCAACATCTTCCAATGGCATGAAGAAGCAAACTTGGGGTTAAATATAGATTCAGTTGAGGGTCTAGCCACTACTAAGCAAAGTTCAGCCAGTAGTTCAGTTCCGCTTCAATACTTTGAGTTCATGAGTAGTACTTCACAACCTTCTGCTTCACAAAACTCAAGCTTGAGTTCCCAATCCTCTCAGCCACAACTTCCCTTTCTTCCTTCTACTCTAGCATCGGATAGTGCTTTAGCTGATCTTGCCATTCAAGAGACTCAGACGTCTCCTTTGCCTAAGAGTGATACAACCAGACCACCTCTCCAACGTATCTACTTTATGACACTCTTTCTCTTGAGCTCAGTCCTGATCACGTTAGGTGGGTACGGAGTCTATCAATGGTATACTGAACGTCGTGCCGAAGCAGTTGCTGACCTACTGTAATGCGTATCTTCCCGTCTTGGTTTGGGCCGGTTTAATTTATTTCTTTTCTGCTCAAAGCAGCTTGCCAGGTTTTGATATTGTCGCTTACGACTACGTATTTAAGAAGTTGTCACACATGACTGTTTATGGTATCTTTTATTTTCTGGTATATCGCGCTATTAACATTAACAAGCCAAGGACACAGGCAAACTGGCAGTTACCATTTATCATTACTGCTGTTTACGCCATAGTTGATGAGTTTCATCAAGTCTTTACCCCGAGTCGGCACCCTAGCCCACTGGATGTTGGTTTTGACTTGATCGGAGCGAGCATCGCGTTCCTACGCATCTATAGATATATCTAATCTTTCCCGAAAACTCGCGTTGGCAGGAATGATTCGATATGGTAGTATCTCCAGTGCGAAAGACCAGTCTTTTTATTTCTACGAGAGAGGAGTTATATGACTAAATCACAACTGATTACCATCATTGCGAAGAAAGCTCATTTAACCAAGAAAGCTTCAGAAGAAGCAGTCGAAACATTATTCGAGGAAGTCACTCGATGTTTGAAAAAAGGTGACAAGGTTGTCATTTCAGGCTTTGGTACCTTTTACTTGGGTAAAGTTAAGGACAAACAAGTTGTCCCATTTGGTAAAGAAGATCAACGCCAGGTCATCAAGAGTCATAAAGTGGTGAACTTCCGCGTTGGCAAACCACTCAAACGTATCGTTTGGTAACTTGCGTTCGCAACTTACTTTAGCGTCGCCGTTCTTTGGTCTGCTACACTGGAAGGCCAGAAGATATGCGACGCTATTTTGCACTCATTCAACTTTGGTTTATTAAGGCACTCGAATATCGAGCTGAGCTGGTGGTTTGGGCGATCTTAACACTGTTAAACACAGTGATTTTGTTGGCTATCTGGATCAGCGTTTTTAGAGGACAAACCTCTGTGAATGGCTATCAGGTAGGCCAAATTATGCAGTACTTTCTGTTGGTGACGGTTATCAACGGTGTAACTGCCAGCCACTTTGAGGGCTGGCGATCACAAGAAGTACGTGAAGGCAAGATTGACCACTATCTAACCAAGCCTATCTCTTATCCTTTACAAGTTCTGTTGGCAGATATTGGTAACCGTTTATTTTACTTAACCTTAATTTTGCCAATTACCTTTCTCGTCTACTACGTTTTTTCGCTTTCGTTTAATTTAGGCACGGTCGCTTTTACCCCACTGGTGATTGCCCAGTTTATCTTTTTACTTGGCGTAGGCTACTTAATTGAGTTTAGTTGTGCAATGATTGCAGTTCTGCTTTCGTTTTGGTTTGAAGGAGCTGAAGGGTTAGAACACTTTAAGTGGATTACGATCTCGTTGTTTAGTGGTTTTATGATTCCACTAGAGTTTATGCCTGGTTGGTTGAGATCTGCGGTAGATATACTACCACTGAAGTACATGTACGCTATTCCCATTCAAGTTATTCAGCAACGAGTAACACTCCGAATCACTGACTTCATGTATATTTTTTTCTTTTTAGCGGTAATCTTCTTTTTTCAAAGATGGCTGTGGCAGAAAGCCACCGCAAAGTACACTTCATCAGGATAATGTCATGTGGAAGTCACTAAAAAAATATTGGTTTATTTTTTGGAAGTTCCGAGCAATTCGTTTCATGATGCTGTTAGAGTACCGCGGCAACTTTTGGTTTTGGGCGTTTGTCTCTTTAATGTGGACTGTGTTTAACTTTTTCTTTTTTGATTTAATCATTGGGGCCCGAAATGAGTTAGCTGGATGGAACAAGACAGAGATGTATGTTTTGATCTCAACCTTCACCATGCTTGACGCGTTCACTTGGTCATTTTTTTACCACAACATGCGTGACTACATTGCTTCAATCTTTAATGGACAACTCACGATTACACTGACCCGACCAATTAACTCTCAGTTTTTACTCTCGGTCCAAAACAACAGTTACACGAATGTTGTTCGCTTTTTTGTTGGTTTGGGGATTTTAATTGTCACACTACGAAACGGTCAAATTCCACTGACTTTAGCGGGTGTAATTGGCTTTGCCCTTTTCTTTTTTATCTCTTTGCTTTTCGTGTATACGTTATGGTTTATCGTTGCCACCTGTTCTTTTTGGGTGGATCGTTTAGATAATATAAATGAGTTAGTACCTTCTACCAGACGAGTTTGGCAAGTTCCTAAAGAAGTCTTTACTGGTTTTGCTTCCACTTTTTTCTCTGTTTTGCTGCCACTTTCTTTAATCGCTTCGTTACCAAGTGAGATTTTGCTTGGTAGAGCGAGCTTCCAATGGTTGGCCTACTATGCTGTATTTACGGCAGTGCTGTTTTGGCTAGCACATCTCTTTTTCACTTTTTCCATCCGAAAATATTCTGGAGTAGCAAACTAGGCTACAATACTCTGTATGTCTGAAGCGCCAATCATCTCTATTCAAAATCTAAAAAAATACTTTAAAGTCTATCGTAAGAAACCAGGGCTATTAGGCTCAATCCAGTCGCTTTGGTCAAGAGAGTACGAAGAAGTGAAAGCTGTGGATGACGTTTCGTTTGAGATCTATCCAGGTGAAATTGTTGGCTTTATTGGCCAAAATGGTGCCGGAAAAACTACTACACTCAAAGTGCTCTCAGGTTTACTCTACCCAACTTCTGGAGAAGTCTCAGTCCTAGGCTTCAACCCATGGGACCGGAAACCAGATTTTCAACGCCAGTTTGCTCTGGTAATGGGTCAAAAGAATCAGCTGTGGTGGGACTTACCAGCCATGGAAAGTTTCTTACTAAACAAAGCAATTTATGAAGTTCCCGACGCCGAGTTCGATAAAACACTGGATAAATTAGTAGAACTTTTAGATGTTAAAGATATTATTAACGTTCAAGTTCGTAAGCTCTCACTTGGCCAAAGAATGAAGTGTGAGTTGATTGCTGCTTTACTCCACAGCCCCAAAGTTCTCTTCCTCGACGAGCCTACAATTGGTTTAGACGTGGTTATGCAAAAGGTTCTTCGGGACTTTATTAAGGCATACAACCAAGAGTTTAAAGCAACTATCATTTTAACCAGTCATTACATGGGCGACGTCAAAGAGCTATGCAAAAGAGCAATCGTGATTGATCATGGCCAAAAGATTTTTGATGGCGACTTACAAGATATCATTGATCAGTTTGCGCGAAACAAAATTCTCAGCCTGATCATGAACGATAAAATTAACCAAAAGCAGTTGGAAAAGTATGGTCAACTGAAAGAGTTTGAGTATCCCAAAGCTACCCTTTTGGTTCCTCGCGCTAAAGCGGCAAAAATTGCTGGTCAGCTCCTGACTGACTTCTCTGTTGCTGACGTCAACATTGAAGAACCAACGATCGACGCCATTATTAGAGAGCTTTTCTTATCACAAAAGAAAGTACACTAATTGTGTCACGTTTGCTGAGCCTCTCATCCCTAGCCAAATATTGGTTGATTTTCAAGATGTACTGGCAGAACTTGCTGACCTATCCACTCAACTTTGTTTTTTGGCGCCTACGGCAGATGTTGGGTACTTTTACATCATTAACGTTCTGGTCAGTCGTTTTTGTCGGTACTGGCTCCGCTTTTGGTTATGATCGAACGGACATGATCAGCTATATTTTCCTAACATCTTTTCTACAAAGTTTTGTCTTATCTACTTTACTTAACGGCTTAGCACAAGATGTTTATACAGGTGAAATTAGTAACACTTTAGTCAAGCCTATCAGAATGTTTGGTGTCTGGATTACACAAGAAATAGCAGATAAGTCAATGAATCTTTTCTTCGTAATCTTGGAGTCACTGTTTCTTTTTTGGGTGTTTAAACCCCAGCTCATTCTTCCACCCACGCCTCAACTTCTTGTCTTTTTGGTAGCAGCTTTTTTAGGAGCAGTAATCTTGTTCTACATCATGCTGTTATTTGGGACTCTAGGATTTTGGACTCAAGAAACATGGGGTATTCGATTTCTGTTTTTCATGATTCTTGACTTTACAGCAGGCAAACTCTATCCCTTAGATATCCTGCCTGAACTGGTCAAAAAGGTTCTTTTCATCACTCCATTTCCCTACTTAGCATATAGTCAAACTCAGCTTTTTTTGGGCAAGTACAGTCCAACAGAAGTAGTTCATGTCTTTATTGCTCTGATTACTTGGGTATTAGTACTAGCGGGACTCTTCCACATTCTGTGGAAACGAGGACTTAAGGAATACGGAGCAGTAGGAAGATAATGGCACATAACGTACTTCGGCGGCTCTCAGTCTACTGGACGGTATGGTCCACTATTGCCCAGTATGCTTGGGCAGAGACGTTCTTAAATCGCTGGACAAGTGCTCTCTTTTTGTTGGGAAAAACCATTCGTTTTGGAATGCTGCTTTTCTTCCTAACTTTTATCAAACAAAGTGTCCAGACGTTTGATGGTTACACACCTGATCAAATGGTTGTCTTTTTCTTAACCTATCAATTCATTGATACGTCTTCACAGATGCTTTATCGTGGGGTGTATGAGTTTAGTCGTAAAGTACAGTCAGGTGATTTAGACTTCTATCTCAGTAAGCCAATACACCCTCTGTTTCGAATTTTGACTGGTAAGCCAGATTTTATCGATCTTATCTTCTTCATTCCCACTACTGTTTTCAGTGTTTACTTACTGTACGGCAGTTTGGTAAGTGCCTCTTGGCAAGCCTTAGTGGGTTACGCGATCTTGTTAGTCAATGGTTTTTTGATTGCAACTGCACTTCATATTTTAATCTTAGCGATTGGAATTTTAAGCGTCCAAGTAGACAACGTGGTAATGTTTTACCGCGACCTAAACAACATGACGCGCTTTCCAGTTAGTATTTATACTGAACCGATTCGAACGGTACTTTTATTTGTTGTGCCAGTTGGCCTAATGAATACTATCCCTGCCCAAGTCCTGCTTCAGAAACCGCTGTCTGTTCCGTATCTCATCGCCTGTATTGTCGGTGTTTCATTTTTATTCTTCAGTATCAAAACATGGTCTTGGGCTATTAAACAGTACACCGGAGCAGGTGGTTAAGATGTCGGAATCATGGATTGTGTACATCGTAGAGTGTCGCGATCAGAGTTACTACACTGGCTGCACTGTAAACTTGGAAGCTCGAATTGCAGCACATAATAGCGGGAAGGGTGCTAAGTACACCAACTCACGCAGGCCAGTTCAAGTCGTCTATCAAGAAGTGTATGCCGATCGTTCCGCAGCACAAAAACGAGAAGCAGCCATAAAAAAGCTACGAAGACAAGAAAAGCAAAAACTTTTCCAGAAATGAGTAACGATTAACGTTTTGGAGATTGCTTAGCGCGACGTGCTTTTCCACCAGTACCAATCTTACGGGTTTCGCGCATACGATCATCACGGCTTAACAGACCAGATTGCTTCAGCGCCAAACGGAAGTCAGGGTTCAGTTTAACTAAAGCACGAGAGATTCCATGAATAGTGGCATCGAGCTGTGCATTAATTCCAGAGCCGTCAACTTTAACAATGACAGCATACTTACCTTGTGAGTCAGTTAAGACAAATGGTTGGGTATAGAGTGTTGGAGCACTAATAACGTTAGCAAAGTAATCACCAACCACTTTGTTGTTGACGATGAAGTCACCAGCATCTTTGTAAATACGGACACGTGCTGTAGCGGTTTTACGACGACCAACAGCTGTGACGTACTCACCTTTAGGGATAGTAACGTTCGCTGGAACTTTTGGTTTGTCAGCATGAGCCTGCATAACAGGTTTTGCTTTTTTGACTACTTTTTGAACGACGGTTTTTTTCTTCAGTTTGTTTGCCATATCGTCTCTACTTGTTTCCTAACTGGGAGTGATGCTTGTGCTCAGTATCTGCGTACACTTTCAGACGAGCCATGCGCTCCGCACGGAGTTTGTTTTTTGGTAACATGTTATAGACTGCACGTTCAATAACTTCACCTGGTTTCTTCTCAATCATCTCCACAAATGTGGCCTCAGAAATACCACCTGGCAAGTGAGAGTGCTGATAGTACATTTTGCGAGCTGGTTTGTTGCCAGTCACTTCAACTAACTTGGCATTCACTACTACGACATAGTCACCACCATCAACATTTGGGGTAAAGGTTGGTTTGTTTTTACCCATTAAAAGTTGACTAATCTCAGTAGCAACTTGTCCTAAGACACGACCCTTAACATCAACGAGATGCCATTGGCGCTTTACTTCAGCTGGTTTTTGAACGTAAGTTTTCATATAACTTAGGCGGCTTTCTTCGTACTTCTTTTGCTGGTTGCTTTAACAGTCTTCTCAGCTTTTTCAACTTTAACAGCTTTTTCTGCTTTTACTTTTGGTGTAACAACTGGTTTAACAGCACTGGCTTTCGCTGCAGCTTTTGGAGTTAAGTTCTTTAGACCTTTTTGTTCAGGTTTCTTCACAAAAGCCAACTTTGCCATTGGTGTGTTGTCACCACGACGTGGACCAAGCTGGGTGACAGTTACGTAGCCAGAGCTTCGATCTGCCATTGCTGGTGCTACACGATCAACTAAAGTCGAAACAACGTCGCGTTTACCGAATGTTTTGTGCAAAGTTCGGCGGGAAGCAACAGTGTTTGTCTTAGCTTGAGTGACCATACGATCAGCAAGACGTTTTACGGCTTTAGCTTTGGCCAAAGTCGTGACGATCTCACCATGCTCAGTTAAGTTTCTCAACAGACCCATGAACAACGCTTTACGGTTGTTTGAGTCACGATTGAACTTTTTATCAGCTACTCGATGTCTCATAATTATCCTAACGTCACACCCTTTTTCTGAAGTGCCTCTTCAATCAGCTCGACACTCTTACCACCCAAGTTCTTTACTTTGGCGATAACGTCGCGTGGAGCACCTGAGAGGCTGTCTCTTATACACATCT
>DBDU01000028.1:0-156 GCA_002293725.1 Patescibacteria group bacterium UBA924
TGTATAAGAGACAGACTAATAATAGATTTACTCTCTGAAGTATGCAAACACAACTTTCGCTTGGACAAAAAATTCGCTATGCACGCCGCTCGCTCGGTATGTCACAAAAGGAGCTGGGAGAGATGCTGAATCTCAGCGACAAAGCAGTGAGTGCCT
>DBDU01000028.1:377-7426 GCA_002293725.1 Patescibacteria group bacterium UBA924
CGTGGCGTCGGAGATGTGTATAAGAGACAGCGACAAAGCAGTGAGTGCCTACGAAGTAGGAAGAGCTGTCCCGCCAATTGAGACGCTTAAAGATATTAGTAAGTTCACTTCTAAGCCGATGTCGTACTTCATTAACGAGAGTACTAAGACTGAGCAGACTATTGCTGAAAAAATTGCTTCAATTGAAGAAGAACTACGTCAAATTAAAGAGATGCTAAGTAGCCAAGAAAATAGTTAGCATTACTTTCTCTTAAACCACTTTTCCACTTCGTGCCAAGAAAATGTTTGAATTGTGGGACGTCCATGCGGACAGCTGAATGCATAGGAAGTATGTTGGAGTTTTCCCAGGAGCACCTGCGCTTGGTCTTGAGTAATTGGATCTCCAGCTTTGACGGCACTTCGGCAAGCTAAATACGCTAGCGTACGATGCGCAAGTTGGTCAATTCCATTCAAGGGAACGTCATTGGCAATATCCTCTAAAACGCTTTCAATCACGTTTTGAGGGTGGTGCTCTTTAAGCAACTCGGGAAGGGTACGAATCAAAAAACTTTGGTCACCAAAGGGTTCAATCTGGCAACCGATCGCTGTAAATGTTTCCAAGTTGGCTGTTAAGAGATTGCTAAAACTGGGACTGAGGTGAATCACCATCGGTGGTTGTAGTTCAGCAACTGTTCGATCTTGAAGCTGTTGATGAAATAACTCGAGAAATTGATTGTAGAGTACCCGCTCATGAGCGGCGTGCTGATCAACGATGATCAACCCTTCAGCGGTCTCGCTAATTAAGTAGGTATTGTGCACCTGTAAAATGGTTCGTTCCTTCGTCGCTAGGGCGTGATACCAGGTTGGGGCACTTGATTTCAAGGTACTGTGCAGTTCGGGAAGAGTCTGTCTACCACTATCATGCACTTTCAATGGGGGAGAGTTGCTTGGTGGTTGGTACTGTACTTGGAAGTGTTGGCCTAAAGCAGTACGGAGTTGCTGAAACACAGCACTTTCATCTTGCCATTGCAGTGTTTCTTTTCGAGGGTGAACGTTGACATCAATTTGAGCAGGATCAATGTCTAAAAATAAGATAAAAGATGGAGCGGCTTTGGGTTCTACGCTGCTCCCATACGCTTCTCTTACCACTGTGCCCAAAGAAGGCAGTGAAACTGGTCGACGATTAACAATAACGTGTTGAGTTGGTTTTCCCCGCCGTGCAAGCTGCGGACTGCCCAATACGCCATGTACTTTTAAGAGAGTATCTTGGTATTGAAAAGGCCATAGTTGTTGCGAGAACTCTTCACCAAAGAGATAGGTGAGTCTCTCTACCAAGCTCTGTTCGGCTGGAACGTAGAAGAGCGTTTTTTCTTGTTCAGTGACCGTGAAAGCAACGTTCGTAGCAGCAATTGAAAGTTGGGTGATGGTATCCAGAATTGCTTTCCGCTCATGAAGTGCAGACTTCAAAAATTTTCGCCGAGCAGGAAGTTTAGCGAAGAGCTGTTCGACGAGTACTTGAGTTCCAATACTCATGCCAATTGAAGTAGATTGGCCAACTTTACCGTGCATTACCACCAGCTCTGTACCCGTATCTTCTTGATGTGTTCTTGATCGTACTGTCAGCTTGCTAACAGTGGCAATACTGGAGAGTGCCTCGCCCCGGAAGCCGTAGCTTTGGAGAAAATCAAGATCACTATACTGTTCAATCTTGTTGGTTGTATGTTTCTGCACTGCAATAGGTAACTCTTCTCTCGGAATGCCATAGCCGTTATCTTGGATAAATAAACGCTGTTTGCCACCATCTTCTAAGGTAATTTGGATCTCAGTAGCACCCGCATCCAAAGCGTTCTCAACGAGCTCTTTGACTATAGTTGCTGGCCGCTCAATCACTTCACCGGCAGCAATCACGGCGATGACGGTATCAGGTAGTGGATGAATAGGGCGTCGTATCATGACTCAGCTTCTGATTTTTTCTTCCATTCCGAAATAAGTGTCAGTGCTTCTAATGGAGTGAGTGTATCAGGAGAAATTGCCTGAAGCTCGTGAGCTAACCAAGATAAGGCTGTCGAGGAACGATGAGGGGACGTGTTCGAAGAGTGTGCCTTGGAAAGGTGATGTTGACCGGTCTCTAACTGCCGTAAGAGTTGGTTGGCTCTGGTTGTAACTGTCGCAGGAATCCCTGCCAGCTGAGCGACCGCTAGGCCATAACTGTGGGAAGCGCCTCCCTCCTTGAGGGTGTAAAGAAAAATAGGTGTGTTGTGTTCTTCAGCAACTGCCATATGAGCATTATGAATCTTCTTTGGATAACTCTCGGAAAGCGCTTGTAGTTCATGGTAATGCGTCGCGAAGAGCGTTTTGGGGCCGTTGGGCTTTTGGATGAGTGCTTCGGCGACAGCCCAAGCGATACTAATTCCATCGTAGGTACTGGTGCCACGGCCAATCTCATCCATCACCACTAAACTTTGTTCTGTAGCGGACTGTAAGATCTGTGCTGTCTCGACCATCTCAACCATGAAAGTAGATAAGCCAGCAGTAATCATATCGGCAGCCCCACTGCGAACAAATACTCGGTCGGTCAAGCTAATAGTAGCCTGTTTTGCTGGTACGAAGCTGCCGATGTGAGTCATGATCACGATCAATGCGACTTGCCTCATTAAGACAGACTTTCCAGCCATGTTTGGTCCCGTGAGCAGGAGAAGTTGTTTGGTAGTAATATCAAGGTGCAGTGTGTTGGGTACGAACTGGCGATCAAGAAGTACCTCTACAACAGGATGACGGCCATCGACGATTCGTAACTCACCAGTATCGGTCAGCTGAGGTCGAGCGTAGTGATAGTGGACTGCTGCCTCGGCAAATCCCGCTAAACAGTCCAACACTGCTACAGCTTCGGCAGCTGCTTGGACGAGTGCAATATGCTCTTTCACTCTTTCGACTAAAGAAGTAAATATTTCATACTCAATTTGGTCTGTTTCAGCTTTTGCATGAAGGATAATTTCTTCATGTTCTTTTAGCTCCGGAGTAATAAATCGCTCAGCGTTTACCAGTGTTTGCTTACGAAAAAAGTAGTCGGGGACGGCAGCCAGGTTTGAACGAGAAACTTCAATATAAAACCCGAAGACCTGATTGAAACGAATCTTTAACGAAGTAATTCCTGTTTTTTCTTTCTCGCTGAGTTCAAGCTGACTAATCCAATTCTGACTGTTTTTGACTCTGTCTCTGAGCTCATCTAATCTGGGATGGATTCCGTCTTTGACAACATTACCCTGACGGGGATCAAAAGCAGGATCATCTAACAGCGTTTGGTGAAGCGTTTCGCGTAAGTTCAATAAAGGTTCACCAATAGCCGAACGATAGCGATCAAAAAGAGGAGTCTTTGCTTGTTCTAGTTTCTGACGAAGCTGCCAAAGCAAGGTGATCATCTCGCTTAAACTGCGGAGATCCTTTGGTGATCCAAGATGGAGAACAATTCGAGAAAGCAGTCTTTCTAGGTCAATAAGTTGGCTAAGCACTTCTTGAATCTGGGTATGAAGTTGGGGATGACGAATTAGATACTCAACGGTGTCTAAGCGCTCTGTAATCTCTTCGGGGGTTCGCAGCGGCTGTCGCAGCCAGTTGCGCAGTAATCTACCGCCCATAGCAGTCTTTGTCCGATCGATGACTTGAAGTAGCGTGTTTCGTTGATGTGTTTTCTCGCCAGTGGTACGCAGACTTTGAAACAGCTCTAGATTGGCGGCGGTAGCAGGATCCATTTCTAGGTGTTGAGGAGCGATCAATATTTTGGGAAGTTGAAGATGGGGCAGCAACATTTTCTGGGTAGACTCCAGGTATTGGATCAGTGCTGCAGTTGCTTCAATTGATAAGTCTGTATGAAGAAGAGGATGGGTAAGGCTGGTTAATCCATATTGCTGTCTGAGGATATCCTGGCTGGTTTTAAGCGTGGTTGGCCACTCTGGGTTAGTTGTTACATAAGAGAACACTTGGTTACATAACGTGGCAATACTCTTAATCCCTAATGCTTGTGGTCTAAGTACTACCTCAGCAGGATGAAGGAGAGCAGCCAGTTGTTCTAAGGGTTCCTTACAAGCTGAGATGTATGCATCCTGACGTAAAAGCTGTTCTTTCTTTAATGAGGTGCGGCCAGCTTTAGGAAGCTTCAGTGGCAACTCACTGAGGAGCACTTCGCCAGTACCTAGATCGGCGGCGGCAGCCGCGATCTTATCTTTATCGAAGGCTAAAAAGAGAATATATAAATGTTCTTTACGAACCAAGTTTTTTTCATCAAGCACTGTGCCAGGAGTGACCACCCGAATGACTTCTCGCTCGACCAAACCTTTTCCCGGGAGAGTCATCTGTTCACAAATGGCAACTTTTTTACCTGCTTGAACCAGCTTGTGGAGATAGTTATCAAGCGCATGGAAGGGAATGCCAGCCATTGGAATCTTCCCATCCTTACCCCGTGTGCGGCTGGTGAGCGTGATATCCAAGATTTCGGCGCCTTCTTTTGCATCATCAAGAAACATCTCGTAAAAATCACCCAAGCGATAAAGAAGGAGGCAGTCAGGATACTGAGCTTTGATCTTCAGATACTGCTGCATCATTGGAGTTGAAAACTCAGGAGCCAAATCAGACATACAGCACAAAGATATCACGAATGTTCTATACCGAGCAGAGGAGTAACATAACTATGCGCTATACTTAAGTTATGACAAAACCACACAACTCGTTTTTATTGATTGGCGTAGTCGCATTTTTGTTGATTGGTATTGTCTCAGCAGGCTCATATCTTTTTCTTCGCACGCAGCGCTCGTCTTCCAACTCAAATATGCCGTTGGAAAACTTGCCTGATGGTTCTTTAGGCCAAGCATGCACGATGGAAGCAAAGATCTGTCCTGATGGCACTGCAGTCGGTCGCACTGGACCTAACTGTGAGTTTGCTCCTTGTCCAGGTGAAGCTGGCGCAGAGGTGCCCGCCTGTCCAGTTGCTAACTTACGAATTACTAACCCCGAACCAGTAGAAAAAGTAACTTTTCCATTAAGAGTCAGTGGTGTCGTTGATAATCGCACAAATAGCTCATGTACCTGGGGAGTTTTTGAAGCTCAAGCAGGCACGATGGTACTAGCTGATGAGGATGGAACAGAGCTAGGCAGAGGAGTGCTGGCGACAACAGGTGAGTGGATGACCACAGGACCTATTAGCGTCGATGGCACAGTCACACTTACTCGTCAGCCCACAGGCAAAAATCTTGTCTTAACGATCACTGAAGAAGATCCTAGGGGGATGAATACACCAAAACAACTTGTTGTGCCGCTCT
Source organism: Patescibacteria group bacterium UBA924 (assembly GCA_002293725.1). Classification (GTDB taxonomy): domain Bacteria; phylum Patescibacteriota; class Microgenomatia; order UBA1400; family PJMF01; genus UBA924. Next base: position 5,669 of record DBDU01000028.1, read on the forward strand.
TAGTCGAATAGTTAGAGATGCCTGCCCATATGCCTACCCATCGTAAACAAGTTGAAGACGAGATTGAACAGGAAGTTGAAAGTTTAATTGACGAGAACAGAGTGGTCGGTTTCTCTGACGCAGTCTTTGCTTTTGCAGCGACACTCTTGGTACTTAAAATTGACCTACCTCAGCTTGAAGCAGCCCAAGTAGAAACAGCGCTGCCTGCTGCTATTTTTCAACTTTGGCCACAGTACTTTGCCAATATTGTGAGTTTCTTACTCATTGGCTATTACTGGGTGAATCATCATGCTCTTTTCCACATGTTCAAGAAGTTTGATATGACGATTGTGTGGATGAACACTATTTTTTTGATCTGTATTTCTTTTATTCCATTTCCAGTTGATCTCTTTGGTACGTATAGCTCAGTGCCAGCGGTAGTAATGTTTTACTCCGCCTCGTTAGCACTGGCCGGATTGATTATGGCTGCAATGTGGTGGTATGGCTCTGGGCGAGGAAAGTTAGTTGATCCCAAAATGAGCTCTCGCAAGATTCGTTACTACTTAATCCGGAATCTGATTGCACCTGTAGTGTTTGCGCTTTCGATTCCACTCGTAATAGTCGATCCCATTTTAGCCCGGGTGTCTTGGGCGCTTATTTTCTTCGGGGTAGTCTGGGTAAATAAAGCATATAAACTGAAACACATGAGTAAAATTGAGGAAATGTTGGCATAAACTTGACTTGGAGAAAGATTATCTTCTTAATAAGTACATGGCAAAATCTCGACGCACCCAATCAACCTCAGTAAAAACGGTGAAAACTACGCCGTCCCAGAATCATCACTTACTGGTGATATTGATTATTGTGTTGTTGTTGGGACTCGCTTTCGTGTCGATGAAGTACTTTCTGGCCAAGAAATCATGGATGAAGTACGGTATTCAAGCTCAAGATCAAATTTTGAATGCTCCCACCCGAGATTCCGCCCGCGACGCTTCGGTGATCGCCGCCACAATGCTAAAGTTCCCAGAAGGAACACCAATGTTTATGCAGCCGGCAGTGCTGGCACAGTATGTTGAGGTCATTAGTCAGCAGACCGGTCGAGATTTGGTTGTGGTAGATGTGAATGGCAAGATCCTTGCTGATACCGTCGTAGAAAACGTAGGACAAGTTTGGGCAGAAGATAAAGCTGGTGAAGTCATGTTAACTATCCAAGATGGCAAGCCACGGGAGTTCGAAGAAGTTAGTGTGGACTATCCTAATGGACTCACTCAAACTGTCGTGCCCGTTAGAGATGATTCAGGCAAGATTTATGGTGCAGTCATCTTTTCTGCCGAAAATCGTCCTGAGTAACTACCCATTCAGATGAGCATCAAAGAAACGCTCGCTGCGTTCATCGCGTTTTACCTCTGCGGGAATAACATCAGTCATAGAAACTGTGACGTGATGCTTTCTTCCACGTCGTGTACGTAGTCGTTCGGTTAGGATTTGAATAAACTGAGATGCTTGTTCTTCATCTGTAACTTTAGGAAAAACTGTTTCTGCATCATGGATATTAAAGATCACAAGGGGAACTTTGGCCTGAGATGCCAACATCGGCGGAAGCTCTCGAATGGGGGCATTGGGAGTTCTAGTACCCTGGGGATAGACTGCCAAAGATTGAGCGGGGGTTTCATCTTCAGGTTTTAAGATCTTTTTCATCTCACGGACTTGGGGAAGGAAAGCACTGGGGTTGTCACGATCAAATAAATAAGGGGTTCCAACTGTCTCTTATACACATCT
>DBDU01000025.1:0-7563 GCA_002293725.1 Patescibacteria group bacterium UBA924
AGATGTGTATAAGAGACAGCTCTAAAGGAGATCTTAAAACAAAAAAGAAGTTAAGAAAGTCCCAGTTTTTTTAAAAGTGCCGCTACGGTAGGAGCGGTTTGTTTTGTAATAACTGCCTCATATCCTAAACGGGTAGCTTCTTTGACTCGGCGGTCTGCATAACTTACTTGACGAACTTCTCCAAGTAGACCCACTTCCCCAATGTAGACACTTTTCTCAGGTAACGCTTTGTTCTTGAATGAACTCGCAATAGCTACGCACAATGCCAAATCTACTGCTGGTTCTTGAACAGAAAAGCCACCAGCGATGTTGACAAAAATGTCGGCTGTTCCAAGTGGCAACCTGGCATGCTTTTGTAAAACGGCAGCCAAAACTTGTAACCGAGAAAGTTGAATTCCTCTCCCTACTCTTCTGGGCATGGCTAACTGTGACTCGACCACTAAGGCTTGAACCTCAATCAACAAAGGTCTAGTTCCTTCCATCACACAGGCAATAGCCGAGCCAACCGATGCTTGAGCCTGTTCACTTAAAAAAATTTGACTAGGATTGATCACTTCTGATAGCCCTACGTCATTTACCTGAAAAATTCCGACCTCATCAGTAGCCCCAAATCGGTTTTTTATCGCCCGAAGCAAGCGCAGCTGACCTGTTCTCTCCCCACTCAACTCTAAAACCGCATCGACAATATGTTCTAAAATTTTGGGCCCAGCGATCTCCCCTTCTTTAGTAACGTGACCAACTAAAAAAATTGGGACATGAAATCGTTTCGCCACAGCGGTTAAACGGTCAGTTCCTTCACGCAACTGTCCCACAGACCCTGCAGCACCGGACAAATCTTCTGTTGTCAGAGATTGGATGCTATCCACGATCACAATTGAGGGTTTTTCTTGTTCAATATAAGTGATGAGCTGGTCGACGTCAGTTGAGGTGAGAAATTTTAGCCTGGTAGAAAGTTTTTTTGTCTTTTCTTGAAGATTTTTATCTGTATTTTTATCACCCCTAAAACCTAAAATTCGATTGATTCTTAGAGTTATTTGAGATGGACTTTCCTCTCCGGCTACGTATAAAATTTTTGGTAAGCTCTCTACCATTTCAATTACCATCTGAGTAAGAAGTGTTGATTTGCCAATTCCTGGCTCTCCACCGATCAAAATTACCGCTCCGGGAACAATACCACCACTTCTCTTCCCTACTGCAAAGGTCTCTCCTAAAACACGATCAAACTCACCGATTCCAGTAGAGATTCGTTCCTGAGGTTGAGCCTTATGTTCTGCATCTCCAAAAGCTACCACTGCTTTGACATCTACTGGTTTTTGCTCTCCACCCAGGCTATTCTTTCCCCCACTCTTTTTTTCGACTACGGTCTCTACTAGTGTGTTCCACTGCCCACAGTTAAGACACTGCCCCATCCATTTAGGAGTTTGTTCACCACATTGTTGGCAGACAAAAAGAGTTGAAGACTTTGCCATACTATCAAGGATTGTAACAGCTGAGGTGAAGAATGCCTTTAGTAAGACTGCGACAGCAGTTTTGAAGCATAACGACTGTGAGTTCCCTCACCAACACCAACTAAAAGACCTTTTCCGACCAGTCTTTTTAAGATAACGTTCACATTCTGTCTAGATACGCCAATTAAGTTAGCCAACTCTGCGGCACTTGCTTGCTGACGGGTATTCATCATTTCCAAGAGCTCTGTCTCACGCTCCGTTAGCTCAGTAATTTGATGATGCATGAGATCTACACTTCCACCACTTAACATTAATAAATCTTGATAGGCACTGTAGACACTTTCCAATAATCCTTTGGAGTAAAACTCAATCCACTCAGTAACTTCTAGCGTTTCAACGGCCTTGCCCAGCAGCTCAAAGTACCGTTCACGATTACTATAGAAATAGTACTCTGGGGCAATAAGCGGGAACTGCTTCTCTCCACACATCTTCATGATTAAGCGAGTTAGTGCCCTACTCAACCGACCATTACCATCTGCATAAGGATGAATCTCTGCAATAACGTAGTGTGCAATTGCTGCTAACACAATCGGATTAACTGCTTCTCTAGCCTGGAAAAACCAAGACAAAAAAGCGTTCATCTGGCGTTCAATCTCTTTGACGGGAGTTTTGACCTTCAGTGTAATCATCTTCTTAATTCCATGCTCCCAGATGACTTTATCTACATAGCCATCAGTACTACGAAAGTGACGACTCCCAACCTCACGCACCTGACCAATTAACGCCGCGTGTAGTTCTTCAATTTCATCAATAGTTAGATCATCAGGAATAGATTCGTCGCTCGCAATCTTACGCATCAGATTCTTATATTGGCGGTACTCGGCTAAGGACTCTTCGTCAAAGACTTCTTTACTGCGACTAAAGCTCTGCTCTGCTACCGGCGTATTGGTTAAGTTGCGTCCAATTCCCACGGCTGCAAAAGACTGCTTTTTCATTGAAAGTTCAAGCAGTTTCTTTCTCCACAAGTTATCTTCTGGTAGGAACTCAAAGCGCTCCATTAACCGTGTAAACGTTGAGATTTGGTTGAGCGTGGTATTGGTGATGCTATACGGGATCATAGGACCAGCGTTTAGGTATTAAAACATTGTAACAGCAATGAATGTAAGAATGTCAGGACGGTGGAAGACGATGCAAAAACCTTACAACATTGGTTGTTGGTAGTTTTTCAAGATATCTTCAATAACAGCTTTGTTCTTAGCAACGATTTTCTCGTCCAGTGAACCAGTCTCTTCAAACGTAAACTGAAGTGGCTTCTTGACCAAAGAACGATAGAACTTTACTTGGGTAAGAATGACTTCTTCCGCAACTTCTTGAGGGACACTAGATACCCACTCGGCAGAGATAACGAAACAGCCTAAGTGATACTTCTGCTCTCCTCCAGCTAAAGTAAAGGATATCTTGGTTGCAATATGAATACCTTGGGGGCGAACCATGTGGCCTTTAATGTCGTGCTTAAGCTGACGAGGATCCGTAAAGGGAAGCATTCCTGCATATAACAGACCTTCACGGTCAGCCATCGCCTCAACATGCTGCTCCATCATTGCATTGACTTGATCCCAATCACTAAGATCAAGGGCCTGTTTAATCCAGTTGTTTTCTTCACTGGAAGCAACTGCTAGCTCTTCACCCAAGACTTTTTTTAAAGCTTTAATAACTTTAGGCAAGTGTGGAACACGGAAGCCAGCCCCAACAATACCCAAACGGGTACCTTCGTTGATCTGAACGCCCTCGTCTCCACAAGTAATAACGTATGGCATGGTTTCCACCTAACTACTTACTCTTCTTGAGTATTTGGTTCTTGGTCACCGACCATGTTTTGGACGGCGCTCAAGTACATTTGCATGTCTTGTTTTACTTTTTGCCAGTCACCCTTGGCCTCTTCAATAGCGTTGAACAGAAGATCCATGTCGATCAGGATTTGATCGTCTAAGACGATCATACGTTGTTTGGCCATGAGCCTCCTTTATTTGTACCCCATAGGTACTTCTGTTAAGACGGCACTTAAGCTCATACGACGTTGTGCAGGATCTACACTTTCCACTACCACAGTGACTTGCTCACCAGGTTGGAACTGTTGATCAGGACTCAACTTGCTGGTGTGAATGAGACCATCGACACCTGGTTCAACTTTGACGAAGACGCCAAATTGAACGACGCGAGAAACTGTACCAGTAACAGTGGTGCCCACTGGGTAACGAGTCTCGATATCTACCCAAGGATCGGTGCCAAGTTGCTTTAAAGATAAGTTCAACTTGCCAGCGGCTTCGTCAACACCAAGAACTTTGACTTCGATGTGTTGGCCAACTTTGTAGAGTTCGTGTGGGTCGTTAACCTTTTCCCAACTCATTTCAGAAATGTGAACTAAACCTTCAATGTGACCAGCAGCTTCTTCTCCATTTAATGGAACAGAAACTGTTACAAACAAGCCGAATGGCATGACGCCAGAGACGACTCCTTCGTAGACTTCGCCAACTTTAACATTCGTTAAAGCCTGGGCTCGTTGTGCCATTTCGGCAGCTTCTGAAACGTGTTTCTCAGAGAAGATCAAGCGATTCTTTTCTTTATCAACTTCAATTACTTTGACAGAAAGTTTGCGGTTTTTTAACTTTTGCAAGTTACCAACGTACTCTTTGCCAAATTGGCTGGTAGGAATGAATCCACGGATTCCATCGATAACAACGATCAGGCCACCTTTGTTGACTTCCAAACCTTTAACATCAACGACGGTTCCTTCATCCATGGCTTTAGTAAACTCATCCCACTTGGTATCCATGGCTGCTTTCTTTAAGGAAAGCAAGATCTGACCTCGGTCGTTCTCAGAAGAAAGAATGTAGGCCTCAACTTGATCGCCAACATTGAGTTGATCGATGTAATCACGGGCTGCATCAAACTCTTTGTCGACAACCAAACCCTCGGTTTTACCACCGATGTCGATCATCAACATTTTGCGAGTTTTATCTGTAATTTTTCCGCTGACAGTTTCGCCTTTTTTAGGAGTACGAATCACAAAGTCAGGATTACCGAGCAAGTCGGCCATTGTTTTGGGAGTTGTTTGTGCAGGTTTTGCAGTTTCTTTTGAGGTCTCTGATGAAGCGTTTTGTGCTTCTACTTCAGGTTGAGTGGCTTTCTTTTTGGTAGCCATAGGCGATGTATCCCCTTTCATTGAGATTCGGGAAGTATACCACAACTTGAGGAGAAATTGGTGCTCAATTTTTAAAAAAGTGCGCTACAGATCAAAGCAGCTGACGACTCCACTGCTTACTCTCCTACGATGATCAGAATGTCTGCTTCCGAAGAAGCTTCTCCAGCTGGCAGCTGCTCGCGCACCGTTGCGCCTAAGTCTTGAGCAAACTGCTGAAGTTGGCTGGCTTGAATCGCTGGATTGATAGGAATTACAAGAGTTCCCTGATAATCTTGTCTGCTTGCATCAGTCACGGCTGTGACAAGCTGTTGGTCTTTTTCGAGCTGTTCTTTGAGTCGAGTGGCGGCACCCGCTACTGTTGAACCATTGCGGAGTTCAAAACGAACAGGCCGAGAGTCTTGATTCTGATCAGCCACTAGTGGACCAGCGTTCACAATTACATTCTTGGAAGGACTATAGATATATGCTTTCTGAGCTTGTGGATAGACAACGAGCTTGTCACCGTTCTCGGCATTCTGATAAAAAGCTGACTGAGTAGCCAACAACTGGACGTCTAAGATCGTGGCTACCACAGGCTCTTCATCTGGCAAAATGGTCAGTTTGGAAAGCTTGTCAGTAACCTCCTTCACTTCCTGTTGCGCCACAGCCTGCTGCCCTTCCATAGAAGACAGTTTTGTAAGCTCTTTCTTGGTATTGAAGTACAAGTATCCTAAAACAACTACTCCAATCAGCAGAATGAAGCTAAGTAGCTTCCCAAGATGTACTGCCTTGGAGGACTTGGTTTTTTTTGATGAGGAAGGCTCTGTGCGAGCTTCAAGGGAGGCGTCAGACATGACGTCTATTCTGGTTCAGCTGGCTCTAATAATCAAGTGCATATACAAAAAAAGCACTCTGTTCTGGCCTCGAGCTATCTTCACACCCAGTTACCCGGGCATTATTGTCACCGCTAAGGCGTTTCAAGACTCTGTTCGAGAAGGGAAGAGTTGGTTCCACCTCGCTCTAGAGACCAGAACAAAATGCTTTTTCGTGTCGATGTTAATCGTTTTGCACACCTAAAAGGTGAAGAGATCAAGTTCAATTATGTCATTTCTTCCGAAATGTCTCACAATTCGTGTTCAATTGATATTTAGTACAGGTAAACTTAAGCTGTTGCCAGCCGTACATCTCCTGCCTATCAACCTGGTAGTCTCCCAGGAATCTATAGGGATTTCTCATCTTGGAATTGGCTTCCCGCTTAGATGCTTTCAGCGGTTATCCGATAGTAATGTGGCTACCCTGCAATGCGCTTGACAGCGACAACAGGAACACCAGGGATTACCTCACCCCGGTCCTCTCGTACTAAGGGCAAACTTCCTCAAAAATCCAACGCTGACGGCGGATAGAGGCCGACCTGTCTCACGACGGTCTGAACCCAGCTCGCGTACCGCTTTAATAGGCGAACAGACTAACCCTTGGGACCTTCTTCAGCCCCAGGATGCGATGAGCCGACATCGAGGTAGCAAACCGCGCCGACGCTAGGGACGCTTAGGCGCGATGACTCTGTTATCCCCAGAGTAGCTTTTATCCGTTAAGCCCGGCACCTTCCACAAAGTGCACGAGGATCACTATAACCTGCTTTCGCATCTGCTCGGCATGTTGGCCTCACAGTGAAGCACCCTTATGCTATTGCACGTCCAGCCCGATTTCCATCCGGGCCAAGGGTACCATTGCGCGCTTGCGTTACTCTTTAGCAAGCAACCTCCCCAGTTAAACTACCCACCAAACAGTGTCTCCTGCCAAGTTGCATTGGCATCGGGTGAGTGATTTTAAATGAATCGAGTGGTATTACACCGACGAGCCCACACTAAATGAGGACTCTCCCACCTATCCTAGACAAATCCAAGAAAAATCACAGTGTCAAGTTGTAGTAAAGCTTCATGGGGTCTTTTTGTCCTGCCGCCAGTAGGCCGCATCTTCACAGCCATTTCAATTTCGCCGAGTAATAGTTCAAGACAGTGTGAGACTTGTTGAGCCTTTCGTGCAGGTCGCCAATTAAGCGACAAGGAATTTCGCTACCATAGAACAGTTATAGTTACTGCTGCCGTTCACCGGGGCTTCGATTGGAAGCAGTAGCTTGCGCTACCACCCCCTCAATTAACCTTCCGGCACTGGGCAGGTTTCAGCCCGTATACTGCCTCTTTCGAGTTTGCACGGACCTGTGTTTTTGGTAAACAGTCAATCTCACGTCTTTTGCTGTGTCCCAATACTTGCGTATCAGGAAGGGCATCTTTCGAAATTACGCCCAGCTATTTTGCCGAGTTCCTTGAACTACCTTCTCTCGCTCCCCTGAGTCTACTCGACTCGTCCACCTGTGTCGGTTATCGGTACGATTTGATAACATTCTCCTTGCGAAGCTTTTCCAGGGCAATGAAGTCGCGTGTAGCAATTTGGCCGAAGCCTCCTCGCTCTATCACAGCTCGAATAAACGCCTCTACGGATTTGCCTATAGAGACTGTCTCACTGATTTGATGCAGAATTCACATCTACACACACGGTATCCATCACCGTCCCTCCCCAAGTCGAACGAATGTTACCAAGGACTGGAATATCAACCAGTAATCCATCGGCTACGCCAATTGGCCTCACCTTAGGGTCGCCTCACCCGCACACGACGAACGTGGGTGCGGAAACCTTGGACATACGGGGTGGGAGATTTTCACTCCCATTTCGCTACTCATGCCGGCATTCGCACTTCTGATCGCTCCACCATTCTCCTCACGGGATGGCTTCACAGCACACAGAACGCTCCCCTACCACTTCCTCCATATAAATATGGATAAAATTCTAGACTTCGGTTATTTGTTTGAGCCTCGTTACATTTTCAGCGCGCTATTCCTCGGCTAGTGAGCTGTTACGCTTTCTTTCAAGGATGGC
>DBDU01000025.1:7796-30650 GCA_002293725.1 Patescibacteria group bacterium UBA924
CTAGTGAGCTGTTACGCTTTCTTTCAAGGATGGCTGCTTCTGAGCCGACCTCCTAGGTGTCTTAGGAATAACACTTCTTTTTCCACTGAACAAATATTTGAGACCTTAGTCGTAGATCTGGGATGTTTCCCTTTTGCCTCTGGAGCTTAGCCCCCAGATACTGAGTGCCACGGAACATAAACGAGGTATTCGAAGTTTAACTGGATGCTAGACATTGCTGCCCAGACATCTGATCAGAGCTCTACCCCCTCGCAACTTAACGTGACCCTATACCAAAATATATTTCGGGGAGAACCAGCTATCTCCGGGTTCGATTGGCATATTACCTCTTACCACAGCTCATCCGAGCGTCTTGCAGCACACACCGGTGCGGGCCTCTACCTCATGTTACTGAGGTTTCACCCTGGCCATGGTAAGCTCACCCGGTTTCGGGTCGAAAACAATGTACTAGGCGCCCTATTCAGGCTCGCTTTCACTACGCATACAATATTAAGATATCTTATGCTTGCACATTGCATTCACTCGCCGGCTCATTCTTCAATAGGCACGACATCACCCCGAAGGGCTCTGTCTGATTGTTAGCATATAGTTTCAGGTACTATTTCACGGGGTCTTCCACCCTTCTTTTCACCTTTCCCTCACGGTACTCGTTCACTATCGGTCTTGTTTGGTATTTAGCCTTGGAGTGTGGTCACCCCAGATTCAGAAAGGAGTTTGCCGTCTCCTAACTTACTCAGGAATCCTCTATGGTCTTCTCAGATTTCGCGTACACGACTGTCACGTTCTGTGGTCTCGTATTCCACCGAGTTCTGCTATCTTCAAAGATCCAATGTTGAGGTCCTACAACCCCGGAATAAATTCCGGTTTGGGCTGTTCCCTGTTCGCTCGTCGCTTACTAAGGGAATCTCATGCGATTTATTTTCCTCCGGGTACTTAGATATTTCAGTTCCCCGGGTAATCTCCCACTCCTCAAAGAGGAGGGGTACCATACTTTTCGGTATGGTGAGTTACCTCATTCGGACACCGTCGGATCGTAGCTTCTTGGCAGCTCCCCGACGACTTTCGCGGTCTAGTGCGTCCTTCTTAGTCCAAACAAGCCAAGGCATCCACTATATGCTTGAGTTTACATGAATTGCGTTAATTTACTTAATTGAACCTTGCGGTTCAAAGAACATTTCGGCTTGAAATGTCATGAATTGCGTTGACAAAAAAATTTAATTAATTTCAACGTTTTGACTTGAATCTCTTCACTTTTTAAGGTGCAAACCTAGTCATTAGAGACTAGAGAGTAAGAGACTAGAATAAACCAATCTCTACTCTCTAAGCCCTACCTGTGGCTTGCTGTGGACCCTAAGGGTCTCGAACCCTTGACCTCATCATTGCAAATGATGCGCTCTAGCCAACTGAGCTAAGGGCCCTAGGTCAGGCTCTTTACTTATCTATGTACGAACGTAAAAATTTTGCGGAGGGATTCTTTTTAGGGACTTTCGCCTGGATAAAAAGAATGTCGCGATAAATGTTTGCCTCACGGCAAACGTCTGTTTCTCGAACAGAGAAGGCTATTATAGGAGAGGGTCATTCAGATTGCAATACCCTAGATGAGATCGAGAGTGAGTTACTCCGTTCAAATACGGACACTCGCAAAGAACTAAACGTCGATCGACGTGGACAAACTTCCCGACAAACCTCCTGATTCCAGATTTAAACAAAGTTATTTTAAGAATTTAAAAACTGTTGCTAATAGCATGTTAATGCCTGTTCGCTCATTTTCAGCACTAACAATTCTTTCAGAAGAACTTTCTATTGTTTCAGCAAGGTTGTTCTGAATCATCTGAATTGCTTTTTGTGTAGGTAAACCACGAAAAACTTCATCACTGTTACTTCTAATAGTCGCGAAGCCTGGAGTTACTCTGCTTTCTCCTATAGATGGTTGGATTGTAATACTACAAACAGGGATAGCTTTTTCTAATTTTGGACGTCCCACATAAACAATACTAACGTGTTCTACGTAAGGAACTCTTTCCTGCCAAATCTCATCATCTCCAGACCAATCATAGCCACCACCGACATTATGAATTCCAGACTTAACTACTTGGAGTTCACCTGCTTCGTCCACTATTAAATAATCACTAGGAGCCTTAAGAGTAGATTTTCCTTTGTGATATTGCTCATAATTTTCTTGAACAACAACATTATCACCCAGTAAAACTTCAAATCCATTTTTCTTAGCTTCTTCTAAAATCTGATCTAAAGCATTAAGCCATAATAAGATGGTTTTATCTGCAATTTTTCTCTCGGGGGAACCAATCAAGAGTTGCTCTGTTCTAAAGCGATCAACGCGTAGACGTTCTTGTTCAATAGCAAGTTTTTCCCATTCTTCAGGAGTTCTCTCTTCTTTTCGTCTTCTATCTTTTTCTTCTTTCGCAAGTGAAGACTTTTTAATTCCTCTTTGTAATGCTTCTTTAATCCAACTCATATTACCCTCGCCAATATTGGATCAAATAATATCACAAAATGTCATTTTTGACTCAATTTTTAGGAAAACAAATCCTCGGCTAGCTCCAGTACTCTGGATACTTCTTCATGAACTCTTTCCGAGCTTCTCCCTTAAGATGTGGCAAGAAGGGTCGGAAATCGTCTAGCTTCTGCCAATCCTGTCTAAACACAAACAAGACCTTATGAAGGTAGTGGTGAATATCTTCAGCGTTAGTCACATTTTCAATGTAAAAGTACTTTTTGTTAACACGTCCTGGATCATCGGTGGCTGCTCCTGAGCTTGCTGCACTAGATCGTGCGGTGAATGTACCTAACTTAAATGCAGCCTGGAGAAATCCTTTGCTGTAAGCGCCCGTATCCACAATCATATCCAAGGGCAAAGATAAGTTGTGTCTGTTCCAGGGAGTTGTGTAGATAAACTTGGAAAGGCGTTTGTTGGTAATTAAAGCAATACTTTTCTTCCACAGTGTAGTTACCCACCAAAACCCAGAAGCTCCAAATGCTAAAGCCGCTACCGCAGAAAGCACTTCCACCATCCCACCAACTGACTCTCCAACCAAGTTACGCAATATTTGGGCTACTGCTACACCTGCCAAAAAAATTGTACCAGCTGCTAACGCAACCATTACCTGACGAAAAATCAGAATAATGTCACTCTCTCTCGTTATGAAGAGAATTCGTTCATCTGAAGACTGACCAGGAAACTTGTATAAGTAAGGAAACTCATACCGTTCTACTGTAAAGATAGCGTTTGCTGTAGACATAACAGTATTGTACGTCCGGATCTTTTACCTTAGTAGTTCATCGGTAATGGCAAGCTGGTTCCCATCATCTGCTCATACTGCTCTAGTGCTTGGCGTTGTTCTGGCGTCATCGCTGGCAACTCGGTTGTACCAACAGTTGGTGGTCGATATCCACCGGTTGGCATCACGTCTGTGCCTTGTGGCATCATGAAACCACTTAATCCTGGCATGAAGGCTCCCATTACCTTGGTAAAAAAGACTTGCGAGTCTTCGGCGCCTTCTGGGGCAGTAATGGTAAAGCTTTGGTTGTACTTGCTCATATCACTTACTATGTTGACGCGCACTTCTGTCAAACTTTCGACAGGCACAGCTGCAATTGTTGGGTTAGTCTCAGCTGCTTGGGTATCCATCAAGTTAGTCGTGTTAATCACGAGTGGGAGTTCAAAGTGTCGTGGATAGAAGCTTGCTTTATCTACCCATAAAGTAGCTTTGATCTCACCTAAGTTAGCTAGCATGCCAGCCGTATCAGCTTGGGATAAGCCGTCTAGCTCTTTATTTTCTATTTGGTGGATAGTATTTAAGTACTCTGCAATTGCTTCTTTAGAAGCGGTAACTGTCATTACGTAAACGTCTCCGCCATCTTTCTTTTCGACCGTGGCAGTACTTACTTCCGAAGCATTAATCATCTTGTAGAAAGCTTCTTGCATTTGAGCGAGTTCTTGTGGACTCACAGCGGTGTCAGCGCTACTTCCAGTTGTAGTAGCCGAAGTTGTTGCTGGGTCAAACTTTACCCAAGTGTTCAATAAACTATCGAGGTTGGCGCCGTTCATATCAGGAAGTTGTGTCAGTTGAAGATACGTAGTGCCGTCAATCAGCTTAAGATTAGCAGTAGCCTCTAAGTTCAAATCTTCCAAGTTAAGTGTGGCAGTTATCACTTGTTCCTGAGTATACGTTTCTGGATTCCATACTTCCCTCATCACTGTCGGTCCAGCGGCACTAAAACTCGCACTGCCCACAGTAGTTGAACCATTCAGGAACTCGGCATTAACGGTGGTGGTAGAGTCAAAGCTCTTTAACTTTTGGGAAGCAAGTCCCATCTGTTTTAAGACTAACTTCCCTGATTTATCTCCAGGAATGAGTTGCAAGTAAAGCTTTTCAAAAGGAGCGGTGATTGCATTTTGCACTTTTTGAAAGAAACTCTCCGCAGCAAAAACCGGCTGAGCCGTTACTCCAAAAAGCGTCACCACCATGGACCCGGCAACGACTGCTTTCTTCATACCCATAATGCTGGATGTCTTCACAAAGCCTCCTCTAGCTTATTTGTTTACTGAGCAACAACGGAACCTGCAAATAGGGTGTCTCCGCTGAACTGACCTGTAATAGTAACGTTCTGACCTTCATATGTTGAAAGATCAACACTATAGCTATCTACTTCTTGTTGTGGGCTACCCGCGGCTTGTACGTAGTACTTATCACCTAACTTAACTATTTTGCCTGAAACTGTCGTGTCGCCTTGTTTTTCAGTAGTTGTCCCTACAGCTTGATCTTCAGGGGAAGTAGGAGCCGCAGCACACCCAGCTAGCATAACACTTAGACTCAAGAGGGCTGCGCAAAGCACTACTTTCTTCTTCATTTGCATAGGTTGAAATCTAGTCTGGACGGTCATAATGCTCCTTTAGCTGTAGCCTGTGCTTTCGAGAATATCATTTCTGCTGACGTTCAGCCAGTAACTTGGTTGTTGATACTTCAGGATTATGTTGATGAACAACCTTCACTTCTCCTCCAAACTCTTTCAGAATGGCACTCTTTTTGTCGAGGTGGGCAGTATGAGAAGAGACAGCTAAAAAGGCCGGTCTAACTTCTCTTATCAACTGTCGATGCTGATCTGGTGTGGAAAAAGTATCTGGCAGAATGAAGACGAGTTCAGCTAACCCCAGCTCTTCAATCTGTTTTTGACGAACCAACTGTCCATGTACGGGTCTCCCTTCTCCTTTGATCTGTTTGACTCGTACATCCGACTCTAACCCGACAAGTAATGCATCACCTAGCGCTCGAGCTTTCTGTAAAAAAGCAATATGTTCAGCATGCAAAAGGTCAAAAACTCCAGTCACGAGGACGATCTTCATGCCATTTTTATGTAAGTTTTCAATTCTAAGCGTAGCTTGTTCAGAGAAAATATTAAGAAGTTCTTGAGACATAGGTCTGCAGTATCTCTAGTGCTTGCTGCTTTGGCAAGCATCGCTCCAGCGAGACCTGCCACCCTTCGGCAATCACTGTTCGTGTATCTCTGGGGTGAAAGAAAGCAAAACCTCTTCCTACTCTTTCAGTCGTTTGATGTCGCTTCATGTACCATGATTGAACCCACCAGGCACAGGCATCGGTAGCATCCAGTACGCTACTCCACCACCTTCTTGAAGAGATCTCTGGAGATTGAGTTGCTTCTCTCTTCCCCAGTCGATCATCACCACGGATGTACTCTGTTATCCAGGTATTCTCCTGAATGAAACGCGATGTATACGCGGGAGTTGCCCACAGCAACTTAGCCTGAAAAACTTCATACGCTAGGTAACTACTTTGCCGCTGCGCTTCAACACCGAGATGTTGGGTGTCTATCCATAAGTTAAAACACCAACTACCCGGCTCTTCGTGATTCCAAGACCGTCGCTTGCCTTGCAGTTGTGCATAGCAACTCACAACAATGCGCGTTAACCACATTCGCAGAGGATCAGTAATGATCATAAAATCGATGTCGCTTTGTAATGTTGCACTATTCATGGCTTGAGAACCAGTTAAGTACAACGCACGGACCCAAGGCAATTGGGAGATAAAAGCTACGACCTGATCCACCTCGGGCTTCTTTTTCTCAGCTGCAGCTTCTTGTTCTTTTCGATCAGAAATAAGCTTTTCCCGTCCAATCAGGAAGTAAAGTGTTTCACCTTGTGCAATCAGCTTTTTGTCTTGAAGCGTTTGTAATGCATGGGTAACTTCTTTCAAAGAAAGTCGTTTTTTCGGTAATCCTTGTATAAGGCAGCGAACTAGAATTTCCTCTTTCCGCAGTGGAAAACCAAACTGGTCTGTATAAGCCAGTGTTGCGAGCACAGCACTTTCAAGTGGCGTCAGAATCTGAGTAATGGGACGCATGATTATCTTGTCAGATTATACTGACGAAGAACCTGGAGCAAGCCTTGGGCAACAACGGGCAGTGCCTCTTGCAATGAGTTCGCTCTCCCTAGGACAACAGCGTTGATTGCGTCTTGGTAGTACTTAATGATTTGATCATTAAGACCATTGTCATGTGTCATGCTATTCATGTACCAATCTTGTGCATATGGCGCATCGGCTAAATAAGCGGCTACATACGGACTATCTGCCAACATATTTGCCATATCTACGCGAGGATAGATCTCACCAAAGTTTCGTTCTTTACTGGCATCAGAGTACAACTTCTGTAATGCATCAGGAGAACTGAGGTACTTCAAAAGTAACCAAGCCTCATCTTTGTTAGGACTTTGAGCACTGACACCTTCAGCCCAGTATGACGCCCAGCTCACCTTAGATCCACCAAGCTGAGGAACTGGAGCAACTCCAATAGAGAGATTCGGATTCTGCGCCATAATTTCATGAATTCTCCATGATGGCACTAAGATCATTGCTACATCTCCACGAGCAAATGCAATTGTAGAGTTAGGAAGTGATGCGTCCCAAACTTTTCGGTCGGTATAAAAGTCGGTGTAGAAACGGATAGCTTCTTCCGCTTGAACAGAAGTTGGGTCCTGAGGGTTTGCCCCGTTCTGTAGCATCAAAAGGCCCAAAATATCAGAGAAGTTATCAACGTTCGCAGTGTTCCCAATAGCCAGACCAGCCCGTTGAATTTGATTGCCATTGCGAATAGTTAGACGAGATGCCAGATCACCTAGCTCTGCCCAGGTTTTTGGTGGCTCGGCGTTGGCTGTCTGCAGCACTTCCCGGTTATAAACAAGAGCTAAACCTTCATACATCAGCGGCACACCGACATAGTTCCCATTTAGCTGAAGCTGTTGGCTAGCAATTGGGAAGAAAATACTCTGGAACTCAGCTGGTGTATAGACACTTGCTGGCATCGGACTAAGCTCCGCTCGCATCATAGGCACCCACGAAGCATGGTAGCGGAAAACGTCAGGACCTCGACCACCTGCAATTGCGGTCTGCAAACGTTCCCGATAATCCTGATATGTCTGTTGTTGGTAATTAACTCTAATACCAGGATTTTGCTCTTCAAAGTCCGCTAATGTTTCCTCTAGCACTGGAGTTGGTTCCCACAGTCCCCAATACGTGATCACTGTTTCAGGTCTGTTAGGAATCTGATCACCAGTATTTGGAGTATTCGTCCCTGGAGTTGATCTCCCTCCTAAGAAACGAGAAAGAATAAACCCAACTACACCAAGCACAACTAAAATTCCTAAAAGTAAGGGTAAGAAGCGAAGCGGTGACTTTTTGAACTCAGCTGCTTTCGGTGCAGGTGGAACTTGGGCTGGAGGCTGGTTTTTAGGATCAACAGAAGGAGGTTTAGGTAAAACAGCTCCACCGACTGGAGAAACCCCTTTGGCTGGAGGAAGAGTTTTTGCGGTAGGAAGGGTTGTGGGTCTAGCAGCTTGTTGAATAGACGAGGTAGGTGGTCTGCCATCAACTGGAGGCGGACTTCCTACTGGTCGAGGTGCTTGACCAGGTTGGAGAGGTGGTAGTGCTCCTACTCCAGGTGGTTTGGGTGGTGTCATCGGTGGTCTATTTGTTTGAGTTGGTGGCGGTGAACCAGTGGGTTTGGCTGGAGCGGCCGGTGGAACCGGCGGTTTACCAGGCGGAGCCGAGACAGGCTTGGGAGGCATGCCAGTTTTGACTGGAGCCACGGGCGTAGCCGGAGGTGGTGAGACTGGCTTAGCCGTCGGAGCAGCAGGACGCTGTCCGGTTGGTTGAGCTCCGAGCTTAGGTTGCTGGACGGGTTGTGGAGCGGAAGGTTTTCCTTGTGTAGGAGGCGTCACTGACGCTGGAGGCCTTGGTGTTCCAGGTGTAGTTACAGAAAAGTTCGGCTTGGGTAAAGGAGGGGCTCCAGCAGGCTTAGCAGCTGGAGGAGGCGTTATTGGAGCTTGGGCTGGCGCAGAAGGCTGTGGTGCAGTAGATTGAGGTGCTACTGGTTTATTTGGTTGGGCAGGTGGCTTTTGATCAGTCATAACAGCCTAAATATGCTTTTCATTGTCGTCGGTTGTCTTGCTAGGCAAAAGATGTGAAAATTATAACCGTTCATAGGATCGTTTGCCAATCTATTGTATGCATTTAAATCTCAGTGAACAGTCACGATTTCAGAAAGTTGAGCAACTCTGTTTACTCAGCTCTATTGTTCTTCTGGTGGGAGCAGCTGGTTTGGCTTTTTATATGACTAACCAATACAACGATCGTTTTTACCCTGGTGTGCAGATTGATGATCTGGATGTAAGTGGGAAAACTAAAACAGAAGCCAAACAGGCACTCCTCGCTTATGAGAATACTTTGCCTACTTTTTCCTTGACACTTCACGTTGATGACATTCAAATCGCATCTTCTGCCACTCAACTTGGTGGTCACTATGAGTATGACCAAGCGATTGAAAAAGCATATACAGCAGGTAGGCAAGATACTCTCCTCTCTCGTATCTGGAGAGTAATCTCACCATGGTCAAAACCCGTTCACATAGAAACTGAGTATCAACTTGACCCAACCCTGGTTCAACAACAGGTTGCTGCACTTGCTGTACATGTTGACGAGCCTGCCGAAGAACCCACCGCCGTCCTCAAGTTTTCAGGAGTCCCTACTTCTCTCAAAATTAGCCCTGGTAAATCCGGTCGTCTCATTAATAAAGAAGAAACTACTCAAAAAGTTCTTGAACGCATCCAACAAACTGATCTCCATATCCCGGCAGTTGTCGCATCTATCTCGGCAGGATTGAACTCAGACCAACTTGAACCAGCTTTGCAACGCGCTCAAAAGTTGGTTGGCAAAAAAGTAACCCTTCGTGCAGATAATGTCTTCAAAGAAATGAACGATCAGTTACTCATCAATGTGCTGGCATTTCCTGAAGGCATTTCCGATCAGCGACTTCAACCCGTCATCGATGAGCTAGGTAAGGAAGTAGACCGTCCACCACAAGACCCCATCTTTGAGTATGATCCCAAAACACTCAAAGTTGCGCGTTTTGAGCCACCGCGCAAAGGCTTGGGTCTTAACCAAGATCAATTTAAAGCCCAACTGAAAGAGGCTGTTTCTAAGTTAGAAACAGTTGCTGACAGTAAAGAAGAGCAGATTGCATTAGCCGTTGAAGAAACAAACCCACAGAAAAGTTTAGCTGAAACAAACGATCTAGGAATTCGTGAGCGTATTGGGTTTGGTGAAAGTCAGTATGAAAAGTCTATTCCTAATCGCGTTTCCAACGTTGCGCTAACAGCGAATAGGATTAACAACATCTTAATTAAACCAAGCGAAGAGTTTTCTTTTAACGATGCTGTTGGAGAAGTCTCGGCAGCCACCGGCTTTAAACCTGCGTATATTATCTCGGGTGGAAAAACTGTTTTAGGTGACGGGGGTGGAGTGTGTCAGGTCAGCACAACAATGTTCCGCACTATCTTGAACGCTGGCCTTCCAGTCACTAAACGAAAGCCACATAGTTACCGCGTCAGTTATTACGAACAGAACGCAAAACCTGGTATTGATGCCACCGTGTACACTGGAGATGTTGACCTACGTTTTGTGAATGACACTGATAACTACATCCTAGTTCACACCCAGACCGATAGTAAAAAGTTGTATATGACAGTTGAGTTTTACGGCACTTCAGACGGTCGTACTGCCGAGCTTATCGATCACAAAACGTGGGACTTTCGGCCAGCTCCACCGCCTCTCTATATCGATGACCCGTCAATTCCTACTGGCCAAATAAAACAGATTGACTTTGCCGCAACTGGTATTCGAGCAAGTTTTAGAAATGTGGTGAAAGATAAAGATGGGAACGTTATTCGAGATGATACGTACACCTCAAACTACTCACCCTGGCAAGCTGTATTTCTCCGTGGTGTTTAAACAATCATGATAAAACGCGTGCTCTCCCGCTCCAAACACACGGTGAAGAAAGTACCTCACTGGCTTGCGCGCTGGGTGCCAGCATTCGTGATTCTCTACACCATACTGGGACTTCTGTCTTATCTTACAAACCCTTTCACAAAGTACACACTTGTTCATGTTCCCTACCAAACTAGCGTTAATGAAGATGGGCAGCTCACGATACTTCGTGAAGGTAGTTTGAGGCTACGTACGAGTCAGTTTTATGGCATCTTTGCCCAATTAAAGTCTGGCTACCATATTCTGAGTAATGTCTACGGCGGCAATAAACAAGCCAAAGCAGATACGTTAAATGAAATTATTCTCGATATTCACAAGCTCCGCTTCGATCCCAACGAGCCATATCTTATTTCCGGTGACCACTTTAGTATGCTCTACATTCGATCTTTGGGCATTTTTTATCACACCCTTCTTGACCCCAGAACTCCACTCAGTGATGAAGACTGGCTTAATCGCCAAAAGATCTACCTTCAAACAACTGCCTATGCCCTAGAAGTTTTCAAAGATGCTCCCGCGTTAAGTACAACCATCGTACCGGTAGGAGAAAACTCCGTTGCGCAAATGAACATCTACTCTCCTCCATCTGACACACTTTATAGTTTGCTCTATGCCTTGGACGTTATGCAAAGCAGCACAGCGCTAGAAAACACCTATCCTTTTATTGCTTCTCACAAGTACTCTCTCCAAACACAAGAAGCAGCGCAACAACTGTTAATGGACTATCGCCCTTCTCTTCAGTACCACTATCTTCACTTCATTCGTAGTGTTGTGGATGAAAAAACGGGTCTGGTAAAGAAAGATATTTTGCTATCGGGAACTAAAGATATTTCTAAACGACAGAGTGCCTTTTATGACAACGTCATGGTTTGGAAAACTACCCAGTTGGCTCAAAAGCTACAGATCATTCCACAAGATCAAGCGGTGTTAGATCAGTTAAAACAACGCATTCTCGACACTTACTGGAAACCGGAAATTGGGTGTTTTATTGAAGATCAGTCAACCGCCGCACTCGCCAATAACTACTACTCTTCAGATTGGTTAATTGTTTTAAAGACAGGATTCTTAGATCCGTTCGATCCCACTGAACGTCAACTTTATCAGGAGTGCGTTAAGTATATTCAGGCCCAAGGAATAGATTCGCCGTTTGGACTGAAGTATCAGCAAGAGATGAGAGGAGAAAGACTTCATCCCATTGTGAGAATCGGCGCCCCAGAATATGGTTCCACAGCGATTTGGAGTAACTGGGGAATGGAGTACATCAAGCTACTTACTTTTCTCTACCGGACTACTGGTGACACTAGCTACTATCAACGAGCCCAACAACAGCTTGATGCTTATACAGATAACATTATTCGCTATAGCTGTTATCCAGAAGTTTATAACGACCAAGGACAGATGTTCCAAAATCTGTTTTATAAAAGCGTCTGTCAAACAGGTTGGGTTGTAACGTATGAACAAGCAAAGGCGTTGCTTGAGTCAATTCCGAAACCACAGACCCTCTAACTCCTGAGGTGAGCTATAATTCACCACATGGATAAGGCCTATCTTCATCAACAACACGAAGGCAGTATTAATGCGCTGTGGGAAGAACACGACGCGTTCAATCCCGATAGCGTACGTGCCTACAAAGAAAAACACACTGCTCTTCTCCCCACCACTGGAAAGAGTTTTTCGATCGTGATGCCACCACCAAATGCCAACGATCCGTTGCATATTGGCCACGCCATGTTTGTGGCCTTAGAAGACGCCATGATCCGTTTTCACCGGATGTTAGGAGACGATACGTTATGGGCACCGGGTACCGACCACGCTGGTATTGAAACCCAGTTTGTATTCGAAAAAAAGTTAAAAAAGAATAATCAGTCCCGTTTTCAGTTTGATCGTGAAACGCTCTACAAAATGATCTGGGACTATGTCCAAGAGAACTCTGGCATTGCCCAAGATCAAATGAAACGGATGGGTGCAAGTGCAGATTGGAGCCGCTTCACATTCATGCTAGATCCAACAGTGGTGAAGATCGTTCTGCAAACCTTTGTGGAACTTCATGAAAAAGAATTGATATATCGCGATTATAGACTAGTTAACTACTGCACAAAGTGTGGGACCGCTTTCTCAGAACTTGAGGTAAAACATGTCGAACAAATCGACCCACTGTACTACATCAAGTACGGTGACTTCACTATCGCCACTGTTCGACCAGAAACAAAGTTTCGGGACACTGCTTTAGCAGTAAACCCCACAGATCCTCGCTATACAGACTCATTGGGCAAGACATTCTCTATCCCAGGATTACTCGGTCCAATTGAGATGAAAGTGATTGGCGACGAAGAAGTAGATCCTGAGTTTGGTACTGGCATCATGAAAGTGACACCCGCTCACGATCCACACGACTTTGAGTTGGGCAAGCGCTATAACTTACCGGTCACACCAATTATCACTCTCGATGGTCGAATGGACTTTACCTGGTTTTTTGAGAAAGCTGAGAAAGAAAGTGTCGAGCCAAAGTACCTAGAGCGAGCGCATAAGTACCACGGCAAAAAAGTGGCCGAAGCTCGAAAGTTAATGGTCGCTGATATGGCTGAAGACGGACTACTCGTTAAGACTGATGAGAAGTATCTTCACTCAGTAGGAACGTGTTATCGCTGTGGCACGATTATTGAACCACTTCCTCTCCCTCAGTTCTTTGTCAAAGTGAAACCACTTACCGACAACGCTTTGTCCGCTCTCAAAAAAGGAGAAGTCAAAGTTATTGGCGCAGGTCACGATAAGATCTTAAAACACTGGTTGGAGAACTTGAAAGATTGGAATATTAGCCGTCAGATCGTTTGGGGAATTCGTATTCCAGTGTGGTACTCAACTTCAGAAAACCCAGATTTAGAGCTGCATTTTACGGATGACGGTAAGCGAGTCTCTGGCAAGATTAGTCAGCTTTTACAGCACTACTCACTTGAAACAATTATCCAAACCCTTCAAGAACTCCGCCCACCGATGAATGCCAAGTTCGTCGTTTCAATCGACAGTCCTGGACCAGATTACATCCAAGAGACAGACACTTTCGACACCTGGTTTAGCTCCGCCCAATGGCCATATACGTCTTTACAGGCTCATAACGACCAAGACTTTGCCCGTTTTTATCCCACTCAAGTAATGGAAACTGGCTATGACATCTTGCCATTCTGGGTAATGAGAATGTTAATGATGGGTCTGTTCAAGACGAACCAAGTTCCTTTCCAAACTGTGTACATGCATGGATTAGTTCGCGACCAAAAAGGTCAAAAAATGAGTAAAAGTAAAGGCAATGTGATCAATCCGTTGACAGTCATTGATCAGTATGGCGCCGACGCGCTACGAATGGCCTTAGTCATCCGCTCCACTCCTGGACTTGATAAGTCTGTAGGAGATCCTGACTTCCGCGCTATGCGCAACCTAACCAACAAAATTTGGAATGCAGCTCGTTTTATTAAGGAAGGCTTAAGTAGAGTTGAAAGTGAAAAAAACGCCGCCACAGCTGACGAAGCGTTGCCTCAGGATGAGGCATTTAGTAAGAAGTTGACTGCTGTGACAAACCAAGTTACTCAGCAACTCCATGACTATAAATTAGGTCTCGCAGCAGAAACCCTCCACAATGAGTTCTGGCACTGGTTCTGTGATCTTTGCATTGAAGACGCGAAAAAAGGTTCCCTCTCCCCTGCTCTCTTATCTAAAGGGTTGGTTACTTTCCTAAAGCTACTGCATCCATTTATGCCCTATGTCACTGAGGCAGTATGGCAAGAGCTGCGACGCGAGCCACTTCCTTGGTTAAGCATTTCAGATGATGCAGAGTGTATGATCTTCAGTGCATGGCCATCATGAACGTACTGCTCTTCCCTTTCTTCTTAGTCTTGCTGGGTTTAAAAAATGCCTGGTCATGGGGTAAAATTTCGCTGGAAACGTTCGGCTTTCCTCTTATTTTCACGTTCTTGATCTTTCTCAATGCATTCCTAGGTTACACGCTGTACAACACGTTTCAACAGCAACAAAAATTGACAGCTTCACTAGAACACGCAGAAGTGTTGCTTAAACACCAAAAACAATTCTGGGGCAGACTAGCTAAAGAAGTACCCGGACACAACGTCATCGAAGCAGCACAAAAAACGCTCGCTGAGTAGTTCCCAACGAGCGTCTGTTTTTTTCAAAAAATATTACTCTGCTTTTTCACCTTCAGCTTCGGCTGGAGCAGCTTCTCCCTCAGCACCTGCTGCAGGAGCGTCCTCGGCGCCTTCCACTGTTTCGGCTGCTGGTTCTGGCTCAACTTCTTCTTTCACTTCTTGCACCATAACCACTGGCTCATCTAACTGCTCTTCGTCAATCGTGAGACTGACTTTAGAGCGGTCAAATTCCAGGTCTTTATACGTAACCATGTCGCCGATTTGAGTGAACTTACTGATATCGATCTCGAACTTCTCTGGTAAGTCTTGAGGCAGTGCTTCAACTTCAACCACGTCGTGAAGTGTGGCAACGATTGCATCTTTAATCTCAACTTCGCCAATGAGTTCAACAGGAACTTCGGCCGTGATCTTCTCAGTCAAGTCAACTTGTCGAAATACCACGTGAAGTGGTGTTGCTGAGATAGGATCAAGTTGAACGTCTGTAATCAAAACTGGACGCTCTGTTTTCTCTTCACCCACCGTAACGTAAAACAAACCAGTGTCACCAACCTCTTCGTAAAGCTGCTCAAACTTGCGTTGATCAACTACCACTGAGATGGTCTTCTCTAAATCACCATTGATGTTTCCAGGAATTAATCCTTGGCGTCGCAACTGTCCAACTTTCTTTCCGGCTAGGTCGCGGCGTTGAGTCTGAAACTTAATTTTTTGTGCCATAACACTCCAGTCTACTTAGGGACTATATAGGGGCGAATTTAACTTGAGTAGTATACCATGAACACTCAACGGAACTTGACCCCCACAAATTGATGTTTCTCACGAGGAGTATCAAAGGCGAGTGAGCCATTCTCGATTTTAGCTTTTGGAGCAACTACAGCCGCTTGTAATCCTTCTTTCGGCGTGATGATGAGGCTATAGTCATCAACAGAGGTTCCAGCCTGTTTTTGGTCAAAGAAAGCAAGCCCAATCCCCTCTTGATACTTAAACTCTTGTTGATACTCAAAACTGACGTCTACACTTGATCTCACTGGCACGTCTACCACAAATCCAATGTACTGCCCACTCTTTGTCTCACCTCTTTCCAGATTTCTCGTATCTAGTTGAGTTTCCCCTACTCTTACCGATAAGACTTCGCTGCCTGAAGGAATGTAAAAGCGCATATAGTCTCTATATGCACCGCCAGGCCATCGAGTAGTGCTTGATTGATTAGTCAGCGTAACTGTCCGTTGATGATGGAGACGTTCTCTCCCTACATCCACTCGATGTCTTATTTCACGTTGAATAAACGGTCCCACTTTATTTAAGCCGATGTTGGATTCCAACTGATATAGCGTACTGATCTGACAGTTTTCTGCCTCTAAAAGCGTGGGGCACTGTGGAGTCGAGACTTGACCAGCCCAACCAAGACTATTAAGTACTTCATTTTCAGTTGGCTCAGCGCTAACAAGGAAAATCTGACCGTTTTGTAAGTCAGTGGACAGAACTGAAAGTGCTTGGGAAGCCTGAGCAGGTTCCTGAAGGAGACGATCCACCAGCGAAACAAATACTGTTCTTAAGTACGAAGGCTCAGGGTGAGAGTCTAACCTTTCATAAAAGTTTTTGTCCGTGAGTGTCTCTCTCGTTTCTTCCACAACTAACGGTCCTGTTTGCGCGATTATCTTCTGCATGGTGTCAGTTGTTACACCAACAACTAGATCGCCCTTTCTTCCTAGTGAGTGTTCGAGCATACCGTTAATGATCGTAGCGGTTTCAGTAAAGTCGGCTCCCCACCCGGCATCTATCAACTGAAGATTGGTTTGATTAAAGTAGCGCTGGTAATCCGTTGGAGCCGGAATAGTCGCTGACTTATTTCCTTCAATTTGAGCAGGATCATAAAACTGTTGATCGATAATGACTCCTTTTTCCAGCGTAATGAGATAGACACCTTGAACTAAACCTCCTGAAGGTCGTAGTTCCTGGCTATCTTGTAAAACGATTGCCACTCTCCGTCGCTCATTTTGTGCCAGGAACGCTGGGAGCATTTGCCTAATTTGCTCAAATGTTGCTACTTGTCTTCGAGCTTGTTGAATTTCTGCCAGGATTTTTTCCACTGCTTCTTTATCTCGATCATCCATAAACTCGGTTGAGAGCGACTGAAGTTGCGTCTGAATGACCGAGAGTGATGAGTACAACGTTTGTTGCTGTGCCGATAACGCGGTAACTGTTTCAAACACACTGCCAGATTTTTTCCCCAGCACTTGCTCAACAGAATCTGTCCCTAAAGTTTTTAGTTGTTGCCTCTGCTGATGGATAGTTTGCATTTGGTGAGCTGCACTTACGACGGCAGATGTTTCTGGCAAGCTGTCAGAGCCTGCAAAGAACTGGTATGCCTGAATTTCCGTAGCGAGAGCTTTAACCAGGGTCTGAGTTTTCCAGCTTTGCCAGACTTCTTGGTCAGCCAAGTTTTCAGAGCCATCTTGATTTAAGATCAGAGCAAAGAGTTGACTACGCATCCAGACAAAGCTGGCGAACACGCTTCCAACCAGAACCCCCAATAAAATGAGCGCTGAGAGTGCTCGCATTACCCGTTTTTGACGAGCTTGTTTTCGCTGAGCCTTTACCGTTTTTATAGCTTTTTTTTGTAGTCTACTTTCTCGTTGTTCTTGGCGCTGTGAGCCAAAGAGTTGTTGAATTGTTACCTCCAGGTTTTTTTCAACTGGATGAAGTTGAGGATTTGTCTTTTTTTGCTCAGCTTCTTCTAAGGTACTCCTTCTAATTTCTCTTCTGGGAACAGGTCTCAGTAAACGTTCTTTTTGATAACGATGTTTAATTCGGCTAATGTTTTCTTCATAGAGTCGTTGTCTATTGATAATTTTTGGCGCAGGTAGCGGGAAAACACGCACAGAAACTTCTCGATGTCTTTTTTCAAACTCCTCTATTTCCCAAGCTAGAGGGTGCTCTGTGGTCTGCAAGAAAGCAGCTTCTTCTTGATAAAAACCAGTCGTTTGAACCGTTGTTTCTGTAGCGATGAACTCGATTGAGGTTTGTTCTGAAACCGTTTCTAGAGGTAGGTAAGCGGTAAGCTCTTCGGGTCCAAATGAGCGCCGCTGTGCAACGGTCTGTTGACCCTTAGCATGGGGTCGAATGAGACGACGCACAACTTCTGCCACTACTTGGTCAGTAAAGACTCCACTTTGGAGTCCTCTACTCGCTTTCTGCACATCAGGATAAAAGTGTAAAGCTGAAGTAAATACTTGTGGCTGATCTAACCAGTTTTCCACACTCAAAATAAAGACAGCATTAATATACGTCTGAAGGTGATTCAAAAGTTGGGTATCGCCTTCTTTCTTTGCTTTCGCTTCACTCCCCAACTCTTCTCCACCTAGTACCGCTGTCAGAATCATGACTGGTTCTGAGCGAGTAAAAAGGAACTGGAAGATATTGTCAGCGGCGGGACTACCCTTAATAGTATCGTCTAAAACCCAGAGCACTTTATAGAAGGTATGTTGCTCAAGCTCTTTACTTTGTGAGGAAGAAAACTGCAGCGGATCCACCACTACAACCTCAAGCCGCTTGGTTTGAAGTTGCGTACGAATAGCGTCCACGACAGATCCTGGCCGAGCAAATACCAAGACTGTCACCGAGCTATCAAGTGATTGGGTGACAAAAATGGACATGGGCAGTAGCTACTTACTTGCCAAGTATATAGAAACAACACTGCTTTTGAAACTCTCTTTCACTAGAGCACATCTGCAACAAAACTACGCTTTTAGGAAGTTTTTTGCGCATCCAGGACGCGGTTTACTACCGCGTCTGCCATAGCATTCTGGGCGCGTGGGACATAGGTAAAAGTTGAAGAGACCGAGAGTTGAGCTAACTTGGTCCAGATTTGTTGAGCAAAAATGGCTAAACGAGGTTCTTTAATTTTCCAGTTTTTACTCAACTGTTGTACCACTAGCATCGAATCAAGTTTCCAAGTTATCGAAGCAACCTTGTGCGCTTTGACCAACTCCGGTACATACTCCAGCGCCAAAAGCACAGCTTGATACTCTGCCTCATTGTTAGTTTGTTGCCCCAAGTATTTACCTTCTTCTAAAACAACGATTTCTTCAATAAAACCAACAACTCCCACCGCAGCTGGTCCTGGATTTCCACGCGATCCCCCATCAGTATGAATAATTAAGGTAGACATTAGGCGGCGAGCTCTTGATCGCTCTCCTCTTTAGGACGAATGTATAACCGACGACGCTGTCCATCCCCCGTAGAGTAGCTCTCTAAACCTGCAAATTCGGGCGTATTCGCAATAAACTCATGGACGATTAGGCGCTCACTAGCAGACAGGTAAGAAAAGCCATAAGACTGGCCATTCTCCAACACTTTTTCCGCTGCGCTTCTCGCCATTTCTTGAAGTTGGGTGGTTCGTCTCTCTTTATAGTCGTTTACATTAACTAGAAATTTTTTATTTTGATCTTCGCGAGAGTAAGCCATGTAGAGTACTCGTTGTAAAGCTGTTAAACACTCTCCATGGTAGCCAATGAGAAGACCTGACTCTTCTTCTGCAACTTGAATTTTAACTAAAGTGGTCTCCCCTTCTTCAACTTCGACTGTTGCATCCTCTACTCCCATGTGTGCGAGTAGG
Source organism: Patescibacteria group bacterium UBA924 (assembly GCA_002293725.1). Lineage (GTDB taxonomy): Bacteria > Patescibacteriota > Microgenomatia > UBA1400 > PJMF01 > UBA924. Next base: position 26,921 of record DBDU01000025.1, read on the forward strand.
CGTTGTGTAAATTCTTGAACTGTCATATTTCCTCACTTTTTATTTTCACGTATTTTCATGTGTACCGGATATATACTCCAGATCACCAGGTACTCTTTGTGCTTTTTATTACCCTTTATTCTATTTTAGTTAGAAACACTCTTTCGCTGTACAAAAGCAGCTGCCCTCTTGGCATAAAGAGTTACTCCCCCCCATCCTGTAGTGAAGTACTGCTGAACAATACTAAACACTGTTGAAGCGACCCAGTACAAGGCTAAACCTGATGGAAAACGAATTGCGATAAAGGCTGTCATGACGGGCATGATAAAAAGCATTTGCTTTTGCATTGCGGCAGCCATCTCGGCGGCGTCTTCCTCTTTTTTATTTTCCTCTTTTAGTTTTTTGGTCTTGGCGTCGTTAGGAATAACGTCTGGTGTCTCCCCACCTGGAAGAATCATGAGTGAAAGAATTAGCTGGGTTAATCCAGCTAAAACGGGAAGGATAAAAAGATTGTCTGGCTGGGTGAGATTGAGCCACAGGAAGTCAGGATTTAACGTAACACCATTCACTTCATTAGTTCCCACAAAGACTGATAGAACATGATAAAGAACGATCAATAGCACTATTTGAACAATTTGTGGCAAACATCCTGATAGAGGATTGATGTTATGTTTTTTGTAGAGCTCCATCTGAGCAACTTGCAGGGCTTGTTTATCTTTTCCGTGAATATCTTTTAGCTTTTTAAGCTCGGGCTGAATCTCACGCATTTTTTTCTGCGACTTCATGCCTGGGAGAGAGAGGGGGACAAGCAGTAAGCGGACAATGGCTGTAAAAGCCAAGATTGCGAGTCCTAAACCACCTGTAATTTGGTGAAGTTGTACGAGGAATTCTAAAAGAACTTGATTGATAAGGTTCATATTTACCGACAGTTCCAGATTCTAACTATGCCTTTTTTTAACCCTTGGATTGTACCATGCCTTCTTATCTGGTTAATGGTGTACTGACTACACGTCGGGTCATGCTTACATTGGCTGTAATGACCAATAAAAATCAACAAACAAATCTTGATGAATGGCTGTAAAAAACGTTGGTAGAGTGTAATGGCAACAATGGCTGAAGTAGAGGAGAGTGTTGAAGCGTGTGTGTTCATCACAGAACTATAAAAGATTTTTTTTCAACGTCTCGGCAAGAAGGTCTCGTTGCGAAAGAACTTCTTTTCGCCGAACCAAAATAACGAGTCGTATATTTGTCGGCAGAGTAGGGAAGAGGGAAAAGAGGTTGGCTCTCAGTGCCCTTTTGATTTTATTTCTCAATACCGCTGTAGGTGCTACTTTCTTTGGCACCACCACCGCGGCCTGCAGATCTATTAGAGTATCGTCTTTTTCCCAATAGATGCTGAAACTACCAGTATGGGCTTTTTGGGGAAAAGTATAAAAGGGGAGAGATCGTCTGAGATCAAGTCGATGACGAGTGGGCAACATAGCGTGAGATCAGCCTACGCGGCTTTTCTCATAACCGTCAAGCGTGCACGACCTTTTGCTCGGCGTCGTTTTAAGACGAGGCGGCCATCGTGAGAAGACATGCGTTTCAAGAAGCCATGTTTACGCATTCGTTTTACTTTTTTTGGTTGCCAGGTTCGTTTTGTCATAAATTCCTTCGTTGCGAAGGCGTAGTATACATCAAGAAAAGGGAATAGGGAAGAGATTACTAGCCGTTTACTCTGAACGGCATAATAATATACGTAAATGCTTCCATTCCTTGAGGCCTTAGCGCCGCAGGCTTAAGTGGTTCGTTCATTCCGAACCAGATTTGTTCTGGTTTTACTACTGAAAGAAACTCTTGGACGTAACGACTATTAAAGGCAATCTCTTGTTCACCTTTAAACTCTGTCAAGTGCTTTGCTCTGACGAGACTTTCTTGAGCACCAAAAGTAGAAGAAGAAGAGCGAAGTGCCAGTCCGGCTTCCGTAACAATAAGACGAATAATTCCGGCTCCATCCCTGGCAAAAATACTAGCAGTTTTGAGCTTTTGTTGAAACTCATCGGCATCGAAGACGAGCTGGACGGCAAAGTCGGCGGGCATTATTTTTTGGTAGGGTGGGAACTGACCTTCTAATAAACGCATGCTAATGTCGTAACCGTCAAACGAAAAAAAGACCTGCTTAAGCTTTTCAGAGACCGTAAAAACCACGTTTTGTACTTTTTTCCGGGTAGCGATGCGGATTGCTTCACTCACGGCTTTTGAAGGAATGAGCAGGGTTCGTTCTTCGGCAGAGTAGGGAAGCGAGATCTTTGCTAAGCGAAATCCATCAGTACCAACTATTTCTAGCTCTTCACCAAAATGGAGACATAGCGCTGTCAAGATTGGCCGAGTCTCATCTAAAGACGATGCAAAAGAAGTCGCTTGGATGGCTGGAGCAAGGACATCAAGGGGAAACTCTAGATCTTCACCTTCTTTGGCGGGAAAGGCTGGATAATCGGCCGAGGCAAACGTTTGCAACTTGGCGGAAGCGTCCTGTGTTTTGACTTCAAGTGTGTGTTCATTCAAGGTTAGTTCGATAGTTCCGGCTGGCAAAGTCGCAATTAAGTCTGTAAAAACTTTCGCCGGAATTGCTGCTCTGCCTTGTTCTTCAACTTTCCCTTGAACCGTTGCCATCATTCCAAACTGAAGATCTGTCGCAAAAAACTGAATCTTATTTTCTTCTGCCACCAATAAAATGCATCCTAAGACCGGAAGCTGTGGGCGAGAACTAATACAACGTTGGACGTCCGTTAAAGCTTGGTGAAGATTTTCCTGTAAAAGTGAAACTTTCATGAATTAAAATTTTGCTTTCTTTGCTACTTCATTCTACAAACAATACATATATTTAGTAATTGCAGTTGTAGTACTGTGGATTTGTGAGTCATTTCGGTTTTCCAGGTATAGTTTCGCTTAATATTTCCGTGTCGAAGTCGTGACTAAACTGTTTTTAAACTGTGAGTTTGTGTGTCTAAAAAGAACGAAAGTTCTAGTTATTCACAAAACGACTGGAAATGTTCACAACTTTTTAACCTAGGTTTACACATGGTTATTCACAAATGTGAATTACTTTGAAATTTTCTCGAGTTGAACTCTCATTAACTGTACTTCTTGTCGCAGTTCTTGGTCTTTTTGGATGTCGGCATTGATTTTCCGTAAAGCATGAAGTGCGCTGGTATGGTCTCTGTTAGAGAACCAGCGACCTACTTCCATATAGGGGAGATGAAGCTCTTCTTTTAAGAAGTACATCGCCACGTGCCTGGCTTTGACAATGGACTTGACTCGAACTTTTCCCCTGAGTGCAGACTGTTTGAGATGATAAAAGTCTGCGACAGTTTTAATCACATCATACGGCTTAACACGCAGTCTTTGGGGAGCTTTTTCAATTTCAGTTTTACATAACTCGTCGATTAACTCTGGAGTAATTTGACGATGCTTAAGCTCAACTTCAGATTGGATTCGCTTAATAATCCCCTCCAGCTTACGTGCACTATCTATTCGCGAGGCAATAACCTGGGCGAGATCCATCGGGATATGGATATTGTTGGCTTGCGACTTGATAAGAAGAATGGCGGTTCGCAGTTCAAATGAAGGTTGTTGAATATCGACCATTAAGCCGGCTTCGAAACGAGACTTCAATCGGTCTTCAAGTAAAGAGATCTCGGCTGGAGGACGGTCTGATGTCAAAATGATCTGCCCAGATCGTTTGGCAATTGAGTTGAATGTATGAAAG
>DBDU01000030.1 GCA_002293725.1 Patescibacteria group bacterium UBA924
ATCTTTTCACTACCACCTAGAGTAGATCAAGCGTCTTCACTGCTTGCCAATCACTTTCATTTAAGACAGTAACTTGCCGCTCTCCGACGATGTACAGGTAATCGCCAATAAACAATGCTCGTTGTGCTTGAGTCTGGCTAACGGCTTTCTTCAATGTCAGTTGGTCATCCACATAGGAAAAGACGTAGCCGCCTTTGCTGCCTGGTAAGAAAAAGATATTATGTCGTTGATCGAGTAAGAAGGCATGATGAGTACTCGAAACTTCTGTCCAGTACTCATCCAAGAGATACTTACTTATCTCCGTTGGATTACGCGGGTCACTGACATCAAAGAGCGATAACTTGACTTGGTTATTTTCCATTCCGACACCCAAGATACGATCATTACTAATCGGGTGGAGGTATGAGGAGTATCCTGGAATCTTCAGCTCGCCAGTTTTTTCTGGTTGATCAGGGTTACGCAAATCTAAAACATAAAAAGGATCAATCTGTTTAAATGTCACCACATACCCTTTGTTACCTAGGAACCGAACTGCATAAATTCGTTCCCCCTTGCCTAAGTCTGTCACCACGCCCCGTTGTTGTAAGTTACTGCCTAAGACATAGACATCACTGGCAGACTCACCTTGACCAAACTGAGTCCATGTCTGTCCGAAGGTAGTGGCAACACGCAAGTTGCCTTCAAACTCATCCATGGAAAACTGGTTAAGCAGCTGTCCTGGAACGGCGCCAGTGGCCAACGTAGAGAGATCGTCAGTACTAAACTTTACAATCAATGTGTCTTCGAGATCTCTACTGCGCTCCGCTAAGAAGGACTGCACTCTGTTTCGCAGCTCATTTTCTACACGCAAACGATCATCAGCAGATAAAGTCCGTTGGTGAGCTTCCAGAATACTTTGCAGCTCTACCATTTTCGCTTGACGGCTTAAATCGTACTCTCGCAACTTCGCGAGTTTCTCTGTCACAGTAGTAGGGAAGAGGTCGGCACCCCTGGCAGCTAAAAACTGGTAAAACAACTCTGTCATGTCAGCTTGAGAGTTGTAAGTCAGGTAGATGGCAGTGGGCGACATGTATAACACGCTGCTACTGGAAGAACCCACGATTGAAGTTGTCTTCTCAACCTGACCCGTTTGCGGATCCATGATCATCACCGTGTATGTAATATCAATGTTGGCTGTCGGATAATCTGGATAGTAGATGTCTCCACAAGGAATCCTCAGCTCTGCTCCATTCGCTTGAGCCAGCGGAGTGTAAGGACAGGGAACGCCTGCATAGAGGTACTGTTGAGTCACCAAGTAGATCTTATTGTTGTGGAGACGAGCGGTGAGAAGTTGGTTATTTTCTTTTAACACCACTTGCCAGTTTTGAGTTGGTGAGTTGGGTTGGGTAACGTTAAAACCGGTTAATACTCCTACACCATTCCGCTGTCCTAAAACTACTAAGGTACTGTCAGCCAGGAGGAGTTCTCCCGTGGTATCTAGTTGAGCAATCTCTGCTAACTCAGCCGGAGGAAAGGCAGAGAGAACTTTAGTTGTTGGTGGCTGACCAACAGGAGGCATGAACCCTGGGGCAACTTTACTTACTCCCATATCAGGGGCAACAGCTGGCATTGTCATCTCTACTGAAGACTGGCCAGCGCCTCCATCTAGAGAAACTTCAGCTCCTTCTCGCAGGAAAGGCAGCGGAGAGTACCACCACTGAAGAGTAGAGAGAAAGATCTCACGACCATTTGTTTTAACGATGTCTGGCTCATCAATTCCTTGGACTTGGACGTTGGTAGTAGAGAAACGATCAGGTGCGCTGGGAGCACTTTCCATCTTATCTTGCGCCATATTTCCAGCTATGTTTGTCACGGCTGCACGAGGTGCAGCTAGTGTTTGTTCCATCACACCAGCCCCAAAGAAACCACCCATATCTTGACTGTTTTCACTTACATAAGCCTGGAACTCTTCAGCGTTCGCAAATCGTTTGAGCTGAAATGAAGCGTTGGCAACTGGACCAGGGGAAAAAGAGGGTAGTGGCAGGAGTGGTCTTTGAGCCAAGTTACTTAAGTTGTAAAACAGAAACCCACCCGCTAGTACTAAACACAAAGCCACGAGCAGAAAAATTTGTTTTTTAGTCAAGTTCTTTGCTGGTTGATCCAGTTGAGAAGTCTTTTCAGAAAGCTCTGGCGTGAGTTCGTTCATCCCTAAAGTATAGCAGTTTCAATACAAGTATTTCGAGAAAGGCTGCACATTCGACAAAAAAGCCGTAAAATAGAGCCAAGATGAAAAAAAATAAGCAACCCAAAGTGCAGAACACTACCATCTCACAACAGTTGGCTGCTTTTCGGGCTAGCCAAAACTTTCGCAACACTCAAGTTTCTCGGGTGCGAGCCAGTTCAGGCGTCGGAGCCGTGGTTCAACGAGCTAAAAAACGCGGCGATCGTTAAATCGAAGAAATCCCCACTAACTTACGTAACCAACGTGGAAAGTTTAATCATTGGGGCCGAGTTCATCTCTTCTTCTGTCTGTGGCAACTCACTTACTTGAGCTGTATCGCTATATTCTGGTGATACAAACTGCTGGCGTTCGACGTTACCAAAAAGCTTGTAGGCAGCATCTGCATCTAACTCATGTACACCCAACGAGCTGTCGTTTTCTTCACCATTATTTAGTAAACCGGCCGCCTCAACCACAAAGATCTTCTTTCTCTGCTTATCAAGAGCTAAGACACAAACATGCCCCTCTTCTTTAGAGGACCACAAGCGATAGACGATATCTCGAAGCGCTGGATTTTCAGATTCAAGTAAACGTTTAACAATTTTCGGTGAGATGACAAAACAGAACTCATTCAGTACTTCCATCTTTAGTACCTCTTCCGCTAAGGCGTGCACTACGGGATCAGTTGATGTTGAGGCTTCAGCAAAAGCTGCTCTAATCTCACTCTCCCAATCTCGCCGTTGGTGTTCAGGAAGCATGGCGGGATTTTGTTGTTGCTCGTTCAGTTCACTCATATAACCCACTTTAGCACAAAGCACTCAAACAAAAAAAAGGAGCCAACATCGCTGCTGGCTCCTTCTTGCTTAGACAACTACCGTTCCAATTTGGATGCAGTCTTTTGCACCATGAACGGCTTTGTCACGTCGGGCGGTGACAATCACATCGGCCAATTGATGACCAACGTACTGCACTGTCACTCGCATGAACCAGTCATCGGCTGTCCGAAGCGTCGGGGGACGACTTCCGTTTGCCTCATACCAAGAAAATGACTGTGGCTGATTCACAACCTCTTCTTGGAGAATCCAGTTCATGTTGGCGTTGCTCGCTATCTTCAACGCTTGCTCAAACTCACTCTCGCCCGAGAAGACCGTTCCTTTCATCCCGCTAGAGATGGACTCTTTCAGGACGTAGTTCTTCTGCGCGACCAGCGCCCGAACAGTATCGGAGCTGGCAGCGAGTTGACCAACGAGGAGTGTTTCGGGGATGTACTGTCTGACCAATTCCAGTGATTTGGGTTTGATGAAGCTACGAAGGAGTGCTTCCAGTTCTTCATCGTGTTCATCATTGCGAAGGAGCGCCAACACGCCTTTCGCTCCCAAAAAAGGTTTGGGGGGAATGATGAAACCAACTTCGCCAGCTTTGTACGCCGCAATGATGTGGTCATACAAGTTTGTCTGCTGGTACAGGAACGGTAAGTCAAGGAACAAGCCATCTTGCACCATCGAGATGTTTGTCATCATCTCTGGCAGCAACAGTACTGTTCCACCCTCCGCCGCAAACTCATCCCGTGCCACTTCGAACTCTGGGATATAGAACCGTTCCTGGTCAGCATAAAACAGCTTCAAGTGGTCATATCCGAGTCGTGCTACTTCTTTAACGAGCAGCGATACTGCTCCGGGAAGTACGCGAGCATCAGGATAAAGGGCTTGGCGAAAACGCTTTCCTAGAGTGGAGTACCCTAGACCGTGTTTGTTGTGTCCATCAACTTCGGCAATTTTGAAGTTGCCAGCTTGATCGACCATCAAGTCAACTTTAAGCAGCTTGGGAATGTGTTTGATATTCATCCCTTGCAGCTCTTGGTAAATCTTGGGAACGCCAGTAGAGAAGACCTTGCGAGCCACTCTCCAGGCACCGGTGTAGTTCAAACTGGGGTCATAGGCGATTACAGCAATATGAGATAGACCCAACAGACAGTCATTGAGTGCCAGTCCAAGTCGTTGAAGCTCAACACGTTGCGCTTCGGTGATTTGAAAGACACTGGGCGAAAGGAGAAAAGCGTGAGAAGTTCGGCGACTGCCGCTCCAGATACCGGCAGCATCTACAACAGCTTGCAATTGATCGTACATCGTTCAATCCTCTTTCTGTTTGTTAACGAGCGAGTCGTAGCCTTAGTGCACTTGGGGCTACTGTATGTGCTTCTCGCTCCAGAAAGAGGACCACATACAACAACCCCAACTGAGTGGGTTGTTGTGATAGTGGTGCCAATATTGTTGTTGTTTACTCTTCATATTGCTTGATAAGTTCGATAACTTTTTTAATCTCTGAAACAGTGTGGGTAGGCGTGATCTTAGAGAACTTTGGTCGTGATTGCTGACAGACATGTACTGTCACCAGTCCCAGCTGTTGGCCAATTGCAATCTCATCTTCTAAACGATCACCAATCACAATCGCCCGCTCTGGCTGTTCACTTCCATTTACAATTTGGGCAAAGAGCGTAGCCGTCTTGCGCTCAACAAAAAAGATTTGATTGAAGAACGGACGCAGTTCTTCAATGGCTGTTGAAGTTTTTCGTTCTGGTTTATCCAAAGTGACTAAAAACAGCTCGTGTTTGGGCGCAAGCACTTTCAGCACTCGAAAGACATTCGGGAAGAGCATTCCAGAGTCTGGATTAAAAAGCGTTCTGTTGTAGTCAAAAATAATTTTCATGGTTGGACTTTCTGTATTTGGGCATAAAAAAACTGGCTGTGTGGAGCCAGTTTGTACGTGTTTTTTCGTTTTTTACGCAACAATACCTGGCTCCTTAAGAAAGGGACCAGTGGTAATAAGAAGCGCTAGTAAGAACGAATTTGCGTTGCATACCGAGAGTATTATAACAGATGACGTTCAGCTCGCACTCTTTTTCCAAATGCTTCTAATCTTCGACAGGAGATTATTCTTTCGATAAAACCGAATATCTTCCGATTGATCAAGATATGTGGGAGGGACTTCTCTGTACGGATGAAGATATACTGGAGCTACGCCCACCTTAGAAAGTACTTTCCCGTCACCCGCCCAAAACCCAATATGCGTCATCTTTCCCTCATTTAAGTACAGTACTAAGTCTCCCTTAACTGGTGTAGTTACTTGATTGTGCTCTTCATAGAACTTTTTTAATCTCGTATAAACACTTCCTCCTTCTGGCCTTAGAGCATAAGTAAAACAATCAATATTCTCTTGTCCGTCTTGGCCTAAACGCTCCACTAAAGTAAATCCAGGCAGTGAACCCAGCGAATCATATTCAGCTGCATTCAATAAATCTTGAATTACAGTGCGTTTATCTCGTAAAGAAAGTGAAGGGTAGATATCTTTGGCGTTTTCCATCTACGAGCTACTATAAAATAAAAAACAGTGAGAGTGAAACTATCTCAAAAAGAGGAACGTTATAAACAAAACTTTGTGGGTCAGGTGGGACTCGAACCCACGACACTCTGCTTAAGAGGCAGATGCTCTAACCGACTGAGCTACTGACCCATGCGCGGAAAAGAGATTAGTCCGCTCGAGGCTGTAGGATTATATCAATACTTTCGCTTCTCTGCACCTGTGACTACAATCACTGGTATGCAACATCACCTTACCTTTTCGATGGACGTTGTTCCGGACGTTGCTAAACGCGACAGACATGCGCTGATCTTGCTCAGAAATCCAAAGGGGAAATTTTTGCTCGGTGCTAAAGATATCTATCCGCCTAATATCTATCGAATTATCGGTGGCGGAATTGAGGCGGGAGAAGAAGCAGCTCCAGCTGCAGTCAGAGAGTTAGAAGAAGAGACTGGCCTCAAAGTTTCAGTTGATCAACTGAAACACTTAGCCACAATTACTGCTGATATTGATGAGCCGCGTAGTGGCAAGCACTACACGTTCGTAACAGAGCTCTTTTTCACTGATGTGGGCAATAACATTCTTAAGCCAAGTGACGATATTCAAGGCTTGCAAGAGCTTTCAGCTGAGGAAGTTTCAGCGTTAATTGATCGCTACTACCAACTCCCTCAACAAATTGATGGCAACTTTGGTTTTTCGTGGAATGACTATGGGCAACTTTATGGCATGATCCATCAAATTGCCCTGGACGAACTACAAAAACGAGAAACGTCGTAACAGATGCCAAAACTGCTCCAGCCCACCGACCAAGTTTTTAACACCTCGGACTTTGCCGTGGTGGCCACACTTTTAGATTACTATGGTCTTCCTTACTCATCTCGATCACTGAACGATTATCTTCATCACCATAACTTTGGTAGCTTAATGACTGAGATTGCTGATTGCTTACTGCAGCATGGCTTAGATACCACTTTAATTAATGCTGATCCCAATTTATTTTCTCGCCAAATTTGGAACGATCTCTTCTTACTTGATTATCCGAAGACAAGCCCCGATAAACTCCCTTCAATGAATGAGGTGGAACGGGTAGTCAAAAAAGGCGTTTTTTTAAAACGACTGTTGCCATCCACTGACATTATTGATGGTGAACTAGCCGAGGAACGACCAGTGATTATTTCCTACAATCCTGCCTTGATTGAAACCATTCGCCCCCAGTCCGTCTCACATGCTTTGCTCGCTCCCGGTGATGCCGACCACTACACCATCTACGAGCCAAACTTTGATAATGCGGTTACTCTTCAACCAAAACAGGTTGTTCTGTATGCAATTACTCAAGTTAAGAGCCCCGATCCTACTGCTAGCTCAATTATTCTGAGTAAGGAACGGACGCCTGCACCCACGGCTCCACCGGGACCATTACCAGAAATTTAAAGGTACAATCGACCTATGCTGCGAAAAAGTGTTCAGATTTTGACTGCCATTTGTGTAAGTATTTTTCTCTCCGTCTTCGTGCTTGCGCAAACAGTTCAGGCTCAAGAACAACCAGCTGCACCTGAGTACTACACCGGCACGGTGTTAGAAGTTGTTGATGAGAACCAAATTCAATCAGGCGGGGGAGAGTTCTACACTCAGGTATTAAAAGTCCGTCGTCATGACAATAATGAAGAGTTCAATATCCAAGCTGGAACAGAGTACCAACCGATTAATGAGCTGCAACGCTTAAAGGTAGGAACCCAGGTAGTGTTGGCACATCAGGAGTACTCTCCGGGTGAGTATGAGTACGTTATCGCCGATGTTTACCGACTACCTACTTTAATCTGGCTGACACTCGGGTTTTTCGCGTTAGTGCTCTTTATTGCGCGTAAACAAGGCGTCTTTGCGATTGCGGGCATGGTCTTGAGCTTGTTTGTCTTAACTTACCAAATCGTGCCGCAAATCTTAGCTGGGCAAAACCCAATGGTTGTAAGTCTTTTTGGTTGTTTTGTGGTTGCCACACTGACTGTCTATCTGAGCCACGGCTTCAATCGTGAAAGCCATATCGCCTTAAGTGCCATGTTCATGACCTTGATTGCCGTTAGCTTACTTTCATATGTGACCGTTCAGATGGCACAGCTCGTAGGCTTGGGAAGTGAAGAGGCCTACTATCTCCAATTTGGCCCATCGGCCCAACTCAACCTTCAAGGTCTACTTTTGGGTGGAATTATGCTGGGAACTTTGGGTGTGCTCGATGACATTACTATTGCTCAGATCTCTATCGTCACTCAACTCAAAGAAGCAAAGCCAGACATTGATTTCATGGAGCTTTACAGTAGAGGACTCGCCGTAGGAAAAGATCACGTTGCTTCATTAGTGAACACATTGATCTTGGCCTATGCTGGTAGCAGTTTGCCACTTTTCCTCCTCTTTACCATGAATGCCACACAACCGGCGTGGGTGGCCATCAACAGTCAAATGGTTGCCGAAGAGGTAGTCCGAACACTCACAGGATCTATTGGCTTAGTCCTAGCAGTTCCACTCGCTACTCTGGCAGCAGCGTACTTTGCGATATATCGTCCTCAAACAAAGAAGAGCAACAAGTCTCACGCTCATCTGCACGGACACACTCACCACTAGGTTTAGCTACTAACTGCCTTGCACAATCCAGCTTTTATTGCCTACAATGCAGTAAGTACCGATGCCCATCTTTATTAATCAAAACGTCTATCCTGGAGAGTTTCTCCTCCATAAAAAGTACGCAGCCACCGATACTGTTCTCGATTTAATCTGGACCCACTCCAACATCATCGTCGATGTGTGCTTGTACCTACTAGACCACTACGACTTTGACAAAACTGAGCTAGTGCGTGAAGTAGTCATCCAAGCAGCTTTATTACACGAAGTTGGTGTCTACGCCTGTGGTGGTTTTGAATGGGTGCCTGGTCAACCACCGTCCTCTCGACCATATATCCAACACGGGGTAATTGGTGCCTGGATTCTGCAGCAAGAAGGGTACGCTCCACCTGTAGTCCAAGCAGCTTTCTGTCATATTGGCATGGGCTTAACTGCCGAAGATATCCGCTCGCATGGTCTTGATCTTCCACAAGTTGATATGTTCCCTCAAACAGAACTCCAACGCTTCATGACCTATGCATCCAAGTTTCATAGTAAGACTCCACAGTTCCGCACCAATCAAGAAATCAAAGACTCTTTGGCCAAGTTTAGTCCAGAAAAAGTATCTCTTTTCGAGTCGCTTGAAAAGCACTACGGAGTTCCAGATCTTGACCCAATTAAAGAGAAGTATGGAGAGTGGGAAAAAGGCTTTAGCTTTAAAGTAGAGCAGTTAACTAAAGCTCAAAAAACCTTGAACTTAAACCCAGCCGGCATCCCGAATGCGAACGTCTAACTTACTGCTTGGCAGCTAAGATTTTATCTAGTGACTGCTTAATGACACTTTGGTAGGCCCGATATTGATTAGTCGGTTTGCCTTCTTTGTCCAAGAATGAGAATCCAGAGAATGGACCAGGATCGCCTTGTAAAACAAAAGGTGTCACAGCGATAACACGCTCATCAGACCAGATATTATCAGAAGTATATTGATAGTAGCTCGACAACCATCGTCGGGTAGAAGCATTTTCTTCCCATCCAGTCTCAGTCACAAAGGTTTGGAAGTCCCTATTAGTCTTGGTTTTCAAGAAGGCTAACTCGTGAGTAAAACCACGCATGCTGTTCTGACCAGTCTTGGTAGGGGAGGAGCTAAACGCTGGATTAGGGTAGGAGTGTGAGTTCCAGTAATCAACTTTGTCAAAAATCTGGGGGTTATACGCCAACATCTCATTTAAGTAGGAAAAGGCTTCCTTAGTGCTACTGCCATTGGGAGCAGCTAAGTCCATCGCTGCAGGCAGAACTTTGTAGTTCTTGGCTTCTGAGTGGGCCCAGTCAGCCGTAAAACTGAGCGCATCAGTATAGCTTTGAGGATCTATCTTGCCACCCCACTCTTTGGCGTGATTCACTTCATTGAAAACAATCACGTATCGTTGGTCGGTTGGCCAGTCAAATCTACCCAAGAAAGTAAAGAGATCGACCACGTTCTTTTTGGACGGCACCTGCCAGGCACCATTATCAAATCGGGTCATTAAGCGAACAATTGGAATAACTTTCTTTTCTTTTGCCTTAGCAAAAAAGTTCTTCCACTCATCTTCTTTTTTGAGATCATCCAGAGTTAAAGGCACAGTAACGTAGTTCCACTCATCATTGGGAGTAGGATTGAGCAGCTCAACAGCCTTATCTAACTCGCCTGTATTCATTAAGTGAATCCCATATACTGAGTTTTCACGAGCCGACACAGGGGAAGCTTGAATCAAAAACAATAGTAAAAACACAACACTAGCAAAAAGCTTGCTGATGAGGTGGTTTTGCTGATGTTTAATCTGGTACATCTTTTTCATCTAACTATTATAGGATAGCACAAAAATTGCGTTTTGTCGACAAAAAGATGCATTTCGCGTATACTGCACTCCGATGAAAAATAGCTTCATCATGCTAGTCTGGTTTACCTGCTGTATTGGCAGTGTTATCGCAGGCGTCATTACTTTTTACTTAGCCAAACAAGATAATTACCCACTCTTAACCCTAAATAATGCAGGCGAAGAGCGGTTGGCTTCCGCGGAGCAACTGCCCGAACTGGAACAGACAGAAGGCATGGGCACGATTCTTGAAACGAGCGATGCACGAGCCCAAATCGTAGCTAACTTTCTGACCAGACATGACTCACCCCTTAAGCCCGCCGAGTATTATGGCCAGGTATTCGTCGAGATCGCTGACCGGTATGGAATGGACTTTCGTCTCTTACCAGCCATCGCCATGCAAGAAAGCAATCTGTGCAAGAGTATCCCAGAGGGGTCGTACAACTGTCTTGGATTTGGGATTCATAAGCGAGGTACGCTAGGTTTTGAAAACTACGAAGCTGGTTTCGAGCGAGCTGGTCGCGAGATTAAGCAAAACTACATTGACCAAGGTCGCACTACTCCTGAACAGATCATGCAGAAGTACACGCCTTCCAGCAACGGCAGTTGGGCTGCGTCCGTTAATCAGTGGATGGCAGAGATGCGGTACGACGACCGTCAACTCGGTAGGGAACTGAAGCAACCAGGAGCAAATGTGATGGAGTTTGTGGGAGAAGTAGCAGGTGAATCTACTACTTCAGCGGCAACCGAACTGTAGGTACACACGGGATACACCTTTTATTTATAGAAAATTGATCTAAAATTAATTAGTTTGACATCTATTGACATAGTTTGACCCTTCTGATAGTATTCTTTACTAGATCAGAAGGTACTCCTCACCGGACTCTTTCTGATACCAAAGCACCCCTCGCAAGAGGGGTTTTTTGATGAACAAACGAGATTTAAGAGAGTGCCGAGAACAGGAATCGAACCTGCACGCCTTTTAAGGGGCACTGGATTCTAAGTCCAGCCTGTCTACCAATTTCAGCATCTCGGCGTATGGCATATTGTACTGCACTCTTCGCTTCACGTCCCAGATTATACGAAAGAGACTCTTCACAGGATATGAGATCTTAACCTAAGATGATCATATGGGGAATATTGTTAGTAACGCGGTTGTACCCGACCAACTCCCTCCTGCCCAAGGTGGAGGAGTAGTCACACCACCTATGTCTGGTGTAGCTCCTGTGGGGGATGAAGAAACAAAAACCCCTGATACATCGCCGGCTGTCGTAGAGCCCTCATCATTACCAGAAGTCACTATCTCTACTACCAATGCTATTGAAGGCATCGGCTCTAGCAAGCCAAGTGGCTATCATGATGATCCTTTTGGGGCAGTAACACCTTCTACTGGTCCACAGCCGCAACCAACTCCGCAGCTGCCAAGTATCTCCGCTGATGAACCTCCCTCCATTACAGCCGATCCACTACCACCCGCTCCACCTCCACCACCTTTTACGCCCGTGAGTAAGGGGGATGAGGAAACGCATCAAAGTGCAGCTGCCCTTCTAGGCAAGATGCCTGATATTGAAACAATGATGAAAGATCTTGAAAAGAGTGGCTGTTTATTGCCTGAACTCCAGATCAAATCGTCCCAAAAAGTAGATACTTCTCCGTTAGCGGCTCTACAGCCGAAGCATCTTCAGGATCAAAGTTTCTTCTCCAGTCCCAGCGATCAACAGCCAATGAAAGTACTTCCTGATGTTCAGCTGACCAATTCTGGCAAAGCTGGCCCTCCAGCTCCACATAGCGAGCTTCCGATCTTTGTCTTCGTTTCTATCATTGCCTTAATTCAAGCGATTCAGGGTATAGTTCAGTTCGCTCACTTTTGGCTAGTAAAGTACAGCTTGTATGAGCAGATGATCGTTGCCAATGTCATCACAACTCTCGAGGTTAATACGGCTGTTGTTAAATCTCTCTTATTGGGTATTTTTGCGATCGTTGGTTTGATCAGTGGCGTTGCACTTCTTTTGAGACGGGCCAGTAGTCACGCAAAACTTACCTACTTCGTGATTGCCCTTATCATTATTAACTTTTTGATTCAGAACGTCTTGGGAAGACAAGAGTTTGGCAGCGGGAACCCGCTACACCTTCCTGAGTTGCTTGCCGAGATTATGGCGCGCTAAAAAAGCGGTTTCTTCGCCTATTATTCGCAACACCTACTTGCGTCGTCATGCTGTGCTGGTGTTAAGATGCCGCTATGCAAACCATCCTCTGCCCACACTGCCACCAACCCATTAACCTTGATGAGATCCAAGAGCATGAGTTCCAGGCTAAACTCCAGCAGTCCCTTCTCAAACAAGAAGAAGAGTTTAAGAAGCAAGAGAAACAACTCAAAACTGAGCTGTGGCTGAAAGCTCAGGCTGAGGCTAAAAAGCGTTTGGATGAGTCACAGAAAGCGGCGCAAGTCGAACAACAGAAGCAGTTTAGTGAGCTACAGGAGCGTTTGAAGTCTCAAGAGGAACGCGCTAAAGCCGCCGAAGAAAACGAACTCAAGCTGCTCAAGAAACAACGTGAAGTTGAGGAAAAAGAAAAGCAACTGGAACTTCGCGTGGAGCGGGAGTTAAGCACTCGTGTTCAGAATGAGTTAGAAAAAAATCTCAAAATTGAAGATGAGAAGTACCGGCTGAAAGAGCTTGAGTATCAAAAGCAGATTAATGATATGAAGGCTGCTGTTGAGGAGGCTCGTCGGAAGGCCACTACTGTTTCCCAGCAACTCCAAGGTGAAGTTTTAGAGTTGGAGCTAGAAAAACTCCTTCAAGAAGCTTTCCCGCAAGATAGCATCTCCGAAGTTAAAAAAGGACAGTTTGGAGCTGACATGCTCCAAGTGGTGAGGACTCCCACCGGTAAGACAGCTGGAATCATTGTTTGGGAGTCCAAACAGACCGAGCGCTTTTCAGATAATTGGTTGCCTAAGCTTCGGGAAGACACCAGAAATGCCCACGGTTCTGTTGCCGTCTTAGTCACCCGCGCGCTACCCGATGGTATTACCACCTGCGCCGAAAGAGACCGCGTCTGGATTACCAACTATGAGTTCGTCCTTCCCTTAGCAGCGCTGTTACGTCAAACACTTCTGAAAGTTGATTTAGAAAAGGTTGTTCAGTCAGGCAAAGAAATTAAATCTGAAATGCTGTACAGCTATATTAATAGTCAAGAGTTTCGGGGGCGAGTAGAAGCAATCGTGGAGAGCTTCCGTGAGATGAAAGATGATTTAGATAAAGAACAACGAGCACTTCAAAATGCTTGGAAAAAAAGGGAAAAACAGATCTTGCGTTTAGCAACTAATACTGCCTTTATGTACGGTGAACTACAGGGAGTTGTGGGAACAAGCTTACCCGATATTCGTGGCTTGGCACTCGAAAGTGGTACTGACTAAAATGGACATTACTTATCAAGTTCAAAGAAACACTCGGAGTCGAAACATCCGCTTGCGGATTACCTCAAAAGCGGAAGTAATTGTGAGTGCTCCGCCACGAGTTCCAGACAGGATGATCGCCAGCTTCGTTTCTACCCATCAAGATTGGATTCAACGTCATCTTGCTAAGATCAACGCTCGCAAGATACACAGCAACCCCGACCTCATCATGGTATTTGGTAAGCAGTATCAAAAAATTATTCATACGGATAAAAATACCTCATCACACCCAATCTATATTCAAGGAGACGAGCTTCATATCTATCCAGTTACGACAACAGCCAGCTCGGTGCAACGGACAGTAGAAACGTTCTTTAAAACCACTGCTCAAAAGTACATCGTGCCAAGAACCCGACAGCTGGCTGAAACAATGGAAATCAACTACACCAACATAACTCTGCGTGACCAAAAAACTCGCTGGGGGAGTTGTAGTAGCCAAGGTGGACTTAACTTTAACTGGCGTCTGGTCCAGTACCCAACTGCAGTGATTGACTACGTTATTATTCACGAACTCGCACACCGTCGTGAGATGAACCACTCCGCTCGTTTTTGGGCTATTGTTGCCAAGTTTGACCCTGAGTATCAGAGTCATCGTCGCTGGCTCCAAAAGTATGGATCTACTGTAGACTAAAGTTATGTTGAGTATCATTCATGGCGAACACCACATTCAGTCCCGTACTGCCCTGACTCAAGCGATTACTGCTGCTCAAAATCAGCAACGGCAGATTGAGCACGTGGAGCCTAAAAACCTTGAGCCAGCTGCGCTCAATGCACAGCTCCACACTCAGTCACTCTTTGCACAACCACGCACAGTAGTCATCGAAGAGCTCCATTCTTTACCCAAATCAAAGCGAAAAGAAGAGCTGATTGAGCTGCTTGCTCAAGTAGAAGAACAACCAGATCTCGATATTATTTTATGGGAAAAAAAGCAGCTTTCTGCAACAGACCTAAAAAAATTTCCCAAAGCGAAAGTAAACGTTTTTGTTCCAACTCGTTCTATGTTTGCTTGGCTCAATGCGCTTTCTGGCGAGCAGAATGAAGCAGTTAAAGCCAAAGGAAATGCACTATTACACTTAGCCGTTCAAAGCGATGGCGAGCAGTTTTGTTTTGCAATGCTGATGCGCCAAGTTCGATTGCTTTTAGAAGCTAAAGAAGGGAGTGCACCACCCACCCAGTTTAAGACTATTTCTCAAGCCAAGAAATTTACTACTTCGCAGCTTTTACAACTCCATCGCCAGCTACTTTTAATTGATGAACAGCAAAAAACATCAGCTAGCGTATTTTCGCTTTCCAGTCAACTTGAATTATTACTCCTCTCACTGTAGAGTATCGGTGTTTTGAGGTAACCCTTTGTACTTCTTACAAAGAAAGGGCAACATGCAAGTAGATTCAGGAATCTTTAAGGCGTACGACATCCGCGGCGTATACGGCACATCCTTATTCGACGAAACAGCGGAAGCGGTTGGTAAAGCTTTCGCCAAAGTACTCTCACCAACAACGGTGATTGTTGGCCGAGATGCTCGCGTTTCTAGCCCCGCGCTACATGAAGCTTTAGTCAAAGGATTAACGAGTGTGGGCGTCAATGTGATTGACGTAGGAATGGTTTCTACCGACATGTACTACTACGCCTGTGCAGAGAAAAAACTCCCCGGCATCATGGTAACTGCCAGCCACAATCCCAAAGAATATAACGGGTTTAAGATGGTTCGTCAGATCCCATACCTCCTTTCAGGCGACGAGGGAATCCAAGATATTCGCAAGCTGATCGAAGCTGATGACTTTCCGCCAATTGCAGCTAACCCTGGAACAGTAGAGCAGTGGTCAATTATGGATGGTTTTATTACCAAGATTCTATCCTTAGTTGATTACAAAGCTCTCAAACCAATGAAGGTCGTTATCGACACTGCCAACGGCATGGTTGGTCCTTCGCTGATTGAGCTTTTTAAGCATCTTCCTCAAATTCAGTTGGTTCCAATGTACTTTGATCCAGATGGTACTTTCCCAAATCATGGTGGTGACCCACTGCAGGAAGAGAATCGTAAAGAACTGATGGAGCGGGTTGTTTCCGAAGGTGCAGATTTAGGTTTTGCTTTTGATCCTGATGGTGACCGTTTCTTTTGTATCGACAAGAAGGGACGTTTTGTCTCCGGCGACTTCATGACAGCGATCTTGTCTCAATACTTCTTAAAGAAGTATCCGGGTGCATCAGTCGTCTATGACATTCGTGCTTCCCACGCTGTACCAGATTTAATTGCCAAAGCAGGCGGCAAGTCTTTCTATAACCGAGTCGGTCACGCTTTTATTAAGAAAAGAATGATGGACGAAGGCGCAGTATTTGGCGGTGAGGTTACTGGTCACTACTACTTCAAAGACTTCTTCTTCTGTGACTCTGGTTTAGCACCAATGATGTACTTAATGGACTTACTTTCACACGAAGAGCGAACCTTCGACCAAATGTTAGATGAGTTGGCAGCTGTCTACTTCATTTCCGGTGAGATCAACACCAAAGGTGTTGATGCTAAAACAGTGATCCAAAAAATCCGCGACACCTACGGACCAAAAGCCAAAGAGGTCTTAGACGTAGACGGCATCACTTGCATCATGGATGAGAACTGGCACTTTAACGTCCGCGGCTCAAATACTGAGCCACTGGTGCGCCTCAACCTTGAAGCTACGTCCCAAGCCTTAATGGAAGAGAAACGAGACGAGGTATTAGCGCTCATTCGCGGCTAAAAGAAAAAATGAACTTCATGGCGTGACATTCCGCACAAAGCTTGTTACGCTGCATATATGGAAAGTTCACCCGCACCTGGAATTGTTTGTATCGGCTGTTGTGTCATCATCCAGAACCCTGAGGGACACATTCTGCTGGCCAAACGCAAGAATAGTTACAAAGAGGGGTATTTTGGCCTACCAGGAGGCAGAGTAGAAGGTGCTGAGCTCCTCACTGATTGCGCGCTGCGTGAGCTCCGCGAGGAGACCAGTTTAGAGGCTAAACACCTTGAGTATGTGGGAGTGGTTCGTGAGTGGCAAGAAAACTTTCCTGAGGGCGGTCCAAACTCCTTTGTTCACTTCATCTTTGTCTGTAAAGAATGGGAAGGCTCACCTGTAACTATGGAGCCAGAAAAAGCAGCGCTGTGGGAGTGGTACAGCCTTGATAACTTGCCTGATCCTATCCTCCCTGGACACTTAGCTGGCTTGAAGCTGCTTCAATCTGAAGAGACAGTTCAAGATCTAGTTTAATCTTCCTTTACGTTGTGTTTATTGGCAGCAGCTAAGGCTCGGCGTGTTTTAACTTGCCAAATCGCAAGTCCAGTAATCACGGTAAATGCCACGAACTCTAAGAATGGAATCGTAATAAAACCCAAGTAGTCTACCTGAAGGGCTGAACAGGGGTTTGCAGCTGTACAGCGAAATGGATTGGGGAAAGCAAACTTCTGTAAGCCATAGTGATAGAAACCCAAAGCTAATCCTGGAATCGACAGCGGCAGAACGTAATCAGTAAACTTACGATCTTCTTTCAACAAAGCCACCCCGCTAATCAAGACAAGGGGATACATCAGAATTCGCCCAAACCAACACAGCTCACACGGCTCAAAGCCGCCACTAGTAGGGAAAAGTCGACCTGACATCAGGTTGGCAACAGGATCACCATACGTACTAAAGTAGAGTGAACCGAGAGTGGCCACTAAAGCTTGTAAAAAGATGCCGTAGTTGAGGAAGTTTAGTCGTTGTTCGAGTGTCGTAACAGTGGGATGTGACATACGGCAAGGATAACACAACCACAAGCCGCTACAGATGCTAGAATCTTGTCATGGCAAAACCAACCGTACTTCTCATTGCTGGTGGCGCAAATAGCCGCTTCTTTCCTTTCCAAAGCCTAGGACCGAAAGGAACATTCGCTTTATTGGGGAAGAGTTTACTGGCCAGAACACTGGAAAGTTTACATCAGC
Organism: Patescibacteria group bacterium UBA924; assembly: GCA_002293725.1. Lineage (GTDB taxonomy): Bacteria > Patescibacteriota > Microgenomatia > UBA1400 > PJMF01 > UBA924. The sequence goes on from DBDU01000030.1 coordinate 17,407, forward strand.
ACGGCTTCACCAAGATTGTTTGTGTCATTACACCCAAGGACGCTGAACAACAAATTACTCAGCAAATTGTGCAGTCCACCCAACTTCCTTTAGAAGTTCAATACGTTGTTCAGTCAGAACCCAAAGGGATGGGTGATGCGGTCTTACTGGGTATTACTGCGGTAGCACCAACGGAGTTAGCTCGCTTTGCTGTTTGCGCTAACTACCACATAAAAGCTGGGGAGCTATTAGATCAAATGCTGACTAAGGGAGAAGACATCGTTTTAGCAGCTGCTCAAACGCCAACACCAAACGAGTACGGCATGTTAGCTTTCAACGAAGCGGGATTGGCAACAAATATTATCGAGAAACCTGCTCTAGGTACCGAGCCTTCGACTCAAAAAGCACTGAGTATCTATCTATTGACGGAGCAGTTCATAGAACAACTGAAGAACACTCCTATTTCAGAGTACAACTTTGAGTCTGCGTTGGCGGCGGTGATTCAACAACAGCCAGCAGCCGTTTTACAACTCGAGACTGAACCACTTTCTTTGAAGTATCCCTGGCAGCTGCTTCGTTTTCTAGAAAACTTACTTAAAGAACAGACTTCATTCAGGGCAACTACTTCTCAAGTAGCTAGTACGGCTGTTATCGATGAGTCTCAAGGGTCCGTCTACATTGGCGAGGGAGCTCAAATCGGCCATGCTAGTAGAGTGGTGGGACCTTGTTATATTGGTGAGAATGTCATAGTGGGTGACTTTTCTTTGATTCGCCAATCATCACTAGAAAAAGAGGTGCATGTGGGTGGGTATATGGAAGTTACTCGATCTCTGGTAGGAACGGGGACACACTTTCATTCCGGTTACATTGGTGACTCATTAGTTGGCCCGAATGTGCGTGTCGGTGCTGGATTTATCACCGCCAATAAGCGAATTGACCGCAAAACGATTGGAGTCAAGGTGAAAGATGGTGTCGTAGATTCCGGTTTGAAACAACTTGGCGTTCTCATTGGCGAAGCAGCTCGGGTCGGAGTTCACGTCAGTGTAATGCCAGGCAAGTGCATTGGTCCTGGCGCAGTAGTTATGCCTCATCAATCTGTAACAGAAAATATAGTGTCCGAAACCACGGTCAGCTAAATATGGCAGTTCTTGCAGACTTCTCAGCAATTTTATTTGATGTCGACATGACCCTGACTAACTCCCAGCGGGAGGTCAGTTCTGCTACTCAAACGGCGCTTGCCACACTAGCTGAGCGTGGCGTAAAAATCGGCACTTGTACAGGAAGAACATACGTTAGCTTACAAAAACCCATCTTGCCGTTTTTTCCTGCCAATAGCTCTCATATTGTGGCTGGTGGAGCTCAGATCATTACCAAAGAAGGTGAAGTTTTATGGCAACGGCTACTAGACGAAAACACCGTCAAAGAAGTCGTTGCTTTAGCCGATCAGATGGGTGAGATGTACTACTTAGCAAATACTCAGCAGGGATATGGTAATCAGCGTTTTATCGAAACGTACGAGAATCTCCACAGCTTGATTCCGCCGCTTCGGCTGATTAGCGAGCTACAAGATTGGCAGATACCAGCCATTGTGTGTGTCAATGTCTCTGACGCTTTTCAGCAAAAGTTGCAGGAGCGAACAGACATTACTTTAAAAACTTCCGTCAGTACCGGAAACTTTGTCTCACTTGATATTACTGCGAAGGGTGTAACGAAAGAGACAGGCGTGAGAGAGTGGTGTCGTTTGCAGAACCTAGAAGCTCATCAAGTCATTGGCATTGGTGATAGCGATAACGACGTCGAATTTTTACAGAGTGTGGGCTATGCAGTTGCGATGGGAAATGCAACTGAACAAATCAAGAAGCTTGCACATAAAACGATCAATGAGACTGACAATGACGGTGTTGCGGTATACTTGGACGGCTTACTGAAAGGAGCTTCCTTATGAGAACTGTTTCGATTCTTGATTCCAGGCAAGACATTGCAAGTCTAGATACGCTTAACTCGCTTGGCTCTATCGAGCAACTCGGCAGTCAAGTTCAACAAATTTGGGATGACTCTAAAACTCTCAAGTTTGATGACAGTTATCGTAAAGTCAAAAATGTTGTGGTAGTAGGAATGGGAGGATCAGCCCTAGGCACTCACGTCATTCAAACTGTGTTTAAAGAAGAGTTAGCTATTCCTGTTTTGGTTGTTCCTGACTACGAACTCCCAAGTTTTGTGAATCAAGAAACCTTAGTAATTGCTTCCAGTTACTCAGGCACTACCGAAGAAACATTAGCAGCTGTTCAAGACGCCCAGAAAAAAGGTGCCAAGATCGCTGGTATTACTTCTGGGGGCAAGTTGGCGGAGTTCTTGCGAAGCAATAACTATCCCGCCATCGTTTTTGATACCACGTTCAACCCATCTAACTCACCTCGGATGGCACTCGGATACTCTGTATTCGGGCAGATTGCTCTCTTCGCACAAGCAGGCCTATTGAACGTCACTGACGTTGAGTACAAAGCGGTATTAGAAACAATTGCTCAGGCGCACTTAAAAATGGGAGTCGAGGTCTCTCAAGAGAAAAACATTGCCAAGTTGTTAGCGTTCGAGATTCATAGCCGAATTCCGGTAGTGATGGTTGCAGAGCATTTAGAGGGACCTGCTCACGTTTTTGCCAACCAACTCAATGAGAGTGCGAAAACGTACTCAGAGTACCGCGTTGTCCCAGAACTGAACCATCACCTGATGGAAGGACTTCAGTTCCCAACGACCAATGACACAACCTTACTCTTTATCTCCGTACACTCTGAGCTGTACGTGCCAGGTAATCGCAAACGGATGACTCTGACTGAACAAGTTCTGGAAAAGAACAAAGTAGAGTTTCGCCAGCACACGTTACAGAGTACCACCAAGCTGGAACAAGCATTCGAGCTCATCGTTTTAGGCAGTTACACCAGCTTCTATTTGGCTATCCTACATAACCAGAACCCTACCCCAAATCCCTGGGTTGACTGGTTCAAAGCTGAACTCAAAAAGTAAACTCTGCGCATCATCAAGGAGGTACCTCGTGAGTGTTATTCAACCAACGTATATTATTCCGTTGTTAGTAGAACAGCCTACTTGGGGAGGCAACTATATTGTTACCCAAAAACAGCTCACCAGTCCATTAGTGGTGGATAAAAAAATTGGCCAGTCTTTTGAGCTTTTCGGAGGCTCCTGGGTAACCTCCACTTCACCAATTACCTTTGCCTATGCTACGGCAACTGAAATTCAGCACCCAATTTTTGCCGACGAAACTCAGTCTAAAGAAACACTCCAAAGTTGGATTGAGCAAGACCCTCAAGCTGTCTTGGGAAGCAAAGCTATTCAACGCGGTTGGCAGAGCATGCAGGTCTTAATCAAATTTACACAAGCGCAGAATAACTCTTACCAAGTACACGTTAAACCTGATAAAGAGTTCGGGAAGTGGTTACCTAAACCAGAATCTTGGTACTTTGTTGAAAAAGGAAAAGCCACTTTAGGATTAGCAGACGTTACCAAAAGTGAAGAGTATAAAAAACGTTGCCTTGAAATTGATCAACACGCTCACCACTTAAGTGAGCTCGTCCAAGCTGGACAGCTAACAGTGGATGCTGCTCGTCAGCAGTTAAACACATTTATCAATCAGGATCATCCCCGACGTTTCGTAAACACCGTGAGTATAGAAAAGGGTGCAATTATCGATTTAAGCCAAGGTGGAACACATCATTCTTGGGAAATGGGAGACGACATTCCAGAAGGTAACATTGTCTATGAAGTACAAGTGGATGTTCAGGATGAGTTCTGTACTTTGCGCTCTTTTGATCAAGGTAATATCAAGTCCGATGGCAGCGTCCGACCACTGACAATTGAGGACTACTTCCAAGCGCTTGACCTCACTCCTGACAGCAATACTCCTAGCCAGTTCTTGCAAAAGTCAGAAGAAAAGTATGATCAAACAGCCACTGTCCAAACCCTTTTTGAAAACCAGTTCTATGTGACAGAGCTATTGACTGTCAAAAAGTCCTACACTGGAAAGTACACCGAGACCCAAGAAAGCTTCCATCATCTTTACTCCCTCATGGATAGCTTCACCGTTACTGTAGGTGAGAAGTCATGGTTTGTCCCTGCTGGTTGGTCTTTTTTCATCCCGGCAAATGTTGGACGCTATCAAGTTTTAGCCGATGGTGAAGACTGCCAAATCTTAATTACACACCTTTAAGTAAAACGCTAAAAACATTACGTGTTTCTCTTGTTCTGTACTCTAAACTTCGCTAGGATAAGTACGTGGTAAAGTCTGCCCTTAGATCATCTACTGTTGCTTCACTGCAACCTTTTTTAAGTATTTCTGAAACACTTAGTGCTCCAGATCAAGAAGTCGGTGCACTTGCCACTGCCCTAAAGTCATTTCACCAACGCGGATTACCAACACCTACAGCATGGGTAGTTCCAGCCTCCATTTTGCTACAAATTGCCCAAGAAAATCATCTGTTTGAGGTGCTTGAGTTGGAACTCAATGCCTTACATTTAAGCGACCAGCAACAGCGCTATCACTTTTCACAAGACATCACGCATCATATTCAACACATGATCTTGCCTAGTACGGTGGAACGGGCATTTCAAAAACTCTATGACGACTGGCTAGATCACCAATTTGTCGCTCTGCGACCCAGTTTAGTTGCCACGCATGAACAACCGGAGCAACTTAGTGCACTACACGTTCAAGGTGAAGCCAATATTATTGAGTCCCTTCTTGAAGTATGGTCAAAACTCTACTTACCAGAATACCTCCCTGACCGTGTGGCAGAGTGGAAACGGGGCATCCGTATTCCAGCCGCCCTAGTTATCCAAATGATGGTAAATGCAGAAAGCTCAGGTGTGGGGATCTACGCTCCCGCTGCTGGCAAGCGTCCAGCAACAATTACCATTTTTTCACAGTGGGGTGCTAGTCCAGAACTTAATACGCTCTTTCATCAAGGTGATTGGTTTGAAGTTAATCCCAAAAACTGGGAAATTCGCCAACGTCATGTTGGTGTGAAACGTCAAGAATGGGTGAGACGACTTGATCGACTCCACCAACAACCTGTTCAGAAGCGACTGCAAGCTCATCCTTCATTAACTCCCCAAGGTGCCATTGCCCTAAGTAAAATGGTAGCCGCCGCCCATAAGGGTCATCTAGGAGCATACATCGTGGACTGGGCAGCTGGGATCGACTCTGCGTATATTCTCGATACTCGTCCCTTTACTCAACAGCTTTCAGAGAGTAATAACCTGTACTTTTTGCCAGCTGCAGAACAGTTAAAGACACTTCTCCCCAACAACAAAGCGCCGAAAAAGTTTGTCGGGCCCACTGCTACGAAAGTTTTAGTGTCGATCGGAAAGAGTGACCATATCAAGAACCAAGTTGCCGGCGCGGACGGGGTTGGTTTACTCCGTTCTGAGTGGGCATACCTCCAACTTCCCGAACACCCACTTCACTTACTGAAAACAGGGAAGGCAGACTTAATTCGCAACCAACTCACCGAGATGATTCTGCACGTTAGTCAGTCACATGCTCAGGATTTCCCGATTCTGTTTCGTTCACAGAACTTTACTACTAATGAACTAACTACTTTTAAACACGGCGGTGAGTATGAACCTGAAGAAGTAAATCCTTATTTGGGGTATCGGGGTGCAGTCAGAATCATTCATGACTACACTTTATTTGACGTTGAGCTAGATGCTCTTCAAGATGCCCATCTTGAGGGTGTTCAAAACCTCGGCCTGATGATCCCATTTATCCGCAATCATAGTGAACTGGCTATCTTGCTTCACCATTTCTCAAAGCCAGAGTTCGCTACTCAACGGTTCCTTCAACTGTGGATACAAGCTAACACACCTGAAAACTTACTTAACATTGATCAGTACTGTTTACCTGGCTTGCACGGAATCTCACTGAATATTCAAAGCATTCATGCCCTTCTGTATGGGGTTGATCCTGATAATACTGACGTGTTCCAACTTTATCCACTTCATCACCAAACCCTTCATCAATTACTCAAAGTGGCCAGAAAAGCTACACATGACCGTCAAATTCAGCTGATTCTTCAGCTCGAGCAGTACGATCAAAAATTGGTTGAGTTTGCAGCTGAACTTGGCTATGATGGGGTAACTGTTCGTGCTAAAGATACTCATCGAGCGCGTCAGACGATTATAGATACTGAGCACCAGCAGATTCTTGGGTAATGTATGCCGACAATTCAAAATATCTTCGCCCGGGAGATCCTTGATGGACGTGGACAACCTACAGTAGAGTGTAGTATTTGGCTCGACAATGGGGTCTACGCTATATCAAGCGCCCCTTCAGGAACTTCGGTAGGAAAGTATGAAGCTCTGGATCTTCATGATCAGGATCAACGCATGCTAGGGATGGGTGTAACCAAAGCCGTCAATAATATTAATACTGTGATTGCCCCAGCCTTAAAAGGTAAAGATCCTACTGATCAAGAAGGAATAGATGCGGCTTTAGTTGCACTTGATGGGACTGAAAAAAGAACTAAACTCGGCGGTAACGCCATGATCGCCGTCTCCCAGGTAGTCATGAAAGCCGCAGCATTGGCTGGAGGAGTACCTCTTTACTACTACATTTGGCAGAAGTATCAGCTTGCGTCCTCGCTGTTCATTCCTACTTGTATCTACACCATGATTAATGGCGGCTCACATGGAGCCACCAACCTGGACTTCCAAGAGTTCCAAATTGTGCCAGCCAGTCATTTAGACTTTATTCAGTCCCTGGAAATGGCAACCCTGCTGTTTCAGAAGCTAGAAGAAGTACTCATTGCTAAAGGAGCAATTCACTCAGTTGGTTTAGATGGAGGATATGCGCCAAACTTGTATAACAATACTGACGCTTTTGAGATCTTAATTGAGACAATTAAAAACTCACCGTATACATACATTCAGGACCTATTCTTCGGTGTAGACGTAGCAGCCAGTGAGTTCTTTAACGCTGGTAAGTACAGTTTGAAGGATAAGTCACAACCGTACTCTCCAAGAGACTTAATCGAGTACTACAAGAACATGCGTAAGCTGTACCACGTTTTTGCCATTGAAGATCCTTTCCAAGAGGATGACTGGCAAAGCTGGAAAGACATTACCTTAGAGTTAGGCGAAACGAGCACCATTATTGGTGACAACTTGCTTGTTGGAAACAAGACTCGAACTCAAAAGGCAATTCAAGAAAAAGCGTGTAACGCGATTCTTATTAAACCCAATCAAGTGGGGACGATTAGCGAAACAATCGAAGTGATTAAGATGGCCCAAGCCGCCCAGTGGCAGATCGTTGTTTCTCACCGTAGTGGCGAAACGAACGATGACTTCATTGCCGACTTCGCCGTAGGCGTTAACGCCAACTATGTTAAGTTTGGACCACCTAACCGTGGCGAGCGAATTTCTAAGTACAACAGACTATTACAAGTGTATGCTGATCTTCTAACCTACCAGCAACAACCTGCTCAACCCGCTGCTACTGAAGCAGCTCAACCAGTTCAGGAATAACTTATCTTATGGCAGCAGATTTCAACACTTTAGAATTGAAGCCCATTGCCTCAGGTGCTCCATTTAATGCTACCTTTCCACAAAAGAAGTACAAAGGACCTAGACCTGCAGTGCTTTTGATCTTGGATGGCTGGGGAATTGGCCCCAACTATGCCGGAAATGCAATTGCTCGGGCAAAAACTCCCAACATGGATCAGTACTGGGCATCATTTCCGCATACGCAGTTGTCGGCCAGTGGTCAAGCTGTGGGACTACCACATGGAGAAGATGGGAATACCGAGACCGGGCATTTGAACATTGGTGCTGGCAGTATTGTTTACCAAGACTTACCCCGGATCAACATGTCTATTGCAGATGGAACATTTGACTCCACACCTGCCTTTCTAAATGCGTTTGAACACGTCAAGAAAAATGACTCCTGTCTTCACCTAATGGGTTTAGTGGGTGCTGGTGGAGTGCACTCTAATATTGAGCACTTATATGCACTCCTGAGCCTCTGTAAGGCAAAGAAGATTGAAAAAGTATATATCCATGCCTTCACCGACGGCCGCGACTCACCTCCCACGGGGGGAGCAGGCTACATTCGTAGCCTGATGGAGTACTGTCAAAAAGTAAATACGGGTACCGTGGCTTCTATCATGGGGCGTTTTTACTCAATGGATCGTGATAAGCGTTGGGAGCGAATTGAAAAAGCATATAACTGCTTAACCTTAGGTGATGGCATTCAAGCCAAAGACCCCGTCCAAGCGATTCAAGATCAATATGCAAAGGGTACTACGGATGAGTTCATGGAGCCCACCAACATCGTTCAAGAAGATGGCAGTATTCCTGTCATCAAAGATAAAGACGCCGTTATCTTCTTTAACTACCGTATTGACCGTCCACGTGAGTTAACCAAAGCCTTCGTCAAACGTGACTTTGAAACTGGCCCTATGGATGAAGGGTTCGACCCGTATGCCGTGAAGTACCAAGGTTCCCACCTGAAGAAGGTTGAAGGCACCAAGATGTTTAAACGGAAAGAAGTACTGACAAATCTCTACTTTGTAACCATGACTATGTACGAGGATAAGCTGTCAGTTGATGTCGCCTTTCCACCTCAATTTGTGCGCAACCCAATCTGTAAAGTATTTGCTCAACATGGTTTGAAACAGTTACGGATGTCCGAGACCGAGAAAGAACGGTTCGTTACTTATTACATGAATGGTCAAAAAGAGGAGATCTACCCCGGAGAGGACAGAATTATCTTGCCCTCCAAAGGTGCCAAGTCTTATGACCAAGTTCCCGAGATGAGTGCTCGTGAAATCACAGCACACATGCTCCAACAGCTTCGTAAAGATACGTATGACGTCGTCATCTGTAACTTTGCGAATGCAGACATGGTCGGGCACACAGGTAATCTACAGGCAGCCATTAAGGCAATTGAGACGTTAGATAGCTGTGTGGGTCAGATTGTTCAGGAAGTTGGAAATAGAGGTGGCGTAGTCTTTATCACTGCTGATCACGGCAATGCCGAAGAGATGATCAACATGGCTACCGGCGAAGTAGACACTGAGCACTCGATTTATCCCGTTCCATTTATGATTATTAGTAAGAAGTACATAGGCCAAAACACCATGCTGCCCAGCGGAATCCTGGCTGATGTTGCTCCCACCATGTTATCGGTGATGGGCATCCCTAAACCAGAATCGATGACTGGACGAGCACTGTTGTAAGGTTGCACGAAGGTAAAAGATGCCCGTAACAGACAAAACTGATGCCCTTGAACTTTTTTTCTCGGCAAGATCCGTTGCAGTTGTTGGTGCATCTAGTCACCGCCAAAAAGTTGGCTATCAAATTCTGAACAACCTGGTTAAGGTTTCCCAAAAAGCATCCCCAAGTTCAGTGGCTGGGAAGCGTAAGCTGTATGCCGTAAATCCAGCTAATAGCTCTATTCTAGGAGTAAAGTGTTACCCTGCCTTGACCGCTATCCCAGATCCAATCGACCTGGTCATTATTGTGACACCTGTTGGAACTGTACAAGGGATCGTTGAAGAGTTGCTTTCACGCAATAACACATTTAAAGAAACAGAGCGTGTGAAAGCAGTAGTTATTATTTCGGCTGGCTTTGCCGAAACTGACGCTGATGGACGTGTCTTACAGCAGTTAATCCTGATGAAGTTGACCATTGGCGGTGTCCGTTTGCTGGGACCGAATACACTTGGCTTGATTCACACTGGCAAGAAACTTAACGCGAGTTTCGCTCAGCAAGATATTCCCGAAGGTAATCTCGCTGTTATCTCACAATCGGGGGCAATGCTGACTGCACTCTTTAATGCTTTAGTCTCTCGCCAAGCCGGAGTCTCTTTTGCCGTTTCGCTGGGAAATAAAGCGGATCTTAATGAGAACGACTGCTTACGCTATGCCCTCCATGACCACCAAACTGCAGCCGTGATTATGTACATCGAGTCTTTTTCACACTTACCTAGTTTTTTTGAACTAGTTAGCCAAGTGAGAAGAGAGAAGCCGGTCATCTTACTGAAAGGGGGCACTTCTTCCCGAGGTCAAACAGCGTCTTCATCACATACTGCTGCCCTGGCTACGAATCAAGCCTTACTACGTTTTGCTTCACATCAATTTGGCTTTACTTTAGTGGAAAACATGGAAGAACTGATGAACGTATCGTTCTTTCTGGCGCACCATCGAAGCCTTCCAACCAACACCATGATCATTACCAATGCTGGCGGTCCAGCTGTAAATATGGTCGACAGTCTTGAACACGCCGGAGTGGCACTGGCGAAGTGGTCATCCCGCGCTCAAGACGATTTGCAACGCTTATTGCCCAAGATCAAAGCTGCTAATCCACTTGATTTACTTGGTGATGCGGATGCACAACGGTTTAAACAAGCAATCACTATTGCTCAACGAGAACCTGATATCGAAAGTATCGTAGTAATTATTACTCCTCAGGCTGTGACAGATATTCCAGCCATCACTCAGCAGCTGATTGATCAACGTGGGAAGAAACCAATCTTGGTGACATTAATGGGTGGTGATCAACTAGAAAAGTATCGCCAACAGCTTCGCCAAAATCATCTTTTAACTACCGGTTATGCTAACAACATTGTCGATATGCTCCGTGTACTTTCCGCAGCGAATAAAGGCATGTGTTTGCCGTATCGATATCTGCTCAGCCAATCACATACGCCAGTGTCTTCACAACAACAGTATCTTAACCGCAAGCTACATCCGCAGCTTGCGCTTCAACAAGGGATGAGTGAAACATACCTTCGCCAACCAAACATGGATGAGACACTCAAGCTTTTGAAGAAAGCTGGTTTCCGTGTACCTCAGTACTGGGTGATCAGCACGGATCAAGCCAAAGATCTAGAAAAAATCGAGTACCCGGCATTTGTCAAAACTGCAAACCTCTCTATTCTTCACAAGAAGAAAGTTGGAGCAGTGTATGGAGTGGTGAACACACCTGCCGAGGCCAAAGAAGCATATAAAAAAATGGCTGCGTTTGGAAATGACGTCCTTTTTCAACAAGTGTTAGACATCAAACACGAGATTTTATTGGGGATTGAAAACGATCCCCAGTTTGGGTTATATCTGACCATGGGCTTGGGCGGAAGTTACACCAACTTACTCGCTGACCGCGCGTACTGCTTTCTTCCTGCACCAGCAAGTATTTTAGAGAAGACCTGGAAAAAAACTAAAGCCGCAGCAGTATTTGCTTCTGATCCGGCCATGACCAAATTAATCTTAAAAGAGCTGGAGCGACTTCAACAGTTTATGATGCAGCATCCGTGGGTTCACTCGATTGAGATTAACCCCTTAGCGATCAGTGACGGAAAGCCGTGGGTCGCCGATATTAAGCTTCAAGTATAATGGTGAAAATATGTCTTTGCACTGGAAAGTAGCTGGTCGAGCAGGCGAGGGAATTGATGTCACTGGCATGATGTTCGGGAAGACGTGTCTTCGCCATGGCATGAACGTTTTTGGTTATCGTGAGTATCCATCGCTCATTCGCGGTGGCCACAATACTAACCAGATTCATGCCAGTTTTGAGCCTGTTACTTGCCAACAAAAACATATTGATCTGTTGGTCGCACTTAATGAAGAAAGTATCTCTCTCCATCTTGACGAGATTGATGAAAAATCAGTCGTGCTCTGTGAAGCTACTCAAGATGGATACGACGTTTCTAAGTACGCATCTACTGGCGCCAAATTTTTTGATGTGCCGATGACCAATATTTCACGCGAAGAAACAGGTCACTTTCTTTCCCAGAACGTCGTTTCCTTAGCCATGAGTGTCTGGATCTTAGGATTGGACATCGAGATCTTCCGTCAGGTAGTGACCGATCAGTTTAAAGAAAAAGGTGACAAGATTGTGGAGATGAACTTACGAGCACTTGATCATGCATACACATATGCCAAGGAAAAGCTCCCTCAGATTAAGCCTATTGCTGAAAAACGACCAAACACGCAAATCTTTCTCTCAGGCAATAATGCAGTTGCCATCGGTGCAGTGGCGGGAGGGGTTCAGTACTTTGCGGCTTATCCGATGACTCCTGCCTCAGAGATCCTCCACACTTTGGCATCCTTACAGGGAAAGTATCCGTTAGTTGTCAAACACGTTGAAGATGAGATCTCTGCCATGAATCAGGCAATCGGGGCTGCGTATACAGGCGTCCGCGCGATGACTTCCTCTGCTACTGGAGGATACGCGTTGATGGTTGAAGCAACTTCTTTGGCAGCAGTGATGGAGACACCGTTAGTGGTTGCAGTTGGTCAGCGGCCTGGTCCAGCTACGGGACTACCTACCTGGACGTGTCAATCTGACTTGCAGTTTATCTTACATGCGGGCCATGGAGAGGTCCCCAAGGTTGTTCTGACACCAGGAAGTGCCCAAGAGCACTTTGAGCTCACACGCCTTGCTTTCTATTTGGCCGAACGATATCACTTAATCGTCTTTGTCTTGTCTGATAAGTTTTCACTCGAATCATACATGTCGATGCCTCAGCCTCAGCTCAAGTATGAGAATGAGAGATATAGCTTTGCCCAAGATCCGTTGCCCGAGGACGATAGCTATCGTCGATTTGAGATTACTGAAGAAGGATACTCGCCTCGCTCGGTCCCCGGACAAGCACACGGCTTAAGCATTACCAACAGTTACGAGCATGATGAGTTTGGTTACGCCACTGAAGACGCAGAGATGACCAAGCAGATGAATGAGAAACGCCAGCGTAAGCTGGTCTCTGTTAAGCCTGAGCTACCACCTCTAGAACTGATCGGACCTGAGCAGGCAGAACTCACATTAGTTTGCTGGGGATCTACCCGACTAGTCCTGGAAGATGTCGTTCGTCGGATGCCTGAAGGCGTCGTTAACGTCATCCACTTCCCATGTGTCTGGCCATTTCCGACCGAAGGATTCTTCCAATATGCACAACATGCCGAAAAACTGATCTGCGTCGAAGGCAATGCAACAGGACAGCTGCAGCAGCTGATTCGACAGGAAACTGGCATTCAGATCCATCATCACATTCACCGGTATGATGGCCGACCTTTTTACGCTGAAGAAATTATCAAAGAACTGGAGGAACTGAGAGAGTAAAGACCCAAATGTCAATTAAGCGCCTGCTCACACCAGCTCTCATCGGAAAAGGGCAAATGCCAACGATCTTTTCGAGTGATCAACATCAGCAAAAAACGGTGACTCCAGCGCAAGACTGGCAGAAGGCGGAGCGTACCGAAATGAATGAGGTCGCAGCCGCCACCCTTCCTGATAACTCTGCCCCTGCAACAGACTCGCCACCAGTCGTGATCGATCCTAAACCAGAAAAACACGCCTATATTAATCGAGCCTCTCTCGAGTCACCATACTTTCCCACTTGGTGTCCGGGTTGCGGAAACTTTGGTGTCTGGACAGCACTCAAGAATGCTTTAGTGGAGCTCCAGATTCCTGAACAAGAACTCGTCATTGTCTATGGTGTGGGATGCAGTGGGAATATGGCTGACTTCAACCGTGTTTACGGATTTCACGCACTTCACGGTCGTGCCATCTCAAATGCAGTTGCTATCAAAGCAGCCAATCATCGGCTGAAAGTGATCGTGGTAGCGGGAGATGGGGACACATACGGAGAGGGTCTCAATCACTTTATCTCGGCTATGCGCGGCAACCATGACATTACCTTGTTAGTCCATGACAACCAAGTGTATGGCTTAACTACCGGTCAGACCGCCCCCACCACAGACAAAGGAACAAAAACAAAGTCAACTCCATTCGGTTCACCTGAAGTACCGATCAACCCTATCGGCATGGCCTTAACGGCTGATGCAACATTCATTGCCAGAGGTTTTGCCGGTAATATCCGACATCTAACTGAAATGATTAAACGGGCAATTCTGCATCCAGGTTTCAGCTTGGTCGACATGTTTCAACCGTGCTTTACCTTTAACAAGGTTAACACCTATCACTACTTCCGTGAGCGCATTTATGATCTGCAACAGAATGAGTTTGAGGCTAATCATAAAGTTCTGGCTTGGGAAAAAACCTTTGATCATGAAAAGTTACCGATTGGCATCTTTTATGAAGATCCCTACAGTGTTCCTTTTCACGCTTCACTTTCTCAACTAGAAGAAAAGCCACTGACTGAGTTGTCTATCGCCGAAGTTGACATGACCGAGGCAATTGCCCCATACGTCTAAAACAAATTTCTTTATTTCTTATTTTTGAAGAAGAGTACGTAATAGTGCTTGAGCAAAAGTGACTGTTTCCGCTGCTCCCGGTTTCTGAGGATTCACCTCGACGATATCCAGTGACCAATGGGGGAGTTCTTTCACCATACGAAGAATACTTAATACATCTTCTAAAACAAAGCCCGCGGGGCAAGGTATCCCCGTAGCGGGAGTTAAACTCTTGTCGAAACCGTCAACGTCAATGCTGAGATGGAGATGATCAAGCTGTGAAAACCATTGCTTCAATTCTTGTTCGACAATTTGCTTTTCAGCCCTCACATGATCAACCGAAAAAGTACGGACACCTTCTCGGTCAATAAATTGACGCTCAGCCGGATCAAGGTCTAAGTTGCCAAGATAAATCAGATTTCGAGGTATAACTTTGTTAGGGACGAGCTGATCCAGCTCTGGAACATCAAAATGATCAACGATAGGACGCAACCACATCCCGTGAATGTTTCCGGTCGGACTTGTCTTGAGTAAGTTAATATCAGAATGAGAATCGAGCATCAAAATACCGGTTTTACTCGGGTCTGCTTGTGTCTGTAACAGTGCTGAAATATGTGCCAAGGACACACTATGATCTCCACCAAGTGCAATACTTAGTGGCCGTGCAGCTTGTGTATCTTGTAAAACATCGGCCATTTGCTGGCTAAACTCTCTCGTCTCAGCACCAAAGATCTCAAAGTACTGTTCAGGGTTAATCCGATCAGGGTTGCTGTAGGTAAAGGAGGTAGGTAGTAGATCTAGGGCCTCAATCAATTCTGGACTACAAAGTGCAGCCGGACCGTTTTCAACCCCAGTATTTAACTCAAGCTGTCCTTGAGGTTTATGAAGAAGACCAAGACGTGAAGAAAGGAGAAAGATAGGGGTCATAAGCGTTTTAGTGTAACACGCCTTTTGACTGAAAAGCGCGAAGTAAAATTGATTCATATTGATACATTAAGATGCGATTGATTGTTCGTGGAAACTTCGGTTAAAGTAAGGAAGATTCGGAATCTCTTCGCCCGAAAATAGCTGAAAGGAACATATGCCAATTACCCTCTACAAACGACAACGGCAGATTGTTGATTTTATCGGGCAGTACATCCAAAAAAATGGTTACTCACCAACTCTCCAAGAAATTGCTGACTCTATTGGCGTTTCTTCACTAGCCACTGTTCATGAGCATCTTCAAGCCTTGCAGCGCAAAAAAGTAATTAAAAAGTTTGAGGGCGCAGTGCGCGGTATCGAGCTTTTAGATCGTACATATCTTCGGATTACTGACAGCGTCGACGTTCCATTCATGGGCTTCATCGCTGCTGGCTCACCAATTGAGCCCCATACTGACCCCAGTGCCACATTTAAAGTTTCTCCTGAAATGATCTCGGGCAAACGTCGTTCATATGTCCTACAAGTTAAAGGCCTGTCGATGATTGAAGACCACATTGCTGATGGTGACTTCGTAGTAATCGAAGAAACAAAAGAAGTTCAAAACGGAGATATCGTCGTTGCTTTACTTGATAATGGACTTGCTACCTTGAAACGCTTCTACCGAGAGGCGACCCGTATTCGTCTAGAACCAGCTAACTCCAGTATGAGCCCGATCTACGCCACCAATGTACAGGTACAGGGTAAAGTAGTGGGACTCATCCGTAAGTTCCAAACCTAATGTAGTACACTAGTGTGAGTACTCACACTATGCCCAAAGTAAAGATTTTTCTTGCACTACTGACTGTTTTTTTTGCTGCCCTTGCTGTTCTTACGACGTACAACGGCTTCATGACACTCTATAGAGCAGGGCAGATTCCGATGCAGCAAGCTCAAGCTGCTGGGATTGATGTAAACCCTGAAACTACTTTTTCGGTAGTCGTTCTTCCAGATACACAAATCTATGCTCAGTACTATCCTGAAACTTTTTGTGATCAAACCGAGTGGATCTCAGCCAACGCTAGTAGGCTAAACATCATCTTTGTGACCCATGTAGGCGATATTATCAATCGGGGAGCAGTATCGAAGAAAGAGTGGAAGACAGCCTCTGACTGTATGGGCGTGTTGGATGGAAAAGTACCATACAGCGTCGTCCCAGGTAACCATGATGTAGACGTACTTGGATATCCTAATGCGACGTTCAATGCATTCAATACCACTTTTCCAGTTTCACGTTTTGAAGCGTATCCTTGGTATAGAGGAAACTATAACAATAACCAAAATAGTTACCAAGTTGTGCCAGCAGCTGACAGTGAGCTCCTTTTCCTTTCACTTGAAGTTGATGCACCTGACGACGTACTTACTTGGGCAGACGGCGTGCTCAAAGCGCATCCAGATACCCAAGCAATTATTACAACTCACTCTTACATCGATGATGGCACCGGCCAACGAAACCCAAATCCTGTTTTCCGGCCCACTAACTCTGCTGAAGATATTTGGAACAAACTCATCCGGTCGAACTGTAACGTCTTGATGGTGATGTCAGGACACTTCCATGATAACGATGGCGAAAGTAAGCTAGAAAGCTTGAACGATTGTGGCGGAACCGTCTATCAAGTCTTACAGGACTATCAAGCTAGAGAAAGCGGCGGGAATGGTCGATTACGAATCTACAACTTTAACACTCCCACTCGCACCATTGATGCACAAACATACTCACCAAAACTAGATCAATACGAAGTTGACGAAGACAGTCAGTTTACGCTTTTTTGGTAAGCTTAGCCTTGTACGAAAACGTTCGTTCCTGATGTTTTTCACGAGAGTTCACAAAGCAACGTAAAACAAACAGATAGTCACTCAATCGGTTCACATACTGAAGAATGAGAGGTGAGACAACTTCTTCTTGCCCTAACTTCACTACCGTCCGTTCGAATCGTCGGCTGACTGTCCGTGCCACATCAATCCAAGCCGCCACCTCATTTCCACCTGGATAGAGAAACTTCGTTGTCCAGCCTGCTTCCATTTGACTTTGGAGGGCGTCAGAAAACTGTTCTAACTTTTTCAGCGAAGCATTTTCTAACTTTGCTTTAGGTGATTGAGCCAACTCAGCGCCGATGTAAAACAAGGTGTCTTGTATCTCATAGAGAAACTCTTTCTGGTCCGCGAAGTGATCTGACAACTTGGCGATACAGACACCCAACCAAGAGTTAAGTTCATCTTGAGTTCCCAAAACTTCAAAAATAAAGCTCGCTTTAGGCACTCGTTTACCGTTTGCTAAGCCAGATGTTCCTTTGTCGCCGGTTTTGGTTGAGACGGAAAGCATGAAGGCCTCCATTCGTATTAGGTTGAATACCGTACAATAGGGCTATTGTAAATCAGCTCTCCCAAAAAGGCAGAAAGCTTTATGGTTACTTGGCAGGTACATCACGACTGGCAAAGTGTTACATCGCTCTGGGATGCTTTATTAGCATTGCAGCCGCATCGGGTCTTTTTTCAAGAACATACGGTACAAAAAAGCTGGTGGGAAAGTAATGGGCAGCCACCACTACAAATTGTAGTTGTGCATGAAGAGGATAAGCCGATTGGCCTTTTTCCTCTTGTGCAGATAAATGAAAAGTTACAGCTGTTAGGCGACCAAGACGTAAGTGACTATCTCGATTTCATCCTTCTGCCAGGAAAAGAAGCTCCCGCTTTTTCTGCCTTCAGTGAGTTCCTACTGACGAATAAAGCCTGGTCTAAACTAGAATTGGTCAGTCTGCCAGAATCCTCATCCACGCTGACACAACTTCCACAGCTGGCTGCTCATCAACACTGGTCGACGCAAACTACTCAACAGACTGTCTGCCCTATCATTGAGCTTCCCTCTAGCTGGGACGAGTATCTTAGCCAAGTAGGCAAGAAACAACGACATGAAATTAAACGAAAGTGGCTACGACTTGAAGAACAAGGGAGCGTTAATTTTCGGATCGTCACAGATACCAACGCTCAGCCTGATACTTTAGAAACATTCTTTACACTTCACCAACAATCTAGTGTAGAAAAAGCTGCGTTCTGGACACCGTCACATCGAAGTTTTTTCGAGCGTTTGAGCGCCGCTGCCAGTCAAGGGGGATGGCTGAGACTCTACTTCCTGGACTTCAATGGTCAGCCAGCTGCAGCAATGTACTGTTTTGACTATGACAACCAGCTATTGATCTACAACTCTGGCTTTGACGCCAGCGCGTTTGCTGACAAAAGCATTGGTCATGTCCTCACGGCCTATACTATTAAAGATGCCATCGAGCAGGGCAAAGTAAAGTATGATTTCTTACGAGGTGGGGAAGAGTACAAGATGCGATATCATCCAGTCGCACACCCTATTTTTGACCTACGGGTTGAAAAAGCCAGTGATGCTTAAGTAACGTTTTTCCATGTGCTGTGGCAGAAGCAAGTTGAAAGAGCTCCTTATGCTCAGTTTCAGTGGCCAGTTGGCGACGCGGCTCAACTAAGTTCTGTGACTGATGCTTATCTAGTGCGTTAAATTTCAGCTCTTTTACATCCGTCACATCAACGGTATGAGTAATAGGCATCTTATCCGAATAGACGTACTTCCACTTGGTATTGTTCACTCGGAAGTGGACTAAGAAAAAAACCGCAGGTGGAAACTTGGCTTGCTGAACTGCCCAAGTGGTTGCAATCGAAGTCGCTACGTGATCTAGATGAAAGTACCATCCAGAGTGGTCAAACGTGTAGACAAAGTCTGGCTTATACGAGTCAATGACATCAATTAAGCTGCTCCGCAACTCACCCCAGACCATCTCATTAGTGATCTTGCCGTCTTGGAAAGATAAGACGTTATAGTGCTTTACACCCAGCACGGTTAATGCGTCCTGCAGCTCGTGTTTGCGAAGCTCTCCAACTGAGTGATAAGTAGAGAGGGACGGCTGAGCAGATTGTTGCACCTCGCCACCACCACCGTCCGTTACACTAACCACCAAAACGTCTTCACCTGCCTTTACCAGCTTATGAAGTGTTCCAGCTGTAGCAACGGTCTCATCATCAGGATGAGCAAAGATAAACAGATGCTTCATGAAGCTTTCCCACCTTTTTTCCACTCAGCTTTAGTCAGAATTGGCGCATAGGCGTCATCTTCAATTGAGATCTTTAACGCGGCTAACTCTTCAGCGGAAGGTGGACTATCTTGAAAACTAATGTCTTTGACGTCACGGACCACTGCTAAGGGGGTAGATTCATTCCCTTCACCCATCTCTAAGACAGCTGCTGCCGTCACTGACTGCATCAAGTTCACCTGTTCCATCTTCATCAGCCGCCCAAAAAGGTCTGGCTTGCCAATGTAACTTTTGAGTGGATGAAAACCACAGTAGGCAATCGCATGTCCCATCACTCCCCAGTTTAGGGGAATGCTAATACTGTCAGATAACGTAACTCCTACTTCTTTGACGTTGTAATGTGATCGCAGAAACTTCCAGATTTCATTCGCCGAGTGTTGAGGATCTTTCGGCCATAAAATGTATTGATTATCGGCGTTGGACTCGTCCAGACCTGCGTTAACAAACATCCAGTTCCGATGAATGGTCAGCATCAAGTCGTACTTGGAAGAGTGTGGCTCAATGTAGTACTCCGCTTCTTTGCGAACTAAGTCGTGTTTTTCACTGCGCTCGCCAGTAACTTTTTTGACAAACATGTTTTCACAAGTACTGACAATTTTAGAGGTCACCACCACAATACTGCGCTCTGGGAGATAGGGGATGGCATCCGCAATAACTTGAAACAAGTCATCTTTAGCTTTAATGAGTGGGGTTTTGTAAGCAGTAACTTTCACAGCCTAATTTTATACCAAAAACCTTAGAAAACCCGTTACAATAGAGCTCTATGGATTTTCAACTCCAATCACCCTACCAGCCAACAGGTGACCAGCCCCAAGCCATCAAAGAACTCGTCACTGGCTTGGATGCTGAACAGCAGTACCAAACGCTCTTGGGCGTAACCGGCTCCGGCAAAACTTTTACCATGGCCAACTTGATTGCTCAAACCAAGATGCCAACCTTAGTGATCGCTCACAACAAAACCTTGGCCGCCCAACTGTACTTGGAGTTTAGAGACTTCTTTCCCAATAGCGCAGTCAGCTACTTTGTTTCCTACTACGACTACTATCAACCAGAAGCATACATTCCTAGCACTGACACCTATATTGAGAAAGAGTCCACTATTAATGATGAGATCGATAAGCTACGCCTTGCTTCAACTACTAACTTACTAACCCGACCTGACTGCATCGTCGTTGCCTCCGTTTCTTGTATCTACAACTTAGGTTCACCAATTGAGTTTGGCCGATATATCTTGGAGATTATTGAAGGTGAGATTATCTCGAGAGAGACACTACTCCTTCAGCTGAGTAACCTCCAGTATCAGCGCTCTGATGCCGTTTTGGTACGGGGTAGCTATCGTTTACGCGGCGATACCATTCAACTGTGGCCAGCATATGAAGATACTGCGCTGCGAATTGAAACCTTAGAGAACAAAATCTTAGCGATTGACCGAATTGATCCAGTTACGGGATCGAGTATTGAAGCTCAACGCGAAGCCGGTAGCCGTCCCCGTAAGCACGTTATCTATCCCGCCAAACACTACATGATGAATCCCAAAACGCAGGAGCAAGCCATTCAAGAAATTGAACATGACCTGCAAGTAAGGCTGAAAATGTTACGTGACACTGGCAAGATTATTGAAGCATACCGCTTAGAACAAAAAGTGAAGTATGACTTAGATATGATCAAAGAGCTTGGCTTTGTGAACGGCATTGAGAACTACTCTCGCTACTTTGATGGCCGTAAACCAGGCGACCCTCCGTATACACTGATTGAGTACTTCCACGAGAACATTCGTTTATTTAAGAAGAAACACTTCCTCACGATTATTGATGAAAGTCACATGACTATTTCTCAAATCCGTGCCATGTACAACGGTGACCAGGCACGGAAGCAGACGCTGATTGACTATGGCTTCCGTTTACCGTCCGCACTTGATAACCGACCACTTCAATTTAATGAGTTCATGAAAACAACAGACCAGATGGTTTTTGTTTCAGCCACTCCGAATGATTGGGAGATCTCGCTGTCTGGCAATAAAACGGTTGAACAGTTGATTCGTCCTACTGGTTTATTAGATCCTACGATTGAGCTGCGACCGACGAAGGGTCAAATTGAAGACCTGATTATTGAGATTATCGTTCGCAAACAAAAAGGCCAACGTACACTGGTTACTACTTTAACCAAGAAAATGGCTGAGGCGTTAACGGAGTACCTCAATGATCACGAAAAAGTGAAGAAGCTTTTAGCTAGTCGAACAGCCACAGATGAGCAGCTTCAAACTGCTGATCTTTCTGATACAACTGTCTATCGAGGTGACGCTCTCCCAGTCGATCAGATGGAGATTGACCGAATCGAAGAGCAGTACTTTACCCGCTCTCAAATTAAAGAAGTTCATTCTCTGAAAGACCCCGCTTTCCCAAAAGTTGCGTACTTACACTCAGATGTTGAGACATTTGAGCGCTCCGACATCTTGGATGACTTACGCCGAGGCGAGTACGATGTTGTGGTCGGCATTAACTTATTACGAGAAGGACTAGACTTACCTGAAGTTACTTTAGTAGCAATCTTGGATGCTGATAAAGAAGGTTTCTTGCGCTCACAAACGAGTTTAATTCAAACTATTGGCCGGGCTGCTCGTCACCAAGAAGGCCACGTCATTATGTACGCCGACCGCTTGACCAAGTCGATGAAAGCAGCCATTCAAGAGACCCAACGTCGGCGAACAATTCAATGGAAGTACAACCAAGATCACGGCATCACAGCTTCCACTATTTACAAACCAATTCGTGAACGAATGATTGCCAAGGTTGAGGATGACCAACACGACTATCAGGTCAAGAAAAAACTCGGTAAACGCTTGAGTCAGCTAGAGCAGCGACGGGCTGATGCTGCACCGCCAGCTCCTAAAGGAATGATCATCGAGCTGTCTAAACAAGAAAAAATTGACTTAACCAAACTGGATCCTGAAGGCATGACTCCTGATGACAGACGCAAGCTAGCCGCAAAACTTCGTCGTCGAATGAAGCAGGCTGCCAATGAGATGGACTTTGAGTTGGCTGCCCAACTCCGTGACGTCGTGCACGCAATCGAAAACGCTGCCTAAAACCAACAAGACCTCTTCTCAAAGAAGTGCTACACTAGCCGCATGAACCGATCACTGCTCATGGTGATATTGGCAGTTCTTTTCCTTGGTGGAGTAGTTTTTGGGGTCGGTGCAATTGGGAAGTCCTGGGTAAAGCAAAATGTCGGCGATCTTGGCCCGGCACTTTCTCCGATTCGTCAGAATCCACCTCAAGTCGCCGGCGAAGCTATAGACCAACTCACTCTTCCTGAGGGCTTTCAAGTAACACTCTTTAGTTCTGCAGCTCCTGGAGCACGAGATCTTCAGTTCTCACCTGATGGAACATTACTCGTTTCTCTGCGTACCCAAGGCAAAGTGATCGCGCTTCCTGATACGAATGCTGATGGTCAAGCCGACTCAGTAGTGGAAGTGCTAACTGGACTAAAAAATCCACATGGCTTAGTGTTTAGAGATGGAAAGCTGTTTGTTGCTGAGGAGCGACAAGTAAGTCGTTATACCTGGGATGAAAGTGAGTTAACGGCTACTCTCGAAAAGAAGATTGTTGATCTACCTTCCGGTGGAGCCGGGCACTTTACTCGCAGCCTCGTCTTTGATAGCCAAGGAAATCTTTACATCTCGATTGGCTCTACTTGCAATGTCTGTGATGAGAAAGATGAGCGGAATGCTAGCGTGATGATCACCAATGCTGAAGGAGAGAGTCCTCGCATCTACGCTAGTGGCCTTCGTAATGCGGTATTCATGACTTTACGGCCATCAACCGATAAAGTGTGGGTCAGTGAAAACAGCCGTGACTTACTCGGCGATAATATTCCGCCAGATGAGATTAACATTTTGGAAGAAAATGCAAATTACGGCTGGCCGTACTGCTATGGTGCACAAGTCAGAGACTCGAGCTTTGGCGATCAACCTACCAGTTACTGTGACAACACAGTTGTTCCAACTGCCGAGTTACAAGCTCACTCCGCCGCATTAGGTCTGACATTTGTCGACTCACGACAGTTTCCAGATGATTGGCAAGGTGACTTGTTAGTAGCTTTCCATGGTTCATGGAACCGTTCTATTCCTACCGGCTATAAAGTGGTTCGCTTGAAGGTGGACGGCGAACGAGTTACGGGCCAGGAAGACTTCATCACCGGCTTTCTGAAAGATGGCCAAACAATGGGTAGACCAGTGGACATTACTTTTGATTCACTAGGTCGAATGTACCTCTCAGATGATAAGGCTGGTGCCGTCTACGTCGTGACTGGTAACCAGGAGTAGTTTTCTCCTTTAGATACGTCCCAAAAGCCTATTCCAAGTCTAGACCTTTCGTGGTTTATTCGCTATACTGGTTAATCCGTATTCAGCTCTTTGAGTACGGGAAAACGGAGTATTTTGTATGCCCGACAAAACCACCGACCTGATCAAAATTACAGGTGCGCGTCAACACAATCTCAAGAATATTTCGATGGAGATTCCCAAAAACCAGCTGGTGGTTTTAACGGGAATGTCTGGCAGTGGAAAGAGTTCATTGGCTTTCGATACTTTGTACGCCGAAGGGCAACGACGTTACGTTGAAAGTTTGAGCTCTTACGCCCGTCAGTTTTTGGGCGTCATGGCTAAACCCGACGTTGACCATATTGAAGGCCTTTCACCGGCAATTTCCATCGATCAAAAGACGACTTCACACAACCCGCGTTCTACCGTGGGTACGATTACCGAGATCTACGACTACATGCGGTTACTATTTGCTCGCGTTGGTCACCAACACTGTCCCAACTGTGGTCGTGAGATCGCTTCTCAAAGTGTTGATCAAATTGTTAATCAGGTCATGACCGAGTTAGAAAATCGAGCAGGGGATGGTCCAGCTCGGCTGATGGTGATGTCACCCGTGGTTCGGGATCGCAAAGGGGAGTTCTCCTCACTCTTTGAGACCTTGCAAAAGAAAGGGTACCAGCGCGTACGGATAGATGGTCGTCTCTATGATCTTAATCAAGATTTTTCGTTGATCAAAACTAACAAACATACCATTGAAGCAGTCATTGACCGTCTATCTACGTTTAAGAAAGAGCTAGACGACGAGGCAATGAAAAAGACTTTCCGAACCCGCTTGTCACAGTCCATTGAAGAGGCTCTCAAACTGGCCGAAGGCTTTGTGGTGATTGCTTACATTAATGACCAGTCGCTGGAATTTCCGACCGACCCCAAGTCTTTCACTAACCAACTGTTTAGCGAGAAGTATGCCTGTAGCTACTGTGGTATTTCTTTGCCAGAGCTTGAGCCCAGATTGTTTTCTTTTAACTCACCTCATGGCGCTTGTGAGCTCTGTAATGGTCTTGGCAGCATCTTAAAAATTGATGTCGAAAAGATGTTGGCTCCCAGCTTAACGTTGAGTGAAGGAGCCGTTATTCCGTTTGCGCGGATGCTGAGTAGTGATACTTGGTGGGCTCGTTTAGTTCACACCGTCGTGGAAGAAGAGGGATACGACTTTCGCAAAACCTCCTTCCAAGATATGCGACCCGAGACGCAACAAAAACTACTCTATGGCTCTGACAAGATTTATCAAGTAGAAGGAGAAAATCGTTTCGGTCGGGCCACCATGATCGAGGAAAAATTTGAAGGTTTCGTTAACAACTTGGAGCGCCGTTATAGTGAAACTGACTCAGAGTTTATCCGTAAAGAGATCGAGCAGTTCATGGAACGACGCGTTTGCCAAAAATGTAATGGCAGTCGTCTTAAACCTGAAGCTTTAGCCGTCACCATTGACCACAAGAACATTGCCGAAGTCACAAGTATGTCAATTTTGCGTACGGCTGAATGGGTCTCTCACATCCACCAAAAACCAGAGAGCGATATTGATCCAAAGACGGTGCTATCTGTCAAAGAGTTCACTATTGGTGAGTCCATTTTAAAAGAGATCTCTAGTCGGCTACAGTTTTTAGTTGCAGTAGGTTTGGATTACTTAACCTTAGCGCGCGAAGCTGCGACTTTGGCGGGGGGCGAAGCCCAACGTATTCGCCTCGCTTCCCAAATTGGAACTGGTTTGACCGGAGTGTTATACGTTCTCGACGAACCAACTATTGGTCTTCATCAACGTGATAATCGTCAGCTGATTGAGACGCTGAAAAACTTACGCGATAAAGGTAACTCTGTTGTCGTAGTTGAGCATGATCGTGACTTGATGCTGGCCGCTGACTATCTTTTTGACTTTGGTCCGTTAGCTGGCAAACATGGTGGGCAGATCGTGGCCGCCGGAACACCGAGTGAAGTTATGGCCAATAAAAAGTCGATTACTGGGAAGTATCTGGCGCGAAAAAAAGATATCGTTCGACAAGTAAAGTCAGGCTCTACTTTAGAGCGCAATGCTGACTACTCCGAAGATAGCAAGCGCTACCTCAGCCCGGACGCAATCGCTGAAGCGCTGACTACTCAACCCAAAATTGGGATTCAGGGCGCCAGCCATCACAACTTAAAAGATGTCGACGTAGAGTTTCCCCTTCGCACCCTAACGTGTATTACCGGAATCTCAGGCTCAGGCAAGTCAACCCTTCTTCACGACACTTTGTATGCCAATGTAGCGAAGGCTCTCGGGAAATCCACCGATCAGCAGCCAGGTTACGTCGCGGGCTTAATGCTGCCCGAAGAACTCAGACGCATTACGTTGATTGATCAAAGTCCAATCGGGAAGACCCCTCGTTCAAATCCAGGTACGTACACTAAAATCTTTGACTATATTCGAACTGTCTTTGCGAACACCAAAGACGCACGCACCCGTGGTTTTACGGCCGGTCGCTTTAGCTTTAACGTCAAAGGTGGACGATGTGAGACCTGTCAGGGAGACGGTCAATTAAAGATTGAGATGCAGTTCTTACCTGACGTTTATGTTACTTGTGAAGTTTGTAAAGGAGCTCGGTACAACGAAGAAACACTGGCAGTGCGTTACAAAGAAAAAAACATTGCCGAAGTCCTTCACATGACCGTTGATGAAGCGATTGAGTTTTTCGCTGGTCACAGCACGTTGCGCAATAAGCTTAAAACTTTACAAGAAGTTGGTCTTGGTTACATTGAGATTGGCCAACCAGCTCCAACTTTAAGTGGGGGCGAAGCTCAACGGGTTAAACTGGCACGCGAGTTATCGGTTCGCACTAGCGAACACTGCGTTTACTTGCTTGATGAGCCTACAACTGGTCTTCACTTCGAGGATATTCAAAAGTTACTTCAAGTTTTAGAACAGCTCGTCGCTCAAAATAACACCGTAATTTTGATCGAGCACAACTTGGATGTGATTAAGAATGCAGACTGGATTATTGACCTTGGACCTGAAGGGGGAGAACGCGGTGGTGAGATCATTGCAGTGGGTACACCAGAAAAAATTGCCGCTACACCAGCTTCATTTACTGGGCAGTTCTTACGCGAAGAGTTCGAGTTAAGACATAACCAGACGTAGCTAACCGAGAAATAACCACGTACAATTTAGCTCAATCATGCGCTTTCTAAAGCACTTACTTTCTGGATTTGTTTTCTGTCTCAGCATAGTTGCCTTCATGGGACTTGCTGCGTGGTTGCAACCTGTCTCAGCCGACGAAAACTTTGAGATCGGCTTAACTTCTAGCTACATTATTAAAGATAACGGTCTAGCTACCATCGAGCAGCAGTTTACTTTAACCAACAAAAAACCCACTCTTTATGCCAGTCAGTACGCCATTGAAGTTGGTTCAAGCAAGATTCAGAACGTCAGGGTTTTTGATCGCAATGGGCCAATTCCCGCCAACATCGTTAACACAGATAAAAAAACGAGTATCGCAATTAACTTTGAAGACATTATTGTCGGAGAGGGTAAGCGGCGCCAATTTACTGTACAGTTCGAAAGTCCTGACATTGCCATTATTAGTGGGAATGTGGTGGAGGTCTACATTCCAAGATTTAGTGATCTGGCCCGCTACGATGCCTATAAAGTAGAGTTACGCGTTCCTGATCGATTCGGCCAACCGGCACGCGTTAATCCACCAGCCAGTAGCGTAGAACTGCACAATGGCTACACCGTTCTAACTTTCGACAACCTAGGTGACCAAGGTGTAACAGCCTTGTTTGGCGAGAAACAGATATATGACTTTATGTTGCGTTACCATCTTGAGAATCCAACGACCAGTATTGGCCTGGCTCAAATTGCCTTACCTCCCGATACCACTTCGCAAAAAGTACAGTACCTCAGCCTCGAACCACGCCCAAAACAGTTAGAACAAGATCCTGATGGAAACTGGATTGCAACCTACGAGGTGAGTGCGGGTAAGGAGACTGAAGTTCAACTAAGTGGTAAAGCCATGATCTATCTCTCTCCGCAAGACAATATGCCGCAACTCCCAGCACTCAAAGACCACTTAGTAGGACAAAAGTTTTGGCAAACAGACGATAGTCGAATTGCACGTATTGCCCAGGAAAACCCAACTCCTCGGCAGATTTATGACTACGTCGTCAACTCCTTGACGTACAACTTTGCCAAAGTGAATGGACCAGTAACTCGCCTTGGGGCATCTGAGGCACTCAGTGATCCTTTCCAAGCTGCTTGTCAGGAGTTTACCGACCTGTTTGTGGCCGTAGCTCGAGCCGCAGGAATTCCGGCTCGCCGGGTCACTGGCTATGCTTACACCGAAAATAGTCGGTTACGTCCGCTGAGCTTAGTTGACGATATCTTGCATGCCTGGCCTGAGTACTACGATGCCGAGACACAACGCTGGATCGCCGTTGACCCTACATGGGGGAATACCACAGGGGGGCTTGATTACTTTTCTCAGCTCGACTTTAACCACGTAGCCTTTGCCATCAATGGTGTCTCAGACAGCTTACCTTACCCAGCTGGATCGTATAAACGAAGTACGGAGAAAACCAAAGACGTTGAAGTCTCTTTTGGCAGCGACGAACCATTACCACCTTTAAGCGTGGAATACACCATTAGCAAGAAACCTTTTTGGTTATCACCTTTCCGGAATCAGTACATAATCTTTATTTCTAATAATACTGGCGTAGCTTGGTACAACATTCCGCTCCAAGCTAGCGTTGATCTCAGTACCGTTCAAGTGGCTCAGTTACCCGAAAGCATTCCTACCTTACTGCCATACCAAACTATCGAGGTTCCACTGGAACTTCAGGGAGCAGATTGGCTGCGTCGGCGACCAGTTCTCTTGACACTCAACCTTCAAGGCCTATTATCAACACATGAGCTCCGCACCGGCATCCAAATCATCGAAACCCTCAAGAGCGCCCCAATCAACCCAATTGGTCTGGGCATCGGTTTGGTCGTCGCTGCCGTTATCACCGGGGGTCTACTGGTTTTTAGACGAAAACGATAACGTCCTCTACGTTGGTAAAGCCAAAAGCATTAAGAATCGAATCGCTTCTTATAAACAGTGGAAGCTAACTCAAGGCAAAACTCGTCGGATGGTGTTTACGGCTACGCAGTTAAAGCACCAAGTCTTAGAGAGTGAACTAGAAGCGCTCCTGGTTGAAGCCGAGCTTATCCGCACACACCAACCTCCATTTAATATCTTGTTAAAAGATGACAAGACGCCGTTGTACATCCAAGTGACAGATGAAGAGTTCCCTAGAGTATTGACTGTTCGTAAAAAAGATATCGATAAAAAACATCTTAAAGGGACGATTTTGGGTCCATTTCAAAGTGCATACAAAGTCAAGGAAGTGATCAGTATTGGCCGAAAGATCTTTCCTTACTGTAATGGCCCACGAAATGCGCTGTACGGCACACCAGAAAATAAGCCCTGCTTTCATTACCACTTAGATGAGTGTCCAGGAACGTGCATCGGCCTTACTACCCGTCAGGAGTACATTGATACGCTCGCTCAACTTATTTTATTTTTAAAGGGGAAGAAAAAAGACGTAGTTCGAAGCATTGAGCAAAGCATGAAGGATGCTGCCGAAACAGAGAACTATGAGCTAGCCGCGAAGCTAAGAGATCGCGTCACGTCCATTAAAGAGGTCACTGAACGAAAGTTGATCTTAAAACCTGAACTCAACTTACCTCGCTTAAAAGAATCACTGCGCGCCGAGGGATTAATTCAACTTCGTCGTTTTCTCTCTACATACATGAACTATCCCAAGACGTATCCGTTAACCAGAATTGAAGGATACGACGTCAGTAACATCCAAGGAACTAACGCCACCGTGGCGTTAGTTACTTTTATCAATGGCCAAGCTGCTACTGACCACTATCGTCTGTTTAACATCCGCACTCTGCAAACTCCCAATGACTTTGCCATGTTGCAGGAGGCACTCTTGAGAAGACAGAACCACCAAGAGTGGGGCATTCCTAACTTACTCGTGATTGATGGTGGCAAGGGTCAACTCCGTGCTGCCTTGAAAGCGTGGCACTGGAGTGTGCCTGTGATTAGCATTGCCAAAAAACCAGATCGCTTAATCTTTCCGATCTTTCCAGCCGATGAAAAAATCACTGAGACAGGGGAGAAAAACCTGGTAGGTTTGAAGTACGAAGAGCTCAAACTGCCACCCGACCACCCAGCACTCAACCTCATCCAACGAGTACGGGATGAGTCTCATCGTTTTTCAAAGAAGCAACATACTCGACTCCGTCAAAAAACAATGCTAGAGTGAGTCTTATGTTAAAGTCTGTCCTGATGAACTTTGTCGCAATCTTGATCTTGAACTGGTTGTTACCTGTTATTCACTACAACCACTGGATAATGCTGTTAATTGTTAGCGTCGTGTTGGCGCTGCTGAGTGCTACCTTAAAGCCGCTTTTACAACTCCTCTTTTTACCTCTTAATGTCATCACGCTTGGTATCTTCGGCTGGATCATTAATGGGGCAGTACTTGGTCTAGCCATGTTTATTGTCCCCGGAATTAGTCTTCAACCTTTGATTGTCTTAGGAACTCAACTCGGACTCGTGCTTAGTCTAATGATTTTGGCGTTCTTAATTAGCGCAATCAAGCAGCTCATCGACGCAGTTATTTAGCCTGGATTACGATGTATAATACTGCTGTGTCAAAACGAATCCTTTTTGCCCTCAGTTTTTTTGTGTTGTTTAGCCTAAGCGGAGTTGTTACTCCCGTTTCAGCTCAACTCGCAACTCCCTCTGCAACATTAGTTGCGACTGATGGGGCAAGTGCTACCGAGAGCGCCACTGCAACTGACTCTGCTACGGCCACGATCTCCGCTACTATTACGCCGATCGTGACAGAGAAAAAAGAGAAGGATATTACCGAGACCACTCCTAAAACACAGGATAAGTTAGTTGAGTTTCTTAACCAACATCCGATTGGTGGACTGAGTTGGTACAACCCACTTCAAGTCGGAATTCGCCGGGCGATTCAAAACGGTATTCCTGCAAACATCATCGTCTTGATCTTACTCTTCCCGGTGATTACGGCAGTGATCTCCTTAGCACGTCACATTATTGGCTTAAAAGGCTTTGGTATCTACACTCCGGCAGTGTTGTCTGTGGCCTTTTTATCAACTGGTATCTTGAACGGAATTGTTCTGTTCTTAGTCACCTTGGTTGCTTCGACTATCATGAAAAAGCTGCTGCGCAGATTGAAGCTCCAGTACTTACCTCGCACTGCCATGATGTTGTGGGGTGTTTCCGTCTTTATGATTTTGATTTTGATTGGACTATCGTTCTTACCATTCCCGGTCATCTTTACGATCGGTATCTTCCCAATCTTAATCATCATGCTGTTAACCGAGGACTTCCTAGGTTCTCAGTTGGCGGGCTCTCAATCGGAAGCGCGTCAGTTAACAATCGAAACGTTAATTATTGCAGTCGTCTGTTCAGTGATTATTGGCTACGAGCCACTTCAACAGTTCGTCTTGCTTCAACCCGAACTGACTTTAATCGTGGTCGCTGCCATTAATATGTTGGTTGGCCGCTATACCGGTTTACGCTTCATGGAGTGGCTGCGTTTTAGAACCATCATTACCAACTAAAACATCTCGAGTCATCAGATATGCCAAAAGCCAGTGATATCCTCGGCATGAACGCCCGCAACCAGATGTTCACTTCGCAGAACTCTAGTCGAGCAAAACGGTTTGGCACGTCCAAGTATGCCACCAAAGTGTTACTGGAGAACAAAGGTATTCCTACCGCGCGTGTTTTTGGCATTTTGGGTACCAAAGAAGATATTAATGACTTTCCTTGGGAAACCATGGAAAAAAACTTCGTTATTAAACCTTCAAATGGCAACGCTGGTAAAGGAATCTTGATCTTCAAAAGACAAGATACAGATCAGCAGCACTGGATCGACACTCTCGGACATCGTATTAGCCGAGATGAGATCATTCTTCACTGTTTTGACATTTTAGAGGGACAGTACAGTACCTATGGCGCTACGCCACACGTCATTGTTGAGGAGCGGGTTCCCATTCACTCAAAACTACTTAAGTACTCCTACAAAGGTACGCCGGACATCCGGGTGATTGTTTTTAATCATGTCCCTGTAATGGCAATGCTGCGTTTACCCACACCCGAGTCTGAAGGGCGTGCCAACTTACATCAAGGCGCACTCGGCGTTGGAATTGATATGTTTTCAGGTGTGACCACTTTTGCAATCACTGGGAAAGGCGATCCTATCTCAACCTTGCCTGATGGGAAGAAGAAAGTAAACGGGATTAAGATTCCCAGCTGGACAACCTTACTCAACGTCGCAGTCACAGCTGCTGATGCCGCTGGCTTAACATTCTGTGGCGTTGATCTATTTATTCACGAGGAAAAAGGACCGCTGGTGGTGGAGCTTAATGCCAACCCAGGGCTATCGATTCAACTGGCGAACCATGCCGGCCTTCTTCGTCGTTTGGAACGAGTGACTGACTTAAATGTTTTAAATCCTGAACACGGCGTGAAAATTGGGCAATCACTCTTTGCTGAAAACTTCTCTGACAAGATTAAAGCCGAAGATGGCTTAACTATCGTCAAACCTTTCGAGGAGATCATCGTCTTTGGTGAACAAAAATTAAAGCAAGAAACTACCGCGTTGATGAACACTGGTCGGTTCCGAAGTGCAATCTCCATTGATTTAGCCAAGGAGTTGGGGCTGATCGAAGTGGATGACCTGCTCTGGTTTCAACAGGAAAAAGAAGAGGGTCGTGTTCCCGTCGTAGAAGTGACCTACAAGCTCAAAGATCGGAAGTACACTACAGCCATGGTAGTAACGCGCAAACTGAACAAAACCAAGCATCAAATTGAGATTGGTCGGCATGACTTAACTGGATTATTGGTAGGAGACGAGTAGAGGTATGCTTTCCAAAAGCTCCATTATTAACGAAGTCAAACCACTTAACCTTCTGGAAGAACGTCAAAAGTTCTTCGCCGATACCAGCTACAATCCTCAGTTTGTCTATCAAAGAAGCATTGATCCAGCCGAACTTATAGTTTGGGGAGTGCCAAAAGAAGTCTTCTTCCGTCATGCGCTGGAGATGATGGCTTACTGGAATCGTCAAGGAAAAGATGAGTATCCTAAGACTTTTTCACCTCGAGTAACCCAAGAGTTTGTCGTTCAGGAAGTAGAAGCATTTAATAGCCGTTACAACTTGAGCCAACCCGTTTCCACCCTCTTCTCTGAAACAACTATTGCCCGCTGCATGCTAAAAGGAAATACTTTAGTTTTGCGCGCTAATCTTGACTACACTCAGAACACATTTCGTGACGTTATGCGTCACGAGCTGGAGACACATTACCTCCGACGGTATAACCACGCCCTCCAACCTTGGGGAAAAGAGAAGTTTCCTGACTTTGTTTTTCGTCGTACTGAAGAAGGGTTAGCTAACCTACATACTTTCCTCTTCAGACCTAAAAAACTCCTCTTTAAAACCTATCGAACCTACGTTGCGACATACTATGCCCAACGCGGCTCATTTGTTGATGTTTTTAATCAGATGGTAGCGTTGGGGATTTCCGAAGAAACGTCATTTAATCTCGCCCTTCGAACTAAACGCGGGATTGAAGATACGTCTCAGCCAGGCGGACTCACCAAAGACGTGTCTTATTTAGAAGGCAGTGTGGCTGTCTGGGCTTGGCTGCAACAGAGCGAAAACGATCCTAAAGATCTATACCTTGGTCGAATTAGTCTAGAGCAGATTCCCGAACTCAAACCTGAATCTACCACTGAAGGATTACTTTATCCCAGCTTCTTTACAGATATGACAGAATATCGAGAGCACATCACCGTGATTGGCAAAAAAAACCACTTTGATACCTTGATTGCTCACGTCCAGGAAAATGAAGAGGAGTAAGATGACTGAACCCAAACTCAACGCTAGCTCACGCATCATGTACGAAGAGGCCAAAAGTCGTGGCATTGAGTGTATCGCTTTCAGCGATCATGAGACTGTACTGATGCGCGATGGTCAACACCAATGGTACGTACGGGGCTCACGTACTTCTTTCCAATCATCAGTTGGTAAAACGATTGCTGATTACAAGCCGCTAACTAAAGAAGTCTTACGTCACTTTCACTTTCCAACCGGAAAGTTTGTTAAAGTTGGAAGTAGAGAAGGGTTGAGTAGTGACGTAAAAAAAGAGATTTCCACACTTAGATTTCCAATAGTAATGAAGCCCGTTGCTGAACGTCATGGTAAGGGCGTGGTGGTCGGCCTTAAGTCACTCGCAGAACTAGAAACGGTGTATCAGCCTAAAACAACGGTCATTGTCGAAGAACAACTGCGAGGACTTGAGTATCGTATAGTGTGTGTCGACTTCAAGTTCGTAGCAGCCGCGTTTCGTAAACCTGCTCACGTAGTGGGCGACGGTAAACGTACGATTGAGGAGTTAGTAGCCGAAAAAAATACTCATCCTTGGAGAGGTGAAGGCCACACTCAAAACTTGACATTAATCAAAATTGACGAAACAGTCCTGGGTAATTTAGCCGAGCAGAACCTCAAACCCACGAGTATTCCAGCTGAAGGACAAGAAGTTCTTCTGCGCAAGACCGCTAACCTTTCTACTGGGGGAGAAGCATGGAACGTCAGTGACCAGGTTCATCCAGAGAACCGAGAAGTGTTTGAAGGCATTGCTAAAGCTTGCGACTTAAACGTGGTAGGCATTGATGTGATGTTTGAAGCTTTAGACAAACCTTTTCACGAACAACCACAAGCAGGCATTATCGAAGTAAACGCTTCACCAGGATTACGAATGCACCACTACCCAATTCAAGGAGAGCCTGTCAACGTGGCAGCTAAAATCTTAGACAGCGTCATGGCCCACTTTAAATAGGAGCTGCAATGGGATACACACCACATTACTACACCCGTAAAAAAGTCACTGGCTGGGAAGATAGTAGCCAGATTACGTTGAGCACACAGCTTATTTTAGAAGCAGCCACAGAACTTGGTGTAGCTTGGAAAGTTTTTCCCGGAACAAAGAT
This sequence comes from Patescibacteria group bacterium UBA924, assembly GCA_002293725.1. Classification (GTDB taxonomy): domain Bacteria; phylum Patescibacteriota; class Microgenomatia; order UBA1400; family PJMF01; genus UBA924. The sequence goes on from DBDU01000030.1 coordinate 52,087, forward strand.
TTTCGAGCTTAGTTATGAGGGCGAAAAAAAATACTTTCGCTATCAGATCTCTACCGAGACAACCGATATTGGCTTCTATGCTTGTGAAGATAAAAGCGTCACCAATAACTTACTAGCCGCCGCTGGTATTAATGTAGCGAATGGCTATAACATTCTGACTGAAGACCCACCAGAGTACTGGGAAGCAGTATTTCAAGCATTATCTAAACCATTAGTCGTGAAACCTACGCACGGGAATCAAGGTGATGCTATTTCGTTGGGTATAACTACTCTTAAGCAGTTTCAAGAAGCGGTTAAGAAGGCATTTGCCCTCACTAATCAGAAAGATGCCGGAGTACTGGTAGAAGAAACCTGTAAAGGTCAGGAGTACCGCATTCTTTTAACGCGTGAAAAAGTACTAGGGATTGCGTATCGCCGACCAGCCAACGTGGTTGGTGACGGAAGCTCTACGATTCAACAGCTGATCGACGTCAAAAACCAAGATCCGAGACGAGATCCCAACAGCACGATCAGTCCATTCAAGAAAATTAAAGTAGACGAAGATATGACTGCTAACCTTAAGGAACAAGGATTGACCGCTGAGTCAGTTCCCGCTGCCGGTCAACGTATTTTTCTGCGTAAAGTATCTAACATTTCCAAAGGTGGGCAGAGCATCGACTTTACTGATCAAGCTCACCCTTCTGTCAAAGAGATTGCCTTAAAAGCCGTTCAAGCTATTCCCGGCTTAGACTTTGCCGGTCTTGATTTTATGACTCCAGACATTACTAAAGATCAAGCTGAAACGGGATACACTATAATAGAAGTCAACAGTTCTCCTGGTTTTTGTATTCAAGAACTTCCCGATGAAGGCGAACCACGTAATGCACAGTATGAGTTCGTGAAACTTGCCTTTCCGAGCTTAAGAAAGTAAGTATGGCAAAACAACTTGGTGAGTTTCGTTACAGTAAGATGACTCCAAAAGGATGGGTTGCAACTGATCCCATGGC
>DBDU01000013.1 GCA_002293725.1 Patescibacteria group bacterium UBA924
GCTGTTCTCGGGTTGGTAAACGATTATCTCGTTCGCGCAAAGATTGACGTTGCTGGCCGTTTTCATGAACCGCGGCAACCTCTGGTACGATAGAACCGGTAAACTGAGAATTTTCTCTATTTAAAATCATATGTAGGATATTATATCCGATAGTAATTTTAGTGTCATCAAGGAATTATCGAAATGGCTTTAATCAGCAATCAAAAAGCGGTGTCTGATAATAAGTAATAAATACATACATAATGACAGTTCCTTTACAACCTACAGGTTGGCATTTTTACTTGAACAGTAAAGCAGTACGTCTTCCAAGCACGGTGCGTGATTTCTTTTATGCTTCTTGGGAAGATGCACTCTGGGACTTGCTGAAACAGTTACGAATCCCACAAGGCTCTACCGTACTTGTGCCAAGCTTTTTTTGTGGTGATGTGGTTGCTAATATGGCTGATCATGGACTGACTACCAAGTTCTATCCGGTTGATCAAAATTTCCAAACGAAACCATCACTTTTTGCTACTTATCTCAAGAAAGCTCGCCCTCAAGTAGTGGTCATTCTACACGCAGTGGGAATTACCAATCGGCTTCTAATTCAGCACCAACAATGGATGTCGTATCTTCCTTCTGACACCTTATTGATAGAAGACTCTGTACATCGAGTGGTTGAGCCAGATAAGCTTTTTTTTCTCAGTCAACGTCATGTGGTGATGGATAGTCTACGAAAGGTAGTGCCCTTGCCAGGGAGCAACTTGTTTACCCACCCCTCTCTTAAGCTTACATCACCTCCCTTTCATCAAGCTTTAGAGTATCAAGTTCGTGTACTGGGATGGTGGCTGGTTTTTCAGTTATTCCTTCACCTCAGCCTTCTTCCCTTCAGGTGTTGGCAGCTGTTCTGGAATCAGCAAGCTGAAAAAGCAATGCTACGTGGATACGACGTTATTGGAGACAGCCCCGAAGCTGCAAGGGGGTGGAGAGGAGGGAAGTGGGTAGCGCGACGATTGAACATTGCCTCAATTCATCACTCAAAAAAGCAACAGGTACTTCTCTACCTGCAACTCCTGGAGCCCATCTGGCAATCTACCAAAGTATTTCAAATTCACTTTCCAGTTAGTGACTATCATCAGCTACGTGGCTTCCCTCTCGGTTTGCACTTACCTACGGCTAATCAAGTACTTGCAAAGTTACGTTCACAAGGAGTGCTTGTTCGATTTGAACTAAACGACTCACCATGGTCACAGGAACAAAAGGTAGTTTACCTTCCATTAGGACCACATCTGAAAGAATCACAGATTCATGAAGTTGCCAAAGCAGTTCACAACGCGATTGTCTGAGAGTTAAAGGAAAGTTAGAACACTTCGTATTGAATCACTGAGCTACCCCCAAAACCATCGGTGTAGGGCTGAATATTATTCTTCAACATAAAACTTTCGACATCTGCATTTTCTTGGCTGTAATCATCCTTAATATCAAGTCGCCAACAGATAAAGGTGTTGAGTCTGCTTTCTTGACCACTTATAAAACGACGCGTCTGTAAAGCGAAGCTGACCACCAAGTAGTTGGCATCCCGAGGTAACATGCAGCTTTGGTGATACTCTAAGATAAAGGTGGCCTCCGGATAGAGCTTTAACTGCTCGTCGTGTTTTCGTTGCAACTCTCCAATCACATGACGAAAATCTTCTATTACACCCAAGTACTCATGAGGATTATTATGGTTTTCCCAATCGGCATATTCCTGCCTAGCAAAGATAATGTCTTCTTGGACTGCAACTAACTCCGGATCTTTGGTGCTATGTGGGGAAAGGTTGACCTGTAGTTCTGGCATGCTTGCATTATACGAGCTCTTCTATGTGTTATCCTATGACGATACTTCGTTCTCTACTCCGCCATGACTCGTCAAAGTAATCTCTCTCCAGATCAATCTGTGGTATTACATACCCTGTCTGCCTGGTTAAACAACACCGATGGTCAATACATTACAGTGGGTGGATATGCAGGAACCGGCAAAACCACTCTCATTGCGATTCTACGAGCATTAATTAAAGAAAAATTTCCCAAGTATCGTATCGCTTTTGCCTGTTATACGGGTAAAGCCTCACAAGTTCTAAAACAAAAGTTGCAGTCACAACAGGCGATTCAGTCCCACGACTTCTGCGGCACAATTCACTCACTCATGTACACCGCTGTCACAGATGAGGAAGGCAAGATCATTCGTTGGCAAAAAAACGTGGAGCTTCCTTATGATCTCATCATCGTCGACGAAGCATCGATGGTGACATCGGATATCTGGAACGACTTACAGTCCTATCATTTACCCATAATTGCTGTCGGAGATCACGGCCAATTACCGCCGATCGATAGTGCGTTTAATTTAATGGACGATCCACAACTTAAGTTAGAAAAAATTCATCGCCAGGCAGAAGGCAACCCAATTATCGACCTAGCAACTATGGCCAGAACCACTGGTCAAATTCCATTCCGTCGTTTTGACGCAAACGTACAAAAAGTGGATCGACGCGATCCTGGCACAGGTGAGCTTTTTGAAGAGTGGATCACCCAACACCCAACCGATAGCTTAGTTCTGTGTGCCCGTAATAAAACACGCGTTCAACTAAATAAAAGCATTCGGACTATTCGAGGGTATCAAGAAGAAACTCCTCAACTAGGAGAGACGGTAATTTGTTTACGTAACAACTATGAAGCCACTGGCGGCCCTATTTACAACGGGATGCTGGGCAAGATTACACGAATCGAACCAAAGTATATTCATTGGTTTAACGTTGAGCTTATCTTTCAAGATGAGAACAGGCTTTTTGTAGGTGAGATTTCTCAACATCAGTTTTTGCAAGAAAAAGTAGTAGATAAAGTAAAAGGAATTAGTTATCACTCGATTGGTGACCGCTTTGATTTTGGTTATGCATTAACTGTTCATAAAGCACAAGGTTCTCAGGCTAAAACCGTTATTCTTTTCGAAGAGTATGCGCCATATATGAGCGATGAAGAGTGGCGAAGATGGCTGTATACAGCTGTTACTAGAGCAAGTGAGAAACTTTTAATTATTCGCTAAAGACAGCCTCGTTGACAGTAATAAGAACTACCGTACCCCATGGGTCTTCTACTTCAACCTTCTTATCAGTCTCGGTGAACGAAATACTTGCTGCAGTTAAACGTGCCTTGAGTTCAGTGAGTCGTTCTGCGTCTGGAACAAAGATCTCAAAACTTTTTAGGCCTAAAGATGGTGTTCTCATGCCTGCTCGTGGACTCTCCCAAACATTCATTCCTAAGTAGTGATGGTACTTACCATCTGACATAAACAAAGCTGTGGGCATTTGGCTCGTTAGTGCTAATCCTAGTACCGATTCATAGAAGCTCCTCGCTTGTTCAATGTCTCCTACTTTCAAGTGCACGTGTCCCATCTTCTTTTCTTCACCAGCTGAGGTATTTGCATACGTCTTAATGTACTGTTCGGGATCGATGTACTCAGAGCCCATCTCGACGCTTCCACCTCGCCACCGCCAGCTAGCCGGATCTTTATCGTAGTAGAGTTCTACGCCATTTCCTTCGGGGTCAACAAAGTAAAAAGCCTCACTAACTACATGATCAGAAGTCCCACTGTAATATTGAGGTGCTCGCTCCAAAATACGTTGAACAGCTTGTGCTAGTGTCGCACGTGAACTAAAGACAATAGCTGAGTGATACAGCCCTGCACTTCCTTGAACCTGAGGAGGGAGTTGTGGACTGGCAACTAGGCGAATCACTGCTCTATCTCTAAATCCCAGTGTTACCGACGAACTATCTTCAGAAAGTACCTCTAACCCAACCAACTCTTGGTAGTACTTTTGCTGTGCTGCAAGATCCGCCACATTCAGTTCCACTACGCCCATCTGCAGCTTCTCCGCCAGCTTAGCGGGCTGAGGATACTCATTTTGAAGTGTTGACGTTGCAGACTCATCCCTATTAAAAAAACGTTTAAGATCAATTACATCTGTAGCTGCCATGATACTGATCATAATCAAACCAGCGCACAGCACAACTATCAGCGTAGGAAGAGAAAGAAACTTCATTGGGAGATTGTCTCACTCGTTTGTGGATTCCCATTAGGAGTTGGCTGGGTGCTGCCATCGGGCTGTTCCATACTACTTCCTCCCTGACTAGCGGGAGCTTGCTGGTCTTTATCCGTTACCTCTTGGGTTGATTCGGATTCGTCTTGTCGCTCTTGGGTGTTGTCAGTCATCGCTTTCCTTTAGTTACACATTTTATTAACCTGCTGACCATTTACAATTTCTCTTATCCAAAAATTGGTATCAGTGAAAGATCTCATCCTCGACTGAAAGTGATCCAAGCCTTTATACTCGGCGAAAGTAACAGGAACATTATTTTCACAGAGCTGATCAGCAAACTGTTTTTGAAACTCAATCGTCACGATTGGGTCGCGATCACCTTGCACAATCAACGTCGGAATTCCTTCATACTGTGTCCCACTTGAGTTCTCATCCATTCTTTCCGCCGCTGCAGGGTACTTCTCTTTCACCGTATTATTTAACAGTGCAGCTAAAAAGTCTGCGTTGTAGGTCATTCGTTGACTGGTGCTGTTGTATTGGAATGCTTGATCCACGCACAGATCTTTCGCTCTGCCGAGTCTTTCTAACTCTCTCGTGGTGAGCAGCTCCTCAGGCTTAAAGTCGTCATAGTAGGCTTGGTAGGCATACATCAAGTATGGAGCCAGATTAGGATTATCTTTAAGTAACTCATAAATATTAGTTGTCGGACCATGACCAATGATGCCTGAGATCTTCAATTCTGGCGTGTACTTGCTGACGTAATCAGCAGCGGCAAAGCTGGCATGACCACCTTGTGAGTAGCCACCAAAGAAAAGGGTATTAGGTTGAATTGGCAAGCTGCGCGTTTGCCTAGCATTTAAAATTTCGCGTGAAGCTCCAAGCAACACCCTAGCTTCCAAGTCGCTGTTAAAGTAGTAGTGAATCCGATCAGGGTTATCAAAACCTTCATAGTTCGGTAAGACCACAACAAAGCCTTGTGAAGCTTGCGTCACCATCTGGTTAATGTAGTTGCCAAACGATGGCCTAGACTGATTTTCTTTCAGTGGTGAGCAACGGTCATCTAACCCAGTGGTGCCCGCTGCATATACGAACAAGGGAAAGTGTTCACCAGGAGTTTCTGACTTCGGGACGAAAACTTGAGCCGTAATCGGTGAGTAGCTACCGTCTTCTACTGTCACTTCAAACTTGAGAGTATAGACATCAACTGGGTAGATAGCACGAACATTTTGTCCACCTAAGAAGCTACGAATGGAGCTCTGTGCTTGAGCAGTAGTAAGTGAGCGGAGTGGTTCAAAGGAAATAAACTTTGTTTTAAAGTTAAGCGGATTTGGACTAGGGCTCATTTGGGCACTTACAACAGTATCAAGTGTAGATTGGACCTGAGGTAAACGAACGGCGAGAGCCATACTTACCACAGCAATAATCATAAAGACAAAGAAGAGAGATAGAGACGCCCGACCACTTTGGGCGAAGTGTTGACGCATACGTTAGTCTTTTTTCTTACAATACCTTTTTGTCTCCTTTGGCACTGCGACAATGTTGTAATAGTTTAGTAAGAGTTATATGTTGGACAGTTATTGTCCGGCGTTCTTCCCGAACTCACCGCATTCATCCACCTGATTCCATCATAAAACCCCGACTGTCGGATTTGATAGTGGTTTACTCCCGCATATTCCTGGTAGAGAACATCATATCCTTGCTGACAGAACTGCTGCTGATTTTTTCGCTGCGTAACAGCCGTAACAATAGGATCTGTGGCTCCCTGTTGAAGATAGATGGGAATATCTTTCAAATCTGAAAAACTCATATTACTTTGAAGGTAATCATACAAAGATGAGAAATTGCTTTGAAGAGTTCCGCTGAGTAAGGCATTGGCAAACTGTTCGGTGTAAAGCTCTTGAACATTATTCGGCCAAACATTTCCAGTTCGGTCGATACAAGTAGTTTCAATTTTCTCAGTTAACGTATCAAGCCAACGCTGCTGAATAATGAGTGGTAGGTTAACGGTGGGACCATAGTAGTTAAAGTAAGAATAAATAACGTATGGGCCAAGCCTGGGTGTTTCATGAAGTAAGGCAATAATGTCACTTGCGGAGGCGTATCCAATAATTCCTTTAATTTTTTGTTGTAGATTGTCGTCTAACCACTGACGATGTTCGGCAGCCGAAAGAGCAGCGTGCCCACCTTGCGAGTAACCAGTCAGGTAAATGTCACCGACTTGAATATTAATCAACTGTTGACTCTCTACTACCTTAGCAAAGTTAGCAATTGCCCCTAGTACTGTTCTCGCTTCCATCTGTTCAATAAAGTAGGGTTGGAGATCATTGATCTCATAGAAACCAACATACTCAGGAAAGATCACCACATAGTTCTCTGCTGCTTGAGCAATCATTTGGTTTTCGTAGTTACCAATATTTGTTACCTCAACTCTCTCTAGCGATGGGGCGCATTTTTGGGCTAAGCCACTCGTCCCAGCAGCAAAAACGTACCATGGCTTTTGTTGTCCACCACTGTTAGGAATATAAATAGACGCTTTGACAGGAGTTGGTTGGTCTTTCTCATTATGAATAAGGTAGATCAGTTCATACTTATCGATGTACTCTAAGCCAGAACGAAGAGAACTACTTTTTAGATAGGATAGTTGCGCTGCTTCTATTCGATCACGTTGAATACTACCCACTTTTCTAAAGGAGACAAACTCTCGAGGAAAAATGCTTTCTGTATCCGCAGTAGTAATGATCTGTTGCTCAGTTTGGGTCGCTTCGTCCCTAACCACTACTGAGAGTCGTCCTGTACTTTGACGAAAGCGCCAAAAGAGATAGATGCTAATAGCAGCCATAACTGCTATAAAAATAACTAGCCCAATCATCCATAGTGATGTGGTTCTGCGTCGGCGTTGAAGGTGATGAATACGTTTGCGAAGTTGTCTCCGCAAATGATGATGACGCTTGGGCATAACTACCATTATATATGCCTTTGAAGTCTGTCAGCAGTCCCACTCACATAAGTGATCAACTTTTACGTGCAATTGCTATTTTGGGTGTAGTTTTAATTCACTTTTTAGCCATGTTTCGCCAGTCTCCTTATGTTGAAAACTCTCCATTTCAACTTACTGCTGTCACTCTTGACCAACTATTTAGAGTCTCGGTGCCACTCTTTGTGGCACTTTCTGGATATGGCTTGTCACAAAAGTACGTCAAAAGTACGTTAAGGTGGGGCGAGTTTTTACGCAGAAGAGTATGGAAGCTCCTTCCGCTTTATATAGGTTGGAGCGTTTTTTACTATCTTATTCTGCGCTTGGTTCCTAGCTGGCGACCTACCTGGCCAACTAACTCGTTATTGACTCAAATTCTTTTGGGACAAGCAGATTACCAAATGTACTTCGTGCCAATGATCTTTCAGCTGTACTTACTTTTCCCCTTTTTACTGATCATCAGAAAGCGTTGGCCGTTGCTTCTTTTCATCTCTGCAGCCGTGCTTCAGGCAGCAGTCTATCTGATTTTTATGCGTCAGGAACCTCTCCAGATAGGCGGTATCTTGTTTGTGGATCAGAATCAATACATCCTGTGCTTGAGTTGGATTTTTTACTTTGTCCTGGGAATGTACTTGCCGCAGCTTCACAACTTGTTGAAAAGATTACCACTTTTATTCTGGATATTACTTGGCGCAACTCTTTTTTCTGGAGCCTGGGCAGTGACTACGGCAGTTGGAAATATTAACCAAGGGATCGATCCGTTAGTAGCTCTTCGCTTCACAAGGTTTTCAATTATGGCATATGCTTCTGTCAGTATCCTCATACTGACCTGGTTGGCAAGAGGTATCACCAAGATACCCAGCTTTATTTCATTTGCTGGAAAGCACTCTTATAGTATTTATCTTTCTCATACTCTTTTTCTGAGGATACTTTTTAGTTTCGGACCATTTAAATAGAGGGCTGTGGTTTGATCGATTTCTTGCTAAGATCTTGGAATGCATCAGATCATTTCGTTCTGCAAAAAATATTGGTTTTTGCTGGCAGTCTTTGTATTCTCTCTGAGTCGCTTTTACATTTTTACAAACCCACCAGAATATGTACGCTACTTTGAAGAGTATGCCAACATCTGGTACTACGGCGTTCCTCCGTACTTTCAACATTGGTTTGAGTACCCACCACTAACGATTCCTTTTATTTCCGGACCACTTTTAGCTGACTTAAACGGAATTGGCGACTATCGAACTAACTTTCGCGTGATGACTTTAACGGTAGATGTAATGCTGTTTTTACTCATCTTAAAAGTCATGCAGAAGTTAAAGTACTCTAACGGTGTTAAGCTCCTGAACGCTTTGTTTTATATCGCCATCACGACTAAAGCTAAAGACTTCATGTATGAAAATCTCGATCTGCTCTTTGCCGTCACTCTGTTTTTACCGGCTGTCTCACCACTTTTACTTCAAAAAGGGAAAGTGTTCCTTCAATGGTTTATGTACTGGCTGGGAATTGGTCTGAAGCTCGTTAACGCGCCTTTAGGTTTGCTGTATTTTCTTGATTCAAAGAAACCACTACTCCCTCGGTTGGTTATTCCGTTAGTCACTTTTGTCCTCTTATGGGGACTTCCTTTAGGAATCTTCCGTTCTTCCTTAAGCGTGATCTTGGTTTATCACAAAGACAGACAGTTACAGGTAGAGTCTTTCCCTTCTCTGATTGTTCGGGGGATCAACAACTTTACTAAGTCTGAAGAGATCTACTTTTCTCAATATAAAAGCTTTGACCTTCGCGGGCCAATCTCAGAAAAAGTTCTTCCTCTTTCCACGCTAGCGATGGTAATTTTTATGGGTGTGTTAGCCGTCTACATTTTTAAGAATCGTGACCGTGTCAATGATCCAGCGTACATGATGAAAGTGACACTTATTTTCATCTTTGGTTACTTCATGACAAACAAAGTTTTCTCTACTCCATATCATTTATGGTACCTACCGTTACTTGTTGTTTACCCATACAGATCATGGAAAGAACGAAGTTTTTTCTATGTGATTGTGGCAGTTTTCTTAGGTGTAGCTACTTCACGTATTCCATCTATTGAAGTTGTCAAAGGTATTTTCCTCGATGCTAACTTACCGGTTATAACTCAAATTCCAGCAACACTGCTGTTGTTATGGGCAGCTTGTCGTCTAAAAACAGATCAACCAGCCGAAGCAGTGATCTCAATGAATGCTGACGCTCAAGTTTCGGCATTTCAAGCTGCCTTGAAAAAGTCGGCTAAAGCGAATACTCACAGAAAAAAGAAAAAATAGTTCAATGAGATAGCTCAGCCCAACGGCTCCGCTTCATATCTACCTTTTCACCATTGAAGAGGACTCCTTCACTTTCTAACCAGTGTCTTTGAGCATCTCGACCACCGAAGGCAAACTGCCCACTTAACCGTCCATCGCTGAATACCACTCGGTGGCAGGGTGTTTTACGCTGACTCGGATTCCGATGCAAAATCCATCCTACTTGTCGGGGAGTTTTCAGTCCTAGTGTTCTGGCAATGTCACCATAGGTAGTTACTTTTCCCAGTGGAACTTTTTCTACCAGTTCATAGACAAGTGTAGAGAGATCATTTGGCATACTTCACATTTTCGCTTATCTTGGTTATAATTGCCAACAACTTATGAAACAATCTAGTGTTCGCGTCATTTGTATTCTTAACACTCTTCTTATGGAAGAGCGGGTTTTGATGACGTAAGAACACTTTTTACATGAAACATCGAAACCCCTCTCCAAAGAGGGGTTTTTTTATGGAGGTAGAAATGACTAATTGGGAAAAACAACGTTCAGTTGAACTAAAGTCTGCTTTTCTGATCAGAGAGTACCAGGCAATCGTGCAAGAACTCTTTTCAAACTGTGCCAATATTCCTGAGTTCGTGGAACTATTTTCAGCTCTTTTCCCCAACTACCAGGAGTCAAATGCCCGCAAAATGGATCCTGAGTCTATCAGAGAACGAAATATCAGTTGTTCTTCAGCAGCTGCGCTCTTAGGCGTTTGGTGGATGGATCGCTTTCCTCAACTCGTCCCTGTCTTCTTAGTCCAGAACACAGAGCGCGAACCACAGTCACGGTCTAGCGCCCATGTAAACGTGGCTCTCCCACTAACAACTCCCATTACTCCGAGTGAAGCGATAACAGCTTTTTTTGATCCTAATCGGAAAAATGCAGAGATCCAGTTGGTTGATTGGACAACGCATAGCGGTATGAAGGCGTCTAATCCTCAAAAAGCCTACGATGTCAAAGCGATTCAAGGAGTACACCCATACTTACGTAATCGAGTTCAAGTGTTAGGCCTACCCAAAAAGTACTCTACTAAGAATGGGGTACTGGCTACGACTCAATGAGGTGAATATCTCGTACGATCATTTGCAGCGAGCGCTTATTCTTCCACTCATTGACCGATAGGCAGCCAGCAAGTTCAACTTGTGTTCCCACTGGCAGCTCGGTAGCCAGTGAACCCTTCCCCCAGGCTAGGCAAGTTAGAGTAATTTGCGTGCCTTCTTTCGGCAGCCCTATCTGCAACCTTAGATGTTTACCTTCTTTACCAACTTGACTAGCCATGTGGATAACAGCTGGTGGCAAACTTATAATCGGCTCAAGGTTACCTTGGCCAAAGGGAGCAAAATGAGCAATCTCTTCGGCAGTAGAGAGCGTGATCAACTCGATTGGTAGTCCTACTTCAACGAGGAGTCGAGGTGTTAACATCTCGGCCGTTATCTGCGCTTTTGCTAAGACCTGTAAACGTTGTTGCACCACTGTTAACTTGGCTGGATCTGCAGCAAAGCCAGCAGCCATTGGATGGCCGCCAGCTTCAAGTAAGTCATCTTTAACTTGACGAATCAGCTCAGTAATATTGACGCCCATAATCGAGCGAGCTGATGCTTTAGCCGTTTTTTGACCAATCGAGATCGCAATAGCTGGTTTGAAGTACTCCTCCACTAACTTACTGGCCAACAAACCAATGACTCCTTCGTGGTAGTCTTCTGAAGCAACGATAATAATATGTTCGTTTTCCCAACGTTCAGCCTGAGAAATTGCATGCTCAATCATCTCACTAGTCAGTTCCTGACGCGTCACGTTTGTATCGTTAAGCTCAGCGACTAATTGATGTGCCCGATCGTAGCTAGTCGTACAAACTAAACGTAAGGCGTCTAAGCTATGTTTGAGTCTACCCATGGCATTAAGCCTTGGAGCAATCACATAGTTAATGGTATCGGCTGAGATCTTTTCAGGAAGGACATTTGCTTTAGCCATCAGAAGCTGTAGGCCAATTCGTTCAGTTTGGCGTAACTCTGCCATTCCATGGACGACAAAAGATCGGTTCGCGTCTAGTAAGACCATCTGGTCGGCAATGGTGGCAATAGCAGCAAGATCAAGGCTTGCCTGTGCAGAAGTCTCAGATAAATGTCGCGCCAAAAACCATGCTACCCCAGAGCCACACAGTTTAGTGGTATGAATGACTATCTGTGCGACAGGTAACTCAGCCTCTGGCGCGTGGTGATCTGTCAGGATCGTATCAATTCCTAGCCGTTGTAACTCCGCAAATGCAGCATGAGCAACTATTCCGTTATCAACGGTAATGAGCAGCTGAGGCTTGTGTTCTTCTAACACTGAAGTCAGTGATCGTAACGTTAAGCCGTAGCCATGTTTTTCACGATGGGGTAAAAAGGGTTTAGCAATAATTCCAATGCTTCGGAGCGCTTCCCACAAGATAGCCGTAGAACATATGCCGTCGGCATCATAGTCACCAAAGATGACTACTTCTTCATTCCGTTCTTTAGCTTGCTGAATTCGGCGTACAGCCATATCCATCTGTTCTGCACTAATCCCTACCTCTTCGAGAGTAAGTTCGACGGGATGCTTAGGATGAAAGAACACCTCTCTTTGAGACTGACTCTTAACTCCACGATGGGAAAGAAGTAGGTCAGTCAACTGTTTGAGATCAGTCGGTGAAGTTGAAGTTGTGTACTGCCAGTGCATGGTGACTCACGGTACAATAGCACGAAGTCATATGCAACTTGCACTACCATTTGAATCACTCGCCATTCTACAAAAACTTCGCCAAGCCGGTTACGAAGCTTATCTCGTCGGTGGTTCCGTTAGAGACGCACTGCTAGCCAACTTAACGGCGAATACTGACTATGACTTCACTACCAATGCTACTCCCGAACAACTGCAAGAACTGTTACCCGATAGTTACTACGAAAATACTTTTGGAACCGTCAGTATTACCAGAGAAAACTTGTGGAAGTTATTCGGACTAACTTTACCCGTTCCGCAGAATGATAAAGAAGTTACCGATAAAGTAATTAACTTGGCCCAAGCAACTAAGGTCCACGCTTCTTTACAACCACAGGTAGAACTTCCCCAAGTAGAACAACCAAATCATCATGAAGACTACGAAATTACTACCTATCGCGCCGAGGGTCGTTACACAGATCATCGTCGTCCAGATGAGGTAAAGTGGGGCTCATCTCTCGAAGACGATCTTAGTCGTCGAGACTTTACGATCAACGCCATGGCAATTGCCATAAATGATACCTTTTTAGATCATTTCTTTGCTGAACCCATAGATGAAAAAACTGCGATCCAACCCGTACAACTCACTGTTGATCAGTATCGTGTTATCGATCCCTATAACGGCCAAGTTGACCTAGAAAAGCGAGAGCTCAGATCAGTTGGCGATGCAGCAACACGCTTTGAGGAAGATGCTCTACGGATGCTGCGAGCGATCAGACTCTCTGTTCAACTAAACTTCGCCATGACAGATGAGACATTCGCGGCTATTTCTGGACTGGCTGATCAAATTCAGTACGTCAGTTGGGAACGCATCCGAGACGAGTTCTTGAAAATGCTAGCCAGTGACTACCCCGCTGAAGCCATTGAGTTACTTGATGACACTGGCTTACTTCACTACATCCTACCTGAGTTACGTGAAGGAAAAGGAATTGAACAAGGTGGCCACCATACTACGGATGTTTGGACACACAATCTAGATGCACTTGAAAACTGTCCCTCGCCAGATCCGATCGTCCGTTTTGCGACGCTTCTTCATGACATAGGAAAACCCCGTACACTTCGCTACATTGACGAAGACCCTACTTTCTATAACCATGAACTTGTTGGCGCCAAGATGGCACGTCAAATTGCTGAACGTTTCCGTTTATCAAAAAAAGAAGTTCAACGCATCTATACCCTAGTTCGTCATCACATGTTCTACTACCAGCCAAATAACACGGATGCTTCAATTCGGCGATTTATGCGCAAAGTAGGACTAGAAAATATTAACGATATCCTAGACTTGCGGGAAGCTGATCGTTTGGGAAGCGGTGCTCGTAAGTCCAGTTGGCGGTTGGAAGAGATGAAGCAGCGAATGATCTCTCAGCTTCACCAACCGTTTGATGTGACTGATCTGGCCATTAATGGCAACGATATTATGGTGGCGCTTGATCTCAAACCAGGTCCAGCTGTTGGAACCATCCTTAACACACTCTTTGAAGAAGTGATGGAAGATCCGAGTAAGAATACTGCAGATTACCTACTGCAAAAAGCCAAAGAGCTTCAAACTAAAGAAAAACTAAAGAGAGTACTAGAGTCACTTCTCTAAAGAGAGAGCTATGTAGCCAATTTCTTCTTTTGTCGCTTTTGCCAATTGTCCCAAACGACCACCAATGGTGCGGCAATAAAGGTTGAAGAGTAGGTGCCTGTGACTGCTCCTACTAGCAACGCCACTGAAAACCAGCGAATCGTATCTCCACCTAGTAAGACTAAGACCAACAACATAATAATGATCGTCATCGAGTTATTGATCGATCGACTCAATGTTTCCAAAATCGAAGCATCAACAACTGTCGTGAACTGCAAAGTAGGATGTTTACGTTGATTTTCGCGAATACGATCAAAAACCACGATGGTATCGTGAACTGAGAACGATAGTGTGGTTAGCAGGGCTGTCACAAAAAGAACATCTACTTCCGCTCCCAAGAACCTTCCAAACAGACTAAATAAACCTATTAAAACAATGCTGTCGTGAAACATCGCCAGAATAGCGGATACTCCATACTTGGCACTATGAAACTGGCGCCAAACATAGAGTGTGATTCCAATCGAGACAATCACAACTGCTAATAACGTTTTTTGAAACAGCTCTTTACCAAGTACTGGCCCCACTGTTTCAAATCTTAACTGTTCTACTGTCGTAAGTGGATCATCTAACTGATCAAGGATGGCATCTTTCTGTTCATTAGTGATGCTTGGCATTCGCAGAATTGCTTGATTCGAACCAGAAGTTTGAACTGAGATGATCTCAACCTCATCACCGACTACTTCTTGAATGCTTTCTCGTTCAATGGCGATTGGTGGGTCAGATTGAACATACCGAACTTCCAAAAGTGAGCCGCCGGTAAAGTCAATCGATGGACGAACACCATTTATAACTAACGAGATCAGACCTGGAATAATCACCACAGCTGAAATGGCAAAGTAAAGCCAACGGTAGCGCATGAAGCTAAACTCTTTCATTTCTCACCTCTTCCTTTAAGAAAAGTCGCATCAGTGTTCTGGTCACCACTAAACCTGTAAATAAACTAATCACTACTCCGATAAATAACGTCACGCCAAAGCCACGAACTAAGCCACTGGTATTTAAAAATGGAAAGTCGAGTGGATTAATGAGGACAAGAGCAGTAAAAATTGTCGCTACGTTCGCATCTTTAATACTGTCCCAAGCTCTCCCAAAACCCAACTCCATGGCTCGATCAAATGACTGTCCAACTCGTAGCTCTTCTTTCATTCGTTCAAAGATCAAGATGTTAGAGTCAACCGCCATACCGATCGTTAATAGTAAGCCCGCAATTCCAGGCAAAGTTAACGTTACGCCAATCAGTTTATAAATAGCAATCGTGAAAAGTGCATAGATGACTAGTGAAATACTAGAAAGAACACCTTTCCATCCATAGTACAGAACCATGAAAACAATCACACAGCCCAGCCCAATTAATCCTGCTTGCACACTTTTTTGGACGGCATCTTGTCCTAGGGATGCACCAATTGTCCGCTGTTCAATCACGTCAATCGGGACTGGTAGTGCTCCAGCATTTAACTGAATGTTTAGCTGTTTTGCTTGATCCAGTGTAAAAGTTCCGGAAATGACAGCCTTGCCGTCAATAATTGGATCACCGATCATCGGAAGGGAAACCGGGAAGCCATCTAAAAAGATTGCCAGGATCTCACCACGGTGATTCTTAGTGATTTCAGCAAACTTTTCTGTTCCCTCTTGATTAAACTCCATAGCTACAACTGGCTCACCAGTCGTCGGGTCATACTGAACAGTAGAACGTTTTAACTCTTTTCCAGTTAAACCAGTTTCTTCAAACTGAGTTAAAAAGGCCACGGCCGACTGTGTCGCTTCGGCGGAAGGGGAGGATGACTGTAAACGGAAATCGAGTAAAGCTGTCGTTCCGATTAACTGTAAGGCTTGAGCAGAGTCACTGACCCCAGCCAGCTCCACAATGATTCGATCTTGATCCCCAACTTTTGAGGTCTGAATCACTGGCTCTGAGACACCAAACATATCTACCCGCCGTTGAATAACATCTTTGGCAGACTGCAGTGCCGAGTCACGATCAGCCGCCTCAATACTACGCATGTCAGCAGCTAAAACAACTTGCATCCCACCTTGAATGTCTAATCCTTGTTTAAGCTCAAAATCACGATAGATCTGTGTCCCTAAGAGGTTAAGGTTTAAAACAGGTCGACGAACTACAAATGAGAGCGTTCTACCAGCCAAATCTAGGGAAATAGGTAACTCACGCGGTAGGGCAATAATGGCTGCAACGACTGTGAGGAATAAAATAGCAAAGAAAACTCGCAAGGTACGAGACAGTTTCATTGTTAGTTGAGACCAACTGGTTTACGAAGGACTAGCTCCTCTTCATTTCCGATCACCATTACCCGTGTTCCATAAAGGACTTCCATCAAAAATGGATCTCGACGCTGTTTACGGAACTCAAACTCGTCTTCTGGTAAAACGGTATAGCTAATTTCACGACCAATTTTCTCTTCCTCTTCACCCATTAACGCCGCTAACTCTGCCATCACAATATCTCCAACGACTAAAATATCAACTTCGGTCTGTTTTGAGTCATCCACGTGTACAAACTTTCCTGAGAACATAATAAACTTGACTGTTCCCAGTTTTTTTCGATGTTTAATTAACTTTTCTCCCAAACCGGTGCTCTTCTTCACCATTCTGAGTAGCTCAGGGAAGAAGCTATAGTTACGGTTTAAGTAGTAGTACAGCCTATTTCCTCGTTCCTCACTTTTGAGGATTCCGGCACTTAACATTCTTTCCAGTTCACGACGAACCGCGTTAATCTCTTCACGAGTTTGACGGGTGATCTCACGAACAAAAAACATCTCACTTGGCTGGTTGAAGAATAACTCCATGATCCGTACCCGGACGCGCGATATCATGAAATCTTGTAATGAATCCATATTTCCTCTTACTAAAGGGCTCAAACACCATTAACGGGAGTGACGCTCTTTCAGCGATTGTACTGAGTACAAAATGATTGCGCAAGACGCAGGACTCACTGATCCTGGGGCAGAGGATTTATCTAGTTTAGTACGTTACAGCCGTCTTTGGCGCTACTGTTGAGATCCAAGTTAATCCTGGAGTCAATGGTAATACTTTTCCTTTTGCATCGGTAAAGGTCAACTGTGCTTCACGATCTTTCTTGTTCCACTTCGCTTCAATTGCTTGACCATTCATGAAGACTAAGGCATCACCGGTGCCGGTAGTCTTGTACAACATGTGCTTGTTTTCATTGATTGGTCCTTTTTCTTCAGAGAAAAGAACAATTACGTTTTTAGCCATAACTTGCTGATTGTTATTTAAATCAAGGTGAGGCTCGTTGGCAGTAAAGCGTTTATAGGAATTACTGGCAGCATCGTACTCCCACTTGGCTGCGTAGGTAGTAAAACCATCCCAGAACTCAAAACTAATATTAGGAGCCGTAACCGTACCAGCAGCTTTATCTTCCCCTACTGGCCAAGGAGTATATCCTTCTTTCCAGTCTTTGCCACCAACGGTAGTACGACCCACTGTCCGACTTGGAGACATATTTGTCCAGCCACGTTTAGTAGCTACGTCCCAAAGCTTTTCCGAGGAAGTAACCATGGTATGTTCAGTTGCTAATTCACGACCTGGAATACGGTTATAGTCACGAACAAATGTTGGATAACCAATTGAGAACTGGTTTAAGTCATTTTGACCTACCCATCCGTAGTCACTCAGTTGACCTAACGCATTTGATGGTCCGGGTGTATTAGCGCCTCCGACGTGGACATAGAGCGGTAAGTTAAATCCAGAAGCCCAGTCAATATAGTATGTACGGGCAGAACGAATAGGAGCTAAAGTTGTATCCTCAACTTGAACGTCACAGTAGTACATCGCCATAAAACGAGTCACACCACCCTCAGCCATAGCCTCAAAGACAATATCCGCGCTGGACAATCCTGATTGAGGTCTAGCATCAGGGGTATTCTCAATCATTACAGCCAGCGGACGGCGTTTTTCCCAAGCGTTTTTTTCGGTAGTGGTATAGAGCTTACCGTTGAGAGGACAAGGTTGGTCTTTGGGTTCTGAAGGACTGATCGTCAGCAACTTCTCACCACCACCTTCACCTTCTGTCTCAACTTGAGTGCCATCAGCAGTCTGGGTTCCGTCAACTTGGACTGTTTGCCCACGCATAGCAAAAGAAGAAATGCCGAAAGCTGCACCAGTTGAAACCAGGTAGAGAACGAGTAGGACGATAAGTTTTTGTTTAGTCATAACACTCCGAATAAGTAGTTCCTGCAGAACCACGTCAGTAGTTGTACCATGTGATCTCAGTCAACACCAGCCGATAGATATCCGAATCTTTAGCCCAAACCGTACCGCAAACCTAAAACAACCGCCAGGATAACACCCGTAATAATGACTGTTTTCCACAAATCTTGGTAAATGAGGCGCACGTCATACGCAAACAGGCTATTAATTGACTGTTTTTCTTTCTTCTGTGGAACTGACTGCTGGACTCTAACTTTCGAGTTGCCTGTGAGTTTAACTTCGGAAGTAAATGAGTAGGTTAAGTGCTCTTGTCTTTGAATCTGAGCTCGAGCTTTATCAGCGCGAGTACGTCGCTCACCAGCCATGCTACCCCCACTAAAAAATGACTTCTATAATATCTTTCGCAAAGATGACTACCATCAAGCTACCCAACAAGATGAAACCGGCATAGTTGACATACCCTTCGATTTTAGTCACTCTTTTTCGACCAACTACGTACTCTAAAAGGATTAAAAAAGCACGACCGCCATCAAGGGCTGGGATCGGTAGGACGTTAAAGATCGCTAAGTTAACCGAGATGATGCCAGCAAAATTCAAGAGCACCCAAGGACCTTGATCAAAGATACCAGCGCGCTTACTTTCAACAAAGATCTTGACTGGACTACCTACTTCTTGTGGAACAACCCCTCTAAAGATGCTTCTCCCCATATTTCCTAAGGCATCAAAGATGAGCTGTGATAAGTAGTATGTCTGCTGGATTCCAACCCAAGTCCCCCGAAAAGGCATTTCATACCAAGGGTAGAAACGTTGATTAACCACATTTAAGAAACGAACGCCAATCTCTCCTTTGGTCGCATCTTCGGCTTTAGGCCGAATAGTAACGGGGAAGCGTTGCGCCATTTCTTGACACTCAGTTGTGATTTCAGAACACTGGCCACTAGTAATGACTGTCACTTCTTGGTTCGGTCTGGCGGAGATAACGGCGATGACTTCATCAACACTCGCCACGGGAATAACTTCCTCAGGAGTAACTTCAATGGCAATGATATCGACTAGGGCAGGAATGTTTGCTGCCTGTGCAGGAGAGCCCTCGATGACCTCTCCAACTCTAGGATTTGGAGCCAACTCTGGAATACCTGTCAGGGAGAAAAACAAAGAGAAAGCAATAACGCCAAAAACGAGGTTAATTGTAGCCCCGGCTAAAGTGATGATTAAACGCGCAATCTTGGTTTTTTCGTAGAAGGGACCCTCATAGTGATTAGGGTTTTTATGCTTTGGTTTAACACTCTCTATTTCTCGAGAAGGTAAGTCCTCTGCTCCAATTCCGGCCACCTCACTACCTTCTTCACCTTCCATTTTGACGAAGCCGCCAAACGGAATCCAGTTAAGGCTAAAGAGCGTCTTGCCTCTTTTGAAGAGCGTTAGTGCCCGAGGAGGATAGCCGACACCAAACTCTTCGACGCGAACTTTAAAGAACCGTGCCGTTAGATAGTGACCTAACTCATGAATCACCACTAAGAAAGACAAAATTAAGATGAAGATAGCAATTTGCAGCAGGACCATGGGTTTATACCGTCAATAACTCTTTTTCTTTTTCGGTAGCCAGTACGTCAATCTTTTCCATGTACTCTTTCGTCTTCTTTTCTAACATTTCTAGATCACCTTTAATCATGTCTTCACTGACGCCAGCTTGATCCTCTTGATCATCAATCTCTTTTTTAATTTCAGCGCGTACACTGCGCATCATTACTCTGGCAGCCTCAATTTTTTGGTGTAGTAACTTAACAAGCTCTTTGCGGCGTTCTTCAGTTAGGGGTGGTACAACAATCCGAATAATCGCCCCGTCAACTACTGGATGTAAATTCAGTCCAGATGTTGAAATAGCTTTTTCCACCTGACTCAGAAGAGATTTGTCCCACGGAGCCACAATCAGCATTCCAGGATCTGGTACAGAAATATTAGCCACTTCATTAATCTTCATTCGAGTACCATATGCCTCGACGCTAACAATATCTAACATCTGTGAAGATGCTCTACCTGTCCGGAGTTGTGCAATATCTCCTCGGACAAACTCTAAGGTTTTATCAGCACGTTGAGTAAAAGTTGTAAATTGATACGACATATTCTATTGATTGTACAACGCCCACGCCCAGCCGCCAGTGTTACAATCACTTTCATGCGTCCTTACACCTTCTGGCGAAGCTTTCTTAATACCTTGACTAACCCCAAGTACTACGTGGATGTTTTGAATGCTAAGTTACGCTTTTCACTTCGCTTCACACTCGTTAGCTATGTGGTGATGAGTTTGCTTGCAGTAATGCTTTTTAGCTTCATTGACGTGCCTAAACTGCAAACGGCATTAGGTAGCTACATCGATCAAGTAGTCGCAGACTTCCCCACCAATCAAGAAGTGAGCTGGAATGGACTTCGTTTACAACTAAGTGAACCAGAACCCTATACACTTGCTTTTCCACAGCTGCCTGACCTTCAAGGGACACCACCAAACTTAGTAGAGATTAACCCTGCAGTGGAAACGGCTGCTCAAATCAGCCAAACCTCCGACAACAAAAGTGCTTTCTTTGCGAATCAAACTCAACTTTTTGTAAGTCAACCTGGTGGCGGCTGGTCAGGTACCCCACTGACAGACTTTCTTTCTAGCTCTCCTTTTGTGATCAATAAAGAGACACTAGTGGCCCAACAACCACAACTCCAGCAACAACTCGCAACTGGACTACGTCTTCTTCCTCTTGCTTTTCTTGCTTTCTTTTTACTCGTCTCATTTCCGTTGAGAATGCTGAACGTTATCTTTGACACCATTTTCATCTATGTCGTTATTCGCATCTTTGGTTTACCGATGAGCTTTAAAAAAGTCGTCCAAGTAAGCTTGCACGTCAGTGTTGCCGCTGAGCTGATTACAATCTTAACGGCCAACTTTGCGGCTGGATTACCAATGTTTACTATCGCTTTTTGGGGATATACCCTGATTATTTACTGGCAACTTCGCCACGTTAAAGCACTAACACTTAGCGAGGTGGAACGTCTAAATAAAGAGTTGTAAGATTGACCGGTGGAAACGGCGTATCAATCTCAATCGGGTCCGCTGCTCTCAAATCTGTTTCAAGTTCATTTAATCTTCTTGTCAGTTGTGTTTCTGCTGGTGTTTGACCAAAGGGAATCGGCGATGGTGTAGCAGTTAATCTGGGAACGGCTTCAGGCATAAAGAGAACTACCCCAGCAACGAAGAAAAGTAAGACTACGACACCTACAGTCCCTCCCAAGATCAGTTGTCGTTTTCGTTTTTTGCGAGCGACTTCTTTCTCGGCAAAGTCAGGATCGATTTCCACAGGCATGGTAGGCGGCGTCTGTTCTAACAACTCCTGTTCAAAGAACGTTGTTTGATTTGATAAGACATCGGTCTCGTTTACTTCTGGTGTTACTTTTTTGTCTGTCATTTGCTGACCACCTCACGCAAGAAGGATAAGTTTCGATAGAGCTCTGCGTAGACCGTACTTAACTTTTCAATTGTATTTCCGTACGAACTTGCATCAAACGTTTGAACTCTCCCCGCTTGAGTAGGTTGAAACGTGCTCCGGACAGCGTCTAAGTTCTGTTTGGTTGATGCTAAACTTCGGTCGATCTCTTCAAGAGCTCGGCGTTTCTCACCAAGGCGCAAACCGTTCTGTTCTTCTTTTTCAACATTTGCAAGTACTTCAGCCTTTACCGACGCTGTTTTGTCATAGACAGTCTGTAAGCGTCCATATGCAATGTATGACAATGACTTGTAGGAGATATCCACTACTGCAGTATTAAACGTATTAAAATCTTGGACAGAAGCCAAAATTAAGTTGCGATCGACAGCCTGCTCGACTCGCTGTTGATGTGTCTTGAGCCGATCTATCCCATTACCAAGTTGCTGGATCAGTGCCGCTTTTTCATCAACGTCAATTCCCGAAGTATTTGAGACCATCAGTCGTAGAATTTCTAAGTAAGTCTGTAATACTGCGGTACGAGATAACATGACTTTTCGAGTTGCCTGAACTGAGCTCTCTAGTGCTGCCAACGTTTGCAGCTTAAGATACTGCTCTTTGGCAATAGAGAACTCTCGTTCGTCAGTCCGATAGATGCTTAACTCCGTACGATACTTAGCTCGAAGATTAGCCAACTCAGTACTTTCAGGTGAAGGTGAAGGCAAAGAAGTAACTGTCGGTGAAGCGTCGGTCTGTCCGTCCCCAGCAGCAGTTGCTTGGAGTGGAACACCCTCATCAACGATGTTAACCGTTTGAGCAGTAACTTGAGCGTGAAGTGGCGCTAGGAGAACAAAACAAACTGCGCTAAACCAAACTGCTACGACGCTGTGTTGAACTTTTTTGCTAATCATTGGCAACGATGTATATTTCACAGACTTCTTTTCCTGAAGTATATCAACTAGAGCGTCAGAATAAGTAAGAACATTCCACCTAAAACTGATACTGCCCCGTATTCGAGCGCTACCCGACGGGTGAACGATGTTGATTTTACGTGCGCAAACACTCCCCATAGAAAGTAAAAGATGACTAAACCTACAATCGCAATTCGTTGTAGATCACGACTAGGCCAAACGGCTAGAAAAGTAGCAATAAATAGCAGAAATCCAATTGTTAAAACGGTGTAGGCCAGCTGATGTTTTTGCAGTTCTTTCCACATTAGGCAATCACTCCTGATTTGAAGTAAATCAATAAAAAGGCAATCAGTAAGAAGAACATGATGTGGGCAAAGTTCTTACCCACCATACGAGCAGTTTGACGATGTTGCATGACTAACATATCGTAGGTTAAGGCAACCACAACAATAAAAATAATGGCTAGGAAGAACGCTTTGGTTAACTGTAATGGTGAGAAGAGAGGTGGGGTGGTCAACTGAGTAACCGGTAAAACCTCACTTCCTAAAATCTCAGCTGTCTGATCATCAGTGTTGACCACCAATGGTTCAGCTTGCTCGATAGTTAACATCGTAGGCGAGAAGTCAGCCTGTCCTACCGCTTGGCGGTCAGTCTCACTAAGTTCTTGACCAATCTCAGTCTGGGCAGCAGCTACCTGCGGAACTTGTGGAACAACAGCTAATGGCGTCCCAAAGAACTGAACCACTAAGGTCGTCTCTACTCCGTTTAAGCTTCCATCAATGACGGCAATCCCTATCTCTTGATACTTCTGATTAACGATATTTGCCTTGTGTGTCGGTGAGTGCATCCATGCCTGCATCATGTCACTAGCATTTGAGAAGTCACGAGCTAAGTTTTCACCCGCCACACTGTAGTTGTACTGGGCTTGCTTAAAGAAAGACCACGGTTGAGTGCCATCGGGCGAAGTGTGGGCCCAATATTGATTGGCAAACATATGGGTACCTTTAGCTTGAGCTGCTCGAGAGAGTGCTTCATTCTCTCTTAGTTCAGGCAGTCCTACCTTTTGCCGTTCGGCATTTGTCCGAGCAACGACGTCCCCTGCTGTAATTGACGAACTAAAACCTAAGACTTGCCCCGCAGTATGGCTAACACGAGGAACAGTTGTTAAAGCCAAGCCAAAAATAGCCGCAAAACCAATAAAGAAAAGAAATGCTTCGGGATGAAGGACGCGTGCTCGATGGTTATTCGATCGCTGAGGATGAAAAAGATGGGCAAACGTACCATGCAAAGCCATATCAAATCATTATGACCCAGACAGAAGGGTCAATACAAGAGATCAGAAATAAAATGAAGCACTCTGGCCGTCGGCCACTCTAGCCTAATCAGCCGAAGAAATGGTAAAATACAGCTCTGCCAAGACGGCCCCATCGTCTAGAGGCCTAGGACGCAAGGTTCTCATCCTTGTAACTCCGGTTCGAATCCGGATGGGGTCACAACAATAAAAACTTCTCAACTTCCTTCATAACCGTATCGCATTCTCTCTGCGAACGTCGAAAACCGTGATCCATACCCGGTTGTCTCACCACATACGGATTATTTGCGTTGGCTACAATTTGTTCTGTTTGCTGAGGAAGGACTACATCATCATTAAGAGCGATAAAAATCATTAGAGGTTTATGGATTTTTTTCACCTCATCTTTGGCGGAGTATTGCAGCCCATCTTTTATAAAAGACTCTGGAATAGCAAAGGATCGAAATGTATGAGGATCATTGGGTAAATCTCTCTCAGAGTATCTCACTCCATTAGCATTCCACTTTTTAAGTGATTGAGTTAAATCAGGTGGAGGGCAAAGTGAAACAATCTTCGTTACTGCCAAAATTCGGCTGCCTGCAATGATAGCTGTCAACCCACCCATACTATGACCAATTAAGACCACTTCTTCAGGGTTTTGATCTTTATAAAACTCAACTCGCTCTTTGATCTGTTGGATGAAGTTAGTGATTAAGTAATGATCAACATCTCCTGTTTCCCAAAGAGAACACGGATCTAAACGCTCAACGGTATAACCTAACTCACTTAGTCTTTCTTCAAAAACCTTCATGTGCAGGTAATCTGGTGAATCCAGATATCCTGGTAAAAGCATTGCCAGCTTCATTTCTGTTTGTGTTCCCACTCTTTAACCAAATCTAAACATTCTTGTTCAAAATCAGGGATAAACACTACTTCGATTTTTCTATTGTTATTTGAGTTTAAGACCTGGTTATCAGTTACGCCTTCATAGTAAAAGTTCTTGACCATTTCTGGGGTCTTCTGACACGCATAGACAATCTTGGAAATCCCACCCCAGTTCGCAACAGAAAAACACATATTGCAGCACTCCAAGGATTCGTAAAGTACTGCCCCCTCTAAGTTTGAAGAACCAATAGCTTTACACGCTTTCCGAATAGCCGATGTCTCAGCATGTTCAGTGGGATCATTCAACTTCCAGCCCAAACTTACACCTTCTGAAAGAACTTTTCCATCTTTTACAACCACAGCTCCGGCCGGAAAACCTCCTTCATGAACGGACTTTTTAGCTTGCTCAACTGCCAGTTTTAAATAATCTTTATCGTTCATATCTTTGGATACAGAAGACTATTTTATACTACTCTAGCGCATCAGGAGCTCTCCAAACGCAAAAACGGCCACCCTTAGATGGATGGCCGTTCTTACACGATATCGATTTAGTTATGACTTTTACATCAGCTGCTTGTACAGCAGCTCCGTTTCAGGGCTGGGTGTGCCCAGCTGTTTGACTATGGCAGCATAAAACTCTGCCACCTTGCTGTTTCCTACTAAGGCGTACAGACTGAGAAGCTGGCGGTGTACGTCTTCCCGTAACGGTTGGTGTTTGTAGGCTTCCTCGAACCAAGCAGTGGCTAAGGGGGTGAGGCTCTTACCTAAGGCAAGGTGAGCCGCAGATACGTACGCTTGGGCAATAGTTGTACGCACTTCTGCTCGCCGCTGTTTGAACCATTCCTCCTCAATGCCTGCCATGTAAACACCCCTGCTAACCGACTCGAACAGTTTTGCCCATTCTTCCAGACCGACGCTTTCCTGATCCAGAATGTACTGCTCAGTAGTCCGTTTAAGCGCAGCGACGTCATAACGGACAAGCATGTTGGTTGCTGATGGTTTGGGCCTCGCTTTCCAGTGCGGCAGTTCGTAGTACCCTTGTGAGTAGTTGAGGAATTCGTCTGCGGGAAGTCCAGCTTGTTCCAACGCCTCTTTAAGTTGCCGTTTGGTGACATGAAAAACGTTGGTCGCGTCTTTTACCCCCAGATGCGGCCAGAAAGCGGAAAAGATTTCGTCTCTAGTTGCCGCTTCCTTATCTGTGAGGAAGAAAAAAAGCTTAGGCGCTAACTTACCGCGCCATTTCACTCTCTTCCCATTCACAGATACATGCGGAAAACCGAACGCTTTTACTTCAATTGTGTAGCTGTCCATCTTTTAGAAACCCTATTGAACCGGTAAAACCACAACTTTTAATCAAGTTGCGGCCCGAGCTCGCTATTGGGAAGCAAGCAAGCTGGGGCCACAACCTGAAAAGGTAATCGATATTAAAGTGCTAAAAACATAATGCCTATTCAGACTGCAGTAGTCTTTAGGCTTATGTATATTCACTATGTGTAAGTAGTATGTATTATATCCGCTCTCTCTT
>DBDU01000002.1 GCA_002293725.1 Patescibacteria group bacterium UBA924
AGATGTGTATAAGAGACAGCACTTGGACCCTCCACCATTAATTTTTTGAAAATTCACCATTCATTTAACGAGAATGATGGAATTACTTATGTAATTGTCAGGCTAATTTACAAACTAGAATTAGGAGCAAATCCTCAGATTAAATTAAGCTTGGAACACACTGAGTATGGCTTTTTCTCAAAAGAAGAGATTTCCAGGCTACCAATTATTCCAGGACTTGAATCACTTCTTAATGATCCAAAACTCTTCTAAATTTGTAGCAACTCTTTGATTTGCTGCTATAATCTTTAGATGAAGAATTTAATGGCTTTTACTAAAAAGCTTCTCTTCCCATTGGTCATTACAGTCCTCGCCTTTACTTCAGGTTATCTGGTCTCAAATAGGGGAGTTAAAATACCAATTCTTGCAAGCGAAACTGTAATTGATAGAACAAAACCAGAATCTTTTTCTGACGTAAACTTTTCTATGTTTTGGCAGGTTTGGGATCTTCTCAAAACTGATTATTACGACCCAGGCAAGATTGATCAGTCTGCGCTTGTTTTAGGTGCAATCAAAGGGATGGTTGCAGCAGTTGGAGATCCATACACAGTCTTTTTAGACAGAAACCAGCAACAAGTCACACAAGAAGATTTGTCTGGAAGCTTTGATGGGATAGGTATTCAGATTGGGTACAAAGGAACTCAATTGGCTGTTATAGCTCCTCTGCCGGATACACCAGCAGCACAGGCAGGTGTGCAACCCGGAGATTTAATTATTGGAATTAAAGATGAAGCAAAAGACATTGATAAGTCCACAGATGGAATGAGTCTGCCTGAGGCGGTTCAAACCATTAGAGGTCCCAAAGGCTCCACTGTAACACTGGCACTATTAAGGGAAGGGGAGAGTGCTCCAATTATTATTGATGTTAAAAGAGAGAGCATAGATGTGCCTTCAGTAAAGCTTGAATTTGTTGGAGAAGACAAAAAAGTAGCCCACATTAGACTTACCAGGTTTGGGGCAGAAACTAAAAACGAATGGAGTGAGGCAGTAACTGAGGTTTTGGGAACTCCTGGACTCAAGGGAGTGGTGATTGATGTGAGAAATAATCCGGGCGGATACCTAATGGCAGCAGTGGATATTGCTTCTGAGTTTTTGAACAAAGGAACTGTGGTTGTGTCTGAGGAGGCAGAAGGCAAAAAGATTGATGAGCTACTTACTCAAAGACAAGGAAAGTTGGTGGGAACTCCTGTTGTAATGTTAATCAACAAAGGTTCAGCCTCAGCCTCTGAGATTTTGGCAGGAGCGCTACGAGACAATCTGAAAGTAAAGTTAATTGGAGTTAACTCCTTTGGAAAAGGAACTGTTCAAGAGCCAAGAGAGTTTCCAGATGGAACTGGAATTCATATAACAATTGCTCGTTGGATCACTCCTTCTGGGGATTGGATTCACGAAAAAGGTATAGCACCTGATATTGAGGTTAAGCTTGACCCAGAGAAGCCTGAAGTGGACTTGCAGCTGGAAAAGGCCATAGAGACACTCTCAAATTAAGCTAAATTTAAGCTAACTGAACAAAAATACTGGTATGAAGATTTCCAAAGTAAGACTACTGATAACAATCATTGCTTTGTTTGTTGTTTTTGCTGCAATAATAACTGCTTCGGGCTATGCAGCTATTAGATTCGGAGCTCTAGACAGGGTTGGCTCACTTCTTCGAGGCTCAACCAACTTCACTCAGACTGAATTTTCTCAAAAAATTCTCAGGGAAGAAAATATAGTTGTTGATATTGCAGAAAGAGTGTCCCCATCGGTTGTGACAGTTACAGTTGAAACACCTAGAAGGAGAGTATTGGAATTTAATCCATTTGGTGGTGGTTTTAATCAAAGATTTGAAGGGGGTACTCAGCAAGATATAGGTACAGGCTTTGTGGTTTCCGCAGATGGTTTGATTATTACCAATAAGCACGTTGTGGATGACAGAGATGCAAAATATAAAGTTATAACTAAAGATGACAGGGAGTTTGAGGTTGTAAAAATTGACCGAGATCCAGCCAATGATTTGGCTATTCTAAAAATTAATGCAAGTGGTCTGGCCCCAATTGAAATAGGTAGCTCCCAAAACTTAAAAGTAGGGCAGTTTGTAATTGCAATTGGCACTGCCCTTGGTGAGTTCAGACACACCGTAACAACTGGAGTTGTTTCAGGTTTGGGTCGTGGTATTACAGCAGGAGACCCATTCCAAGGCTTTGTGGAAAGATTAGATGATGTTATTCAAACAGATGCAGCCATTAACCCCGGAAATTCTGGTGGGCCACTACTAAACTCAGCCGGTCAGGTTATCGGTGTAAACGTGGCTGTAGCTTCAGGGGCACAAAACGTTGGCTTTGCAATTCCTGCTGATACAGTCAAAAGAGCTTTGGAGCAATTCACTCAAAACGGCAGCTTCACATCACGCGCCTTTTTGGGAGTTCAATATCAAATGATAGGCAGACGTGCTGCGCTTTTGAATGAGGTGCCAGAAGGGGCATATGTTCAGGATGTTGTGTCTGACTCTCCTGCAGAAAGAGCTGGTATTGAAATAGATGACATAATTGTAGAAATTGATGGAGTTAAGCTCGCTGACCAAGAAGAGGGGCTTGTTAGTGTTATGAAGAACAAAAAACCAGGTGATACTATCTCAGTCAAACTTTGGAGAAATGGGGAGGATATAACTATTTCTGTCCAACTAACTACAAGCGAAGAATAGCCTCAATAATTGGACTATTTGATATTATAAGATATAATACAAGTTGGTAAATTTATCAGTAACTACCGGAGGAAACAATGCGAATCTTTGCGACTGGAACGAATGCTGTAGATGAGAGTATTACATCTTGTGACATGAGGCAGCAGGCAATGTCTCGAGCGCTTCGATCACGCTCAGGACAATTTCTTGCAAAGAAGCTGCCCTTCATCATCTTGTTGGTACTTGTAGTAATTTTAAGTGTAGTTGTCGAAAGCATTGCGATAGCTGCCAGATTGGTCTTGCTGATAACGTTGATCGTCTTTGTCATAGCGGCAGGACTATTCCTGTTAGAAAGACTATCCGTTAGTAGGTGGCTTCCAAAACCATTAAAGCGCCTGCTTTGGCCCTTTAGTGTGCTGTTTGAGACCAGGGGCATGCTCGTGAATGTCTTTGCCAGTTGTGGTGTGATTGCGTCGGTTTTTATGTTTTTACTCTATGTAAGGTTATATTCTGTTGGTGCGCATCCGAGTGAGCTGATATATTTGGTGCCAGCAGCTTTAACTGTACTGAGTGTTGTCGCGCTGATGTTTAAGACGTACCGCTTTCCGTTTGGTGAAAATAGCCGAATTCGTGTCGTGATCCTGCGTTTGTTTGACCTGACCATTAACAGGCGGTTCGAGGTGCCTTATGAATACATGGGCGAGACATACTCCATGAATGTAGGTCTGGTTAAGGCCTTCTTTATGATGATTGGGGTATGTAAAGTATATGTACCGTTGGACCACAATAACGATTAAGCTCAGCTAGCTGACTCTGTTTGCCTCCTACTACATGATGTGGTGGGGGGCAATTTCTATTGTACACATGTACCCAAAATACAACTATCTCTCATGAGTCCCATAGCTTTATTTGTGGTTCAATATGTTATACTTTCTGGTCTTTTGAGTACAAGGAGGACAAGTATGGTACGGTGCAAGTGGGAGTATCTTGTTATTCTGGTTGGTCAGGATGGAAACGTCTTACGCGACGAAGAAACATCTTCACAGTGGGGCGGACTTGAATTTGATACCATTGCTCTTCCGCTTCTTGGTGCTGAAGGGTGGGAGTTGTGTGCCATAATTCCCGGACCAACTATCATTGAGCTTCATGGGGGAGTGGAACCGGTCGATGTTGTTGTTGTGTCACATGGATTTTATTTCAAGCGTCCCGCCGGTGAATTGCAGGCTTAACAAGAAGTATGGCCTGACTCGCTTGTAAAAACTAGAAAAAGGTGCGACATGCTCGCACCTTTCTTGTAAATAATTTAACCTCGCATTACTTGTTTTTGGCAAACATATACTGTTTTTATTGTATTGATTTTGTGGCCTCAAGTACTTTTTCCAAGTTTCCGTCAATAATGGATTCAAGATTTCCCCAGGACTTATTTATTCTGTGGTCTGTGAGTCTGTCTTGAGGGAAATTGTAGGTTCTTATTTTTTCAGACCTCATTCCTTTTCCAAGCTTACTTCTATAACCTGCAATTGTTTGTTCTTTCTTCTGCTCTTCACGCTCCCAGAGTCTAGTTCTTAGAAGTGCCATGGCAATTGCTCTGTTTTGCTCCTGAAATCTCTCGGTTGAAGCAGAAACCACGACTCCAGTGGGCTTGTGGATAAGCCTTACGGCTGTAGACACCTTGTTAACGTTTTGCCCTCCATTTCCGCCAGCTCTGAAGAATTGGATCTCAAGATCTTCGGGTCTGATCTGCACCTCTTTTTCATCTATTTCAGGAAGCACTGCAATAGTTGCTGTTGAGGTGTGAATTCTACCTTTTCTTTCGGTTGATGGGACTCTTTGAACTCTGTGCACACCACTTTCGTTAACAAACCTTTCAAAAATACCTTCTCCTGCAAGCTTTAGCACCCCTTCATCAACCATTTCAGCCTTGATTCCAGATTTTGTTGCATATCGCAGGTACATGCGAAGCAGATCAGAAGCCCAAAGCTTGGCTTCATCACCTCCAGTTGCACCACGAGTTTCAATAAAACAGATATTGCTCATATATGTGGGGATAGCAGAGTTTAGCTCTTTTTAAGCATTTTGCGAAGCTCCTCAAGTGTGTTTGGTCTTGAGATGTCAGCATCAATAAGAGCTGCTTTCTTTTCTGCTCTTCGCTCAGTCTTGCTTTTTCTCTCAAGTCCCTCAGCCTTAGCTTGTTTAGCTATGAATGAGTCAACTCTACCTTT
Organism: Patescibacteria group bacterium UBA924; assembly: GCA_002293725.1. Classification (GTDB taxonomy): domain Bacteria; phylum Patescibacteriota; class Microgenomatia; order UBA1400; family PJMF01; genus UBA924. The sequence continues at coordinate 4,924 of DBDU01000002.1, forward strand.
GGTGTCAACATATCTCATTTGACCTGTGTAGAATGGGTGGCAATTTGAACAAATGTCTGCTTGGAAAGAAGGGATAGTCATTCCTACTGTGAACTTATTGCCACAGGCACAAGTTACAATTGCGTCTTCAAAGTATTTTGGCTGAATTTGAGCTTTCATGGTGAGCGATTATAGCAGGATTAGTGGTTTTTTAGCAAGGAGAGCCATTTTGGGCGTGTTTTGAAGGAGGGGAGGTGCTTGGATTCTGATACAAATACGCCTGCAGCAGTAAATACAGCTCCTAAAACAAACACCAAAGTCAATTTCTCACCCAAAAATAGAACTGCTAAGGGGGCGGACATGATTGGTGTTAAATACCCAAAAAGAGAAGCTTCCTCGACTTTGAGGAATTTTTGGGCCGAGGCCCTAATTGTGAATGCTAGGTTTCCTGAAACTAGAGCCATATACAAAACACCAAGTAGGACAATAAGGTCAACTTTTGAAAATAGACTCACTATCTCAGCCGAAGAGTACACCCAAAAAATAATTGGGGTTAGAGCCAGAAATCCAATTGTGAAAGAGATGTCTGTAACAAAAGCTGCTTCTTTGGTTGACTTCATGAGTAGTTTCAAAACAAGAACAGAGGCAGCGTCAAAGACTATAAATCCAGCCAGGAAAAGGTTACCTGTTAGTTGGGAGTTGAAACTACCACCAGATAAAACTGGCTCAAGGCCAATTATTGTGGCTCCAATTATGGTAATCAATGCGCCTGTTTTTTCAATTTTGGTTATTTTTTCTTTCAAAAAGATAGAGGCAGCAACCATAGTTACTATTGGGGCCACGACTTGTGCTGCTGAGAGATTAAGTATTCCAGTTCTTTCAATGCCTGCAAACAAAAAACCCAAAGCAAGAGGCGCTGATAGTAGGCTGTGTAAAACAATGAGTTTAAGATGTTTTTTAAGTACAGTCCTACCACTTTTCAGACTCTTTACTGTAACCAAACTTGAAAAAAAGAAACGTATCCAGAGGAAGAAAATAGGTGGTATTACCAAAAGCACCTCTTTGATAACTATTGCAGCGACAGCCCAAATCGCTGAAACAAACACCAGAGACATTAAGGCTTTGTTGCGGACAGATTCTTGGCTCATTTATCAAATATATATACGCTTTTAACTTTCTTTGTGGACTGATTTAAAAGAGCATAGGCTACTTTGCCCTTGTCGCCATCAATGTATCTTGTTCTGTTTCTAACAACCAAATCCAGGTTAACCCCGTACATGCCAATATCTGAGGTAAGCTTTATGATCTCGCTTTCTCCGTCTTTTTTGAAGTTTGCGACAGTTTTTTCTACAGAATCTATTGTTCCAACCAAAAGTGAGAATTTGTCGTCAGGCAATACGGTCGATATTACAATTTCCCGAGCATAGGTTGATTCGGTATTTGTGACTATGTGAACTGTGTCACCAACACTTGGGTCAGCTTTTTGTTCCCCTCTAACTATTAAGGTCGCGCCATCTCTGGTTAGGGTTTGAATAACTCCAGAGGTATCCTTTACCACTATTGAGGCGTCACTTATTTCAGTAACCACGCCTGCTATAACTTTCTGTCCAACTGATTTATCTGAGCTTAACAGCTCAAAAGCCATATAATTGTTACGGTCTACAAGATCAACATTAGTAACAGGACGAGCCTTATCAATTTCCAGGCTAAACTTACCATCTTTGGTGGGGATCAAAAGTTCTTCGTCTTTGTCGATTAGTGCCAATACGAACTTCTCAGGCGAAGACCCTTCAACTGTGACTTTTTTTGAAACTGACACACCCAGAGTGGGTGAGCTTATTTTAAACTCCCCACGTTTAACCTCGGGTTGGGAGGTCTGTCTGGCTAGTGTTTCTGGGGTGGGACTTGCGTTTGTGGTTGGAGAGTTGTTGCCTCCAAATGTTTGGTTGTAGAAAAAAACGCTTGGCACGGATACGCCAATTACTATTCCAAATAATAATGCTAGTGAAAGTTCCTTCATAATGCTTGAGCTTCTGGCTTAACTTTGCTAAAGTGGGCAAGCCATATGGATATTGTATACATGGGAGAGCAAACTTTCCTCATTAAAACCAAGGAAAGCTCACTCGTCCTTTTCCCTAAAAACTTAAATAGTAAAACTGATGCACAGGTTGTAATTGGTGATTCGGAGTACACTGCCGCCCAAATTCCAAGTCTTCACAAAAGCCTTTGGCTTCCTGGTGAATATGAAGTAAGGGGGATCTCTTCAGTTATCAAAAAAAACGACAAATTCAGTTCAGTTGTGATTGAAATTGACGGCTTTAGGTTTTTATACCTCCCCAAGACTGCTGAGGTTGATGAGAAGTATCTGGAAGAATTGGATGACATTAACGTTTTAATGGTGGGTGTTTCAGAGCCAAAAACTGCAGTGAAAGCAGCCAGACTTGTTTCTCCAAACTACATAGTTCCCATGGCTAGCGGTGAAGAGCTTGCCAACTTTTTTACAGAATTTGGTGCAAGTGCTTCAGAGACACTTCCTAAGTTGGTCATTAAAAGCAACTCAGCAATAATTGATGAAATGAAGCTAGTTTCCCTGGCTTCAAAATAAGCAATCAACAAGATGAGTGATAACTTCACTAAAGCACTCAAAACTCCACCTCATTCAGATGAAGCTGAGGTTAGTGTGCTTGGGGGAATACTAATGGATCGAGAGGCAGTTATAGATGTTGCAGAGTTTTTACACCCTGAGCATTTCTACAGTAGTCGTCACCAAGCCATTTATGAGGCAATCCTAAGTCTTTATGAATCAAGAGAACCAATTGATATAGTCACTGTCACAGAAAGGCTTAAAGAGCGCAAAAAATTAACTGATGCTGGTGGAGCCGCTTATGTAACTGCTCTTGTTGATAAAGTGCCTACCGCGGCTCACGTTGCTCAATATGGAAAAATTATTAAAAATCATGCAACCAAAAGAAGACTTATGCAGGTTGGAAGCAAGCTTTTTGATATGGCCTCCGATGAAGGTAGGGAGGTGTCTGAGCTACTGGATGAGGCGGAAACTGAAGTGTTCTCCATCACCCAAAACACCTTAAGTACTAGTTTTAAACACATCAAAAAAACACTAGCTGATGCCTTTGACAGACTTGATGAGTTGTCAAAGCAAGATGGGGCATTGCGTGGAGTACCAACTGGATTTGCTGACCTTGATGATAAGCTGGCAGGTCTTCAAAAAGGTAACCTCATAATCCTTGCTGCTCGTCCTGGTGTGGGAAAGACAACTCTGGCTATAAACATAGCTCAACATATGGCTGTTAAACATAAAAGATCGGTTGGTGTATTTTCTCTTGAAATGAGCAGCGAAGAACTTGCTGATCGTATGCTTGTTGGTCAAGCAGATATCGATGCCTGGAAGCTTAAAACAGGCAGACTAAATGACGATGAATTCACTAGGCTCTCCATAGCCATGGGCGAACTTGCTGAGGCTCCTGTATATATTGACGACACACCTGGCATGAGCATTCTGGAGATGAGAACTAAGGCCAGAAGACTTCAAGTGGAGCACGGGGTAGAACTTATAATTGTTGACTATCTTCAGCTAGCCAAAAGCAGAAATCTTGAGAACAGAGTGCAGGAAGTTTCAGAAATATCTCAAGGGCTTAAAAACATGGCCCGTGAGCTTAAAGTGCCTGTTTTGGCACTCTCGCAGCTTTCACGACTTGTTGAGCAAAGAGGAACAAAAAGACCACAACTGTCTGATCTTAGAGAGTCGGGAAGTATCGAGCAGGATGCAGACGTTGTTATGTTTTTGTGGAGAGAGGATGATGACAAGTTGGAGAATGTAAACCTTGATATTGCCAAGCATAGAAACGGATCAGTGGGGCAAATCCAGCTCTTCTTTAAGGGAGATCGAGTTCGTTACTATGGCATGGAAAGCAGAAGATAATAAAAAACCGGGGCTTCTTGCCCCGGCCATACTAGGATCCCAAAACACCAGACAAGATCAACACAAACATGGTCAGGTTCCCCAGCGCATAGTTGGCTGCCATAATCTTGAACCCACCCTCAATTCCATGGGTTCTAATTGAGCCTAGTGCAATGAATGTTTGGGTTGCCGATAGATAGAATGTTGCGAAAATTGGCCATAGCAGGTCCTGTTGTCGTAGAATCATGTAAGAAATCAGAGCTAAAGCATGAAGAACAACCATGTCTACTAGCATTAGCCCCAGTTTCTGCTTGGACGGCTTTGATTCAAATAGTCCAAACACTGCTACCACGGCACAAACTGCATATGGAATTGAATGAAGTGGCACATTCACTCCAAATATTGTCATGCATCACTCCTTGTTTGGAACTTCTAAGCTGCTGATAACAACCGATACGCCTCTTTTTTTGAGTTTGAGGCTGATTTTAGTGCCACCAACTATTTCTAAGCCTGGTTGAATTAAAACTTCACCAGAGCGAAGGTTTCCATCAAGTTTTGTCCACCTACCATTTCCTACTTTGACGAAAAGCGAGGCTGTCCAGACATCGTTATTGAGAAGTGGTAGTGCAGTAGTATCCTGGCCTAATCCGGCCTTTTCTGTTGCAGTCAACACCAAGCTTTCTTCTCTCCAGGATAACCTAAAGTCCAAGAGAGGGGCTCCGCTTGCAACTGATAAGTTTAGGTTTCTCCCTAAAACTCTTCTTGTCAGTTTTCTGTGTCTTGGGTCTTGGCTAGTATATCTCCTGCTCATTTATCTACCCAAGTACTCTACTGCTGAAATTGTCAGAACAAAAACTTGTCCTACTATGTTAGCGCCGTAGATAAGAATTGCCGGTGCATCTATGTGTCTTGCTCTGTTGTGTATCACAATCGTGGTCGTGGTTGTGGCAGCAGCAAGGACAATGGCCATGGTTTGCATGCCTTTGGTCATAACTACAACAATAAAAAGCATGCCAATCACTGCGAAGTTGGCAACTGCGAGGGCCTCGACCCTTCTGATTAGTCTCGGGTCAAGATTTGCGCTTTGAATGTGCTTAAAAAGGAACAAAACTTGCCAACACAAAAGTGACACGCTCAAAAGAGTCTGAACCAATACTACCAAGTCGGCCAGTTGGAAATTGCTCACAGTTTCACTCCTAGTCTAGAGTAGTGCTAAAAATAGCCAGGTGATTATATCAGAGCAAGAGGTTTATTTGCCCAAGGGGTAGAATAATTACATGAGATTGCTTACAACTTTTTTACTTCTCGCACTTAGTTTTCTTTTGCCAACTCAGGTTTTGGCCAAAAGCTATGAGATTGAACACTCAAAAATAACTATTGATATTGGATCTGATGGAAGTGGACAGGTGTTTGAGGAGTATGACTTTGTCTTTGATGGCCAGTTTACTTTTGTGGAAAGGTGGATACAAAAAAGTGTTGATTGTGCCTCTTGTGAACCATACACAATAGTCTTTGGGTCGCACTGGTCAACTACCCCTAAAGACTTGGAGGGTGGAGCGGGTAGTTACAAAGTCACTCAGGATGCTGAGAAGTTAAAAGTGTTTACCAATCTCCCGGCGGGGGTTTCACGCTTTCCCTATAAACTTCAATACAAGGTGGTTGATCTTGTGAGTCTGCATCCTGATGTTGCTGAGGTGTATTGGAATGTGGTTGGTAGGGAGTGGGAGGTGGCTCACAAGAACATATCTTTGAAAATAAACCTGCCATTTAAATATGACAGCACTGAAGTGGACTTATATATAAATGGTGTAAAGAGGGGTTCTGGGTATAGTGATGGGGTTATTAATTTGACTGGATTATCAACATCTGTCGCAAGCCCACTTGTAGTAAGACTTGTCTTTCCAAATACTGGAATAAGCTCACCCAGAGTAGGGGGGTTAACCAGAGAACAGATTGCCAGTGAAGAGCAGTCATTAATTTCTCCAATACGATTTGGCAAAGACTTCTATTTTGCAATTGCCCTCTCATTCATCCCGCTTTTTTGGCTTTTGTATTTATACCTTGCGTGGAGAAGGGTGGGTGATGATGCCCCCGCTCCGTCGGTTAACCTTGCAAACTCTCTTCGTGAGCCACCATCGGACTTGCACCCAGCATTGGTTGATGCCCTTCTTAACCCTTTTGGGGTTTGTAGTTCACAAAGTTTTGTAGCTTCAATTATCAGACTAATTGATATGAAAGTAATTGACATTGTCACAGAAACCAAAGATATGGTGTTTGGTTTTGGAACACGCAAGCTTTATAGGTTAATCGCATCCAAAAACTATGAAAAGGTAAAACTTGATGAAAGGGACACGCAGCTAGTTAATTTCCTGTTTACAGTCAGGGGGGGTGGGAGAGATTAGCTTTGATGAGATTAAGACTGCAAAAAAGATTAGTCATTCTGATGCCAGCCAGTTTTGGGAAAAGTGGAGAAATGGAGCCACTTCACAGCTAGTTGAATTAGGCTATCTAGAAAAAAGAGGTGCTAGGTATAAAAGTGTAATTTCTAAAATTGGATACATTGGCCTAGTTTCTGCCATCGCCTTGGCCCAGTTGGGGATTGTAAGTATTACTGGCTCAGGATTTTATGTCATTCCATTTTTAACTCTTGTTGCAAGTCTTCTTGTGACACTTTTTGTGTCTTCGTTTTTTAATAAAAGAACTGAGTTTGGAAACAGTGAGTATGCAAAATGGTTGGCTTTTAAAAAGCACTTAGTCGATTACTCTGTAACCAAAAATCACCCAATTGATTCTGTAGTGTTGTGGGGTAAGTATTTAATTTACGGTGCCGCTCTCGGAGTGTCTCTTAAGGCAATATCTCAATTACCTGTTAGTTTTGCAAAAAATACTGGTGGTGCACTAGCTCTTGCCAGAGCAAGCTCGCCAGATGGCAGATCATTGGCTGAAGTTCTTACAAGCATAAATACCCTTGGGGCAACAGGCGTAAATCGAAGTGGTGGATATGGAGGGTCGGGTAGAGCCGGAGGTGGAGGAGGGGGTAGGGCGGGCTAGTTTTGAAATAAACCACCTATGGGATATAATCCCAATTTGGGATATTCAGGGTAAGGGGGTCTTTTAATCAACTGGCTTTTTGTGGCTCAATTTGTAGTAGCGATTGCAGTTTACATCATCTAGTAATACGGAGGAATCTGATGCTCTATGCGACTTGGCTTGCGGTCTCGGTCTATTTGATCGCCCAATCTGTTCAACCGAGACAATCGCGTTTAAGAGGGTGGTCCATGGTTCTGTTAGTCGTCACATTGATCGCTGCATTAGAGTTGACTGGCAGGTTTGATTCAATTTTATTGACTCTAATACTAAGCGCGCTCTATATGGCTTTCGTGATTGCTGTGTCAATCATCGAAGCGAGTTTTGGGGGAGGGCAGAAGAACTACCTGCGTGCGGCACTTTGGGTGTCAATCACATTGATGCTCTCATTGCTCTTAGAGGTCCTTTTACAGGACAATCATAGTGCGGTCGTTTCGCTTTCCACCATTATTGCGGTTTTGTTGTATGTAGACTCGCCAGATGAGTTGAATTGGGGCGCAAGGCTCAACTGGTATAGTTTTGCGATCTCACTCTGCATTGCAGGAATCTTGTTTTGGGCGAGGTCTGCTTAGTTTGAGAGTAGTTGCCTGGCTTCGGCCAGGCAATCTAATACCTACTTTTGTTTACCTGAAACTTTTTCAAGTGCATCCTCAAATTCTTTAGCTATGTTTGGAATCTCTCTTCTTGATAACTCCGCCCATGAAAGGGCAACATTGCTGTCTTCAATTGGATTTGAGATTCTTGTTTTGTATCTAATATATGCAAAGTGGTCAAGCTTTAGGGTTTCGCCGTCACTTTTCTCCATTGCAGCGTGGTTATTGGCAAATTCAATGACGGCTTCTTTTGGATATCCAAACAATAGTCCTTTGGTAATATGGTCTTCGGCTTTTGTTGACCACATAATCTCCTTTATCTTTTTAAGCTTCACTCTGTCCTTGGAGACATATATTAAATTGCCATTATCATCATCTGTCTCAAATAGTAGATTTGCATCTTTAATCCATTCAAAAACCAACAATCTTTCAGATTCATTTGCATCATCTGAAATAATTAATGAAGAAACTGGTTTCAAATCTCTGTATGTTGCCCAAATTTGAATCTTTGATTCAATCCAAAGCTTTATGTCTTCAAGTCTTTTGGATAGGTCTGCTATTTCAGTACTCATTAAAAGTTAATAAATACAAGTTCATTATATATAGAACTGTATCATTAAAGAAGATGCTTTTGATCCAGTGTTTTTAACTGCTGATCGCAGTTGTCTGTTTAGATTCAACAAATTCGCGAAAAGACACCGCCCTTTTAAGTTCATCCTCAAGATGATGCTCGCGCTTAGATCTTTCACCAAGTTGTCCTCCACGCTTAAGTTTCTCCTCTGCAAGCTCTCTTTGAATCACTTTTATTTCATTATCACAATATGAAATAAGCGCTGGTTGCACCTGGGGCTTCGATAGGCCTTTATCAATTATATTGTTGATTCTCTTTATGGTGGCATCTGCTTCTTCGTTAATTGTTCCCCCAGGCCCAGCCTTTTTTTGGGCTTCGAAAAGAGCAGTTCTTCTTAATTGAAGAAGTTCGGATAGTTCAACGGCAGCCTCTTCGGCCAGGCCCTTTGAATCATCGTCGAGTTTTGACCAAATCATGCCATCTCTAATCTCATCCTCATTAATAGATGCCCATAGTTCATCGGCTTTGGCCACAAATTCATTAGAACTTATCTCCTGTTCAATAGTGGCTCTGTCTTCAATTTTTTGTGGCTCTATTGATTCGAATGTCATATAAAGATTGAAACTTACTCAATATAGCCCATTCTGGTCGAGTGGTGGTTTTAAGTCAAGAGATTTATGAAGTTTAGTAATAAGAGGGTCAGCTTTTGCCAACCCACTTTAACTTCTGCTGCTACTCGTCAGCGTCATCGACAACCGTATATCCGTGTTTCTTGGCAAATGAAACAGCATTTGCCCTTCTGTCCGCACCGGAGAACATTTTTGCTTCTCCTGCAAACAATCCGATGGCCCCGCTTGGTTGCAAGTATCCTGTGCCAACCCAAATGATCAAATAGTTGTCATCAGCCCCCTCTTTAGTGACCCACTCCTGAAGGTAAGCATGCATAGTCGGTTTGATCTCCATAGTCGAACTATCCTCCTGTTGGTTGGTAAGTAGGTCTGTCTACCGAAGCAAAGTTTATCAATTATGTGTGGAACCCACAATTTTGAAGTATTAAATTGACAAACCTGTATTGTGCCGAAGAGAGGACTTGAACCTCCATGGGTTGCCCCACACGCTCCTGAAGCGTGCGCGTCTACCATTTCGCCACTTCGGCAGAAGGGATATTATATGCAATTTCCTCAATATATGGTAGATCTGGCTGCGAAAGTGACAAAGTTTTGTTAAAATACCAGTTCGGCACAACTCAAGTGTCTATTGCCCGATCGTCTAATGGCAGGACAGCAGCCTTTGAAGCTGCACATCTAGGTTCGAATCCTAGTCGGGCATCACGCGTACTAAAGCTAAACTCCCCGCTCAATGACATACTCCGAAGGTGCTAACGTAGTTGGTGTGTGCAGTAAGTGAATAATCTCAGCTGCTACCTGTTGGGGGTTCATAAACTTGGAAGTATCGCGCGGTTCTCCACCTTTCCAAAAGTTAGTTTGCATCCCACCGGGATAGACACCACTGACCCGGATTTGGTGAGCTGCAGCTGCCAAACGTAAACTTTCAGTGAAGCCTCGTAGCCCCCACTTGGTGGCACAGTAAATGGGCTCATCAGCTCGAGCTTTTAGGCCTGAAGTAGAAGAAACATTAATGATATGTCCTTGTCGCCTGGGAATCATTCGCTTGTACACTTCTTGAGCAATATAGATGTTGCCTTTAAGGTTGACGCCAAACAAGTCCATAATTTCTTGCCGGGTAGTTGTTTCTAGCTGTTTTACCAAACCTCTACCGGCACAGTTCACCAGAATATCGATCTGAGAAGTTGCTTGGTCTATGGAGTGAAAAGCATCATCAATGCTTTGAAGATCCCGAATGTTAAGTGGGACTTTGGTTACTTCTGAGGGAAGTTGAGTTTCATGAATAGTCCTGGCTAAAGCAAAGACATGCACACCATGATCTGCCAACTGCTCGCACACTGCTTTACCCAAACCACTAGACGCACCAGTAACAATAGCCACTTTTTTGTTGAGGGATGAACTGTGCATAGTAGACCTTTCTGCTTTGCACTATTCTACCCCGGTGGCTCACTGATCTCCCAACCTAGCTAAAACGTTATTAGCTACCCTGCTGTGTACAGTTGTTGTACGTCGTCGTCGTTCCCTCCTCAATGAAAGCAGTGCTGCCTTTACTCCAGAAAGTAAAGCTTTCATTATCGTTCGTGTAACGAACACCGGAACCTGACATGCCCTGCATTAATAACCAACTCCGTCCGTCACTGAGCTCTAGCTCTACTCTACCGTCAAAGTAGGTAGCCTGGATAGTTTTGCGGTTATCACAGCTGTAACTCACGTTAACAATGGCAGGAGCTGAGGGCACTGGTGAAGCGGTCTGTTGGGTAACGATACTTTGAAGCGAAAGAAGCTGTTTCTTTACTCGATATAAGCCTAATGCCAGTAGACACAAAAAGGCAAAGTTAACGATCATCATTACTCGTAGGAAAGATAAACGCGTACTTGGTGAAGGGGCTTTGGGCATACTTTCTCCTTATATTAAAGTAGAGCTAAGATCACTGACATTGCCATGACTGACGCAAGTTGATAACCAGTATTAATTGCAAACAGAGACCAACTTTTTTTGCCAAAGATAACCTCTGTCATTTGAGTAGGAGCAATAAAGCCAATCCACATCCAGAAAGCCGTAGTTATTCCTGTCATTAACCTTGGATACTGATAATAATTATCAGAGAGTGCCATGACATGGGAGAGCACAAAAGCGGTCAACAGAGTGGCAACAAAGCTCAACAAGTAAAGCTTTCCCATTTCTTGTTGAGACTCTTTCATGCTTTTGGTGGAATACCCCATCAACTTCATCCAAGGTTTGGCAAAAAGAACAGGAGAGTACCAGAGAAAGCCAACCACCATGCTCACTATCCCAGCTAGGACGACAGCGAGAAAATTGACTTGTGCATCCATACTTCCTCCAACTGTATTTCATCTATCTTACGGAGATTTTAGGGGAAGGGCAAGAACTAGGGTATACTCGTTTTATGTTTAGCGCAGTTATTTTTGACATGAATGGCGTAATTCTGAACGACGAAAGAGTGCATCAGCAATCTTGGCGAGTGTTCTGTCAGCAACATGGCTTTCGCTTATCAGAAGAGCAGTTCACGAAGAAAGTTTTTGGTCGGATCGAGAAAGAAACGTTTGAGTTTCTTTTTAAGAAAAAGTTAAGTGAGGCAGAAGTTGAGCACTACTCGAATGAACGAGTTGATATTGCTATCTCGTTAGTTGAACCAGTACTGAAAGCCAATGACGGACTTCTAGAAGTTTTAAAGTACTTAAAAGAACTACAACTTCCCATTGGTTTAGCAACGAGCTCGCGCAAAAGGTACATGAACTTTGTCTTTGATAAGTTAGATCTGTGGAACTTTTTTGATGCCATCGTCACTGCCGAAGACGTTCAAAAAGGAAAGCCAGAACCTGAAGTATTTCTTAAAGCAGCGGCACTGCTTCGCCAGGAGCCAGAAAAATGTGTTGCCATCGAGGACTCTGTCTCAGGCATCACTTCTGCTCACGCGGCGGGGATGAAAGTAATTGGTATTGCGACAACTCACACACCCGAAGAAATTAAAGCCGCCGACAAGGTAATTCACTCTTTTGAGGATCAGTCTCCGTCGGAGCTTTTTACTTCCAATATTGGTGAATAAACTCCAATACACGGCTTTGATGCAGGTAAAGTAAAAGTACTGTAAAGGCAGCTAGACTGGGAAAGACAATCCAGTTTTCAACAAACTTGCCACTATCCATCCGTAACGCTTTGACTGGTGGAATACCGAACTTACATTTAAACGGCCACAACAGTGGGACGCCAGCTTTGGTTGGCAGGTCCATGACAATGTGAGAGATAACGCCGATCATAAAGCAGTACCAGACAACAGTGACGTTAATATCTAGCAAAATAAACGAGAAAATAACTGTTAACAGTAATTTAGATAAAGCACCTATTAAAATTAAACCAATTAACGAGTGGGAAATGTGGCGGTGTCCACCGAGAGCAGGACAAATAATCTTGGCAATAAATGGTCCTAAACGAAAGTTATCCCAGAGATCACTGGTGGGTTGATCGATGTCAGGAAAAAGACCGCCGACAAAGTTCGCACCGAAAGCAGTAATAGCTGTGGCAAGAGACATCGTAGGTGTCTGGGGTAAGGAAACAAATACCAACGCCAATGCTGTGAAAGCAGCCAAGTCATGTGTTTTGCCAGTCATTACTTTAGGGTAACAGGTTCTCCTCGAGCAAGAAACTGCTGCTTTGGATGGTGCTGTAGTATTATCGAGAGATGAAAAAAATTTGCGCTACCTTGGGCTTTGTTTTTACACCTGATTTTCAGCAAGTCCTGTTGATTCGCAAAAGACGTCCCAATTGGCAAGCCGGAAAGATTAACGGCGTTGGCGGTAAGACAGAGCCAGGTGAAAGTCCTCGCGCCTGTATCTCTCGGGAGATGCAAGAAGAGTCTGGTTTGGTCATCTCTCCCGAGCTATGGCAAAAGATTACCGTACTCCGTTGGGACGTGTGGGAAGTAGAAGTATTTGCTTCTGTCTACGTGGGAAAACAGACAGACGTAGTTACTTTAACTGATGAAGAAGTTACGTGGTTCCCAGCGACAGCATTACCCGCCGAAGTAATGTCTAATCTGCGGTGGTTGATTCCACTGTCGGTGGATGTGCTGACGAACCCAACACCGCCAGTGGTAGCGGCTGTGGAATATCCACCTGAAAACTAAAGTACTCTGTGGTCTGGTGAGTTAAGAGTTTTTCGGCAGCTGTTCTGCCTTTCATTTTTTTGTTTTCTAAGAACTGTGGATAGAAAGTAGTCAGAACGTGCTCAAGGTACTCATCAGGAATGAATCGGAACAGCTCTGCCAGTAAGAAAACGTGTTGAATAACAATCAACGATTGAAAGACAGTGAAAGCTTCTGGAATGTGTTCATATTGGGTGGCGGTTTTAGCTGCATGACGGTGGGCATTGTTTGCAATTTGGGTGACGTGTTCGAGCTCGATGAGACTACTTTCTAGTAACGTACCTAAAACTTGAGCCGAGCTTTGATGTTGTCGCACAAGTTGTTGGACGCGCACAGCCTGAGCAATCGCAGCCGCAGGGTACTCGCCACTTGCTTTAATAAAAATCGTCGCAGCCAGTTGGGCGAGTTCAGCGGAGTGAAGCTCGTGGTCAGCAGTTACTTCTCGCTTGGGAGGCTCCGATTCGTTTTCAATAGGATATATCATGAGGTTGCTTCGTCCGTATCTAAATACGGCTGCGATTCTCCCATATCAATCAAGTTTCTGCAATTTAACGGCGGGCTCGGTGACGATGAAACCTTCGTCGTGAATGATCGTGTCGGGGTGCTTGCAGCGCTTCACTAGTGACGGTAGGTTCTAGCTTACGTAGCTTAGCCACAAAGAAACCTTCCATACGTGCTGATGGGTAAATACGAAGTGTATTTTGAACCTGTTCGGCAAACTGCTGTCCTTCCCACTCTGTAAGACCAGGGGTGATGAGCTCATCAGATTGTGTGCGTAGAGTGTCGAATGAGACCTCTTCTACTACCACTTTGCCTTCTTCTTTTTCCAGTAACCACTGAATAACTGCTTCATTTTCTTCTGGTGCAAGGGTACATGTTGAGTAGACGATTACACCACCGGGTTTAGTAGCAGAAACTGCGGAACGAAGCAACATTTTCTGTCGCATACTTAACTCTTTAATTTTTTTTAATGACCAATCTTGGTAGCTTTTGGGGTCATTTTCTTCAAATCGACCTTCCATACTACAAGGAACGTCGACCAAAGTTCGGTCGAACTGCTCAGGAAACTTTCGCCACAGTAACTCACCCGGTCCGCGTTTCACTTGCGTGTTTGTCACGCCTTGCTGTTTAAGGTTTGCCTGCAGTTTAAAGAGACGAACAGGGCTCAGGTCGTTGGCCAGTATTGAACCGGTGTTATTCATCAGTGCGGCCAACTCGGTTGTTTTACTACCGGGTGCCGCGGTTAAATCAAGGATGCTCTCCCCCTCCTGTGGATCTACAATGAGCGGAGGTAACATACTAGAGAGCCCTTGCACATAGAACTTTCCTTCCTCATAAAAAGGATGAAAGATCTGTTGAACTGTGGGATCAGGAAGAATAAACGCGTTGGGCCACCATGGCACTTGCTCAGTTTTATATCCTGCAGCCTCAAGCGCTGTACTAACTTCAACAGCAGTTGCTTTGAGCGTGTTTACCCGCAAACTCATCACTCGTGGCTGGGAAAAGCTCGCCAACACGTGTTGTGCTTTCTCAGGAATCAGTTTTGAGATGCGCTGCGTAAATGCTTCAGGTAATGGCATAATAACTGACAGCTAGTATGACACAGCACCGCAAGCACCGATCACCAAAAAGCTCCTGGCAGCCCGTTCACCAATGGTACAACGACCTAGTTGGTGAGAAAGGACATTACTATCATCAGCACGTGATCTTGCCGCGAGTAGTTGAACTGCTCAAAATGAAAGATGGCGATGCACTCTTAGATCTTGCTTGTGGCCAAGGAGTTCTGTCACGCAGCCTGCCTACTGACGTAGAGTACGTGGGGGTAGATGCCGCTCGTTCACTGATTGAAGCCGCACAAAAACAAGTTGAAAATCCAAAACATCACTTTGTGGTTGGTGACTTAATGAAGCCGGCGCTCTCAACTACCAAGAGTGACTTTACTCACGCGTCGATTATTCTGGCGTTACAGAATATTAAGGATCCGAAAAGAGTTTTTCAGCATGCAGCTGAACATCTTCGCAAGGGTGGCAAGTTTGTAATCGTGCTCAATCATCCCGCATTTCGGATTCCTCGACAGTCTAGTTGGGGGGTGGATGAGACAAAAAAGACGCAGTATCGCCGGATCGATCGCTATATGACACCGATGGAGATCCCAATCCAAGCTCACCCTGGCCAACAACAACGCTCAACAGTCACCTGGAGCTATCACTTTCCTTTAAGCACCTACTTTGCTGAGCTCGCTCGCGTAGGGTTTGTAGTAACTGGCTTTGAAGAGTGGAGCTCTGATAAGACTAGTCAAGGAAAAGCTGCCAAGATGGAAAACCGTTCCCGAAGTGAAATTCCTATGTTTGCTGCTATCGTGGCAGAAAAAAGGTGAGTGTTATTTTGGCTGGAGAATGACGTAGTCATTGTCTTGACCACTCCTGCCATCCGCTGAGAAACGATCAATAAGCTGCAGACCTGTGTCTGTAATCAGGCTGTCTTGCTCTTCGCGGTTGACTAAGTGACAGTAGCGAGTCGCAGAAGCTTCTCTCTCCCATGTCAAGAAAAAATCATTAGACTCAAGTTGTGAAGGATCAATGCCGAGCTGCTGTGGCTGGAGCTGACGTTTCATTAGCGCAAGGTTACGAGTAAATTGCCAAAAGCTAATCACTAACAGTCCTGTGGGCGCAAGTGAACGAGCCAGTGTTGTCAGAGCTTTCAGTCGTAACTCATAGCTGGGGAGATGATGAAAGAGACCAAAGGCAACCGATACATCGATAGCTTGCGGACTAAAGTTAGGTGTCTTTTGTAGGAGGTCTTCAACGATATTACGGCGTTGAAGTTCTAGTTGATGACGCCTATCGCAGCCAGCAATCGTTTCACGAGCTAGATCTAGAAGCTGCTGGTCTTGATCAACACCCCAGTACACAAGTTTTTGATCTGGCTGAAGGTGATTGCAGCAAAAAACAGCGAAGCGTCCATTTCCACAGCCCAAATCTAAAACAGTGACCGTTTTTTGAGTGTGAAGTGTGTTCGCTACTGTTTTCCAGGCAATCTCCCACCCACTCCATGGGTGTTGTCTGGTCTCTGAAAATGATGAAGCAACCTTCCGATAAAACGACTGATTTAAGGCGTTCAGTTGCAAAATAGTTTGAAGGTCCATGCCGTATGCTCTTTTCCTTGTGTGTCCAAGCTATAATAATCGGTCATGCAGTATCGTTTTGATTATACAGACCATCTGGATGAGTTGACTGCTCTTCTCACTGCTGTCCAGCAGGAAACGCAGTTAAGCTCCACGCGCCTGAATCAGTTGTTTACCCAGTTCCCTAAAAAAAGTGGTGAGATGTTTCGTAAAAGTGAGGTAGTGATTGCTTACCGACAGCTGGCAGGAACACGTGGTTTACACCCTTTTAATCGTCAACTTCTTCGTCACCTGCAAATGAAGCCAACTCGAACTATCTCGGGTGTGACTCCAGTTACCGTTTTAACGAAACCTTTTCCTTGTCCAGGAAAGTGTATCTTCTGTCCAAATGACATTAGGATGCCCAAAAGCTACTTAGCTGATGAACCGGGAGCACAACGGGCAGAACGGAATGCCTTTGATCCTTACTTACAGACCTACAATAGATTATTAGCATTCCAAAACACAGGTCATCAAACAGAGAAAGTAGAGCTGATTATTCTGGGTGGTACCTGGTCTTACTATCCAGAGTCCTACCAAATTTGGTTTATCCGTGAGTGTTTCCGTGCACTGAATGACTTTAGCGAAGGGAAAGATGATCGGCCAGTAATTAGCAAGCGTTATGAAGATGTGCGTGCCAAGTTAGCCGCAGCCAAAGAAAAGTTGGGACAAGATGACGAGTTTGTTCCTGGGACAGATCCATTGCAAAATAAAGTAGAGTTGGCCGCTTATCAAGTTCACGGTGAGCAGATCGATCAAACCTACAACCAAGTCGTTTCTCACCTCTATACAGCTCCCGAAAAAGTCAGCGGAGTGGACGCGATTCAAGTGAGTAGCTGGGAAGAGTTAGAGCATGAGCAGCGAAAAAACGAGACAGTCAGTTCACGTTGTGTTGGCCTGGTGATTGAGACGCGTCCTGACAACATCTCGCCCGCGGAAGTGATTAGAATTCGCCGACTGGGATGTACTAAAACTCAAATTGGTTTCCAAAGTTTGAACGATGAAGTACTCACTCAAAACAAACGTGGACACGGTGTTGACGCCACCCGTCGCGCAGTGCGATTACTACGGCAAGCCGGCTTCAAAATTCATGCGCACTGGATGCCTAACTTATACGGCTCAACGCCCGAAAAAGATAAAGCAGACTTTGCCAAGATGTTTGCAGATGCAGACTTTTGTCCCGACGAACTCAAAATTTACCCCTGTTCTTTAATTGAGAGTGCCGAGTTAATGCAGTACTACCAACGTGGTCAGTGGCAGCCATATACAGAAGAAGAGTTGCTTGACGTGTTGAGTTTTTGTTTACTTCAAACGCCACGTTACTGTCGTTTAACCAGAGTGATTCGTGATATTCCTTCTACGGATATTGTTGTGGGAAATAAAAAAACTAACTTCCGCGAGATGGTTGAAAGACAGTTAGAGAAAGTTGGTCAGCGCAGTCTCAACATTCGCGCGCGTGAAGTGCGAGCACAACACATTGATCCTGAAAAGTTACAGTTAAAGAAAACGAAGTATGCAGGTGGAGTAAGCGATGAGATCTTTATTGAGTTTGTAATTCCTACTCAGAACACCGAGATGATTGCCGGATTTTTGCGACTAAGCTTACCTACCACAGAGAACTTTATTGATGAGCTCAAAGGGTGTGCCATTATTCGAGAAGTACACGTGTACGGCCAAGCTGTTGGTATCGGTCAACGAGATGAGGGTAAAGCACAGCACTTGGGTTTAGGTACAAAACTATTGGCAGAAGCAAAGACGATTGCGGCTGAAGCGGGCTTCACGAAGTTAGCGGTGATCTCGGCGATTGGGACACGAGAGTACTACCGTCAGCGTGGGTTTGCTGATGGGACGTTATATCAAATTGCAGATCTAAAGTAGAGAGCTGGGTAAGCAATCCCCTTCCGATTCCGGGAAGTTGAGCAATCCGCTCCATTGAAAAAGTACTGTTTGTGAGAAGTAGATTAATGCAGAGCTCTTGAAGCTTGGTAGAGTGTGGATACTGTGCTCGCCACCGCCGCTGTACTCTTTTAAAAAGTTTTTTTTCAAGTAAGCTGGGCTGAAGAGCTGCTAAGCTGTTAGTGCAGATGTCGCAGCGTTGACAGGTAAAAAGTTGATACTTTTTTCTCTCCGCGTGTGGTTCAAAGTACAAAAGGAGCTGCCTCATTCGACAGTACCTGGCAGTGGTGAAACGTTGAACGGCTCTGAGTTTGTAAAGTTGATGTAGGAGATGTTTTGCTTTTTTGTGCCAGACTTTTTTTATCTCAGAGATCGGAAGTACAAACGTCAACTGTTTTAACTGTTGATGAGCTACCCACCAACCTTGTGTGACACCATACTGAAGTGCAGCTCTCATTCGAGCCGGATGACGTTCATGTAAGGGTGAAGTAAAAAGATTTTTGAAGAGCAAACTGCGACCTGCTGATTGAAGAGGAGCAGTTAGAATCTGACGTATTTCTGTCGCGTGAGGCTGTGATCTTTCTAGGATTTCTGTTTGTAATTGGGCGTCCCCTGGTAGAGGAAGTAAGTAGCAGGTACTAGGTTGACCATCCCTCCCCGCCCGCCCGACTTCCTGGTAGTACCCTTCGATGGTACTAGGAAGAGCAAGGTGGATAACGCAACGAACATTCGGCTTATCAACTCCCATCCCAAAAGCGGTTGTGCAGCAAACAACTTGAATAGTATTGGCTAGAAATTTTTTTTGAACAGTAGCACGCTCTGTTGTTTCCATTCCTCCATGATAAAAGTGAGTTAAAACACCTTGCTGGCTTAACTTGTGAGCGACGTCTTCAGTTTGTTGACGAGTGGCGCAGTAAATTAACACCGGTTGATTATGATAGCGCCGCAATAGTCGTTGCAGAAAAATGTATTGAATAGTGCGTGAAGGACAGTGACAGATGGATAAAGATAGATTTTTCCGTAACACCGATTGGCGAAAGATTACTGGTTGGTTGAGAGATAAGTGCTGAATTAAATCAGCTAAGGTTCGGGGTGTGGCAGACGCTGTGAAGGCGGCAATGGGTGGCCTATAGGAAAGACAGCTAAAGCATTGTGGTATCTGTGTATACTCAGGACGAAACTGGTGTCCCCACTGTGAAACACAGTGGGCTTCGTCAATGACAACCAAACCAATTTTAAGGTCAGGAAGAATATCTTGGACTACTTTTGACTGTAGTTTTTCGGGAGAAAGATAGACGAACTTATATCGGCCATTCACAATCTCAGTCAGAAGATGAAGCTGCTTTTCTGCATTGACTGTACTATTCAGTGCTACCGCTCGAATTTTCTTTACTCGGAGATGAAAAACTTGATCATTCATCAAAGAGATAAGTGGAGAGATAACCAGGCATACTCCTGACAAAAGTACGCCCGGAAGTTGAAAACAGATGGACTTACCTCCTCCTGTTGGTAACAATGCTACCGTATCCTTGCCGGCTAAAATTGATCGAACAATCTCCTCCTGAAGTGGCCTAAATTGCTTAAATCCAAAATGGGTTAGTAGTGTGTCTTGAAGGTCAAGCGAGGGCAGTTCTGTTATCATCTTAAAGACATTCTGACTAGCAAGTGAAACAAGATCTGTAGTATCCTGGTCAACGTATGCCTGCATTTTCTACTCAACATCCGATCGCTTTTTTCTGTGCCGAGTTTGGAATTCAGTCTAACTTACCAATCTATGCTGGAGGTTTAGGCGTGTTGGCTGGCGATATCTTAAAAGAGTCAGCGCGACAAAAAATCCCAATGGTAGCTGTGGGTCTGCTGTATCGTGGTGAAGGTGCAGTTCAAACAATTACGGCAGAGGGCCAACAAGTGGAACAAGATATGCCGTTCGATCCGCTCTCCGCGGGACTTGAACATGTCTATGTTGATGAGATGCCGCTGTTCATTAAAGTTCATTTAACTGAAGTTGAGATTTGGGTACGTTGTTGGAAGAAGAAGATTGGTGAAACAGTAACTCTCTATCTACTGGATACCGATACTGATCAAAACCCGCTTAATGAACGAGGTATTGCTCACGCGCTGTATGCCGGAACTGAAGAGGAGCTCATTAAACAACAGCTTTTACTCGGAATTGGTGGAGTGAAGCTGTTGCATCAGCTAGGCGTTCACCCCAGTCTTTATCACGTCAATGAAGGTCGCCCAGCATTCTTGCATTGGCAGCTCATTCGTCGTTACATGGACGAGCACGGAGTTTCATATGAAGAAGCCAGTGAGTGGGCTAGACACAAGACGGTCTACACTAATCACACATTAGTAGAGGCTGGGAATCAGTCGTATACCACTGAGTTATTAAAAGTGTATGGCAAGTACTATGCCGACAAGATGGGGATTACAGTGGAGAGGTTGTTAGAGCCTGGAATTGAGCCAGGAACCGATCGGTTTAGCATCACTCGTTATGCACTTAACACTTCTGCTAAAGCGTCAGCTGTCAGTCAACTTCATTACCAGTTCTGTCAACAACGATGGCCTGAGTACAACTGGTCCGCTATTACCAACGGTGTCTTCTTACCCTTTTGGCAAGATGAGCGATTTTCGAGTGGTGGACTGAGTGCTGACACGACTACTACCTTCCTTGCCGAGGCAATCTGGAAAACACATCTTGACTGTAAAAAGCAGTTAATGGAGTACGTGCGAGGGCGAACTGGATACTCATATGATCCTCAACGCTTAGTCATCTGTTGGTCACGACGAATGGCTGGTTATAAACAAGTCGATGCACTTTTTAGTGATATTTCCCGCTTAGCAAAAATTGTTCGGAATGAAAAACATCCCTTACAAATTTTAATTGCTGGAAAAGCACACGTTTCTGACGTCGTAGCTAAACAGACAATTGAGCGAGTTATTCGTTTTATGCAGAACGAGTTAAATGGACACGCGCTCTTTGTTCCTAACTTGGACATGGACCTAGACCAAATGTTGGCTCGGGGTTCGGATGTGTGGTTGAACACGCCTGAGTATGGCAAAGAAGCCTCTGGGACATCGGGGATGAAAGCGATTAGTAATGGCGTTTTACAGTGTACAGTGGCTGATGGTTGGGCGGCTGAAGTTGACTGGACGAACGTGGGTTGGCAGTTGGATCATCAATCTTTAGCCGAGAGTCTCTACTCTACTTTGGAAAATGAGATTGTGCCGCTCTACTTTACTCGTCAGGAAGGTGATATTCCTCAAGTTTGGGTGGAACGAATGCAGCGTTCAATTGGTTTAGCGGAAAAGTTCTCAGCTACTCGGATGATGAATGAGTACAAAGAAAAGTTCTATAACGGATAATCGTTTTTAATCACCAAGTCTGGCAAACTCACCCGTCTTGCGGGCACGGCTATACATGTGTCGTGTGAACAGACCTGCTCCGACACAGTACAGTAGACAGACAACGGCCCCGATTCCGATGAATGACCATCTCACTTCACCAGTTGCGAACTGGTGCCTTGCTGCTTCCATTACGTAGGTGATTGGTGACAGATAGCTCGTCCAACGAATCTGCACCGGCAGTGCGTCTACTGGGTAGAAAACTGCCGAGATCGGCTGGAAAATGTAGATCAGCCCCCAGGCAAATGACTGAATGTTAGTTCCATAACGAATGATGAGTCCAGAAATAAAAATCCCAGAAGCGTACGCAAAACCAATTAAAATGGCTGTATAGATGGGTAAGATTAAGCCTAGCCCTAAAAGTGAAAACTGGAAAAAAAGCATTCCTAGAACTGCCAAAGATGAGATTACGATGACCGTCTTAATGACTGCGGCGATCATCTGACTGACAATCCACTCTGCCATTGTGAGTGGCGCAATGAAAAGACTGTTAAAGCTTTTAGACCAAATCTCCCACAACATACTCACGGTTACAGAGTACTGACCGATCCGAACCACTTCCCACAGTAAGAAGCCTAACAGTAAAACTGTCCCAACTTCAGGCTGTTGAGCCGAAATAACTTTTGAGATAAGCCCAAAGATTAAAAACTGAATTAAGGTAAACCAAAACAAGTCGATCTGAGTTTCTTTGCTATGTGTGGTGTGATACCACGAGTGTAGAAGTAGTGCTTTAATGTGATTCCAGTTCATGTCCGCTGCTTTTCTGAGATGTGTAAAAACACATCTTCCAATGAAGGCTGCTCTGTGGTGAGCGAAGTGATCCAAACTCCTAGTTTTTTGAGCTCAAACAGAACCATAGGAATATTTTCTTCAGCTAAAGAAACTTCTACTAAGTTGGGACGGATAAACTCGGCTGGATAGTGATGCTGTTTGAGAAAGTCTGCCACTACTTTCTGTTTAGCCTCAAATGTTAATAGCAACTTAGTCGTCCCAATTTTTTTCGTCAGTTCTAAAGGTGTATCGGTCAGAACGATCTTACCTTTAGCTAAGAACGCTACCCGGTCGCAGAGCCGCGCTACCTCCTCCATATTGTGGCTGGTAAATAAGATACTGACCTTTTCTTTTTCTTGCAGCTCTTTAATGAGTTGGATAATCTTGTGCACAATATCAGGGTCTAAACTAGCTGTTGGCTCGTCCATCAAAATCATTCGTGGTTTGTTTAAAAGTGCTTTCGCCAAAATCACTCGAGTTTTTTGACCTGAAGAGAGATGCCAAAAAAGCTCATTAGCATACTCCTCTACTTCTAACAGCGCCAGCAACTCATCAATACGTCGTTCAAGGTTTTCTACCTCGTAGAGCATGCCAAAGATCCGCAAGTTTTGTTTGGCCGTTAAGCGTTGTTGTAACTCGGCATACGCCGAGGCGAAGTTGATTCTTTTTAAGATCTTGACTTTGTGGGTGGCAAACTCTTGGCCAAAGTACTGAATGCTGCCCGCATCAGGGTCCGTTAAGCCCAACAGCATTTGAATGGTCGTCGACTTGCCAGCCCCGTTAGGCCCCAGTAACCCCAAAATCTCGCCTTCGCCAATGGCGAACGAGATATGATCGACAGCAAGGTACTCACCGTACCGTTTTGTCAGGTTAGTCACTTCCAATACAGACTGGGACATGAAAGTTATTATACTCAACGAAAGTACTTTTTGGACTTGAGCTTATCTGGCAAGTAAGATGTTTTTTGATCAGGGTACATTTCATATCCTTTACCGTAAGCTAACTCTTTCATCAACTTAGTAGGAGCATTGCGAATTTCAAGTGGAATCTCCAAGTTCCCAAGCTTCTCCACATCTGCCAGTGCCGCAAAGTAAGCATCATAGGCTTGGCGGCTTTTCTTCGCCAAAGCTAGATAGGCCGTGCCATGGGCCAAGTTAATCTGTGCTTCGGGATACCCAATCTTGGTGGTGGCATCAAAGACAGCGTTGGCAACTACTAAGGCAGTTGGTTGGGCTAAACCAATGTCTTCACTGGCAAAGATGACCATTCTGCGCGCAATAAACTGAGGATCTTCGCCGGCGTTGATCATTCTGGCCAGGTAGTAAAGAGCTGCGTTGACGTCGCTAGCACGCATCGACTTAATAAAAGCAGAGATGGTATTGTAATGTTCTTCCCCGTCTCGGTCATATCGGAGTTGACGAGATTGCAGGGTTTGACTGAGGGTTTCTTTGCTAATGTGAGAGTCAAGCTGTACGGCATGTTCTAGAACAGACAGTAGTTTACGGGCGTCACCATTTGCATACTCAACTAAGATTTTTTGAGTGTCATCATCAATCTTTACTTTTATCTTTTGTTCTTTGGCGAGAAAGGTAACGGCACGGGTCAGAACCTGATGAAGTACTTCATTCGAAAGTTGCTTTAGGACAAAGACGCGACAACGTGAAAGGAGCGCCGAGATAACTTCAAAGCTGGGATTTTCGGTTGTGGCCCCAATTAAAACAATTTGACCACTCTCCACATAGGGCAGTAAAAAATCTTGCTGGGCTTTAGTGAAGCGATGGATCTCATCCAGAAATAAAACAGGTTGTGTATCTTGATTTAAAGGGTCCTGAACAATTGCACGTACATCCTGCTTACTTGCTGAAACAGCTGAGAGCTCAAAAAAAGGATGGTTCGTTTGATGAGCAATAATTCTAGCGAGTGTAGTTTTTCCTACTCCAGGTGGACCCCATAGAATCATCGAAAAAAGCTGCTGGCTCTCAATGGCTTTGCGCAGCGGCTTCCCTACTCCCGTTAAGTGCTCTTGCCCGATGTACTCATCTAACGTCTGGGGACGTAGTAAACTAGCCAAAGGTTCGTGTTTCATACGGGAATCAGTGTAACATATCTACACTTCTTGGATGGAGAGATGAAGAATCACTTTACACCACACCTGGTACAATAGATCGAATGTATGGTCAAAAAGTTTTAGCTAAGTTGGACCAAAAAAAGTACCGTCAAGAGCACGGTATTTTTATGGTGGAAGGCAAAAAGGGAGTGTTGGATGCACTGAACTCCGCAGCGGAAGTTGTTCAACTTGTTGCCACTAATCGCTTCGTTCATGAACAACGTCAATTTTGTCAGCTGCCAGAAGTACAGACTTTTTTTCATCAGAAGCGAGTTCTGACTTTAGCCGATCATGCTTTTAACGCCTTAGTAGAGACAACGACCCCGCAAGGTATTGCAGCCGTAGTACAGTTGCCACGGCTCTCTCTCTCCGCACTGCTCTCTGGTAAAACCATTGCGATTTTAGATGACATTCGTGATCCAGGAAATCTAGGCACTATTATTCGTACTGCTGACTGGTTTGGAGTTGACGCCTTGTTGTGTGTCGGCGGAGCTGATCCTTATCAACCTAAAGTAGTGCGTTCTAGTATGGGCTCACTGTTTCACTTACCCATTTTTATCTCGGAAGATCTGACTACGGAGGTAGCTGAACTGAAAAGGGCTGGCTTTACCTTAGTCGTGACCCGACCAGAACTGGCTGACCAACCGAGTCTTCCTCTCCCTCGCGACCAAAAAGTGGCCTTGGTTTTTGGGAATGAGTCACGAGGAACGTCTCCCCTCTTGGACGAGACAGCTGATCAAGCATTTAGTTTGCCTCGTTTTGGGAAAGCAGAGTCATTAAATGTGGCGGTTAGTTTTGGGCTAGTACTCTACGAGTTAAAAAATCCGCGTTAAGGCGTTCTGAACACGTTCGCAAAACGTTCTTTGAGTGCTTCGTCGATGATCAACTCTACAATGCCTTGGTTGGGTTGGCCGTAGTAGACTCTCAGCTGTAAAGGCGCTAACAGTACCAGCGCTACGGTTGCTAAGTCTTCTTCTCCTTCAATGTATAGGAACTGTGTCCTAGGAAGCCACTCGTGTGAGAGCTGCTGGCAGAACTGTCGCAGCCAATCACTTAACTCTGTACTTATCCTTCCCGCTGGGTTAAAAAGAGTCTGGGTTGGCTCTGTTAAGACAGATGAAGTGTAAGCCTGGCGGGCGCTCTTGCGGTCAAACACCACCAAACTCACGTCAACTTTGGCTTGCAGAAAGCTTTCTGAAACCACATCACCCACTGTGGCTATTGGCACCGACACAGTAATCTTGGGAACATCACTCAATAACTTTCCTTGCGGTTGTTTGAAAAAAGCAGTTTGTGCTTCAGTTAATGTCACACCGTTTTGAAGAAGATCTTTATAAAGCTGGCCAGTCCGATTAATCTCTCCCAAACGAATGCGGGTAGAAGAGATAACATCCCCGTGTTCATCACGGACGAGCGTAGAAATATGAACTGGTAAAGGTGAGAGGCCCAGTTTTGTTCGTTCTTGGTTGATCGCTTCGCCACCTGTTACTGTGTGTTCAGTCACCGCTACTGCTTCTACCTGACTATCTTTCAACGTCGGACCAAACTGATCATTGAGTGAGAACGTTTCACCAGAAATGCCTTTCGCGGTCAGAAAGCTCTCGACTGCTTGTTTTCTTGTTTCGAAAGATTCAATGCTTTGAGCCAGCAGTTTGTGCGCGGTGAGTTCAGGTGTGGTAATGCCTACCACCAGGTGATCAGCAAACTCGGCAGCGTACTCTAGAAAGCGTTGGTGTCCAATGTGAAAGTGATCAAAGGTTCCACCCAGGCCAATTGCGCGATACTGTTTCATAGCGTTACCCGGCTCCACCCCCGCCGCCACCGCCTCCGCCACCCCCACCACCTGAAGCGCCGCCCGAAGATCCTGCACCACTGGCTCCGTAACTAGAAG
>DBDU01000010.1:0-39035 GCA_002293725.1 Patescibacteria group bacterium UBA924
AGATGTGTATAAGAGACAGGGTGAGGAGTCAATGGTGCCCTTTAATGCCTGCAGACAGATTGCCGTTCCTGATGGCGCGAATGCGGCCGAACGAGCATTACGACAAAGTGAGCAACGTGAAGCGTGTTGTAAGTGTATGACAGGTGATCCAAACTCCTTCTTCGTTGTCTCAGAACAACGATGTGCGGGCGAAGCTGAGCTTGGTGCTGATCAAACTCGGGTTCCTGGTATATATACCGCAGTGGGTTGTATTGGGGCGTCTTCAGAGAGCATTATTACTCAGCTGGTTAGAATTGGGCTTGGGCTTTCAGGAGCAATCGCTCTTTTAATGATTCTGGCTGGAGGCTTTATGCTTTCCACCTCACAGGGTGATCCTAAGAAGGCGGGCGAAGCTAAAGAGCTAGTGACTTCAGCAGTCATGGGGCTGCTCTTCATCATCTTTTCGGTCAGTATTCTGCAGTTCATTGGGGTGAGTGTTCTCCACTTGCCTGGGTTTGGTAACTAACACCCTTCTAAAAGCCTACAAAAAAACCCTTCACTTGCGTGAAGGGTTCTTCGTTGTATCAAAAACAGTTTATCTGTCTCGACGGAAGTTGTCGCGTCGTCCACCACCGAAGCCTCCTCGGCCTCCGCGGTCTCCGCCACGATCACCACCACCCCGAGGGGCCCACTCATTACGTGGTTTTGGAGGTTGTGCAATATTCACAGCGATTTGGCGACCGTCTACTTCTCGTTGGTGTAAACCAGCGATAGCAGCTTGTGCCTCTTCTTCTGAAGACATCGTCACAAAACCGAAACCTTTAGAGCGACCTGAAAATTTGTCGGTTAAAACAAATGCTTCCTCGACAGTACCGAACTCAGCAAAAAGCTGTTGAAGGTCTTCACTGGTTAAGTTCCAGCTAAGATTACCAACGAATAACTTTTTCTTATTCTCGCCTGCCTGTGGTGCCATTCCTTGATTTTGAGAATGATCTGACATTAAAAAATACTCACCTCTTTTCTCAAAGGTGAGGTTGGAGATGAAAGTTTCAGCGAACCTGAACCCACGTTCCTACCTACTGCTCAGGGCCGCTGGGAATCAATGGATAACTCACTGACCTCAGAGGATGAACACTCAATTACTAAACAGTATTATACTCCATGTTTTGACGGACGTGTCATGATATACTCCATCCGCACTTCGTACTTGAGTAAACTTGGGAACTTCTATGTCCACCCCCACCCTTCTTCATGTGATCTGTGACTACGCACCTGCTGGTCTTGAATTCGGTGAGATTAGTAGCCGACTTCATCTGCATCTGGCTGATCCACATGGAGTGCGAATTCATCCCACTTCCGTGCCTTCCTTAGATACAATGGCCATTGGTTTTGTGACTGCTCAATACGCCTTTGCCCCTCATCATGGCCGGATGGTGATCTATGGTAATGCTGCCCCCCGTCGTGACAAAAGTAAGGCGATGAAGAACAACATGGACAATGGAATTAAGTACGCTCGTCTTGATAACGGCGTTGAAATTATTAATGTTTATTCTGAGTTTGCTTTTGGTTTTGTCAAAGATCACATTGTTGAGTACCGCGATATTGACTGTCCAGACGGTGGTTCACAGTTCCGTTCACGTGACTTCTTCCCCGAGCGAGTAGCCGAGATTGTGAATGGTAATCGCTCAATGTTAACGGATGAGATGGATATCTCAGCGATCCCAGAAATTCCTAACAACTTAGTTGCTTGGACAGACGGTTTTGGCAATATTAAGACGACTATGCGCCTCTCTGATCTAGATGAGATGGGTTTTAAAGTTGGCCAGAAGGTACAAGTAATCCTCAATGGTGTCTCCATGTTGGGCGTGATCGCACTTGGTGGATTTTCTGTGGACCGGGGTGTGTTAGCGGTAAATGCTGGTTCCTCTGGTTATGAAGATCCCTTTGTCGAGCTTTTCTTACGGGTTCACCACATGCGTGAGAAAACAGCAGCAGTTCGTTTTGATTACCCAGAAGGTGGAACGCCATTCGAGCTGAAACCACTGGGTGAATAAGCATGACACTCAACGAGTACTTCGCTCTCCACTCTCCTCGAGTTACTGAAGCTATTCAAGCCTTTTTTGCTACTCGTCGGGCAGCTGCTGAAAAGCTATCTCCTCACTTAGTACAGTCAATTGATATCTTAGAAGAGTTTAGCTTGCGTGGCGGAAAACGTGTACGTTCGATGTTGGTGCTGATGGCATGTCAACTCGCTGGTGGCAAGCTGAATGACGCGGCATATCGAGTAGCTGCGGCCGTAGAACTTTTCCATAAACATATTCTTAATCTTGATGATATGGCAGATCGTGATGAGCTACGGAATGGTGGTCCTACCATTTGGAAGAGATATCAACAGCTTTTTGAAGAGTGGAAAGACGGAGTTCATCATGCTCGCAGCTTCACCGAGATTGATGGCACATTACTTGGTTCCTTTGCATTTGAGATGGTTCGTGAAGCCAAGCTCTCAGCCGAGCAGCGTTTGGCGGTAATGGATGTACTTAATAACCAGATGTACTTTGAAACAGTAGCAGGTTGGCAGATTCACTACTATCAGAACCAAGAGCCATTGGCTGAGGCAGACGAAGAGGAGTTCATCAAAGGTCTTGATCTCGTAACTGCGCGGTATACCTTTGTGGGTCCGTTAAAAATTGGCCTCATTATTCAAGGTAAGGCAGACTCTCAACTTGCACGGGCGTTGGAAGCATATGGCATGGATGTCGGACTGGCATTTCAAGTTACAGACGATATCTTAGGTGTGTTTGGTGATCCTACCGAAACTGGTAAAGCCGTCGGTAATGACATCCGCGAAGGAAAGAAGACCTTGCTGTTACAACGGGCGTATCGCTCTGCTTCAGCCAAAGATCAAGCGTTTTTAAGCGAGATCTGCGGAAGAGATATTTCCGAAGCCGAGCTACACCGTGCCCAACAGATCATTACTGATTCTGGTTCTTTGCAATACTCCCAACATCTGGCCACACAGAAAGTAGAGACGGCTCTTCAAAGCATTGAAGGACTTACGCTTTCCAAGTCAGGAGTTGAAGCGCAATCTGTGCTGACTCAACTAGCTCAGTTTGTTGCACAACGAAAAAAGTGAGAATCTTCTTACTCAATCGTAAAGGAATACTCTTGGTTCTCCCCAGTGGAAAGATCTAAACGAGCAATGTACTCCCCGATTGGCCAGTTTGATGCTGGTTTCTTCATCTCAAAAGTAACGTAAGAAATGCCACTCTCAAATTTTGCAGGCGAGGAAACTGGACCTAGGATAGAGCCATCGTCTACATAGGTAACGGTTAATGAAGCTCGTTGCACGGGAGTGTCTTCTGGAAGTTTGACGGTCAGATAAATGATCTCTGTGGTTGAAGCAAAACGATTCTGGTGATCGAAGACTGTGGCAGAAAGGCCGTTGGCCTTATCACTCATGATAAATGCAGTGATAGGAAAGTCAGACTCTGAAAGCTCATCTCCTTCGATAGGGAAAGTTTCTTCTTCAAAAAAAGCGTCATTGGCCCCGGTGGGAAGCTCAGATAGAGTGGCAGGTCTTCGGATTAAAAAGTACCATCCCGCTACTCCTCCGAGGACAAGTACAACTACTACCAGCAAAACAGCAATTTTTTTCATCTTATCCTCCTTCCAGTGTTGCTCCGGTTAGTGAGCCATTTCCGGTGGAAGTACTTCCATTTATAGGAGCTGGCAAGCTAGCCTGACAGGCAGTATATGTTTCGTAGGAGCCCGCTTCACAAGCTACTGAAGATTGGAAGCCGTACATACACTGGGAGCTGGTATACCAGCAGTAGTAAAACTGTGGTGGTGTTAACGTTTGTGTGCCTGAAACCTGCGGTGGAAGTTGACTGACTTCGAGGATACAGCGGAAACAGCCGTTCTGCTCATTCACTTGAGCACACCAACTAGAGTCAGGTCGAGTGGGTGTGAAACCTGGAAGACAAGTGTTCGTCGCTACTGGTTGAGGGCAAGTGTTATCACGGACACTGGGATTTCCATTATTACATCTACTCCCAGTGTTGCCGATACACTGTCCGGAGCTATATGTTTGCCCACCCACAGAGCAACCCACGGCTAAAGCTACAGCTTCAGAGCAGCTACTGTCCTGAATATTAGGATTACCATTTACGCACTTTCTGCCGGTTGTACCGATACACTGTCCGGAGTTATATGTTTGACCACCCACGGAGCAACCCACGGCTAAAGGTACGGCTTCAGAACAACTACTATCTTGAACATTGGGATTACCATTCACACACTTTCTGCCAGTCGTACCGATACATTGACCAGAAGTGTAGTTTTGTCCGTTAACCTGGCAGCCAACTTGCAAGCTTGGAGGTTGAGGGCAGCTGTTATCAGTGACGTTCGGATTTCCATTTATACATTTTTTGCCGGTAGTGCCAATACACTGACCGGAAGTATAGTTTTGACCACTGACTGAACAACCCAGTTCTAATGGCTGAACACAACGGTTGTTCATAGTTATATAGCCTGGATTGCACTCGTAGTAAGGGTCAGGATCATCACCGGGCAGTGGTTGACTCAAAACACAGGGAGTAGCATTGCTTAAGTCTTCACCACTACGCCCACCCAGCAAACCTTGAGAAGACCGGCAAGTAGGATAGGTAGGTTGAGCGGCGGCCACCGTCACGGGACAGTTTACGTCAGGTATCACGATGTCATCCATGCATCGCCGAGCGACGCCAGTAATACATTGATTCGGATTGTAGTGAACGTTGTCTACGGTACAGCCCGTGGCACCTTCGTATGGCGCAGGCAGCTGTGGGGAACATCCCGTTATACTGTGACAGTATTCAGTAGGGCTACAGCTTAATCCTGTAGAAAGAACACCATCTTCACATTTCACATAGCTTTTCGTATTGTGGCAATGTACCTGTCCATGGTCTAGCCCACCTTGTTCTAGGCCACCATTACAGTTTTTAGGAGCTGTCTGGCCTACGCCACATCTTCCGTCCGTAACAACAGGTGCTTGCCCTGGTGTTAGACAGTACTTGCCATTGATACAGGTACCGGAGACCGTACAGATCTCAGCTACAGTGTAACCACCTGATGCTTGCTGACGGATATCAGCTGAATCTTGTGAGAGGAAAAAAGCGGATACTGCTCCAAACGCCAACAACAATAAAACCAATGCGCCCATGACTGCTTTTTTAGGAAAGGATTTAAACTTCTTACTCGGAGTTGGAGTAGCAGGAGTACTTGTGGGGGCGACGGGTTGTTCTTCTGGTAAAGGTATATTGGTTGGTGAGGTAGCTGGCAAAGAGCTTGGAATTGCACTTCCAAAAGCAGGTGGATTAGAAGGTGGTGTACTTTCGCTCATAAATCAAAGATCAAACAAGGTGATCTCCTAATCATGAAGAACTGTAAGAAGAATTGCAAGCCAGAAATAGTGCGTTGAAGCTCACTAAAGAGATAATTTCTGAGGCACGGGCGGGATTCGAACCCGCGAACGAAGGTTTTGCAGACCTCGCCATTGGACCGCTCTGGTACCGCGCCAACACGTTCCTCATTTTACCAGAACTTTTAGCGTACGCGTCTGTAGAAGTAGATCCCGGCTGGAACAACAATCAGCAGTGCGACAACCACAATTAAGCCTGCAGTCAGTAATCGATTACTGCCACTGCGTTGCGCAGCTGGGGTGGCGCTTGGACTAGGACTAGGTCTGCGAATAGTTGGTGAAGGTGAGGTCCTGAACTGATCTTCGTCATACAGGGACCCAGCTGGTGAAGCCGTAGGGCTACTCACTAACGGACTGGGTGATGGCGTTGGCGAAGGACTTGGAGTTGGTACTGGTGTAGGACGAGGTGATGCCGGACGTGGAGTTGCCGCCGCCACAATTACTACAGTTGGACTAGGTTGTGGACTCGGTGGATTGGCACAACTCTCATTATTGAGATTGAGTGGGTTGCGACATCTATTGTTATAGCAACTGTAACCTGCTTGACACTCATTTTTGTCAGCGCAGTATCCATTACAGCTGCTGCGATTCGGCTGGTTATTGTTGTTATTCGGAGTTGCAGCCGGTGAGTTATTGGCTGTGTAGGACGAGATCGTGAAGTTCCTCGTTAACTGGGCATCTAAGGTAATGGCACTGTTGCCAATCACCGGAATCATCGTTTGTCCACCATCCAGCGTGATCGTGAAGTTCGTGCCTTGGCCTTTCTTTACAGTCATGCTGGCAAAGCGTCGTTCGCTGCCTTGAGTGTTGACCGGTTTATTTCGATCTAATGAAGCAAATTGAGAGAAAGTAAATTGAGTACCTTCAGAAATCGAAGATGTTTTACTGCCGACTGGCTCTAAGTTGAGTGAGTTATTGAGATCAATGCTCAACTCGCTGGGGTTAACGCCAGTTACTTTTCCGGTGATTTGTGTCCCCGAAACGTCTCTTCCCTGAGTGTTGAGATAGAAGTCAACTCTAAACTCGCCATTGTTAACCGTTTGTCCATTCATACGCAGCAAGACAGTTTGACCTTGGGCAGCCTGTTGCCTAATGTCTTGATTCTGGTTGATGTACTGAACTCCGAACAGCAGTCCAAAAGAAAGGACTAACGCTGCAAAGGCCAACGCAATCATTGGTGCGGGGGCTTTCTTTCGATAAGAAGAAAGGTTCGAGGTAATAGACATGTTTACAATCCAGTCTGTGCTCTGTACTCAGTCAGGAACAGGGTGAAGTCTTGAATATCAGTACGACAGTCTTTATTTAAATCTGAAGCTGCGTAGTTGCCATTGGCACAAGTTCCTGGCGTTGCTGTTGGTGAGCTAGATGGTGCAACCGAAGCAGCTGGCGTTGGCGAAACTTTGGCATTGTTAAGACAAGCAGTAAGTGTATCTGAAGGGGTAAATCCACAGTTGCCATCAGCTTGAACTTTACACTCAGCTGCTTGGTAACATGCATACTCTGGCTTGAACTCACAGGTAGTAACCATGTCTTGAATACGGGAGTCCAAACACAGTTGACCGCTACAGCCGCCGCGTTTGCATGAAAGACTGTTCGCTACCGTGAA
The DNA here is from genome assembly GCA_002293725.1 of Patescibacteria group bacterium UBA924. Taxonomy (GTDB): domain Bacteria; phylum Patescibacteriota; class Microgenomatia; order UBA1400; family PJMF01; genus UBA924. Next base: position 7,044 of record DBDU01000010.1, read on the forward strand.
CTGATCAGTATCAGAACAGGAGTTATTGGAGTTTTTACAGGTAAAGGTGTATCGACCTGCTTTCGCAATTGCGAGCTTGCGGATCTGCGCGCCACCATCTGGGTCTGGATTTGGAAGTGCGACTGTTTCAGTTTTATTGCCAACTGTAACGGTTGCGGTTAAGTTGCCATTCGTAAGGAGAGCTGCTCCGTTTTTGGCGAAACAGTTTACGTCAACATAGTCTCCAACATTGAGGGTAACTTGGTTTCCAGCCACCCAAGGAGTATCTTGGCCGGACCATTTACGGAACTGCACATTTACAGGAGTTTCACTGCAAGTGTTTCCCCCACCATTGTTTCCACCGCCATTATTCCCGCCTCCATTATTTCCTCCACCGTTGTTTCCGCCGCCGTTGTCACCCCCGCCACTTGTTCCATAGGCCTGCCCACGAATTTCTTGAGTTTGCTGAGTAGCAGTTATAGAAAACCAGATCACAAAGGCTGAAGCAGCAACAAACAAGACACAAAGTAGGATAACGACGTATGATTTTTTCATGTATATCTCAGCATAACAGGCTTTTTTTTATGTTGTAAAGAGGAAGGGTAAGTTACCTAAGGGCTGGCTAGCCAATGACAAAAGAACCTGTATATAATGAAACAAAGTTGTTGAAAGGCTGTATGCAGAAGATCAAAACATTTCTTCGCTCTTTTGTACTTTCGTGTACATCACCAAAGTACTACGCTGAGATTATTAGAACCAGATTTAGCTTCTCGCTAAAGTACTTGTTGGTCTTTCAGTTTTTAACAACAGTAATCATCTCGGCGGTTGTGCTCGTCCCGTTAGCCGCTTTTAATGTTCCAGAACTATTAAATAGTGTAAAGAACGTTTATCCAAGTGACCTTGATATTGCAGTGCAGGATGGTCGACTTTCTATTAATCAGCCACTCCCTTATCGCATTCCTTTACCGGCGGTCATGCAAGATGAGTTAACCACTGGAGAGATCCGTGAGGAGATGGGTACACTTGGCGATGTCCAGTATTTAGCGGTCTTCGAGAGTGACGAGAACATTCAAGGCGCAGCAGATGTCTACGCCCAAGATGCTTTCGTAGTTTTTACTGAAACGTCCATCTATGTTCAAGAAGATGCTCAAGAAGGGCTCCGAGTCTACCCTGTTCCAGAAGGTGAAAACTTCGAGTTGAACCGAGGGGTTGTAGACCAAGCATTAAATACAGTTGCTGGATCTGAAATCATTCAGAAAAAGCTGTACATTCCTTTCATTGCGGTTGTACTTCTGTTGGTCGTTCTGCCAATCATGATTGTCGCCAGCTTGGTGATGGTAGCTGTCTATGGCTTCTTCGTCTGGTTGATGACCAAAGTACTTGGTGGAATGATCCTGGCTGGCCAGACGCTTTCTTATATGAAGGCGGTGCAAGTCTCGATTCATAGTTTAACCTTAATTAACGTTGCTGATGCGGTGTTCAAGGTAACGGGACACGGTGATGTCTTTGGTGGGTGGATCTACTTCTTAGCCTTCCTAGTCTGGACAGGCTTTGTTCTCCATCAGTCGTTCCACCAAAAAAGGGTCACTGGTTCGGTGGCAGTAGCCACTCCAGCTCGGACGAGAGTAACCACTTCTTCTCGGAAAGTAGTTGCGAAGCCAGCTGCTAAAAAAGCCAAGAAGCGTGGCTAATTAAACTGAAACATAAAGCAAAAAAGGATCACGAAAGTGATCCTTTTTGCTTCAAAATGATATAATAAGTATCTACTACATATATCGATATACATATGACAGAACACGCTATCCGACCTCACGATCTAGACGACGAAACGGATGATCAATTTGATGATGATCTAGAAGATCAAGACGATGATGAAGAGTTTCTTGATGACGACGACGATGATGAGGATGAGTTTACTGATCAAGAATCAACTGATGAAGAGCTACCTGATGAGGAAGCTGGCGAAGTAGTTGGCGAAGCGGCTGTCCAGGAGGTTCGTTCACGTTGGCGAGCATACTTAGAAACCGTTAAGGACAGGAAACTCACCCGCAAACAAAAACTGAGTAAGTTTGTCTCAATCTCCTTTTTACCTGAGTATCGTATCCGAACAGGAATGACGGTGGCAGTCTTACTGGCTATTGCCATGATTTGGTTAGCCACAGGCTTTGCCGCCACGGCGCCCGTTGTCCAAGGCCAGGATACTCCTCCTTCTGAACTTCCCACTTTAACCCCTGGAGTAACTGATACATTTGTTCCGACCTTAGAGTCACAGGAGGTCGGAAATGGTGAAGCAGGTGGTGGTCCAGTAGATGTAGCTACTCAAGTACTGGGATCGGAAGCTGGCGGAGCCCGTCCTGCTGTTCACATTGTTCAACAAGGTGAAAACTTGTTCCGTATTGCGCTTCGCTATGGCGTAGATTTACACCAACTTGCTGCCTTTAATGGTATAGCTGACCCCAATCGAATTTACATTAATCAGGTAATTAACATTCCAGCAGGAATGATGCCAGTCGGTGGTGGAGAGCCCTCATTGGTCACCAACCAAAACGTGGTGTTTGAACAACCTACTGGACGAGTCGCCGCTGGTGAGCGCTGTGGTGCCGTCGGCCAAATGGGTACGATGAATGGCAATCTTTACTGCATTGATCAAGGTGACACGTTGTTTGGGTTGTCACAACGATTCAACGTCAGTATGGATACATTAATGGCTGCAAATCCACATATTACTAATCCTAATGATATTTCACTGGGAAGCTGGCTAGCGGTTCCTTAAGATATCTCAGCCACTATCAGCCTCCTGGCGATGATACAATTTGCCCGCAATGACAGGAACGTACTACATTCATACTTTTGGCTGTCAGTCCAATAAAAGTGATTCCGAAAGAATCGCTGGTGACTACGAAGCGCGCGGCTATACCTCAACTGATGATTGGCGGCACTGTGATGAGCTAATCGTGAATACTTGTGCGATTCGGCAAAGTGCCGAGGACCGAGCCAAAGGTTTCCTTCATAACGTGGTAGTTTTTTTCCATGATCATGGAAAACGTCGGCCCAAGATTATTTTGACCGGCTGCATGACACATCACGGACATCCGAAGTTGTACGAGATGTTGCCGATGGTCGACGAGATCTTACCCATCAACGAAGTCGGTTTTAATCAAGCGGCTGTGCGAAAAGATTATCTTACCCACGAGGGTAAGAAACATGCGTGGATTCCTATCTCGGCGGGTTGTAACTCGTTCTGTACTTACTGCATTGTGCCTTACTCTCGGGGGCGGGAGCAGTCTCGACCACTAGAGTCGATCTTAGAAGAAGTAGAACGTTTGGTAGGTGAAGGTTATCAAGAGCTCACTTTGTTGGGCCAGAACGTTAATTCCTGGGGACTAGAAAGACTGGGAATTGGGTTTCGCAAGTTAATGATGGAGCGGCCAGATTTTACTCGTGAGGATTTACCTGAGAATCAGTCTCAATACTTACCTCCGGAAGGAACGCCTCCGTTTGTAGAGCTGTTACGAGCTATCTCTGCATTTCCCCAAATTGAGAAGATTCGTTTTTTGACGAGTAATCCGTGGGACTTCCATGATGAGTTAATTGCTGAAATTGGTAACAATAAAAAGATCGACCGCTTTATTCATTTGCCAGTCCAGTCTGGAAGTAACGGCGTGTTATATCGAATGAATCGTGGGTACACTCGCGAACGGTACTTGGAAGTTCTGCGTAAGTTACGTGCCGTTGATCCCGCTTTGACATTTGGAACTGACATTATTGTTGGTTTTCCCGGCGAGACTGAAGAAGAGTTTCAGGAAACTGTTGCTTTAGCCAAAGAAGCAATGTGGAAAGTTGGCTTTGTGGCAATGTACTCTCCCCGGCCGGGAACGGCCAGTTGGCGTATTTATCCTGACGATATCCCTTATACTGTAAAAAAAGAACGATGGGAAATCCTGGATAAAATCATTAATAAAAGTAACCTGAATGTCCGACCTCTTATTGTCTAATCGAGTACTTGCGATTGTAGGCCCCACTGCGACAGGTAAATCGGGGCTAGCTCTCCACTTAGCAGAAGAAATCTGTCGTCAAGATAAAGCTGCTGGCGCCACTATTATTTCGGCTGACTCAAGACAAGTGTATCAAGGTATGGAGATCTGTACTGGCGCTGATATTCCAGATACTTGGGAAACAACTACCCAGTTTGCTAGCTCAGGGTATCGTCATCCAGAGTTCCCTATTTTCTTGTGTGGAATTGCGGCTATCTCCCCTCTACAAGAGTGGTCGGTGACGTACTTTCGTCAGTACGCGCTGCCGGTAATTGCTGAAAGTCTCAGCCAAGGTCACGTAGTGCTGTTGGTGGGTGGAACTGGCATGTACCACGAACATCTTTTTTCGACCGATGCGTCACTAGACGTTCCTCCAAACCCAGAGCTACGCAAAGCAGCTGCTCTGCTGACTTTGGAACAACTGCAAGCTGAAGTGCAGTCACAGACGATTGAGGGTTGGCAACAGATGAATGAGTCTGACCGTCAAAATCCACGTCGTTTAATTCGAGCACTGGAAAAAGCAGAACAGAAAGAACCGCTGTCGTCTGCTCAGCTCCCTTTTTCTTTGGCAACTATTACTCACATAACTGTTGGTTTACGTGATACGCCTGAACGGCTGAGTGAAAGAATTACTTCCCGTGTCCAGGCGCGCTTTCAAGCTGGCGTAGTTGCAGAAGTTGAAAAATTGATAGCAACGTATGACGAAGTAAGTTGGAAGTTGCCAGCCTTTAGTTCAACGGGATGCAAGGAAGTGAGAATGTATCTAGATGAAAAGATCACGATTGAGGAGCTGAAAGAGCTTTGGCACCGCCGAGAGTTGCAGTATGCTAAACGGCAGCTTACTTGGTGGAAAGCACACCCATACGCTACTTCGGTGGAGGGCTTTGCCGCTAAAACGAAACAGTGGATCGAACTGAGTACAGTAGATCCACAAGATTGGCAGACAGGGATAATACAGTCATGTATACTGGGTTTATGTTGAGTAAAGAAAAAGACGTCTCAGTGAAGATCAGCCTTACTACCATTTTTTGGGTGTTTGGCATTATTGCAGCAGCTTACCTGATGTTTCGCGTTCAAGAAATCTTGATCGCTATTCTCTTTGCTGTCATCGTGATGTCTGCTTTCCGTCCGAGTTTGAAGTGGATGGAGCGCCGACTACGGATCCCTAAGGTTTTGGCAGTCTTGATTTTATATGCGCTTTTTTTGACTTTCCTTAGTTTAGCGCTGGCATTGATTATTCCGCCGTTAATTCGAGAGCTCCCACATGTAGTACAAACCTTGTCACTGCCACCCATGTTTAATGGTTGGTCATTTAGCAACTGGGATACGCTGAATCTTTCTTTGAGCGACTTAGGTTCGTTACTCCCCCAAATTGGTATCTCATTTAATGCGATTTACCGCGTGGTGAGCTCAACCTTTAGTGGCATCTTTACCTTCTTCACTGTCTTAGTTATGTCAGTTTACATGATGCTTGATCGAGATAACTTACATAATAAAGTACAGTGGTTTACTAAAGATAAACGTCATATCTCCTTGGCTAAAGAGCTGTTAGACCAGGTTGAACGTCAACTGGGTGGTTGGGTTCGTGGTCAGGTGGCTTTAATGATTGTGATTGGCGTAATTACCTATATTGGTCTACGACTACTCTCCGTGCCTTATGCACTGCCTTTGGCAATCCTGGCGGGAGCCTTAGAAATTCTACCTAACTTAGGTCCAACGATTGCAGCAATCCCTGCAGTGATCATTGCTTACCTGGTGTTGGGGCCAGCGATGTCGCTCTTTGTGGTCTTGTTCTATGTGCTAGTTCAGCAGTTTGAGAACAACCTCATTGTGCCCAAGATCATGAAAGACAATGTCGATGTTAATCCGTTGACTTCTATTATTCTCATCTTAGCTGGTGTCGAGTTTGGTGGGGTAATTGGAGCGTTACTGTCGATTCCCATTTATATTGTTATTCGCAGCACGTATTCGATGTGGTTCCGTGAACGCAACCGAGCAGCTGCCTGATTTTTCCCCCACTCTGGCGTATAATATATCTGTGTGGCCGAACGATGGCCGTTGTGCTTTGGCACAATGGAGGAAAGTCCGGACAGCAGAACATAGGGTGTCCTGTGAAAGCAGGAGCACATACTTTCGCAAGGAAGTGTGTGACAGTCGAGCAACAGTGACGAAACGGGTGGCGCCGTGTGAAACGATCAAGCTTCTGGATACGGCCTTCCCTGTCAAGGAAGACCCCGTGGCAATCCTCCCCGCTGCAACTGACGACCTTCACCTTAATCGAGATGTTCCGTATAGGCCGGTTTACGGCCGAGGTGATAAAGCTGCAGGCATTAGAGAAATCATCGTAAGAACAGAATCCGGCTTACGAGCCACACACACAATATTAGAGGAGGCATATGGACGCAGTTCCCAGTTCTTGGCAAGACTCTCTCAGTTTAGGGTTAACCTACTCTATTGCGCAGATGTCGAGCTATTTGCCTAAGTTTTTTGCTGCCTTGATTGTGCTGATTGTAGGTATTCTGTTGGCCAAGCTCATTCGTAAGATCGTGGCTAAATCACTCAGTGCTATTCGTTTCTCGAAGATGTTGGATAAAACTCCGGTTGAGCTTTTTCTCAAAAATGACGAGCTGGGCAAAAAATTAGAGGAAGGCGTCGCCAGTGTCGTTTACTGGCTGTTACTGTTCGTAGTTCTGCATACCACTGTTTCAGTACTGGGGCTGACTCCGCTGTCTGACGTTTTAGATCGAGTCCTGCTTTACATTCCTCATATCTTCTCAGCAGCCTTTATCTTCATTCTAGGAGTGCTGTTGGCTGGTGTAGCGGAAACGGTAATCAAAGGCTCTCTGCGTGGTTTTGATCTACAAAGTGCTCGGCTTTTCTCCAAGATCTCGAGCTACATGGTGGTGACGATTGCTACTTTAGCAGCTGTGGCTGAGCTAGGCATTGCCAGCCAGTTTATTTTAATTCTGTTTATTGGCGTTGTCTTTGCTGCTTCCCTTGGGGCTGGTTTGGCTCTTGGTTTAGGTGGTCGTGAGACTGTTGAGAAGATGCTCAACAATTGGCAGAAAAAAGCCGAGTAACTACTATTTACCTCTACCCCATCTCTCGAAAGCTACTGGCTTCGGCAATGTGCCGCGCAGTAATTTGGGCAGATTCTTCAAGATCAGCCAACGTTTGAGCGACGCGAAGCGTGGCCCAGTACCCTCTTCCGGTACTACTTTTTTCAAGTGAGGTTTGCGCCAATAGTGATTGCGCTTCTGTGGAAAGAGAAACGGTTGATCGAAGCTGTTCGCTCGTCAGTTGAGTGACTGTTGAGTAACCAAGTCGCTGATATCGTTCTGCTTGAATGTGACGGCAACGAGCAACCTGTGTTCGCAACGACGTACTTTCTTCTCTATATTTATCTAGTCTAGACGTCGCAATATCTTCATCAAAAAGCTGACGCTCATAATCAAGGTAGACATGCAGGTCAAAGCGATCCAAGAGTGGGCCAGAGAGTTTTTGTTGGTACCGTTCGACGCTGGCTGGTGAGCAGATACACGCTTTTTGCAGTGAGCCATAGAAGCCGCATGGGCATGGATTTGTTGCTGCCACTAAGGTAACACCTACTGGAAATGACGCTTTTCCAGCATGGAAAGAGAGCGAGATAGTCCGATCCTCCAGTGGTTGGCGAAGTGTGTCGAGGAGGTGGCCCGGAAACTCGAGCAGCTCATCCAAGAATAAGACCCCGTTATGAGCCAGTGAGAGCTCACCTGGTTTGAGCGGATTTCCTCCACCTAACAAGCCAGTTCGAGTGATGGTGTGATGAGGAGCTCTAAATGGTCGATCTATCAAAAGGCCCGTAGGTGCTTGGCCAATGAGAGAAAAAAGTGCGGTTGATTCAATCGCTTCAGCTTGAGTTAAGGGCGGTAGAAGTGCCGGGAGCGCTTTAGCTAACTGTGTCTTTCCGGAACCAGGTGGTCCAGTAAGAAGAAGGTGATGGCCGCCTGCGGCGGCCAACAGTAAGCCTCGTTTGGCTTTATGTTGGCCAACAATGTGTGCAAAAACAGCTCTCCCTTTGTCCTCTGCTGAAGTTATAAACGGCTGTGGAGAAACAGCCGAAAGTGTCAGTCTTTGACTGTGTGGCGTTACCAGGAGCTGATTAAGATGATCGATCGCAAAGATTTCTACTGAGTTAACAGTACTGACTTCAGCTATATTAGCGTTGGGAAGGACAACTTGCTTGAAGCCTAACTTGGCGGCGCCTAAGATGATGGGCAGTGCGCCTGTCACGGGCTTGATTTTTCCATCTAGTGCTAGCTCGCCTAAAAAAAGAATCTGCTCTGTTTGAAGGTGAAGCTCACCATACATTTTTAAAAGACCAACCACGATAGCTAGGTCAAAAGCAGTCCCCGACTTGGGGACTGAAGCAGGTGCTAAGTTCACAATGGTCCGCTTGCTACGAATACGAATGCCACAGTTATGAAGTGCCGAAGTGATGCGTTCTTTTGCCTCTTCGATCGCTCGGGAAGCCAAGCCAATCAGAATAAACTGTGGAATGCCTTGCTTCCCGTCTACTTCGACTTCAATTGGATAGACATCTAGGCCTAAACAAGCGGCAGTATAGGTACGAGAGATCATTAACTCGCACAATAAAGCACTAGACTAACAAGAAGCGTATCAGCGTCCGACTTGCTCAATCAAACGGTTGCAGTAGCCAAACTCGTTGTCATACCAAGCAATCACTTTGACCAGATCGCCATCAATGACCTGAGTAAGCTCTAGATCAACGATAGCGCTCTCACGGCGGCCTACGATGTCTCGGGAAACGAGAGCGTCATTACTAACAGCTAAAATTCCCTGCCAACGTGGATTATTAGTAGCAGCGTCTGTTAAGACTTGATTAACTTCCTCCACCGTCGTCTTTCTTTTGGTCACAAAAACCATGTCAGAAAGTGAGCCCACTGGCGTAGGAACTCGAACTGATAAGCCATCAAAAAGTCCTTTGAGTTCAGGGATTACTTCAGTGGTAGCAATAGCTGCTCCAGTGGATGTCGGAACCATATTTAGAGCGGCAGCTCGTGCGCGACGCATGTCTCGGTGTGAGTTATCGTGCAGATTTTGGTCATCGGTGTAGGAATGAATAGTAGTCAGCATTGCTTTCGCTACGCCAAATGTAGAGTGCATGATGGCTGCAACCGGTGAGATACAGTTGGTTGTACAGGAAGCATTAGACATTACTTGTCCTGGGGCACCAGTTTCGTTCACGCCAATCACGTTGGTGGGAACGTCGCCTTTGGCAGGAGCAGAGATAATAACTTTCTGTGCACCACCTTGTAAGTGAAGGGCAGCTTTATCAGCAGAAGTAAATGCACCTGTTGACTCGATGACAGTCTCAACCCCTTGAGCTCCCCAGGGAATTTTAGCCGGATCTCGTTGGGCAGTAACCGTAATAGTCCGCTCGCCAATGGTAAGAGTCCCAATGACTGGGTTCTCATCGGTAGCTGCCTTTGGTTCTTGAGTATCGGTGAAAGTGATTGGCTCAGTAAAGATGCCGTAGTTAGAGTCAAACTTTAAGAGATGAACCCAATCTTTGACAGGCATAGAACCGGAAGTGTTAATGACCTTTAAGTCGATTCGATCGCGATGATATAGCCACCAAATTCGAAAGGCGGTTCGCCCAATTCTGCCAAAACCATTAATACCAAATGTTTGCATATCTATACCCTTTCGTTACTTACTCTAGCATTCTACTGAGAAGAATCGTAGATTGAGTACTGCATCTTATGCATCAGTATCCAAACTTATACTCAGCTACACAAGATCCTTTTCAGGTTAGCACCTTATTTGCTGCCGCAAAAGCAGATGGCGAGCTAGCCAGATTGCTTGAAGCTTCAGCCCATGTTTGGGAAGGCTACACGGTTGAAGAGCATACATTGATGGTCCTCAATGTTTTCGAACGGTACTGGGCCAGGTTTTTTTCTACAGAAGACAAGGAATTTTGGCGACTTTTTTTATTACTTCATGATATTGGTAAGCAGATATCAGTCGAAAAGTATGGTGATAAGAATCGCCAGCATGAGACTACTTGGCCGGTGATGCGCGATGTCTTTCGCGCAGCCAAGTATGACGAAAGCCAACTATGTGGAGCAGAAGCCTTGTTAGACCAAGATATTTTAGGAGAGTACTTCAAAGATAAAATAGAGTTAGCTGAAGCTGTGAAAAGTGTACGTAAAGTGCAGCAAAAGTGTCAATGGACGGCTGAAGAAGCGTTATACAAGATTAAAGTATTCTTCTGTTGTGACGCGGGTGGTTACACCGTGTTTGCTGGAGGATCCTACTCACTAGACTACTTGTTTGCGGTGGACATCGAGCAAGCGACAATGGAGTTGGCAGATGACTTAGGCAAGCTTAGAGAACACGCAGAGTACCAAACTCTCACCCCGTTACAAAAGTATCAATTCCTTCAGGCTGCAGTACTCGTTGATTCGACAGCTGAGTGAGCTTCTTCGGCGGCTTCGATCGCGGGAAGACTGCGATAAGCCAAGTAGTGCATCATGGCGCCACCTCCCGAACTAATATGACTAAAGTTACCTGGCTTTTCGAGTTCTAAGAGCGTTAAGGCAGACTCTGTATCTCCGCCCCCAATCAAGCTAAAAGCACCATTTTGAGTGGCTTCGATCACTGCATCAGCCACAATCTTAGTCCCAGTTCGATGACTTTCTTCTTCAAACTTGCCCATTGGACCATTCCAGACAACTGTTTGAGCAGCTTGGATTTTGCTACAGAAGTCAGCTCCAGCGGCCTCGCTAATATCAAGCGTGTCGGTAGTGACTTCGGCAACGATCATTTTTTGTTTTAAGGCTTCACCGTACGTTAGTTGAGACTGCTTTGCTTCCACTGCGAGCTTCCCACCCACCAAGATTTGATCTACGAGCTCGGCCATTTTTTCTAACAGCGGCAGCTTTGTTTCCAACTTGGCACCACCCAAGATAAACGTAAATGGTCTGGCGGGCTCGTTCAGAACTCGGCTAAAGGCCTTCATCTCTTGCTCAAATTGAAAGCCAAAGACTGTAGGTAAAACCTTCGGTAGCATCACAATTGAGGTGTGTTTACGATGCGCAGTGGCAAAAGCGTCATTGACGAACAAGTCGTGGCCAGCTGCTAACTCTTGAGCATAGGCTAAACTGCCCTCTTCTTCGCGAGCATCAAAGCGTAAGTTCTCTTTCACGACTAACCAACTACGAAGCTGTTGATTATCGAAGCCACCCATCGTTGGTTGGCGCAATAAACCTTCGTACAAAAGTTCAGCAATTGGCTCTAAAGAAAAGTCCAGACTTTTTTCTGGTTCATGTCCACGGTGAGCGATTACCGTAACGTTTTTAGCTTTGCGTTGCCAAAGATTAATCAGAGTCTCAAACCCCGCCTCTAATCGAGTGGTATCAAACATGCCATCCACTGCTCGCGGAAGATCAAGGTCTAGCCGAACTAAAACAGATTTTCCTGAAGGGTCAACTTGACGTAAGAATTGCATGGCTACACCATAGCATGTAGCCTGGGGCACCGACAATCGTTACGCAAACGTAGTCTCTACATCATTGCTGACATAGGTGCCAATGTCTTCTCCATTGACTGCTTTGATTAAGTTATCTTTCTCGAAGAGCTCGAAGACCATGACTGGCATATGGTTATCACTACTCATGGCTAGAGCAGCCGTATCCATCACTTCTACTCCTGGCAGAGAAATTGCATCTTTGAAGCTGAGTGTCTTAAAGCGCTTAGCGTCTTGGTGCTTCATCGGATCTTTATCGTAGATGCCATCAACTTTAGTAGCTTTCATTAAGACGTCACAGTGAAGTTCTAGTGCGTGAAGTGAGGCTCCCGTGTCGGTAGTGACGTAAGGGACGCCCGTTCCTGCAGCTAGAATTACTACTCGTCCCTTCTCCATGTGGCGAATGGCTTTGCGGCGAATAAAGCGTTCGGCAACGGCGGGCATTTCCAAGGCTGACTGAACTCGGGTCTCAACACCCACTTTCTCTAAAGCATCTTGAAGTGCCAAGGCGTTCATTACCGTTGCCAGCATTCCCATGTAGTCAGCGGTAGCTCGATCAATACCATTTTTAGAACCAGCCACGCCACGGAAGATATTACCGCCACCAATTACGACTGCCACATCCACACCGGACTCGTGAACAGCCTTAATCTGTTGTGCGACAGTCAGTGCTGCTTGGGGATCGATCCCATACTCGCGGTCGCCGATGAGTGACTCGCCCCCTACCTTTAACATAATTCTTTTAAAACGTGTCTCTGGCATGGAGCCTCCTGTTTACTTTTTGAGCTTCGCCTTTAGGCGTAAGAACGTCCAACGTAAGTCTTCCGCAATGCGGAAGAACGGATAGATAGGTGGATTGGTGACCAGGTCGTAGGTGCCAATAAACTCTACTAACTGTCCTCCAAATCCTTTTTTAAAACGATGAAATCCGAACCAAGGATCTTTTTCATCGGGCTGAGGTCCCAATGACCCCCACATGTCAAACATCTTGCAGCCATTAGCTTTACCAAACTTGATCATCTCCCACATCATTAAGTTACTCGCCATCACGTCACGGTGAAGATTTCGTGAGGCTCCGTAGGGATAGTACAACACTCCATTACACACAAACATGATCCAGGACACTAGTACAGTGTCTTGATAGGTTGCTTCAAAAATTCTCATCATGCCACTCTCACCGAGTGTCTTCCACATCGTGCGGAAGTAATCTGGAGAGTGAGCATAAAAACCTTGACGCTGGGTGGTTTCTGCCAGAATCTCCAGGTGGCGCTCTACTCCCTCTTCGCTCGTATTCTCAAAAATTTGAACGCCTTTTTTAAAGGCTACGTTAACGTTGTAACGGGTCTTGCTGGCTAAGTTAGCGAAGAGTTTTTCTTCGGAAGGAGTGAGGTCGAGTTGAAAAGTGTAACGAGTGAAGAGTGGTCTACCTGGCTGAGCACCTTGGGATTGGAGAAATTTTTTGACTTCGTCAAAGCCAGAAATACCATTTTCATTGACTGGCTGCGCCACATTGGGCTCCATCTTCACGAATAAAGCATTATGACGTTTGCCCAACTGTTGAACGGCGCTAACTTGTTCTTCTTCAGGCATTGGCCCTTTAGGAAAGTACCCAGCAGTTGCATTAAAGTGGGGAATCTTATGAAAGAAAACTTGAATGGCGGAAACGAGCTTCCCGTTATCAAAGAAACCAACGCGCTCTACCTCGACGCCCGTTTTTTTGCGAAACTCTCCCCACGCCCAAGACTGTAAAGGATGCTGGATGATTTTGTCATACAGTGCGCGTTCTTCTTCTCTAATAGGTCGCAAGAGCATAGCGTCGTTCATTATACCAAGATTGCAGGTATAACACTTACCTATTTATAAAGAAGTCATACTATCGCTGGTATGCCTGGTGATGTGCTCAACAGTCTTTTTTTTTGTACTTACTTTTTCAAGAATGCTTCAATATCAACATCGCCACTCAAAACATCATCAAGTGCACTATCATCTAGCGGAACAAATCGTCGTTGGCTCCCAATCTTACTTAGCCGACTATTAAGCGCCTTTAAACCATATCGGTCTTCTTCGTGATCGACATCATCATCAAACCGCTCTTTCCACTTATTTGGCGCTTGGTCATATCCACTTCCATATCCGCCAAAGTTGGCTGAACGAGTAAAGCTAGCACTTTCTTTTTTCACCAGGTGATCTGGAATATCATGGAGGAACCTACTCGGCATGGCATTGGTAATGCTGCCATACACCAATCTTCTACGAGCATAAGTAATGTACAGCCTTTCTTTGGCTCGGGTTATTCCTACATATGCCAAGCGTCGTTCTTCCTCCATCTGCTCTTTATCCATAATGGAACGCGAGTGTGGGAAGAGACCTTCCTCCATTCCCACCATATAGACGATGGGAAACTCCAAGCCTTTGGCAGAGTGCAGGCTCATCAATGTAATTACATCTTGCTTGCCCTCTGCTGTCACGTCAGACATAGTTTCATCTTGGATCAAGGCAATGTTCTCTAAGAACGTATCAATCTGTTGGAACTGGCTCGCTACTGAGAGCAACTCTTGGACGTTTTCTAAACGGCTGAGATCTTCTGGATCCTTGGGATTGTACTTATCCGTATACTGCGTCACTTCCAGAATTTTTTGGAGGGCGGCTAAAGGTAAGACATCTTGAACATTGGTAATATCATTCTTGGCTAACTCGGCGAGCGTACTGTTCTTCCAGTTCAAAAAGGCATCTAACTTACGTTTGCCTAACTTGGTGGCTCGTTCAAGACTGACCGAGTCATTGGGATTAATGAACAGTCGCAGATAAGACAAGACATCTTTAACTTCTCTCCGAGCATAGAACTTCACTCCTCCCACGATTCGGTACGGAATACGATTTCTGATAAATGCTTCTTCGAAAGCTCGAGATTGGGCATTAGTGCGGTAGAGAATAACTTGATCTGCGTAGCTATGAGATAAGTTCTTTGTTTTGATGTACTCCACTACTTTGCGTGCTTCATCCTCACCGCTATCTGCTTCATAGATAACAATCGGTTCTTGATCCGTATTCTCTGTCCATAGTTGAAGGATAGGATGTGAGGTGTTCTGTGAGATAACATTGGTGGCAGCATCAAGAATTGTTTGAGAAGAACGATAGTTCTGTTCCAACCGATACTCTTGGATAGTTGGGAAGTCTGTCGTTAAGTTCAGCATGTTGCGGTAGTCCGCTCCCCGCCAAGCGTAAATCGATTGAGAAAAATCACCCACCACGTACAGGTTATTTTGGGGAGCGCTGAGTAACTTGCTCAGCACATACTGTGCCTTGTTCGTATCTTGGTACTCATCAATCAGCACGTGAGAGAGCGTCTGTTGATAGCGTTCAAGGACCTCTGGATGAAGGGTGAAAAGTTCGATAACTTTTAGCAACAGATCATCAAAGTCGACCGAAAAGTTTTGAGCTAGCTCTCGTTGATATAAGGTATAGGCCTTCGCCACGAACTCTTGGAACTTGCCCTTGGCCGCTTTGGTGTACTCGTCTACTCCCAGCATCTCATTCTTAGCTGTAGAGATGGCAGCTTTGACTGCTCGAGGATGAAACTCTTTGTCAGACCAAGAGTTGTTTTTATAAATCTGTTTGAGTAGATCAAGTTGATCGTCACTATCTAAAATTAAAAAGTGCGCTGGTAAGCCAATCAAATGACCGTCGCGTCGTAGAATCTTGGCACAGATACGGTGGAACGTTCCGGCAAATGGTAACTCCTGGCCAGTGATCTTAAACATCCGCTCCGCAATCTCTTGCGCGGCCTTATTAGTGAAAGTCACTAACAAAATTGAGTTGGCGGGTACGTGCTGCTCACCAATCAGCCAAGCTGCTCGGGTAGTTAAGACGCGAGTTTTCCCCGAGCCAGCTCCCGCCAAAACAATTGCTGGGCCTTCGGGGTGAAGGACTGCTTGACGTTGCTGATCGTTTAACAGTTCGAGAAGTTCTGCAGTCATATGGAAGTACCTCATAGTAGCACACGTGCTTTGGTCTTTGTTTGGAAGATCTTACCTAGAACAACTTCTCCATTCCCTGATATACTTTCCTAGATCTATGTCTTCCACTCCTCGAGTTACTTTGGAAGTGCGAACCTCTCGCGAAAGTCTGCAAACGCCGGAAGCTGCGGTACAACTTTTGGCAGCTCTCCCCAACCCTCCTCATGGCCTTTTGCACTCCTGGAAAACGGGAACGCCGTTTGTCTTAGAGTTTCTTAATCAAGGGCAAACAATCTACGAGCTGGTGACCCTCCCCTTACAGATGGTGGAGTATGTCAGCAGTCAGTTGACTGCCAGCTATCCCGAAATTTTAATTAAGCAGTTAGAACATAATCCGCTTCAAGAGTTTGAACATAAGTTGCCAAAAGCGGCGGGTGAAGTTTTCTTTAGCGCTGCTTCTCAATATCCAATTAAGACCTTTCGCGAGACTCCCGAGGGTGATCCACTTGCACCGCTTCTCTCTGCCTTAGCAAAGTTAAGTGAAGGTGAGACGGCACTGGTTCAGTTGTATGTACGAAAAGCACGAGAAAACTGGAAGAAACACGCTGTTCCGGCTGCAGCTGTGGATGCTGCCACCCAGTTGCCGGCCAGCCATCAATCAGCAGTTAGTCGAAAGTTGGCACTGCCATCGTTTGAGGTCAGCTTCCGTTTCTTAGCGCAGGCTCAAACACAGGAGCGAGCTGACCAAATTGTCGAGTCGCTTTCCACCGCGTTAACAGCGCTGCAATCAGAAACAAATAGTTTAGTTTTTAAGAAACCGTTTATTGGCAAGAAGAAGCTGGAACGGGATATCTTGCATCGTACGCATACGACGATGTTGCCTGGTATGCATAACTGGCAGTACTTCTCGATTGACGAGTTAGCTACAGTCTGGCACATGCCTAACAAGCAGCTCTCCTCAATTAAGAATATTGCTTGGGGCAAGAACTTACTTGGTGAACCTCCAGAAAACTTACCGACGTACGTTCACACGCCTGAAGCAGAGCGAAATAACCTAAACCTTTTTGCCCGAACAGAGTTTAAGAACCAAAGCCAAATTTTCGGAATCAAGAAGGTCGACCGTCGCCGTCACATGTATGTGATCGGAAAAAGTGGTACGGGTAAGTCTACGCTCTTAGCCAACATGATCATCAATGACCTCAAACATAATGAGGGTTTGGCCGTGGTCGATCCGCACGGAGACTTGATCGAGACAGTCTTAAACTACATTCCTCGTCATCGTATTAACGACGTCATTATCTTTGACCCTGCCGATCCTCATGCAGTGGTAAAGATGAACCTTTTTGAAGGAGGTTCGTTGGTTCACCGCGAGCTGATTGCATCCGGTATCGTGGCTATTTTCCAGAAAATGTATGCCAACTCCTGGGGACCTCGTTTGGAGTACATTCTTCGGAATGCTCTACTCACCTTGTTAACAACCAACGCTAAGCTCGAAGACGTGCTGCGCATCTTGACTGATGCCAAGTATCGCGAGCGGGTAGTTGAAACCTTGGACGATCAAGTGCTGAAAAACTTTTGGGAAGCCGAGTTCAACACCATGCAGGAACGTTTACGAACTGAAGCTGTCTCGCCTATCTTAAATAAAGTGGGTCAGTTTGTGACGTCACCGTTAATCCGAAATGTGGTCAACACAAACACCAGCTCGTTCGACATTGAAGAAGTGATGAATCAAGGCAAGATCTTATTGGTGAACGTTTCCCAAGGAAAGCTGGGTGAGGATAATATGTCACTGTTGGGCGCGATGATTATTACCAAAATTCAACTGGCGGCAATGAATCGTGTCTACATGAACGAAGCAGACCGTCGTGACTTCTACCTGTACATTGACGAGTTCCAAAACTTTGCGACGACGAGTTTCATTAAGATTTTATCTGAGGCTCGCAAGTATCGCCTCAACTTAGTTTTGGCTAACCAATATATGGCTCAGATTCCTGAAGAGGTGAAAGCGGCTATTTTTGGTAACGCCGGAAGTATGTTGAGCTTTATCTTGGGTGCAGGTGATGCTGACTACATGCAGAAAGAGTTTGGAGGCAAGTATTCACAAGAAGACTTAGTCTCATTGGGACGATATAAAATTGTGACCAAGTTGATGATTGATGGTCAGGTCAGTCATCCGTTCCCAGCCGAAACGCTCTCATTGGCCTCTTCGAGTAATATGAATCGTGAAAAAGTCCTGACTGTCTCACGCGAACGCTACGCCAAACGCAAAAAGTAGGAGTCATCACTATGCCAAAGTACGTTATCGGAAACTGGAAGTGCAATAAAAATGAAGATGAAGTTGAAGAGTGGTTACACTATCTCTTTGAGTCTAAAGTCGTTGAGCATGCTACGGCACTGACAGTAGTTCTTTGTCCCCCTTTACTCTACCTGCGCGAGATTGAAGGAAGAATTGCTGGCCTCCACTTGGGGACACAGAGTATCTCCCCGTTCGGAAATGGAGCATATACCGGAGCTGTATCTGCACTAATAGCATCTCAATTTGCAGAGTACGGATTAGTTGGACATGCAGAGCGTCGCAAGTACTTTGGCGAGACAGATCAAACAGTTGCTCAACAAGTTCGTCAGCTGATTGATGCCAAAATGACACCGATTATTGCTGTTGACTCCCATAACTGGGCTCAACAGCTCAGTTTGTTTGATAAAGATGAGCTCAAAGATTGTTTAGTCATGTTTGAGCCACCAGAAGCGATCAGCACGGCTGAGGGTGGAAAAGCAGCTGATTTAGAACCGACGATTGCCGCAATTGAAAAGATTAAAGCTGAGTTTACGGTAAAAGCAGTACTTTACGGTGGCTCAGTTTCTGCTACAAATGTGGCTAGTTACCTTGGGCATCCTAGTATCGATGGAGTTGTCCCGGGTGCTGCTAGTCTAGATCCATCTTCTTTTATTGATTTGGTGCGCAACGCCCACGCAGCAGTCAATGACCCAAAGTCATGAAACTGAGCTCACTTACGGCCTTTTTTCCTTGCTACAACGAAGAAGCAAACGTCAAACGAATGGTGACGGCTTTTGAAAAAGTCCTGCCTCAGTTGGCAAAGAAGTACGAGATCATCATTATTAATGATGGGAGTAGTGATAAAACTGGCAAGATTGCCGATCGCTTAAGCAAGCAAAATCCTAAGGTTCGAGTGATTCACCATCCTACCAACAAAGGGTATGGTGCATCGCTACGGAGTGGCTTTCAACACGCTAAGTATGACTGGATCTTCTTCACTGATGGAGACATGCAGTTTGATATTGCTCAGTTAGCTGATTTTATTCCTCATACCAAGAACTACGACGTCATTATTGGATATCGTAAACGTCGCGCTGATGGAAGTGTGCGGGCACTTAATGCTCGACTTTTTAAGCTGTACATTGACCTTTTATTTCGTCTTCACGTCAAAGACATTGACTGTGCGTTTAAGCTCCTTAAGACAACTGTTGTTCAGCCTTTACCTCTCCAATCCACTGGTGCTTTCACCAGCTCTGAGATGCTTTACCGACTCAAAAAACAAGGCTACAAGTTTCAGCAGTTAGCAGTGGATCACTTCCCTCGTAAGTTTGGGACACCCACTGGCAATCATCCGAAAGTGGTGGTTAAAGCAGGGATTGAAGCCTTCCATGTATATTTACATGCCAAGCTAGAACAGCTGCGAGGAGCTTCTTATGGAGCTCCCGTTAAAGAACGCACATCATAGATTCTGAAGTTGAGATTTTGAATCACTAGCGGATAACGACGGTAGTATGCTTCGTTGGCGTTCATTAATCGTGACTCCTCAGGACCGATGACCACGTAACTAACGTTGTACTGTTTGAGTAGCTCTTCGGCACGTGATCCACCCAAGAACATGGTCTTAATGTCTTGTTCACGTTGGCGATACTCAAAACCAAAGTTAAATGCCCAGCCCGGATACCCAAGGAGGATTGGTCGTACACCCCACTCCATGATCGGATGATTGTGGGCGGTGTACGTCAA
Organism: Patescibacteria group bacterium UBA924; assembly: GCA_002293725.1. Taxonomy (GTDB): domain Bacteria; phylum Patescibacteriota; class Microgenomatia; order UBA1400; family PJMF01; genus UBA924. Next base: position 26,562 of record DBDU01000010.1, read on the forward strand.
GAAAATTGCTTGAGAGTTCGTTTTTTGCTGAACTTCTCTACCAATTGCCATATCTTCATTACTGGCCATCATTAGTGAGTTTTTATCGAAACGGCCTAATCGCCACATCTCCATATAGCCGCTACCAGTCAGTAAGATAAAAAGTATAACTGCCAGCCACTTACTACTCTCTTTCTGTCGCCACAACTGTTGAAGAACTAGTGCTGCCAGTGGACTAAAGAAAAAGTAGACCCACATAAAAAGCTTTGAGTTATCCCATTGGATTGGTTGAAACAAAACAATGTTTGCTAATGCAAAGATAACGAAGCCACTAGCGAGAAATGCTTGTTTGGGGAGAGTCAACTTCTTACGAGCGATGGACACACCAATTACTGCCATCGGGATCATTACACCCCAAATCTCCCACCACATGACCAGCCAGTTTACAAAGTGTTGAAGTGGATTGTTGCCTTTAGCGGCAGTCCATCCAATAAAGAGTTGCATAAAATCTGGGTTCTGAATGCCGCCTTTAACAAAGTGCCAGTATAAGATGGTTGACAGAACTCCGGCTGGAATGCCATACCATAGCCACTTCTGCCACTGCTTAATGAACACCAGTCCCAATAAACCACTGGTGATCACCAACACAATGAAGCTGTGCATGTGCGTGATGGGAAGTATGCCTGCGCCAATGCCAGCTACCACTAAAATAATCTTTTGATGTTTGGTTAGAGCTTGTTTAGGTTTCTTAAACAATGGCAGAAAGACCCACAGTAAGCCTGCCATGATCCAAGCTGTGATGCTCATCCCAAGCAAGTATGCTCGTTGAGGGATAAGCATGCCGTTAAACCAGTTGCCAGCCAGCCACTGATACTGCTGCTCTAATCGAGTGTAGTCCTTAGTGGGATATAGTAAGTGCTCTAGCGTAGGATTGTTTAACCAGTCAGAAAAAAAGCGCAGGAATCCCAAGCCCGAAGAACAGAAAAAGATAAAGACACTGGCAACGGCGGCTTTTTTGGTTCTTAAAATCAAGTAAAACACGGCATAGAGACCGAACGTCAGTAAGATTCCGTAAAGCATCGACGGCAATAAGAATGCGGCAGTCAAGCTAAAACCAAGACGCATCAACAGTCCACTAATCAAATTAGTAAAGAAAGCGTAGGTTAGTTTTCCCCCAGCAAAGTAAGGGTGATAAGCAAACCACTCACTGGGTGGTTTCTGGGCAAAGATATTAGCCATGGTGATATGAAGCGACCAGTCACCCCAAACATGAACGTGCCCACCCCACAGTCCCGTTGGTCTCATCTGCAAGATCTGCGAAAAAATATAAATAAAGTAAAAACCAAAAGTGACGAACAAAAACAGCAGTGGTCCGCGATGACGACGTAAAAGTTGTTGAATTGCTCGTGGTACTTTCATACGTAAAAGAGTGCCTACACACGCTACCTGTTGAAAGAAGTACAGTCAAGAACTCTCCAGTGAGTTTTTAGTACTGTCTCACCAAAATGCACTCCCCCTCGTTAGTTAGGTATAGAGAAGAAATCGGCTGCGCCGCTTCATTCCGTTCAATCAGTTCTAACCCATTTACTTGTCGTTGAGTCACGTGGGTGATCTTGATTCCATCCACCATTTTAGGAGTGATCATTGTGTAAATATGTCGTTTGTCTTGCACATCTTGGTAGAGTTGCGCGTCTGGGACTCTCTGGCTGTAGAACAGGTAGTACATATAGGGTTGGTTTGTGTTTGTACTCATAGTGCGAGTTTTACAACGCGGATCATTTAAAAAAGCAGGAAAAAGTTGGTGAATACCAGCACCAAAAAAACGACTTAAAACGGGAGGGTACGTAGTTGTGTAGTGATAGACGTAGAGGCAAAAACTGACACTTAACCACAGTGCTGTGATTCCAGCGAAGCCAATTGCAACTCGGCGGTTAAGACATTTCTGGATAATCCTAAACAACAGCTCGAAGCCCAAAGCTATGGCAAGGACTAAAGCGGGAAAAAGTTGGGCAACCCGAAAGATATGGAAGCGATCAATGGTCAGCGCAGCCGCAATCGGAGAAAGGAATACCCAGATAATCATTGCCAACCAAAAAATTGTCGTTGTAGGAACTGCTCTTTTACTAAAGAACTCCAGAGCTCCTTGAAATACTTTCTGAAAGACTCCGATGATACCTACCACAAGCGCAGGCACAGCAATGAGTGGAAAAATGGGTGCGTTCTGCATCTGACGTTCGGGGACTCTGTCTCCCTTCCCAAAGAGAAACTCGAAAGACAAGTAGTCGCTATATCGTTGATGAAAAAGTCGGGTAGGATTAAGCTGCCGCAAGATAGTAATGTGCTGAAACCGAGCGTTGTACTTGTCTGGTTCAGCCAACGTAATCCAAATCAACGGTCCAGCAATAGCTGCATAAGTCAGTCCCATGATCAAAAAAGAAAGTCGCAGCTGTGGTCGACAAAACCAAGTTACGACTCCTAAAAACACAAAAAAGACAGGAAGGTGAAAGTTGAGAGTTGAGTACGCATGAGTCAGAGCGCTTGCGCTTACGCCCAATAGTACTCCCCATAACAGACGTTTTCTCAGACTAGTTGAGTTAGGTAGCTGCAGCCAGTGAAACATGACTAAGAAAAAAATGACCGTAAAAAAAGGCACAATACTTGGCGGAATGGCAAACCGACTCATGTGAATGTGCCAACCTCCGAGTCCAATCAGCGCAGCAGCAGTGATAGCCGTCCAACGAGAAAGCCCCAGTTGTTTTGCCAATACGTATATCAGTACACAGGTCAAAACACCTGTCAGCCCCGTTACCAAACGAATACTAGTGGCTGAAAGCCCCAGCACTCTCACCACTGGTACTGTCATGTACGTTAAGGTGACAGGAACCCAGTCATCGTAGGTTCGTAACAGCAGAGGCCAGAAAGCACCATAGTGATCTCGGCCCGTTAAACCAAGAGCATACGCATCGTATCCGTTGGCAGCTTCGTCTTGATTTACACCCGGTGGGAACTGTTCTAAAAAGGTTGTTCGACTAAGCAACGCGGCTAAAAAGACAAGAGTAACAGCCAGGATAAAAAGATGGGGTTGAGTGAGTCTTAACCAAGAGGGCAGCCTCATCTTACTCCACGGTAACAAACTGTTGACTGACCCAACCGACCTGATTGCCAAACTGAATCTTTATCCAACCATCTCGAACTTCTTGGAGGAAAGAGTAGCTACTGCCTACCGGTGCGAAACCAATCTCGGTAGAACTGGAGTTAGACTCTGCTCTCACACGCAAGACTTCTTGGCCATCTTGTTCGAAGCCAGTTGGCCGAATAGTAACTTTAGTGCCGGTGACACGACTACTAGTTGTAGTTGGAGCTGCCCCAGTGGCTGACGATGCTACTCTGGCACTCCCGGTGCTGACGATGGTTTGAGCTGAGAACGTAGCTACGTAGTCTTGTTTGCCCAGCTTAACTGTGACTAAAACACGATAGCCCTCTAAGATGTTAATAGGTTTAGTGATCGACTCGTAACTTGGGAGTTTGACTTCAAACTGATGCTCCCCCTTCGACAAGTCTCGAACCGTGACGGGAGCTAAGCCTTTCGCTTCGCCATCTACATAGATAATTCCTCCGTCAGGAATGGTAGTGATTAAAAGCTCAGTTGCCTTTTTGTCTCGAAGTGGCTCGGTTTCAAAGATTACTCCTCCGCTTGTTTCAGGTCGCTTGCCAGGCTGCCAATTCACGACTGTTAACGTTCCTGTCTTTAAAGACAGCTTCGTTTGGTAAGGAACGTAAGTAGGATCGTCAGGGCGAATTTCTAAACTGTACTCTGCTGGTTTAAGCTCTTTGCTGATATACGGTGTACGTTCAACGTACTTGCCATCTAGATATACAGCCGAAGGAATGTCGTTGGAAAGAACTTGCAAGCCGGATTGGTTCTTGGTAGTGCATGCACTGAGCAAGAGAGCCCCAGCCACAATAATGGCCAGCGAGCCAAGCAAGCGAGACCAGACAAACAGAGTCTTCATACTGCTAGTGTAACACTAGCGTAAGGCAATGTTTAAGACTTCATCGACGTGTTTAACAGGTTTAAAAGTGAGACCTTTTTTAACCGTGTCAGGAATCTCGACCAAGTCGCGTTCATTTTCGAATGGGATGATGACTGTACTGACACCAGCTTGGTGCGCAGCGATTGACTTCTCTTTCAAGCCGCCAATTCGCATCACTTTTCCGCGGAGCGTTACTTCACCAGTCATGGCTACGTCTTTACGAACTCGACGGTTGGTGTAGGCAGAGACGATTGCAGTAGTCAAGGTAACACCTGCCGAAGGGCCATCTTTAGGCACTGCTCCCTCAGGTATATGAATATGAACGTTGGTCTTATCCAATACATCTTGTTTGATACCCAGTTCTTTGGCGTGAGCGTGAACATATGTCAAGGCAGCTTGGGCGGATTCTTTCATCACGTCACCCAACTTCCCTGTTAACTTAATCATGCCTTTGCCTTTCGTCAGGGCTACTTCCACGAACAGCACTTCTCCCCCAACTGAAGTCCACGCTAGGCCAGTAGCCAAGCCAACTTCATCGTCTTTTTCGGCTAAGTTGCGATCAAACTGTTCTGGACCCAAGTACTCTTTGATGAGGGTTGGGTTAACCGTAACTTTCTTTTTCTTGCCTTCGGCAATGCTGCGAGCAGCCTTACGCATGATTTTGTTTATCTCTCGTTCCAGATTACGAACGCCTGCTTCGCGAGTGTAACGACTGATAATCATCTTCAGCTCTTTATCGCCTAAGCTCACTTGGGTTGGCTTAAGGCCATTTCCTTTACGCACTTTATCCAGCAAGTGTTGTTTGGCAATAAAGAACTTTTCTTCTTCAGTGTAACCAGAATAGCGAATAATCTCTAAGCGGTCACGCAAGGCTGGTGGGATAGTTTCCAAAGTATTAGCAGTGGTAATAAAGATAACGTCAGACAAGTCAAACGGCATGTCTAAGTAGTGATCCTCAAAGCCACCATTCTGCTCAGGGTCGAGTGCTTCTAGCAAGGCCGCAGATGGATCACCGCGGTAATCGAAGCTGAGCTTATCAATCTCGTCTAACATAAAGACAGGATTCATCGTTTTAGCTTGCTTCATGCCATTAATGATCTTGCCTGGCATCGCGCCCACGTAGGTACGGCGATGACCACGGATCTCAGCTTCGTCACGAACGCCACCCAGTGACACTTTAACGAACTTACGGCCCAACGACTCTGCAATTGACTTACCAATGCTGGTTTTACCAACACCGGGAGCGCCAACGAAACAGAGAATGGTTGGTAAGCGAGAGTCTTGGGTGTTTTTCTGTTTCAGTTGTAGCACGGCAATGTACTCAACAATCCGATCCTTTACTTCTTTCAAGCCGTAGTGATTTTTGTCTAATACTTTTTGGGCTTTGTCTAACTCGACGTTGCCTTTACTGGACTTACCCCAAGGCAGTTCCAGGACGGTATCTAACCAAGTGCGTAGGTAGCCGCCTTCAGGGTTGTTGACGGACATCTGTTTTAATCGTCGCATCTCTTTGACGATCTTCTGTTTGGCCTCTGCAGGAAGTTTGAGTTTCTTCAGCTTCTGCTCGTACTCTGTGAGGATCTCTTCTTCATCGTCGATCTCGCCCAACTCTTTTTGGATAACTTTGACGCGCTCGCGTAAAACGTTTTCACGCATGCTCTTGTCAAACTTTTGTTGGGTTTTACTGGCGACGTCTTTCTCGATCTCTAGTACCTTCATTTCTTTGGCAAGATGATCGATTACTTGTTTGAGTCGACGTTTAATATTGAGTGTTTCTAAGATCTTTTGTTTCTCTTCAGTATCTAGCGTTAAAGTACTGGCAATTTGATCGACCAGCTCGCCATCGTTCATTCCACTCATTAACTTCATGAAGTTGAGGAACTCTACTGGTTTGCCCATCTGAACAGCGCGTTTAAACTCTTTTTGCAAGTGCGCACTGAGTGCTTTGGCTTCTTCGTCATCCTGGCTAATATCGTCAAGTTTTTCCACCTCAGCCAGAATATATGGACGGTTAGTGACAAACTTTAAGACACGAACGCGACCTGTTCCTCGTACTAGTGCATTAAGCTGACCCTCGGTACTCAAAGTTCGTTCGACCATGGCTAAAGTCCCAACCTCATACATTTGATCTTGGTTAGGAATATCGGTGTTTGGTTCACGCTGAGACAGCAAGACCACCATATTATTGGCTCGCTTGGCTTGGTTGACGGCTTCAACAGAGATAACTCGGCCGAAAGTCAGTACTGACTCGGTATTGGGGAACAAAACTCCTTCGCGAATCGGTACTACCGGTAACGTTAAGACTTCTGTTTTTTTACTTTCTTGAACAGGAGATGCAACAGAACTGGGTTCAACGGCGGTTTTGGGATCTTTTTGAGCTCCGTTCTCTTCTGGTGAACGGTCTTTATTATCTGAAGATTGTGAGAAATCGGTCATATTTTTAGCATTCTAAACATTCGTCTGCTAATTTTCAAGTATGAAAAGGGGTTGATCAGTAAAGAAACTATCTGTTCTGACGCAGAAACGCCAGGGGTCCACCCTGGCGTTCATTAAGGAAACAGGAGAAAGTTAGCCGCCGAGTATCTTTTTGATAAACGACGTCCAGAGGATGCGGAGCCATGACGGTTCCTTGGTCGATGTGGAAGTGGACGGGCTGACCACGTCGAAGCCGATATGGACATCGACTATATTCCCACCTTCGACGTGTACTTTGATTACTCCTCGGTAATCCCGTTGGCGCAGCGACGCGGTGTAAACCTTCGCGTGGAGATAGACTTTGCCTTCTGTCTCCACCTGCGAAGCCCACATGTCAACTGCGTGGCTAAAGTCTTCACCGTTAATTACGTCAGGGGTGATTTCGAGGGTGATGCTGCCTTTGATCGCAGTTCCGATATTGGTCAGTGCGACCTTGTGTTGCTCGCTGACTTCACCCTGAATGATCTGCCCCAACCAAAACGTTTCGTCGGTGGTGAGGAAAGGCACATCTGGCCTTGGGAACATTGTTCCATCCTTTCTCTGTTAACGTTCTGTTGATAAGAGCTTTTTTTCAATTGCAGATAACTGAAACAGCGCTGATCAACTCGATAATTATATCCTGTAATTGGAGAAAATTAAATACTATGGGATTTTTCTTGGGAAGAGAGTTACTTGAGTGGGTGTACTACGATTCGAACGTAGGACCTCTGTCTTATCAGGACAGCGCTCTAACCATCTGAGCTATACACCCAAGAAGACGATTATTTTAACACATCTGGTCGAGTCTTGAATAACGAAGTTGAACACAGAAGCCTACGCTTCGAGCTTTTTCTTACTGCCCACCTGAATTTTACCCGCTTTAAAGTCGACAAAGACTTGGTCGCCTTCTTTGATCTCTCCCCCAATCAGCTTCATCGATAGCTCATCCAGTAACTCATGCTGAATCAGTCGTTTCAGCGGTCTGGCGCCAAAGACTTCGTCATAACCAGCTTTAGCAAAGTGATCAATGACGGCTTTACTCAACTCTAACTGAATATTCTTCTTTCCCAGCCGCTCCGAAGTTAACGCCACTTGGCGTTCAACTACTTGGGCAATATCTTTCTCGCTCAGAGGTTGGAAGATAATAATGTCATCGATTCTGTTCAAGAACTCTGGACGGAAAGTTTGTTTCAAGATCTTATCCAACTCTTGTTGCTGGCGTTCGCGTGCTCCGGCGTACTTAGCAATCACGTCACTACCCAAGTTGGAGGTCATGATGATTACCGTGTTTTTAAAGTTGACTGTTCTGCCCTTAGCATCAGTCAGTCGGCCCTCATCTAAGATTTGGAGTAGGACGTTGAACACATCAGGATGAGCTTTCTCGATTTCGTCAAAAAGCAGCACTGAGTATGGATGCCGACGAACGGCCTCGGTCAGCTGTCCACCCTCTTCATAGCCGACGTATCCTGGTGGTGAGCCAACTAAACGAGCCACAGAGTGTTTTTCCATGTACTCGCTCATATCAATTCTAATCATTAACTTATCATCATTAAACAAAAAGCTGGCTAACGCCTTGGCCAACTCGGTTTTTCCTACTCCAGTCGGACCTAAGAAGATGAACGAGCCAATTGGGCGGTCTTCTTCCTGGATTCCAGCTCGACTGCGGCGAATCGCATTCGAGACAGCAGTAATTGCTTCGTCCTGGCTGACAATTCGTTTCTTTAGCTCGTCTTCCATCTTGAGGAGCTTGTTTACCTCGGAAGAGAGCAGTTTCGCTACTGGGATGCCTGTCCAGCGGGAAACCACAGCAGCAATATCTTCTTCGGTGACTTCCTCTTTCAAAATCTGGTGTTGGGCACGAACTTTTTGTAACTTTTTCTGTGCTTCGGCAATCTTCTTCTCTATCTCAGGAATTTTGCCATAGTTAATCTCGGCTACTCGTTGAAGATCTAGGTTTCGTTCAGCGTTTTCGGCATCAGCTTTGAGTTGCTCAATCTGGTTAGTACTTTCCTTAATCTGGTCAATTAGCTCTTTTTCATTTTTCCAGTGCAGCTCTAGCTGGTGATTCTCTTCTTTAAGCTCCGCCAGCTCTTTCTCGATCTCTGCTAGACGAGTTTGACTTGGGCCGTCTTGTTCTTTCTTGAGGGCCTCTTTCTCAATCTCCAGTTGGCGAATCTTGCGCTCGAGCTGATCTAAGCGAGTAGGTTTGCTATCGATCTCAATTCTTAATACAGAAGCGGCTTCATCCATCAGGTCGATGGCTTTGTCGGGCAAGAAACGGTCAGGAATGTATCGATCAGATAACATTACCGCTGCGACGATGGCGTTATCACGAATTTTCACGCCATGATGCGCCTCGTACTTCTCTTTGATTCCTCTCAAGATTGAGGTGGCGTCTTCAATAGAGGGCTCTTCGACCATTACGGGTTGGAAGCGACGCTCTAAGGCAGCGTCTTTTTCAATGTACTTGCGGTACTCTTTCAGGGTGGTGGCACCAATAGTACGCAGTCGACCCCGAGCTAAGGCCGGTTTGAGCAGATTCCCGGCATCAGTAGAGCCCTCTTGCGAGCCAGCGCCCACGATCGTATGCAGCTCATCGATAAAGAGAATAATCTGGCCTTCAGCCGACTCCACTTCTTTAATAACAGCCTTGAGGCGGTCTTCAAACTCGCCGCGGTACTTTGAGCCAGCAATTAAGCTGCCCATATCGAGTGACAAGATGCGCTTACCCTTAAGGGTATCAGGAACGTCGCCATCAACGATCTTTTTAGCCAAGCCTTCGACAATTGCGGTCTTCCCCACTCCAGGTTCTCCTACCAGAACTGGGTTATTCTTGGTACGACGAGACAGAATCTGCATTACACGGCGAATTTCTTCGTTGCGACCGATTACCGGGTCGATCTTGCCTTGCTGGGCTAATGCCGTGAAATCTGTAGTGTATTTTTGGAGTGACTGATACTTGCCTTCGGGGTCAGGGTCAGTAACGCGCTGTGAGCCGCGCAGCTCTTTGAGGGCGGCTTCGACGTCCTTGCGATCAATCTGGACCACTTCTTTAATACTTGGTTGGCCTAAAAGTGCCAAGAGCAAGTGCTCAGTACTGATATACTCGTCGCTCAACTTGGCTGCTTCAGACTCTGCTTGGTCAAAAACCCGGCGCAGCTCTTCTGACAGATAAGTTTGGCCTCCCCCACGGGTGACTGGGAGCTGGGTGAGCTGTTGCTGAGTCTTCTGTTGGAGCTGTTCTAAGTCTTGATCCATCTTTTGCAACAAGCTAGGAATTAAGCCATCTTTTTGAGCTAAAAGCACCATAAAAAGGTGAAGCGGAACGACAGCTTGATTCGAGAGTTGATTCGCTAGTTGAACGGCGCCTTGAATAGCTTCCGCCGATTTTGTTGTTAGGTGTTCTGGATTGATTGGCATAGATATATTTTGATATATATTTATTAGAATAAATGAGGTTAGCAGAGCAACCAATTGATTGCTAAAATTATATCTTTGAAAAAAAGATTGTCAAATCAGGTTTATTTCAGGCTATCGGATTGGTGCTTCAATCTCTTTTTTCATTTTTACTCTGTAAACATACTGCACGCTTTCCTTGCGGAAATGAAGCATCAATTTTCTTTTTTCTCTTTGATGTAGCGTGCCCTTTTAAAAAAATGAATGTCTATATTCGGTATAGAAAGAAATAAAATACCAAGTCCAAACATGAACTCGCGTAAAGCTGCTCCAACGTACAGCCGAAAAGCCTTTTTTTAGCTAGAAAACTTCATTTGGTAGGCTTTATCTCCTAAGTAACCCGTGACTTCTGGTTTGATAATTTTGAAGTTCAACAGCTTGCCAGAAGTCACTGTATAGAGCCCATGCTTCTCATTTACCTTATCTATGGCCGCGAAGACTTCAGCCCCTTTTTGAGCCTCTGGCAGCCAAGAAAGTGGGATCTGAGTAAGCGGCTTCAACCCGCCCAACCAGACGCCTACTTTGATAATTTTGGAGGGTAGATTTCCCGGCAAGACTTCGTGATAAATATCGTGAAAAATAGAAAGAAGAACTTCAAAAACATCATTGGTGCGTGAAATCCAACGACCCTTTAAGTGTTTTTGGCCACTCCAGCGTTTTCTTTCTGTATCTCTGAGTGAAAAGCCAATATAACAGCCAGCCAACTTCATCCGGCGAGCCTTAAAACACATGTCTTCTGCCAGGTTATACAACATCTGCTGAATATACTTAGAATCTTTGGTCGCTATAAAGAGAGTTTTAGACCTGCTAACGCTCTTCATATGAGGCAGCTCGCGACTGCGGTTTTCGAGGAAGTGATTCTCTCTTCCTTGGCTCATCAAACGGAGCTGTGGTCCCCAGAAAGGACCAAAGTGTTCTGCTAAGAACAGATCATCATAAAAGTTGAGCTGGTAGACATGAGTAATTCCTAACCGATGAAGCCGTTCGGCCAGACGAAAGCCAATGCCACAGATCTCTTCTACTTTGGTTTCCATTAGTACGGCATCAAGATTACTTGGAGTAATCTCAAAGTAGTTATTAGTGTTGGCAAACTCAGATCCTAGTTTAGCTTGGAGGCGGTTCTCCCCTAATCCCATTGAAAACGTGACCCAGTCGCCCAAGTGAGACTGAATGCGTTGCTGGCTTACTTTAAAGAAGGTGTGAGCATCAGGATAGAGCTGACGACAGCTAGTAAGATCAAGGAAAGCTTCGTCTAAAGAAAAGAGGTCTACATCTGGGGAGAGATCCGTGAAAAGTGAATGAAGAATCTTGGTATTGTGCATGTATCTATCAAAGTCAGCTGGCACAGTAATCAATCCAGGTGCTTTCCGTTTAGCTTCACCCAAGTACTCTCCAGTATGAACTCCTAATGCCTTGGCTTCTTTGGATGCAGCAATGACGCAGCTGCGTCCTGATTCTTTGAGAATCCCAACAGGTTTACCTCGTAGATATGGATTGGCTTGTTGCTCCAAGGTAGCAAAGTAGGAGTTCATATCGATTAAGGCAAACCAAGGTTGAAGTGTGGAAGCGGTTAGCTCTCTACCCATAGCTCCTCCAGAAACCAGTGTTCTTGTTGGCGGTTGAACTCGAGAAGATAGACGGTGTCTTTGGCCATGACAGAGAAACGACGTTTGTGAATACTCCCATCCCTAAAGTCATGGACACTGCAGATTTGGGTGATCGTAAAAAGCTGCTGTTGCCAACGAAACTTGATTGGGCGGAATCGCCCGTGCTCGTAGATACCGGCGACTGTAATAGGTTCATGAATGTGGTGGTACACGAACTCAGTATCTACTTTCGCCTTTTATTTGGGAAGTGGGAGTTTTGGTTTAGTTTTGGGTAATATCGAGCAAGGCAATATAAGGGCGCTCTTTGTTGTACAGAATAACGACGGTTTCCCCTGGTGCATACTTAGGTTGAGGGCTACCGACTTTAGCTTTAAAGACGACGGACTTGCCTTCTTGAGTAATGAACTCGACTACCGGATAGTGCTGTTCAGAGCCTGTTTGGTTATCTGGTTTTTCCCGAATTTCATCTACAACTACGCCAGTGGTCTCGATGTACTGTGTCTTCATCCGGTGAGCGACGAGTGCTCGCAAACCTAGCCAAGTAATATTGAACAGGGCGATAACAGTTAAGATAGCCACAATCCAGTTATGAGTCTTGGGAGAAACTTTCCGACGATGGTGATGATGAGAGGAGTGTGTATGTTCTGTCATGGACAACACTACAGGCGCGTCACAACGCTTCCTTTAAAAAGTAGTATAGCAAAAAAGAAAATATGAAAGGAAGAGTAACTTAAAAAATGTACAGATTCATCTGGAACAGACATGGCGATATGAGCACCGGCCAGGATATGATGGTCGCTGGACTTTGGAAGAAATTGATTCACTTGAATTGCTTCAAGTGGGAAACAGGAGGTCGTGACTTCTCCTACCCATCTCCTTAGAAAGGAGGTGATCCATCCCCACCTTCCAGTAGGGATACCTTGTTACGACTTAGTCCTCATCGC
>DBDU01000010.1:41073-41250 GCA_002293725.1 Patescibacteria group bacterium UBA924
AAAACTCTCGCTCGACGCGCCACCAACCCCAGAACACACAACCCAGTTCAACACCAGGCTACATGCCCCAGAATCAGCAGCATACTGCTCGTGCGAGTCCTTCCATCTCTCAGCAGCACACGAAAACATCCACGCATGCCACCACCAGATCAAGAACCCACACCTATCGGTTGTCTC
>DBDU01000020.1:0-545 GCA_002293725.1 Patescibacteria group bacterium UBA924
ATCTACTCCTGGTGACGAAACCACATACATTTTTGGAACTTGCTGATTATCCGGAATTAGCTGATCAACATATCTGCGAGAGTACTCTGATTGAAAAACTAAGCCGTCAGCTGTCCGAACTTTAGCCACAATGTACCGTGGAACTACAAATAAGTAGTACGTATGAAAAATTAAAATCAGAGGGAGCTCACAAAGTCTGGCAACACAGAGGCCAAAGACGTATGCTCTGTCAGACTCATGTACATAGATCAACTCAGCACTGCTCGCCTCAACCTGCTGCGCCACAACAGCCGATTTTAGAAAAATCTTCAACGACTCACCGTCCGGAAAAAAATGAATAACTTCCCACAATGTTTGAAGATATATACGCGGTTTTCTCCATAACCATTGAAAGTGAGCACGACACAAACGAGTAAAGTTCTTTCCTAAGATATGAATGGGTAGATCTATGATTGGGAAACTCAACTTTTGTGACTTAGGATGTTCTGCTCCGTTTCCCTGTTTTTCCCGCCAGATCGTTCCCTGTACACCTCGTTGCTGAAGCT
>DBDU01000020.1:775-7968 GCA_002293725.1 Patescibacteria group bacterium UBA924
AGATGTGTATAAGAGACAGCTGTACACCTCGTTGCTGAAGCTGAAAAAGCTCATTAATAACAAACGTTTCACTAAGTACCGGATAGGCAAAGAGGATGATAGCAATATTCATTTTCGAGTACCTATGATACATTCAGCTCCGATGACACAACGGCGGACATCCTCTCAGTGGCCAAAGATTAGCCTTGTAACTCCATCTTACAACCAAGGTCAATTTTTAGAGAAAACCATTCGTTCGATTCTAGACCAAGGATATCCCAATCTGGAGTACATCATTATCGATGGCGGATCTCAAGATGATTCTAAAAAAATCATTAAAAGATATGCTTCTCAATTAAAGTATTGGGTAAGCGAACCAGATAAAGGGCAAGCCGACGCTATCAACAAGGGTTTTGCTCATACTACTGGTGAGATCATGGGCTGGCTTAATAGTGACGACGTCTTAATGCCTGGCTCTCTGCACTTAATCGCTAAAATCTTTACCGGGCTTTCCCAAGTGGAATGGATTAGTAGCACTACTCAAACCCTCACCAAAGATGGATATATTCATCACGTTGGCCTGCGACCGGTGTACTTTCGTATATGTATTGAACATGGCCTCCAACATGGAAGAGGCCTAGGCTTCATCATGCAAGAAGGAACGTTTTGGCGTCGAAGCCTATGGGAAAGAACGGGAGCTCGTGTGAGTGATCTCTACTATGGAATGGACTTTGATCTCTGGAAACGTTTTGCTAAAGAAGCCTTTCTGCTGCCGGTTCATACACCCCTGGCTGGTTTCCGGCTCAATCCTAACGCGAAATCACGGGCAGTAGAAAAGTACTATGCCGAAGTAGGTGTTCATCTTCCTGCCTGGGCAGGTGTATTTGGAAAAGCTATTCGTCTCTCCCTCCAACTTCCTAGAAAGCTGCGATTAACCAGGCAGTTTTACTATGATCTCCACACTCAAAAATGGCAGTACTACCCCGACATTTTTTCTCGCCTAACTGGCAAAGAGCATCAAATTTCCCTCGACTAGCTGATAGTTATCTTGTGCTATACTCGTCCAATGAAAACCGCCGTAGTAACTGGAGCCGGGGGCTTTATTGGCTCTCATTTTGTGAAGTTTTTAAAGAAAAAAGGATACACAGTTCGTGGGATCGATATTGTCAAACCCTCATTCAGCGATAGCGATGCTGATGAGTTTATCCTCGCCGATCTGCGAGATCTCGACCAAGCCAGACAGAGTATTTCCGCAGCGGATGAGTTGTATATGTTTGCAGCCGACATGGGTGGAATTGGCTATATCTCCGCCCATCACGCTGACTTAATGCGAAATAATATCTTGATAAATAGCAACTCTTTGCTTGTGGCTCAAGAACAAAACATTCCTAAAATTTTCTTTGCTTCATCAGCATGTATATATCCAGTTGAGAAACAGTTGGTAGCTGAACTGACAGCATTAAAAGAATCTGATGCAATTCCAGCTAACCCAGATAGTGAGTACGGTTGGGAGAAACTCTTTACTGAACAACTTTGTTTGGCATATCGCAAAGATTATGGAATCGATGTCAAGATTGCTCGCTTCCATAACATCTATGGACCAGAGGGTACGTATAACAACGACCGTGCAAAATCTCCTGCTGATATCTGTCGGAAAGTGGCTGAGGCAAAAGACGGCGGAACAGTTGAAGTTTGGGGAGATGGAAAACAATCACGTTCCTATTGCTATATAGATGACTGCTGTGAAGGCGTCTATCGCCTTGTCCATTCAGACGTTGATCAACCCATTAATATCGGCTCTGACGAGCTAATTACAATTAATGATTTAGTCACCTTAGTATCCAAAATTGCTAAGAAAAAACTCAAGATTAAGCATCAGCTTGATAAACCACAGGGTGTGCGAGGAAGAAACTCTGATAATACCCTGATTCAAGAGTTGTTAGGCTGGGCGCCGCCAACTAGCTTAAAAGAAGGTTTTGCGAAAACTTACAGATGGATTAACACACAAGTGAACGGCTGATTTTTTCTAACCCTGTACTTTGCTGAAAAGCAAGCGTAACACAAATAACGGATTGACCACTAAATATCTTTTCCATAGCCGAGTAGGCTCAATGACGAGTCGGAATAACCACTCCAACCCGTTTTGCTGCATCCACCGTGGGGCTTGAGTAACGGTCCCCGCCAGAAAAGGGACTGCCGCTCCCACACAAAAGTAAGTGACTGGCAGAGAGAGATGTGTTTTTAGATATCCTGCTAAAGACACTTGATTAGGAGAACCTATCCCAACCCAAACAAACTGCGGGCGAAACTGTTCTAGTTCGCGAGCCAAGCGTTGTCGTTCTTCATCTTGTTTACTGTCACCTACTGTTAAAAGCAGTACTCTTCTCTTCTTCAGTCGTTGACTAAGTTTTTTCTCTAACTCTGCGCGAACCTCAGAGCTGGGACACAAGATAAGATGTTTTTGATCTTGGTAATGATTTAATCCCGCTTGCATTAAATCGGGACCATACACACGTTCTATCTGTCGTTTGGTATGAAGGCGGAACCACCACACTAGCGGCATTCCATCGGTCGTAAAGACGTCTACGTACTGATAGGTTTCAGCTATTTCAGGATACTCTGCAATTTGAGCTAAGTCATACAAACTACAGGGCAAGATTATCCGAGCAGTTTTTTTTTGCGGCTGAAAAAGGTCAGTAAAAACAGCTGTGAACTTTCCTAAAATAAAGCGCAGCTTAATGTTGTTATTGGTGACGCTAATGTAAAACGAATCTGTACTCATAAAACACTCATCACAAACGACGTAATCCTTCACCAACTACAACTTCAGGATAGTCCCAGAAGCCGTGTAAAAAAAGCACAGGAACCTGAGAAGTGTATGCTTGTACAGCCTTACTTTTCTTTGAAGATGGCCAAACTAAAGAATGTGGCTGAGTACAGCATTGTACTACCTGATTGAGCTTCCAGTTACTGAATTGAAAGGCGTAAGGAATATCAACGTAAAAAAGGAGTTGATCCTGAGAAACTATCTGTTGGAGGAGCTCCCGCACAAGTAAGTGATCTGCATGTCGACCAACTCCAAGCGGAACGACAACAATGTCAGCCTGACTGGTCACAGAATGTAGTGTTTTGCGAACTTTTTCTTGCCACTCACTCCCATCTAGTACTTTTCCTGCAAAGAGTAAGTCATGCGTTTCATATACAGGTGATCCATTCTTCTCCCGAAAGCCGCCGTCTGTCATTCCCAACCACTCAAATTTTTTTACTCCGAGCTGCCTCATGCTTTCTTTATCCTCAGCTCCACGGAGATGATGAAACTCCTTCCCAGTTTTGACACCGCATTTCTGCATAAACTCTTGTGAGTCTGGAGAAAGAGTAACCGCATCAAACTCGGTAAACACGGTCACAACTTCAACATCATGACCTGCTGAGAGCCAGTTTAGAATGTGTTGACCACAAGACAAGCTTGCGTCATCAAAGTGAGGAGAAAGAACTTGAATGTGCATACCCTTTGGTAGCAAAGACTACAACAACATGTAGATAAATGCACTTACCGGAGAGGCTGTGGTAAATGTGACTAATAGACCAAAGATGACAATTACTACAAGTGGCGGCAGTAACCACCACTTTTTATTTTTCATCAGAAACTCAAACATTTCCTTATACATACCTACCTCCGTTTTCTCTTTTTCTTTACCACAAACTGATCCAAGACAAGCACGTCAATATCAGTATGTAGGAAACATCGTACCGCGTCTTCTGGTGTACAGACAATTGGCTCGCCGCGAATATTAAAAGAGGTATTGATAATAATTGGCACCCCAGTCTTCTTTTGGAAACTCTCTATCAAGTCATAGTACAACGGATTATCAGCCCGATGAAGCGTCTGCAGTCTGCCTGTTCCATCTACGTGCACAACTGCAGGCACATCTCGTTGACCAACTTTTGGCTTAAATGGATACACCATAAGCATGTAACGCGCTGACTTAGGTAAGTGTTTGTCGGACTTAAAGTACTGAGCGGTAAACTTCTCTAAAATCACTGGCGCAAAAGGCCTAAATAACTCGCGATGCTTTACTTTCTCATTAATAATATCGCGCATCTCAACTGTGGCTGCAGAGGCAAGGATACTTCGAGAGCCTAAAGCACGTGGTCCCCACTCCATTCTGCCTTGGAACCAGCCAATGATTTGTTGATCCGCCACTAAACGAGCAACTTCTGTAGATAACTTTTTCTTAGAAGGAATAAACTCATACTTTAGCTTGAAGTCTTTTAGCGTTTGCTCAATCTTATACCAGGGGTAAGCTGGTCCTAAATAAGGCGTAAACTCTGCTGCTAATTTTTGCTGTAAGGCTGAGCTTTCTGTTTTAGTCAACTTCGGTAAGCCCATTAGCTCGGGGTGAAAACGCAGATAAAGCATCGCTCCCATCGCCCCACCAGCATCGCTTGGATCTGGTGGAATAAAGAGATGTTTATAGGGTGTAGCTCGTAATAACTTCCCATTCATCACTGAGTTGAGAGCAACACCTCCAGCTAGACAAAGATATGGTGTTTTATGACGTTTATACTCCGCATTGAGGAGGTGAAAGACCACTTCTTCTAGCTTTGCTTGGAGTGCAGCCGCAATATTCTCATACTGTCGTTCCATCGGACTTTCTGGCTGGCGAGTGGGATACCCAAACAGTTTCTCCAACTTTTGAGAGTACATTTTTGATGACCATTCGAAGTCAAAGTACTCAAGGTTTAGAGCATAGCTTCCATCGGGAAATAGCTGAATTAACTCATCCATCTGCTTTTTAAACGGCTGGGGATCTCCATACGCGGCTAACCCCATTACTTTATACTCGGCATCATTGACCGAGAAACCAAGATACGCAGTGAGGGCACTATACAGAAGTCCTAATGAGTGTGGAAAGTGAAGCTCACGGTCTATCCGTAAGTCCTTGCCCTTACCGTATCCAACGGTAGTTGTCGCCCACTCACCAACACCATCTAAAGTAACAACAGTAGATTCTGGAAATCCAGACAGATAGTAAGCACTTGCTGCGTGAGCCAAGTGATGCTCAATGTAGAAAACTTTGCCATAGTACTTCAGCTCGTCCTTGAGTACCTGATTGAACTTTAGCTTGACGTTTAACCAAGAACCAAAACTTTCGTTATACACTTGATGACTTTTAGGAAAGTGTTGCAGATGCTGATGGATCATCCGATCGAACTTTAAAATCGGCTTTTCATAAAAAACCACTGCATCCAACTCATTTATAGCTAGGTGTGCTTCATCTAGACAGTACTGTGCAGCCAACTTAGGAAACGAGTTATCATGCTTTTTACGACTGAAACGTTCTTCAGCCGCGGCAGCGACAATCTTGTCATCAATCATTAGGCTGGCTGCTGCATCATGATAGTAACAAGAGATTCCAAGTATCTTCATTGCTAAAACATCTTTCTGAGATCAACTATTCCTGAGTGTTTTTTCCAACTACTCAGCCGGCTCTTCTCTCCTAAGAATTTCTTTTTCAACATCCGCCCGACAACTGAGGTAATCCCCAAGCCCAATAGAAAGATCAACTGCAAGAAAATCCAAGTCAGCACTCGTTGCTGCGTCCGGCTTAGCGCTTTAAAAAAAGGTGAAAGGTGTGTTTGGAAAAACTTCATTTTAGTATGCCCGATTAGTCCACTTTCGTTGAGATGTTTCCCAACTTAATGTAGCATTTTCTCGCTGTGCTTGGGAGAAAAACATGCTGCTAAGCTGTTTTGGTAAACGTTGTGTTTGTGACCACCAAAAACTGTATCGGAAAGTACGCTGTTTGGTTGTGAGTATCACCTTTTTCACCTCAACGGTGCCTTCACAAAAAGCAGCACTCAATACTTCGTTATTGAGGAAGATAGGCTCAACCTTTTTTCCTCCACGAAGAGAAAAGTACTGCTGAATAATACTGCGTGGGGTGGGAAAAATTCCCCAGTCACGATCTAGGTATAAATGTTCTGGTAATCCGGATACAAAGACCTGTGCATCTTTTTTAAGCCAAAGAGGATCAAGCAGTTCAGTTAAGAAAGGAACTGGAGCACTCAGACACTGTAATGTATCGATTACGCTAACAACATCAATAGTCTGCGGACGAACAAGTTGAATAAAGTGCGCATCGCCACAGATCCGTACAACATCCTGTCCTGGATAAAAAATTTGAGAGAGGAAAAGGTTACTAAATCCTGCATCAAGAGAAATAATCTGGATATTCTTGCGTGCTGCTTGAATCTCTGCAAAGTAGTTCACAATTCCTGAACCAATATCAAGCCAATACAATGACTTCGAAGTTACTTTCTGTTTCTTCTCTCGTTCCAGCAAGATAGCTAACGGCACACCAATTAAAAATGAGTCTTTCCACTTTCCACGCGTAAAGTAGTACTCCAAAAGATGTTTTGGCATCAAGTAAGAAAGAAGCCTTATCACATCTCGTTGGCCAATCCGTTTCAGAAATGATGGGTCGAGCAACCAACTCATCAGCTTCATTCCGCCAAACTTCATCCAGGGCATATTTGAGCGAAGGAGTCTTTTTTGGCTAATACAAAGAAGTGTCGCTTCCGTGAACTTCCTTGCCCTGAGTAAATCAAGCAATAAGCGATGTGTTGGTTTGAAAAGATATAAGATCCCTTCAATAACAGGAAACTCGTCACAGAGACAGTAGAGTGATCCAAAACGGATGTCTTGACCTGCTTTTTGCCATACTTCAGCTACGGAAAAAGACTTTAAACAGTAAGGGCATTGCAGAAGCGATACCTGTTTATGTTGCATGATCCTGATACCAACTAAAAGTTTTCTGTAAACCTTGACGCAGTTGAGTCCTCGGCCTCCAACCAGTTCTTTTAATAAAAGCTGTGGCGTTCAAAATTGAGTGTGGCTGCTCTGCCAAAGAAAAAGGTAAGTGTTGAATACCTCCAGGCTTTCCTGCAATGTTTGCTAACTGCTTCCCAAGCTCTAGGGTGGAGGTAGACAAGCCTGTCCCTAACACAAACGTTCCTGCTACTGACTGTTCCATCGCCAAGATATTTGCTTCCACTACATCATCGACAAATATGTAATCTCTGGTGTGTGTTCCATCTCCAAACACCCGCATTTGTTCTCCATGCAGCAAACAGTTGATAAAAGTCGCAACTACCCCCGCCTCACCCACAGTAGATTGACGCGGTCCATACACTGTCTCTTATACACATCT
>DBDU01000023.1 GCA_002293725.1 Patescibacteria group bacterium UBA924
AGATGTGTATAAGAGACAGGTAGTAGCCTGGTGCTCCAGGCTAGTTCAGTAGGGATAAGAAGTACTGGTTTACTGTGTCAGACTGGAATCGATGATTCTGGATTAAGACCTCAACTTTTAAACGACCAATCTATCGACTTAAAAATAAAAAGCCGATTTTGAGGCTCTTAAAATTGTCATCTTTTATTAAGATTGATTTATCAATCTTAATGTTGTAATGCAGCTGTTAACGGCCACAAAAGATGGTTGAGTAGGCTCGGTAACCCAAGAATCCCTACAACTTTGTCAGATTGGTGCTGTCGCGGTGCCAGAGTTGATCCCGAGTAGGAATTCTAGCGACTTGATCTCATCGGCAAGACATTCAGATACTGCTCAGCAACTGCAGAGAGTTCACTCAGTTGGTCGGTCAGGAAGTTTAACAAGGGAAGTGCTCGGTAGGTATTTTTTGCGACATTTTTTTCAACGAAGAGGAACGAGCTGTTCTTCCTACTTTACAAACTGGATTGAATGTCGCACAATTTTGTTACTTGCCTACCAGCGTAAAGAAAAAACTGACACTTTTTTCTTTACCTCTTCCCTGTCCCAATGTTTGAAACTTGGTACTTTGTTCTTTTTCCCTCAAAGCCAGGCTAAAACAAGATAAAGGCTTGATACACCGAGATACACATCTATTCCCCCACTCTGGCAGTCTTCTATATACTTTGATAAAGTAACCCTATGCCTCTCCCCTCCGACTCTACTCAAGCAATGATCACTTTCTTGGAACACTTAGAAGTTGAGCGGAACTTGAGTCAGTTGACCATCCGCAACTACGGTCATTACTTACGTCGCTTCAATGAGTGGTTTCTTGAGAAAGGACATACCCAGATCAGTGATCTGGATGCTGACGTATTACGGTCCTACCGTCTCTACTTGGCACGTTACGTCGATAAAAACGATGACAGCCTGTCTAAGAAAACACAGAGCTATCACATGATTGCACTGCGTTCGTGGTTAAAGTGGTTGATTAAAAATGACGCGAAAGTGCTGAATCCTGAAAAGGTTGATCTACCTAAAGGTGAGTCGCAGTCAATGAAGTTCTTGAACCTAGAACAGCTGGAACGACTATTTGGTCAGCCCGATCTGAGTGATGTGAAAGGCCTTCGTGATCGAACGATTTTAGAGGTCTTATTCTCCACGGGCTTGCGTGTCAGCGAGTTAGTCAGTCTTAATCGGGACCAAGTAGACCTTGGTCGTAAAGAGTTTGGAGTGATTGGAAAAGGACGGAAGCCTCGCGTTGTTTTCTTAAGTGACAGAGCCACTGGATGGCTAAAAAAACTGTTTGACTCGCGCGAAGATAACTGGCGACCGGTCTTTATTCGCTACGCTCAACACAAGCCTGACTTGCTTGCTGATGGTGAAGAAATGCGTCTCACAACACGGAGCGTGCAACGGATTGTGGACACGTACTGTCGTCGTGCGCGGCTGCCAATTAAGATTACTCCCCACGGTTTACGTCACAGCTTTGCCACCGATTTACTGTTTAATGGGGCGGGTTTACGCGACGTACAAGAGATGCTGGGTCACAAAAATATTGCTACCACACAGATCTACACCCACGTCACTCAACCACAACTACGAAAAGTCCACCAACAGTTCCATTCCGCAAAGTTACCTGACACTGCAGCTGCTGAAAAAGCAGAAAAAAGTACCGAAAAATGATCGCTCTGTTTTTATTTTGATCCATTACTAATTATTTTGATTTGTTTTGTCTTTTCTTCCTTCAGCACTAAAACTGAACGTCTAATCGTGACGTTGTCTACCGTGTGTAAGCGCACTAATTGCAAGTTAAAAGGAACAGCATATGCAACGGGTATGTAATGAAGAGAGAGTGCTTTTAGCAGTTATTCAAATTGACTGCTAAATAGAGTCAAGCAAATCTTAGATTGATTAATCAACCTAAAATTGAGCTCTTCTCAAGATATTGGAACTTTCACTTAATCAAGAAGTTACAACGTTTCGTAACTAATCGTAACTGTGTAGTCGTATGATGTTGAGCCAGGCTCAATATTGGTTGGTGCACCAGCCCCGCCACCTCTACCCATTGCAGCATCCGCAGCTAAGTATGGGAGTGGACCGCCTACGCCTTGGTCTTCAATTACGTTCACTACTTTCCCTAACTTCATGCCAGCTAAACGAGCCAGTTCTTGAGCATTTGCTTTAGCGTCTTCAATTGCTTCCGCACGAGCTTGCTCTTTGATCTGTCTTTCTTTCTCCTCACTCAACTTAAACTGAATGCCACTGACTTGGTTAGCACCGGCTGCAGTCGCCATATCGACCACAGTGTTTAACTTTTCAAAGTCTGTCAGGCTGACGGTTAAGCTGACGTCTACAGAGTAGTTCGTAATTCGCTGACTGCCACTCTGGAAGTCATAAATTGGATAGATAGAGTAGTTCTGGGTTTTGATGTCTTCTTTAGCGACGCCTAAACCTTGGAGGTCACTGTTGATCTTGTTAATGATTTCATTGGCGCGTGTTTGGGCTTGTTGGATATCAGCTTCTCTGCGTGAAACGCCCATCGTAATCTCCACTTTGTCAGGAATTGTAGAGATGCTACTGGTCCCACTGGCCGAAAAAGCGGCTGACTTCTCAGTAGTCGTTTGGGTAATGGAGAGTGGAATTGGTGACACAAAACGTGTGACCAGTACGACAGCCAGAACTGTAGCGGTGGCCACTAAAGCTGCTTGCAAGAAAAGGGTGGGAAGATGTTTGAGGGCGGGGGTGTTCATATCGCCCATTATGCATCCGACTGCAAATGTAAGCAAGTTTTTCGCTTTTGCTGTGCTCTTCTCACTTTTGGTCGAGAATGGTAAAATCACACCTCTGTACGCAAGTACACGAAAAAGATTTTCTTTTTCGCTGGGCCTGTAGCTCACTTGGCTAGAGCGCTTCTATGGCATAGAAGAGGTAAGGGGTTCGATTCCCCTCAGGTCCACTCTCCCCTGTTTAGTTATACCAATCACTCGGATCAACTTCTCTGGTGGCTTGTCCTTCAACTACCACTACCTCAATTGGCTCGTGCGATGGGCAGCTCGCAAGCAGTCCACAAGTCACAAACTCTGAGTAGTAGGCTCGGGTGTTGGGATTATCTAACGTCACTGCGTACACGTGGTACGTGCCGGCTGGCACTTCAATTTTGTAGCTACTTCCCTGCCGTTGTTCGACACATGTCTCTAACTGAGTCGTCGTGTTCACCGCACAAATTTTTTGTGGTGGCAGCACTTCTGACGGAAAAGAGAGCGATCCTTGAATAAAGCCGACTTCGTTTGTTTCGGCTGGGGTCGGCGAAGCTGCAGTTTCTGCGAACGGTGTGGCTGGTACAAGTGTTTCTTCTACAGGAGTAATTACTATCTCAGGGAGGCTGTTAGTTTGTAAACGTGTCCAGTACATGTATCCAAGACCACTTAGAGCGAGGAGGACAAAGAGAAGAATGACAATGAGTGGAGTGACACTACCCATCCGCTGAGTTGATGACGGTTTTAGCATACGGCTCTCCCCTTCTTTTAGCTGTGTACTGGTCTCGATGATAGCATGTTCTCAGAACGGCACATTGATTTACCGCGATTTTTTGCGGCCTCTCTACAGACTTTTATAGGTCTAAATGGTACAATCTGGGTCTCCTTTTTGGTGACTCGAAGCCTGGTCGTCACGACCTCGCTGCTGAGCCGCAACTTAACATTGTGCATTTTAATTCGCATTCGCACACATCACATCTGCATATCTATCCGAAGTCCAACCGATTTTCTAAGAAAGAGGCAAGATTCATGAAGACGAACACTGGTGCCCTTCGGGCACAACAGGCTCTGTTACAGGAGCTTGTCAACTCGATGTCAGGCGAGACGACGCTGGAGCAAGCACTCGCTGACATCAACTCCCGCTTCCCTGCCAAGCTGTCCCTGATTTTGAAAGTTGAGGACGGCGTTGCCAAGCTGACGGTGACCAACACTGGCGGCAAGATGAAACGGACTGCCATTGTGCTGTTGCAAGACGCAGACAGTGAGCAGAAAATTGCCATCCCGGCATTGAACGCGGGCGAGTCCCGCGAGTATATCGCTGGCACGCTGTTCGGCGAAGTCACGCTGCGGCGCAAGATTGGCGGTAAAGTTCAGGCAAAGGTCGTCTCCGATGACCGCTACAGCCTGACCGTTGTCCCCGTCTGGAGCGACGACGGCTCAGTTCTCCGACTCAACATGGTCAACGTCGGTGGCTCGATGCGCGAAGCAGGTATGGTCGTCGTGTTTAATGGCGAAACGTCCGTTCACGACGGCACGCTCAAACTGGCGAAGGATGAAACCAGTAACATCTCGCTGGCCGCGGAGCTTTTCCCGGCTGGGGTGACGCAACTTCGGTTCGTCACCGCAAAGCAAGAAATGGTACTGGACATCCCCGCCCGTCCCATCTCACCGATACTGTGGGTGGTTTCCTCGCCGCGTTGGGTAGATGACCGCGTACAACTTGACATCACTAACAACGGCGACACGATGGTCAAAGCCGTTTCGTTGTATGTGGACACCACGCCCTACACCTCGGCGGCGGTGGCATTCGAGTCGGGTCAGACCTATACACTGTCCCTCAACAACCCAGTGGTTGGCCAAACCAACCGCATTTGGATAGATGGACATCGGGTGCTGGACTTCGTTGTTCCCTCGCCCGAGCAAGCGCGGGAGACTGTCGAAACCACCGCGACCACCCTCGATGAGGCGCTCAAAGACCCCAACTTCCAGACGACGGCTCGCTGGGATGGGCGCGATAAGCTCGTCATTACCCTGACCAATACCGGCGGGGCGATGGTTGCCCCGGAAGTCTGCCACATCTATCAAGGTGGCGCTACTACACTGGTCAATCAGACCGTCAACCTTGGTGCTGGCGAGTCAGTGGAGTTCGAAGTCGCTGGTGACTCCATTCAAGCAATGGTGACGGTGCTGAAGCTGTACGTGTCGCACCTCTACCCGGCGGATGACATGACGATTCCGCTGCGCCCCGAACAAGTGTCGGCAGTCCCCGCCGCCGCGACCAAGCCGAAGTTCGAGTTCGGTGAACCGCAGTTGAACAACGGGGAACTAACCATCGTCGTCACCAACGTCGGTGGCGCGATGACCAATCAAACCTACTTCATGGTGGAGGGACAGGTTACCAGAAATGAAGGTGACTACCTGACCCTCGGCGCTGGAGAGTCCGCCACGTTAAAGGGTGGGAAGCCTATCACTGAAGAAGCGATGAAAGTCTGGATTGGCGGCGAAGTTGCTCACGCTTTCCTCGTTCCCGAACCGGCAGGGGTGGTCGTCACTGAAGCCGAGTAAGTACGGATTTGCACAAGTTAAACACAAAAGGGAGAAAAGGCCCCGTTGAAGTATCAACGGGGTCATTTTCGTTTTAGGGGTAATTTCAGATGAAACAGAAAACCCTCGACATCATCAGACGTCGAGGGCCTTGTTTGGATGGGTGACGACTAAGCGAGGATGCGAGTGATGACACTCGCGACCACACCCGAGCCGCCAGCGATAAGCAATGACATACCATCTGGGCGAGGAACGGTCATGAAGATGCCGGCACCAACCAGCATCGTGACCAGAAATCCTGCCATAATGGCGATGTTGTTTCGACGCTGGGCGGGTCGTTCGCCCAAATACTGCTGTTGTCCACGTCCCACGCAACACACTCCTTTAACTAGGTCACCATAAAAGTAATTTTCTATGGCGCGTTTGGACTGGCAGTTCAAGATTATATCAAAAAAGAGGTTGAAAACAAATAGTTATAGGACTTTACTTCAGTGAAGTCTTTTGCTGCTTGAGAAGATGCTTGGCTTCTTCGGTAGCATCCATACACAGCTGAAGGAGTTCAGATATCCGCGGGTCTGCCCTCCCCTGCACTTCTGGCTGACAATACTGCCACTCTTTTTTAAGTTCGGGAAGGCAGAGACTCAGTACGGCAAGTGGACCAGCAAGATCATGGAGAAACTGTGCATTAGCTTTTGGCATATCTAGAACTGAAGCGATATCCTACGCCATATACTGTTTCAACTACCTTGGTTTTGCTCAGACAGCGCAATTTTCTGCGGAGGTTTTTGATCAAAGCTTGTAACGAGTTTTCGGTGTTGTCTTCTTTTTTTAAAGCAAGTAGTAACTGATTCCGTGTTAATGTCCGATCGTGATGCTCCATTAACGTGGCCAATAGCCGTGTCTCTAAGCTGGTGAGACGAAGTGCTTTATCGCCTTTTTTCAGACGATGGTCTTCTACTTCTAAACACAGCTCACTGCAGCAGATTACTTGCCGATGAAGGAAGTTTCCTCTTCGTTGTAGGGCTTCTAATCTTGCTCTCAACTCTGCTGCGACAAAAGGTTTTGTCAGGTAGTCATCAGCGCCTGCGCGTAATGCAGTAACTTTAGAATGTGTATCGCACCTTCCCGACAGTACCAAAACTTTTGCGAGCTCAAGGTCGTCACCGGACTGTCGACAGAACTCAAGTCCTGACCCATCGGGAAGATGAAGGTCAACAATGAAGATGTCGAAGGATCGCTGCGCTACTTGATCGAAGGCTTGTTGGCACGAGCACGCGTGCGTAACTTGGTGATACGGACGAAGGATGTCCTGTACACTGGTTGCCGTAGGCAGGTGATCTTCGACGAGTAAGATCTCCATGTCGGGATATTATAAAAACAGTCCTGTAGAAACAAAGGCGTAATTGATGTGTTTTGATCTAATACATGAACTCGCCTTCTGAAGTTGGTCGAGTGATCCGATACACATTTACTCCCATCGGATTGTCATTGCTGCCGATTAACAGTGAACGTTCCACCTTTTGGTAGTCGGCTTGTGTGTAGTTTAAAAGGTAAAAGAGAATGAATGGTTCAAGGCACTCTTGTTGAGCGATTTCTTCTGAGATGTCATACAGACCGTTTTGATTCTTCCACTGATGGCAGACGAGGTAGATCACATCAGCTGGCGTACTAAAGGTATATGCAAGGTTGTTGTGATCGCTCTTCAGCTTTGCATAGGATCTCCCTTCCTCTTCTTCTACAAAACTTAAGAAAGCAGGTGTGAACCAGCCTGGTGTTGCCCAGCTGGTATAGTCGGTCAACACGAAGTTTTGGTAGTGAGGTCTTTCGGTCCGAAGCTGAGCATAGTCCGCCATAATCTGTTCGGTAATTTTTTTGGCAGCAGTAACTTCATTCGAGTACTTCTCTGCAATTGGGAGTGCCTGTAAACTCCTCCACTCTAGAGCGAAGAATGTGATGGCGGTAACAGCTAAAACACTTAGTATTTTTTTCCCACTGCACCCCGCGTGTTGCAGAAAAATAAAGACGACGATCGGAATGAGTAACAACGCCAACGCTTGATATTGCGTAGTGTATGCACTGCCAGTGAAGTGAATCTGACCAGCTTGGAGGAACACTAGATGATTTAAGAAATAGGTCGAAAGGTAGAAGAAGTAGATTCGAAACGCAGCAGATATCTTGGGTTGAAAGAACAACCAAAAACCCAGGAGCCAAAAGAGCATCCAAACAACTGGCAGCAGTTCAGAAAAACTGGTGAAGGAATATACTCGCTGGAGGAAGTCGTAGATGGCAGCAACGTGCAGCTCCCAAGTTGCCCAAGCACCCTGAGCGGGAACATTTTCTAAAGTTGTTTGTTGAGAGAACAGCAGAAAACGAAGCGGTGAGCTGAAAGTAGTAACCATCCAAAAAACTGAACATCCTAAGAAAGAAATAAGCAGAGCGGCTGCTTTCTCCAAAGGTGGGTGGATGTTTCGACGCCAGACCAAGAACGTCATCAACAGAACCCCCGGCGCCAAGGTCAGTAAACCATAATGCAGTAACACTCCAAACGTAAAGACGAAGTGTAAGAAGATGAGTCGTCGGAGTGATGGACATTTCCACACCCACAGCGAGACGGCGACGATGATCAGCGCAAACGAAGGTAAAAAGTTACGTTGGTAAACAGAGAGTTGGTATTGAGCCAGAGTAGTATTGATGGCTAACAGAGCCAAACACGCCAGACCTAACCACTTTCCGCCAACTTGCCTCCCAATCTCCCACCCCGCTAGGAGGGCCAGAACGCCAAAAAAAGTAAAGGAGTACATGACTGAAAGGCTACTTTTCCCCACCATCCAGAAGAGCGCCAAGATATTGTAGTAGATAATTGAGTTATTCAGGACGCCTTGCCCTGCTCCGGCAAAAGGACGAACTGTCCCTACTGTTCCCGACTCATAGATTTTCTTAGCGATCAGCATGTCTCGAGCTGAGTCATCAAACCACTGCGTCCGAGCATACAAGTTGCTAAAACGACTGTAGAACGCCAACCCCATCACTGCGCAAAAAAGGAGAACATACACCATGGAAGAAGGCTGTCGAAGCCAGGTACGAAGGAAAGTGCGCATGGATCAAAGTTGTGTCTGTCTGTGTTGAAAAGTAGTCACCAGCAAGAATACCAACTTTTAACCCACTTTGCTTGAGTATCTGTAAAAACTTACTCTGCTTTGGCTGGAGCTTCTGCTTCACCTTCAACGTCAGTGACTTCATTGGTGACGGCGACCGCAACGACTTTGTCGCCTGCCTTTGGCCGCATTAAGATCACGCCTTGAGTCGGACGAGTCAGAACTGGAATACACTCATCAGTTAATGGCATCTTGATCATCTGTCCCGATTCAGTCGTTAAGACAATTTCTTTATTCAGCTCTGTCACCATCATGGCTGAGACGACGTTCCCGGTTTTCTTGGTGATTTCAGCCACTTTGACACCTTGGCCAGCACGTTTTTGAACTGGGTATTGAGATAAGTCGGTTCGTTTTCCGAGACCATTCTCTGTGACAAGCAAGAGCTGTCTAGTTTCTGCATCCTGACTGAGTGCTTCTACGCCCACAACGAAGTCATCTTTCTTCAGCTCAATGCCTTTAACGCCCTGGGTGTCCCGATTCGAGCTCTTAACTTCAGTCTCACTGAAGCGAATTGACTTTCCTTGATGACTAATCAACATCAGCTCATCTTTGCCATTCGTCACCTTACCCCAAACTAACTCATCGTTATCTTTAAGTAAGATAGCAATGATGCCGTTTTGACGAATGTTTTGGTACAGCTTGACGGCAGTTTTCTTGACTAATCCCTGGCGAGTGGCCAAGGTGATGTAACAGTCTTTGTCCCCTACTTCATCAAGGATTAAGATACTGCGGACGGTCTCACCATTTCCACGGAGGTTGACCAGGTTAACCAAAGCAGTTCCCTTGGCTTGTCGACCGCTTTCAGGAATCTCAAAAGCTTTTAATCTGAAGACACGACCTTGATTGGTGAAAAGTAGCAAGCTGTCGTGGGTATTTGCAGTCAAGATACTATGAACGGCATCTTCGTCTTTCGTTTTAATACCGATTGCCCCTTTGCCCCCACGATGTTGTGAGCGAAGTGCACTGGGACTATAACGTTTGATGTAACCCGTTTGTGTTAAGGTGATGACGGTTGCTTCATTAGCAATTAAGTCTTGCTCGCTGAACTCGCCAATCTTGCCTTTAACTAACTTGGTGCGGCGTTTGTCTCCGTACTGCTCGATCATCTCTTTGGTCTCAGTAGCAATGACATCTAAGATATTCTTTGGTGAGATCAACAGAGTGATCAGCTTATCCATGAGCTCTTTAAGCGCTTTGTACTCGTCTTCAATTTTTTGACGCTCCAGTGCAGCCAAGCGTTTCAGCTGCATCTCTAAGATGGCTGTGGCTTGAATTTCAGACAAGCCAAACTTCTTCATTAACGAGGCTCGAGCGGTGTCTGTGTCAGCAGACTTGCGAATAGTTGCGATAACGTCATCTAAGTGACCTAAGGCAATTAATAAACCCTCTAAGACATGAGCACGGGCGCGTGCTTCGGACAGCTCAAACTGTGCGCGGCGGACAACCACTAGCTGCCGGTGGCTAATATACTCACCCAAGACGTGCTTGATGTTCATCAGCTGAGGAGTTCCCTCACTGTTGAGTGCCACGACGTTCATTGGGAAGCTACTTTGGAGCTCAGTGTACTTGAACAGTGAGTTAAGTACCACTTTTGGTCTGGCGTCACGCTTCAACTCAATAGTGATCTGCATACCGGTGCGGTCAGAGTCGTCATTGAGATCTTTAATGCCGTCAATCTTTTTGTTGCGGACGAGGTCCGCAATCTTCATGATTAAGCGGGCTTTATTTACTTGATATGGAATCTCGGTTACCAGAATCTTAAAGTTGCCTTTTTTGTCTTCGACAATCTCCGTTTTGGCTCGCACAACGACCTTACCCTTACCAGTGTGATACGCCTCTTTGATTGCTTGGAAGTCGTACATGATTCCGCCGGTTGGGAAGTCAGGACCTTGGATGTACTCCATGATCTCGTCGATTGATATCTGACTGCTAAACGCACCCGCTAAGCTGCGAGCATCCGAGGCTAAGAGCGCATCAATCTTGGCGTTGTGATCTTTAATTGATTGGGGATCAACTTTCTTAGTTTCTTTCTCGTCTAAGGAAACTGGGGCGGTGACAGCAACTGACTCACCCGTGGTAAGCATGGCTAAAATCGCCTCGGACACTTCAGTCAGGTTATGTGGTGGGATCTTGGTCGCCATACCGACGGCGATACCCTCTGAACCCATTAACAACAAGTTTGGCAAGCGGGTTGGTAAGACAGTTGGTTCTTGCAGTGAGCCATCAAAGTTGTTCTCAAACTGTACCGTTTTCTTGTCGATATCACCTAACAGCTCTTTAGAAATCTTTGCCAACCGTGCTTCGGTGTAACGCATGGCAGCAGGGCTGTCACCATCAACGGAACCAAAGTTACCTTGGCCGTCGACCAACGGATACCGCATGCTAAAGTCTTGGGCTAAACGAACCAAAGCTGAGTAGACAGAAGAGTCACCATGAGGGTGATACCGTCCCAGCACGTCTCCAACGATACGAGCACATTTCTTGTAGGCACTGGTGTGGTGAATACCACTCTTGTACATCGAGTACAAGATGCGGCGGTGGACTGGCTTTAAGCCGTCACGGACGTCAGGCAAAGCCCGTGAGACGATCACACTCATCGCATAATCGAGGTATGACTTCTCCATCTCCGAGATAATGGAGATGTGCTTGATTTTGCCGAACTTATCTTCCGTAATCGAGTTAATACTCGGTCCTTCGTACTCAACAGCTACCTGTGTCTCACCCGACATTCTGGGCTCACCGACTTGTTCAGCTTGCTCAGTTTCAGCTAGCTCTACAGCATCATCAAGAATGTCTTTATCGATATCTTGATCGTGGGATGTGTCGTTCCCGTCCACCATACGTTTCCTTTAGGCTGCCTTACTCATGGCCTCTTGTAATTCTTTAAGTGCTTCTGCTTTACCAACAAACTTGTTGATCTTGACCCACTTATCTTTTTCCAGATCTTTGTAGTGCTCGAAGAAGTGCTTAATGCGATCTAATCGATATTGAGGAACATCGCTCAGATCTTCCCAGCCACCACAAACGTAGTCTTGTTTTGCTTTGGCTGGTACACAAATTAACTTGTGATCAATTCCTTCTTCGTCTTCCATTTCCAACATACCGATGACTCGAGCTTTCATCCATGAGCCAGGCATGACTGGTTGTACAGTTAAAAGTAACGCATCGAGTAAGTCGCCATCTTTACCTTTGGCACCCTCAATTAAACCGTAGTTTTCTGGGTAAGCCATTGGCGTTGGCACGAAGCGGTCAACGTAAATACGACCGTTCTCTTCATCTTGTTCGTACTTGATGGAAGATCCAGCTGGGATCTCGATCATCACTTCAATGACAGTGTCAGACATACTTTCCCTTTCTATACGTCCAAGTTCGCTAACTTGGCGTGTGATTGGATAAACTTCTTGCGTGGTGGAACGTCGTCACCCATTAGGGTTTCGAAAGTGCGATCGGCTTTAGAGGCGTCGTCGATTGTCACTTTTTTCAACATTCTTGACTCAGGATTCATGGTTGTATCCCAAAGCTGCTCTGGATTCATCTCACCAAGACCTTTAAAGCGCTGGATGACTGGCTGCGCGTTAGGGAACTTGACTTGGATCTCTTTGACGCGGTCGTCTCGCTCTTGGTCTGAGTAAACGTAATAGCTTTCTTTACCGTAGGCCACTTTGAACAGTGGTGGCATAGCAATGTACAAGTAACCTTGTTTAATTACCTCTGGTAGGTGGCGGTAAAAGAACGTTAAGCCTAACGTAGTAATATGTTCGCCGTCGACGTCAGCATCGTTCATTAAGATCACGCGGTGATAGCGAAGTTTTTCAGGCTTGAACGTCTCGCCAATACCAGCCCCTAAAGCAATGACTAAGTTTTTCAGCTCTTCAAATGCCACGATCTTGTCCAGACGGGCCCGCTCAGTGTTTAAAATCTTGCCACGTAATGGATAAACTGCTTGGAAGCGACGATCTCTGCCTTGTTTGACAGTTCCACCTGCTGAGTCACCCTCAACAATGTAGATCTCTGACTCGGCGGCTTCTTTGCTCTGACAGTCAGCCAGTTTTCCTGGCAAAGTTGAACCTTCTAGAGCGCCTTTACGAATAACAGCATCTTTTGCGGCGCGGGCGGCCATCCGAGCTTTGGCAGCTAACATCACCTTCTCAATTAAGATCCGGCCAGCTTTAGGATTCTCTTCCAAGAACACTTCCAAGCTGTCTTTAAAGACTGAGTAAACGGCTGACTGGGCTTCGGAGTTGTTCAGTTTGCTCTTGGTCTGCGACTCAAACTGGATGTCGTTGGAAGGCATCTTGATGAAGACCACCGCAGTTAACCCTTCACGCAAGTCTTCAGTGGTAAACAGCTCTTTTTCTTTAGCCAGATTGTTTTTCAACGCGTAATCTTTAAGGACTTTATTCAATGCCATGCGGAAACCGGTTAAATGAGTTCCCCCATCCGGTGTCTTGATAACGTTGGCATAACTTTCTAATTTTTCTGAGTAGCTATCGTTGAACTGTAAAGCTACCTCTACACCAATCTTTTTCTTGGTGTTCTCGTCTTGCCAAGTACCATTACTATAAATAACTTCGTGCAGCGGTTTCTTGGTAATGTTGAGGTGCTCCACTAACGAACGGATACCACCTTCAAAGTAGTAGTGTTGATCAACCTGAGCAATACTGTCGCTGAGTTGGAAGTACAAACCAGCCATTAAGTAGGCTCGGTCACGGATGATCTCAATCAGTGTGTTGTGATTAAAGGTACACGTAGAAAAGAGTGATTTATCTGGAATGAAGTGAACAAGTGTTCCAGTCTGATATTTTACGAAATCTTTTGACTGAGTAGGAAATAGTGATTTTACTTCTGATTCTTTAATTTCCTTTACAGCATACTTTGGCTTGCCGATGCTGTACTCTTGGATGTAGTACTTTTTTTCTCGTTTAACAATCACAGTCATGGAGATCGAGAGTGCATTCACCGCCGCAGCGCCGACACCATGTAGTCCACCAGATGCTTGGTAGGCGGTTTCTTCAAACTTACCACCAGCATGAAGTTTGGTCATGACTACTTCCAGCGCAGAAACGCCAGCTGTTGGGTGCATATCCACAGGAATACCACGGCCATTATCAACCACGGTAATTGCTCCCACGCCTGGTTCTTCCCCTTCCACCTGAGTGTGATAGAGCTGAATAACTTTACCGTAGCCGGCCAGCGCTTCGTCTACAGCGTTGTCTAAGATTTCTTTGGCTAAGTGATGCAACCCACGTGCGTCGGTTGAGCCAATATACATACCAGGTCGCTTACGAACTGGCTCTAATCCCTCGAGTACTTTGATTTCGGATGCTTTGTATTGTGTGGTGACTACCATAATCTTAGTGAGCCCCTATAAGGCGGTAAAATCGTCCTAAAAGTATATCAAATGACGATCAGTACCATTCAGAGCACTCACTTATATCTCGTTTTAAGCATTTTGTCCAGAGAGTTCCCCATTACTAAATTGAAGCAAAAAGTCTTCAATGGCTAAGCGGGCATTGACGTTCTTTTCTAGCCGTTGAGTGGTAAGTAAGGCCTGTTTTAGCCAGGTAACCTGATGAGCTGTGGGTTGAGTTTGGAGAAGCTGGTGCAGCATAATTGTGATATCTCGCATTAACTTCAAGGCCTGGTCTCGTTCTTTATACTGTTCAGAAATCTTAAATATCTCGGTAAAAAGTAACTGTCTGGTTGGGTATTCTTTGATTACACTAGATATTTTTTGATCATGTTCTATTCCGTTCTGTTCAATCAAATTTTTATCAGCAAGTAAAGAAATAATCTGGCTACGTGACTGGACTGTCTCTAAAATTAATGGCAATCGATGCGTAGTGAGAAGAATCTGAACATGTGCTGGGGGTTCTTCTAACAGTTTAAGAAGTGAGTTTTGAGCTGGAATAGATGCACTATCCAAGTTAAAAAGCACAATTAAGCGTCGGTCATGTTGTAGAGGTGCTTGGAGTACTTCTACCTGTAGCTGGCGAACGCGTTCTATAGGCAAGGGTGTAATCGTGTTCTCGCTGACGTCTCCGTTTACTAACGTTAGATCAGCTGAAGAAAAAAGCGGACGCAAGCGTAAGTCAACTTCATTCTGCAGCCACTCTAACTGCTGTTGCAGATCAAGTGCCGAGGGAAAAACGTAGAGTTGGGTAAACAGAGCCATATGTGACCATTATACGGCTGTAGAGCTGATCTGCAGGCTCGCAACTTCCCTTGCATCTCGACTGCCACTGTGTCACCATTAAGTGGCTTGCCCTATGTCTGATCAATCGACGTTGCCCACTAGTACTGATTCGGCAAAACCACTTGCCGTTCCTCAAGCAGCTCCTCCCAAAATTGAGCATGTTGGTGATGCTGAAGCGACCGAAGTAAGTGGTGACTCCGCTACTCCTTCTTCTTCTCCTCCAGTGATCAACGTGGATACTTCAGCCGATTTACAAAGCGTGGCCGCTAACCTAGCCGAGAGTGCAACTGGCCAACCTGCTGCTCCGCTTCCGCCAACTGATTCTTCCGTACCCACTCCTCCTTCTCCCTCTGTTCCTGAACCCACTTCTACGCCTCCTGGCATGGGAGCTGCTGCGTTGTCAGGAGTGCCAAGCTCTTCGGGCGCTACGTTGGTGGCGACACTGATTCAAAAGGGATACATCACAAACGAACAGTATCAAGATTTGCTCATTGAACAAGCAAGTTCAGGGAAAAGTATCGAAACATTAATCGAAGAGAAGCAGTTGGTCAAAGAGTCAGACATGACGAAGGCCAAGGCGGCTTTCTACAACTTGCCATTTATTAACCTTGCTGAAACGGGCGCCTCACCTGAGGCCATTAGCCAAATACCTGAAAGCGTAGCGCGGCGTTACCAAATCTTGCCGTTCGCAATTGATAAAGAACATCAACAGCTGTCAGTGGTAATGAAGAACCCACTGGATCTTTCAGCTATTGATTTTGTGGAGAAGAAAACTGGGTACAAGCTCCTTCCCCACTTTGCTTCACCAAGTGAAATTGAGCGGATGATTGCGGAACGGTATGCCCAGAGCTTATCCAGTGAAGTGAATGCTGCCTTAAAAGAAACTAGCCAGTCTGCAGCCCCAGTCCGTGAGAGCGCTAACGCCGTCTTCTCTCGGGAAGTAGTCCGAGAAGCACCTATTACCAAAATTGTCGAAACAATCTTGGGTTTTGCGGTCAAGTCACGCGCCTCTGACGTCCATATTGAGCCTCAAGAAGACCGAACTCGGGTGCGTTATCGTATCGACGGTATTTTGACTGAGCGCTTGATTTTGCCTCGAACGGTACATGAAGCAGTCATCTCACGTATCAAGATTCTGTCTGACATGAAGATTGACGAGAAACGTGTTCCGCAAGATGGTCGTTTTACCTTTATGGCTGAAGGCCAAGAAGTCGACTTGCGTGTTTCGAGTTTGCCAACTGCCTTTGGTGAGAAGATCGTGATGCGTTTACTAAAGAAGAACGCGACGGTCCCTACGTTGGGTGAGTTAGGACTTTCCGATCGAGCGCTGAAAACAGTAGAGACAGCTATCAAGATTCCACACGGAATTGTGTTGGTTACTGGTCCGACGGGCTCTGGAAAAACCACTACGCTCTACTCGATCTTACACAAAGTTAACACGCCAAAAGTAAACATCGTTACTTTGGAAGATCCTATCGAGTATCAGATGCAGGGTGTTAACCAAGTACAGATCAACCCACAGGTAGGATTAACGTTTGCTTCTGGGTTGCGCTCCTTGCTGCGGCAAGACCCCAACATCATCATGGTCGGAGAAATTCGTGACACTGAGACAGCAGCATTGGCTGTGCAAGCATCACTGACAGGTCACTTAGTCTTCTCTACTTTACATACCAACTCGGCAGCCGGTGCTCTCCCTCGTTTGTTAGACATGGAAGTCGAGCCATTCCTGCTTGCTTCGAGTTTGACTTTAGTGATCGGTCAGCGTGTGTTGCGTAAGATCAACCAAGAGTATCGTGAGGAGTACACTCCGGAGCCCAGCGTTGCTGAAGATATTAAGCAAGTACTGGGACCACTCTATAAACAGTGGTGTGTGCAGAACAACAAAGATCCCGACAAAATGGTGCTCTATCGAGCAACGCAAAATCGTCCAGAGAACCAACCAGAGTACTTAGGTCGTATCGCTATTTTTGAGGTGTTACCAGTTACCGAAGAAATCAGTAGAATGATTCTAGAGCGAAAGTCTGCGAAAGAGATTGAAGATATATCGATTCAAAAAAATGGCATGTTGTTAATGAAACAAGATGGATATATCAAGGTTTTAGAAGGTATTACCACAATCGAGGAAGTGCTCCGTGTGGCCGAGGTCTAAGATATGAACATACATGACATGTTGCAGATGCTGATCGACCGCAATGGTTCAGACCTTCACATTGTGGTGGGCTCGCCACCAATGCTGCGAGTAGATGGTGCCTTAATGCCAATTGATGGTGCGCCTATCTTAAAGCGTGAGCACGCTGAGCTGTTGGTCTTCCCCATCATGTCCCAGGAACAGAAAGACTATGTCACCGTCAACAAAGAAGTTGACTTTGGCTATCAGTTTAAAGATTTGGGACGTTTCCGGGTCAACGTTTACTTCCAACAAAACTCAATCTCCGCCGCTTTACGTTTGATTCCAACCAAAATTCGCACCCTCGACGAGCTGCAACTTCCTTCGATCTTGCATAACTTTACTCAGCTGCGTCAGGGCTTAGTCTTATTGACCGGGCCAACTGGTGAAGGAAAGTCCACTACTTTAGCTGCCATGATTGAAGAAATTAACTTGACTCGCTCAGATCATATTTTGACGATTGAAGATCCCATTGAGTTCGTGCACCAGCCTCAAAAGAGTGTCATTTCCCAGCGCGAGCTTCACCAAGATACCCATGGTTGGGAGATCGCTTTACGATCTGCTTTACGTGAAGATCCCGACGTGGTGTTGGTCGGTGAGATGCGTGACTACGAAACAATCGCGGCTGCCATTACCGTGGCTGAAACAGGTCACTTAGTTTTTGCCACCTTGCATACCAATAATGCAGCCCAAACAGTTGACCGTATCATTGACGTCTTCCCGGAGCATCAACAGGCCCAAGTCCGACAGCAAGTGGCTTCTTCTCTCCAGGCTGTTGTCTCTCAGCGCTTAGTGCCAATGAATGGTGGTGGCCGAGTGGCCGCAGTTGAAGTGATGGTGGCAACGGGTGCGATTCGCAACTTAATTCGTGAGGGAAAGACATTCCAAATTGATAACGTTATTCAAACTTCTTCTGAATCTGGGATGATGTTACTAGAGACGAGTTTGGCTGAGTGGGTTCAGCGTGGCGCACTCTCTTGGGAGCGGGCCCGTGAGTACGCACTTCGCCCTGAAGAGTTTGACCGCATTTCTGGCGGTAACAAAACTCAAGGAGCAGTGTAATGGCAATCTTTCAGTACACAGTGAAGAACGAGCATGGCGAGACCATTCGTGGCCGTGTGGAAGCTCAGACCAAAGAGCAAGCGTCAGGCATTTTACGGAATCGTTCTTTATTGGTCATTTCGTTAAAGCCCCAAAGCGAGACTCCTTTTAGCTCCATTAACTCGTTGTTATTTGGAATCAAAAATGACGAAGTGGTGGGTTTTACTCGTCAGCTTTCTACCATGGTTACTGCTGGACTGACGCTGTCCGAGTCGCTCCATATCTTGCAGCAACAGAGTAAGCCAGCGATGGAACGAATGATTGGTTCACTGTTGCGAGAGATTGAAGGTGGATCTACCTTCGCTAAGGCGTTGCAAAGTCAAGGAAAAGTCTTCTCGCCTGTGTACATTCAGTTGGTTAGAGCGGGTGAGACAGCCGGTATGTTGGATACGGTCTTGCTGCGTTTAGCAGACACGATGGAGAAACAGCGCGAGTTTGCCGGAAAAGTACGTGGGGCATTGATCTATCCCATCATCGTTATCATTGCCATGATTATCGTGGCATTTGTGATGATGGTGTTTGTGATTCCAAAGTTAACGCAAATGTACAAAGAGTTAGGGGCTCAGCTGCCGTTAATTACTCAACTACTGATCGATGTCTCAGACTTTATGGCGGCCTATTGGTGGCTAATTGTAATTATGGTCATTATTGGCGGCTTTGCCTTTCGTGCTTGGCATGCCACCGAAAAGGGTCGGCGGTCCTTCGATCGTTTCCTCTTGAAAGTGCCCGTTCTGGGTTTGCTACGTCAAAAAGTTATCCTAACCGAGTTCTGTCGAACGATGAGCTTACTGCTCAGCGCTGGTATCTCTGTCTTACAAGCACTGGAAATTCTGACCGACGCTCAAGACAACATGCTCTATCACGATGCTTTGGCTGTAGCCACTGACCAAGTAGAAAAAGGTGTGCCACTGTCGCAAACGATTAGTAAGTACGACTTCTTCCCACCAATTGTTTCACAAATGATTGGTGTGGGTGAGGAAACGGGAAAAGTTGATGAAGTGCTCTTGAAGCTATCAGTCTACTTTGAGTCCGAGAGTGAGCAAGAAGTTCGCAACCTAACGTCAGCCTTCGAGCCAATGATTATGATCATTCTTGGTTTGGGTGTGGGTGTGTTGGTAATTGCGATCATCATGCCAATTTACAATATCACCAGTAACTTCTAAGCTAAGCAGGTGATATCACCAGCATTTCTTTTGTTCAGCATAGCGCTGTTTTGGTTGGGTGCTGCCATTGGCAGTTTTTTAAACGTGGTGATTTATCGAACTGTTCACGGCGAGTCTTGGGTCAAAGGACGCTCTAAGTGTGAGAGCTGCTTGAAACAGTTAAAGTGGTACGACAACATTCCTCTTCTTTCCTACTTCATGATTCGCGGCAAGTGCCGGTACTGCAAAACACAGCTGTCACTCTCTCACCCAGTGATTGAGTTGATGACAGGGACTTTATTTGTCTGGTGGTTCTGGATGGGCTCAATCTTCTTCCGTTTAACGTTGCATCCGTTCAGTGTGATTCAGCCAATGTTTTGGTTATTGGTAGGATTGTGCCTGTTGGTCGTCTTTTTTGCTGATTTGCGGTACATGATTATCCCTGATGAAGCAATTGTTACCTTAACCTTTATCACCCTCCTCTATCGGATTACCTTAACCTTGGCTGGAGTAATGCAGCCTATCGACTTCGTACGAACTATTTTAGGGACCTTAATCATAACCAGTTTCTTTTTCTTACTCTGGAAGCTCACGAATGGGAAAGGATTTGGATTCGGTGATGTCAAGTTTGCTATACCGTTTGGACTGCTTCTCGGCTGGCCAAATGTCTTTATTGGAACTTTCTTAGCGTTTGTCTTCGGCGCTATTGTCGGAGTTGGTTTGTTACTGGGAAAGAAGAAGTCTTTTGGCCAGGCACTTCCGTTTGGACCTTTCCTGGTTATAAGCACAGTTGTTACACTAGTATGTGGAAACTATATTTGGCAGTGGTACGCTCAGTTTTTATACTAGGGACAAACGTACTCGCTACCTCTATCGCTCTGCCCTATGCGTGTTATTAGCTTTCTGTTCACTTCTATTTTAATTCTGGCCATAGTCGGCGGTGGCGCTGCTCTCTTGGCTCGAGAACTGCTACTCCTCGCTGGTGCGTCTTCAATTCGGAGTTCCCTCAGCGTGCTGCATCGACTCTCTCGAGATAACTTGCAGTATGCCCGCCAATGTCGTGAGCGCGGCGGAATTACTACTGATGTAGCGACAATTGGTGCACTGCAACTTCGTTTCTTAAACAATCGTGAGTATGTGTTGGAAGTTGTCTGTAATCAATTTCAATCTGATCCAATCTTAATTGAGAAGTACTCTTTGCCTCTTCTTGTGATAAAAAATGCTGGAAGCAGCGGCATTATTTGGGGAAACGATCGGAGTGCAGTTGAGATTGAGGTGTTTGGTCGTAAGCAAGTTGTGGGAGTTGAGAATGAAGAGATCGAAAACTTTGCAGCCGGAAGTGTAAACCTCGGCCTCACTCCCATTTCTACGTGTTCCGGGTATGGCTTCCAATGTTGTCAGCAAGAAACTGAAAGTGGTGTTGGGCAGCCTTTTTCAGGTGTAAACGACTGTCCAAAAACTTGTTTTAGTAGCTGTCAGCCGCGGCCCATCTTTTTATCGCTGAACACAGATCCTTTCTTTGACGAGATTACGCGTACTGTGACGGTCACTCCGGGAGAGCCGGTTACCTTTAGTTATGTGGCTTCTTATGAGCCGAAAGAACCAGTTACAGTCACAA
Organism: Patescibacteria group bacterium UBA924; assembly: GCA_002293725.1. Lineage (GTDB taxonomy): Bacteria > Patescibacteriota > Microgenomatia > UBA1400 > PJMF01 > UBA924. The sequence goes on from DBDU01000023.1 coordinate 20,698, forward strand.
TGGACTTTGGCGATGGACAGACGGAAACTTTTGCCACGTTAACTGGAAAGGCATCTCATCAGTATGTTTGCCCCAATGGTGGCTGTAGCTATACGGTAAAAATGACCGCACGCGCTGCCAGTGGGATTGAAGCAGCCCTGACACCAATTATGCAATTAAAGGTGGAAATTTCCCGATAAAAGCAAGCTGGCCTTTACAACATTTTTTATTGTGTCTACTATAGAGAAGTACAGTCTTTGTACATACCAAAAGACACATCATAACAACTAGGAGGACATGGTATGCCCATCTCGTTAAAAAAAGCAGGTTTTACTCTGATTGAGTTAATGGTCGTCGTTGCGATCATTGGTATCTTAATGGCCGCTGGTATCTTGGCATTTAGTAATGCACAGCAAAACGCTCGTGACTCTCGCCGCCGTGCAGATATTGATGCTATCTCTAAAGCACTTGAGCAGTACTATGCCAATAACTCAAGCAGCTATCCAGCTACCGCTGGCGCTATTAACTCCTACTTCCCAGCAGGAGTCTCTCCATCAGATCCACAAGGCGGAGCGTATGACATGAGTCTTTCTACTTCAGCCTACTGTGTCTGTGCTGAGTTGGAAAAAGCTGACCGTGGAAACGCAACTGCTGTAGGAACAGCTGGTGTATGTACCTATGGTACCGGTAGTGGCGCAGACTACTTCTGTGCTTCACAGCGCCAATAAATACAAAACAACATTTCCTGGCCTGGTGTGAACCAGGCTGGGAAAAGAAAAGACACCAATGTTTCACCCAGCCCATAAAAAATCCTTAGGTTTCACTCTGATTGAGTTAATGGTTGTTGTGTCGATCATTGGTGTTTTAATGGCTGCTGGCATCTTGGCATTTAGTAATGCCCAGCAAAATGCTCGTGATGCAAAACGTCGTGCTGACGTTGATGCAATTGGTAAAGCTCTGGAACAGTACTACTCCGATAGTTCTCAATACCCCACTACAGCGACTGATATTGACAGCTACTTCCCTGCGGGAGATACGCCTGTTGATCCACAAGGAGCTGCGTACGATATCAAACTCTCATCGGGTGGAGATGCGTACTGTGTCTGTGCTGAGTTAGAGAAAGTTGATCGTGGAAATGCTACCGCAGTCGGTAACGTTTCAGGTGTATGTTCTTACGGAACTGGGAGTGGTGCAGACTTCTTCTGTACCTCCCAAAGACAGTAGTCTATGAGACAAGATACTCGATCGCGTTTCGGCTTCACAATGATTGAAATTTTGGTCGTGGTGGCGATTATCGCGTTGTTAACAACAATCGGAATCATCAGTTATACGGCTACTAATCGCCGAGCCCGGGACGGTAAGCGTCGTGCTGATTTAGAGCAGATTCGCTCTGCGTTAGTTCTCTATCGGACAGACAATGGTGAGTACCCAGAATCACTTGACTGGGACACGATGGCACCTATCTCAACCTACATTAGTGGAACAGCGATTCGTGATCCGCTTGATAGCCCTTATCCGCCATACGACTACACCTCTGATAGCAGTACTTTCACCGTTTGTGCTACGCTAGAGTCAACAACACCGTCAGTGTATTGTCTGTCTAATCCATAGCCAGAACGTTAAGAAACAGCTCATGCCCTTTTCACCTCTCCATCCTACGAGCCGCTCTGGTTTCACAATGATCGAGTTACTGGTCACTATCGGGATTATGATCCTGATCTTTGGGGGTGGAATCTCTGCATACCTCCGTCTTGATCGTCGTCAATCTCTAGTTAACGTCTGTAAAGAACTTGAACAGATGGCTCGCAGCGCTCAAAAAAAAGCTCGCGTGGGTGATCGACCTGAAGGTTGTGATCGTCTCAATGCTTATCGGATATCTCGAACTGCTACCGGTCCAGATGTGATTAGTCTGCAAGCTGTCTGTGACTCTGGCACGTCGACCATTCAAACCTATGAAGTTCCGACTATTTTTACGGTTCAAACGATTACGACGATGAACTTCCGTGTGCTCCATGGTGGTTTAGAAGAAGAAGTTGGTGAGATCGAAGTTACCGCCTCAGCTCCTAACTATCGTTGTGACTTTACCGTAGACAATGGTGGCTCAATTAGTAGTACAACGATTTCCCAATACTAAGCTATGCCCTCTTCTCTTCTCCGCACTGCTCAATATAAAAAACGCAAGCGCCTGGGGCAGACGATTGTGGAAGTCATTATTGCTACCGGCGTCGTTGGGCTGGTGATGACCGCGGTCGTAGCTGTAGTCACTGTCTCAGTTCGGAATGCTTCCAGAGCGAAGGCAAAAGCCTTAGGGACAAAGTACACTCAAGAAGGAATCGAGTACTTTCGTGCTCAGAAAAACTTAATGGGTTGGGAGTCTTTTGTAGGCGCAATTCAGGAAGGTGGCTCAACTCCTACCTACTGTTTAGCTACTCTCCCCTACACCCAAAATGGTGGCTTGGAAAACCTTCCTAATCGGCCGTGTCAGGCCAGTGAGTTTGTTGATAGTAATGATCTTTATCAACGGTCTGCCAACGTTACGTTAGGCGTTTTAGGTGGCCAAGATGCGGTGACGGTAACGGTGACAACTACTTGGGAAGACGGTGATCGGATGACAGAGTCTACCGCAACAGTCGAGTTTCAACAGTCTCAACCTTAGTTTCTCTGTAAATCTTAGTAACTTCTGACATTCACCGTGGTGGTGAAGTTTTCTGAGCCTTGGTCTTGGAAGAACTGACCACTGCTGGTGGCATAGCTGAGCGTAAACCCAATTTGAATATAGGTTCCGGTATTCACTGCAGCTTGTTGGCAGTTAAAGCTGAGGTTTGTGGCTATTGTCGGTCCACCAGTTAAGTAGCGGGTAATGCCGGTTTGGACCGATTCTGAGGCAATCTGGCCATTGGAAAGGTACAGACGAGTCACATTATTATCAACTGACCGGAAAACAATTTGGTTCATCCCTGGAGTGCAGGTTGACTCGCCAGGGTTGAGGGGCTCCAACTGAACGGCATTTCGCAACAGAAACTCAATCTGACTTAAAGCATAGTCGCCATTATCTTTTAACTCTGAGACGAAGTTCTTTTTGCTATCACTGCGTAAAGTAGTAAAGAATAAGCCTGAAGCAGCTGCCACGAGCATCACGCTTAATCCGATAGCCACCAAAAGCTCAATCAGTGTGAAGCCACGTCTTCCAACAGGAGTCTTTAATTGGTTTCTTGCCATGAGTAGATTGGCCGAGTCATCCGCTCTGGAACATTCTTGACGAAGTCTGGTCTGAAGATGAACAGCTCGGTCGGATAGTTATCATTGGTGAATGGATCGTCATACTCTCTACCCAGGGTCACACTGGTCCAGCCGACGAAGGTACCTGAACCGACGAACTTCAGATCTCCACCACCTAGGCCTCCTTCGATGATAATGCGATCGGCAATATAGACACCGGAGACATTTGGAGTCATATCGGTAGCAATAGAGTTTCCAACTGTGTTCTCTACCGTCACGTTTCCGCTGACGATGAAGGCGAGGAAGCCACCTTCATCAACAGTGATGGTGTTCTCGATATTCAAGTTACCATTCACAAAGATGACTAAGCTCTCACCGCTGGCGACGGTCCACGGAGTATTGATCGTGATGTTCCCAGCACCGTAGTAGGAACGACCGTTGGTTGGAGCCGTGGTTGGTTTAATGCCATTGAAGTCTGAAGCCGGTGAAGAACCCATACTGTACAAGTTGTAGAAGTATTGGTAGTTCTCACGAGGACCGTTGTAGACAGAGCCAATCACGTGTCCCTGATTCACTTCTTCACGAAGTCGACTGTAACGTGCGACTGGATCTGGGTCAGTATCAATGTCACCACCACCAGTAATGGCGATACCACTACTCTCACTCGCATCTAGAGAGTTGCGGTAAGAGAAGTTTGGCAGACAGCTTGGTCCCACACAGGTGTCAGGAATTAAGGAGACTAGTGCATTTCCAGTGGTGGTACCGGCGTAGACGAGACCATTCTGGGTCTGCCACCATGGTTGAGCCACGTTAGCGATGAAGAAGTTAATTCCTGATTCTGGGATGTTCTGACCTGAGTAGGTACAGCCAAATGGACAGGTACATCTCCAAGTTGAAGCATCTGGGTTAAGCTGGACGCCAATGTTGTTGTAGTTCAAGACGTTATTAATGACGTAACTGTCACCGGTAATATTCCCGCCTGCTGAACCACCACTCTGCCAAGTAGCGCCTACCGTTGAACCTACACCTGGATTTTGACCAGTTGGACTACCACTTATCTCACAGAGGCCAGTAGCCAGGTTGAGTGCAGCATTGAAGTCTTGATCAAGGTAGATATTGCCGCTGATAGGACCAACTAAGGTAAACGTACCGTTTGTCCAGGCCGCAACACCATCACTGTAGTATGGAGTGAGCTCATTCCAGCCTACCCAACTGGTACTACTCGTCGTCACAATACGGATGTAACGGACGTTCGCTACTGGAGATGAGAAGGTCACATTCAGGACATCACCAGTCGTAATAAATTGGGTGATCGAGTCAACTAATGTCGTTGGATTAGGTGAGCTGCCAGCGTAAATTTGATAGGTGGCATTCCCATTCGGAGAGTGGTTAGTTGCCATCCGAATGCCAGAAATGGTACGTGTTCCTTTTAGGTCCAACTCAATCCAGTGTGTGGGGAAGCCGCCGGCGTTCCAGGCCGTTGCATCGCTGCCGTTAACAGCATTGGCTGCGACCATGTTGTAAGGAGCGCCCTCTGAGGTGAGCCACTCATCACTGGCTGTTGCCGTTAAGTACGTTACAGCATTACAGGTAGTGTTGTTAGGGCGAACTCTCCAACTGTAGTTTGGAACACCTTGAGGAGCGGTGAAGGTATACGAAGTCGTAGTTAAACCCGTAGCACAGAACGTGTTTGCCGCCGTACATTCCTGACCTGGGGTTGTTCCAGTTGGATACACTTGAATGTCATACTCATCAGCTCTGGCAGAAGAGCTCCAGTTCAAAGTGATAGAACGATTCGAAGGAAGTTGCAGGTTGCCACTTTGAGGATTTAAGGTAATCACACCTGGAGTTCCTAGTTCAGTATTCGAGCAAGTACCACAGGCAGTGGCTTGACCACAAGCGACTCCACAAGCACAACCTAAAGTACAGGTGTCACAGGCTTCGTACTCTACTCCGCCAGATACACAACTATTGGTACGACTTCGGGAACCAGCTCCACATGAGGCGGAACAGGCGCTCCATGCACCGACGCTACAAGGACACTCTTGAGTATTACAGCTTTCGGTTTGAGTGTTGCCACAGTTGTCAGTACGGCTGCGGGTACCACCACCACAAGCTGCAGAACAATTGCTCCAACCGCCCCAGTTACACACAACAGGTGATGGAGGAGGTTGGCCAGGGCTTGGTGTAGGAACTGGACAGGCCTGGGTATTACAGGTTTCGGTCTGAACATTGCCGTTACAGCTGTTTACGCGACTACGGGTACCACCACCACAAGCGACCGAACAAGCTCCCCAGTTACCCCAACCACAAGTGCCGCCACCCCCACAAGTTGGCCAGTAGGTATCAGTACAGGTGGTTGTACAACCCTGGTTTTGGATATTACATTGGCAGACACCTCCACCACAAGAAGCACCAATGTTACCCCCATTTGAACCCCACGTTCCGCTGGAGTTTCCAGTACAGAGGCGATTGTAGTCTCCGTCACTGCAACCACAATTTCTATATTGGGTATTATTCCCCTCACAAATAGTATTACCGATATAACAAGGTATTCCACCATTGCAGGTTGTCCCACCTGGATCACAGTATGCAGGGTAGTTACAGGCAGCTTGAGCACTTTCAAAACGAGCTACAGTAAGAAAGCTTAAGACGGTGAGAATGGCACACAGAATAAGCGTTCGTCTGTTCATGTTATTGACATCCAATAATAGCTATTTGAAACACCGTGTTAGTTTCAGAACTATCATAATTCTTATTTAACGCCAATATAACGGGAGTTCCACTTTGAAGAGCGACCTCGGCCTCATCTTTAGTGAGTATTTGCTGGCCCTCTGCAAATAATTTATTGTTATCTGTAAGTAAAAAAAGAGTTTGTTCATAAGGGGTTGTTGTTCCATCCGCTGCAACAAAATCTTGCCCCCAACATAAATACTCTGTCGTAGGTGTTACTTTAAAAGAAAGAGTTAATTGAGGATAATTTTCAGGCCAATTAACTAGAGTAGTTAAAGAGAAAACATCAGTTTCAAATTGGAGATTGTTTATATACCCTCTGACTAACCTATTTAACGCTGCTGAGTCTGGATATTGAGTATCCAGCCCATTTCCTGCAAATTGAGCCAACATAGGACCTGTATCATTTTCGGTGCTTCTCAATTCTTGTTTCTGAACATTGAGTCTAAAAAGAAAATATACAGTAATCACAACAACAAGCAAAATCAAGCCAATAACAAGTGCAACTGAAGATCGTCGTTTCATTTCCATGTAAGAATAGCAAACTTTTTAGCCTAACTACAAGTAGGCAAAAGATGAGGATGAACAAACAAAAACGCTTCTTATTAGAAGCGTTTTTGTTTATAAGTAAATTTAATGATTACCTTGGAACAACTACTTCGATGTCATAAAGATAAGAACGTTGACCAGCCACACCATTTTTGGCATCCTCAAGGATCTCATTCACTGTTCTTACTTGTCCATCAAGACTTGCATTTTGTGTCATAAACTCAGGCCAAAAGTCTTCCACATTGTTGGCAAATGAAAAAGCGATCATTGTTCCTTGGCGAATTTCAACTGTTCCACCGTCAGCAGTTGCAAAAGATACCGTTCGATTTGCTCGATCAAAAACAAAGGAATTGTTCGGATTTGACCCTAGTGCAAACCCGTTATTTTCTATTGCAGGGGCTACTGGGACTACAGAGCCGTTTTCAGCAATTGTTGCCATTTCATTTCCATCATTAGTCATTGAAGTTTGGAAAGTGAAATATCGGGGTGGGTTAGAACTGGTACCTGGGATAACTACCCCATTTTCATCTAGTTCTTGCATAGGTACTGTGATACTAAATATAGGATTACCTTCAGTTGATGTCACAGATTCTATGATAGTAACTACGCCTACCATAAAGTCTTGATCAATAGGAGCTCCATTAATTGTAAGTTCAGGATTATTCCAAACATCGAAATCCATACCACGAGGGCGATCTCTATAAATGCCTGGTGTAAGTGGAACATTATTCACAGTCATTAAAGGTTCAATCCTGGTCCAATCAAATTCAAAATTAACTTGATTCCCAAAGCGGGTAGTAAACTCTACCCTTCGAGGAAATGCAGCTAAGTTATTGGATAAGTACATTGCTTCAGCAGGGATATTAGCTGCCGCAATCAACGTCTCTCCAGGGGTAGGTGTTTCTCCAGGTTGAAGTGTTGGAGTAGCGGTAGGCTCTGATGTCGGTGTAGCCGGTGGAGCTTCAGTCTCAGTTGGAACTTGGGCGATTAACGTTCTGCCAGGCTCTGGGTTATTTGCCTGCGCAGTCGCGGTAGCATCAGCGTCTGCTTGAGCTTGCATCTGACGAATCCAATTATCTACATTAGGATTAGGAGTAGGTGTTGGCTCACTATCTTGAGCGGCAACTTCGCTAGTTAAAACTCCCATCAGTAATAAGCTCGTTGGGAGCATGAGTTTTGTCGCTACCTTGGTAGCTCGCTCTTTGTCAAAACCAGCACCAGTAACTGTACTTTCTTCAGGTTTTTTTAACTGGGCGCCATATTGTTGATTTTTCTCGTACTCGTGCATATACTCCTACTTTCCTGTTAGAGTTGTAGTTGTACCAATCACTTTAAATCCTATTATAGGATAATATTATACCTCCTCCGACGCCTTGATCAATATATAATGGGTGTGTATCTTTGTACTCTCTTGTTATAGGGTATAGTTATAGACATGGTGCAACAGCTTGAATCCTCGCCAGTCCGCCCCTTGGAACGGGTTGTCCCCTCTTCTCAAGAAAAAGAGTCGTCGCAGCTAGATATCGAGATTGAACAGTGCCAAGAACAGTTTGTGCAAAGTGTGGAGTGGTACCAGCAGGTTCTGGCCGGAAAAAAGCTCCAAGAGACGGTCCCGCAGTTGACCAGTGATTTACTCAAGAATGAAGCTGGAAATCCTCCCTTAGAAGTAGCTACAGAGTTTTTTGCTTTAGTCAGCACTGTCGAAAGTATTTACACCGGACGCCACCGACCCAACTGGGAACAAGCTGAAGCGGCGCTGCACATTATCTTTCCCTACTCTCCAACCGAAGTTCAACGCATCTTAATGGCTCCTGGTGAAGGGAAAACTTTTACCATTGCCTTAGCGGCACTCTGGAAAGCTCGTCATGGAGAGATGGTGACGATCCATACCGATAAAAAAGCAAATGTGGAACAGAGCTATCAGACCACACGTCATTTATACGACCTCTTTGAAGTCACCAGCGATACGGTTCGTACCACGGAAGACTTGGGCCCTGAGTACGTTGCTTACCTCAACTCTGAGCTCACCCAAGTACGTTACGGCGTTTGGAGTCAGTTTATTCATGAGTACTTGTTGCGGCAAGAAACGATCTTCCAAGGTGAAGCCGCGTTGCGAGGAGATTTACGAGCACAGCGTGAAGGAAAAGTTCGAGTTGGCAATCGTCAGTTGCTAGATCAACAGCTCGCCCACCAAAGAAAGTACCTCAAACCAGATGCCGTGATTAGTGATGAAGGAGATGTCTCTGTTGATCTGGAAACAAGTCCGGTGATTTTATCGGAACCAAATGGCGAGGGCTTTACTCCAGTTGAGCAAGCTGAGCTCGAGTTGGCTTGGCAGATGTTTGAGCACCAAGATCCTGCTGCTCTGCAGCGAATGGCTGAAGCCACTGGTTTTGATCTAGCAGATGTACGAGCAGGATATGAAGTTACTCTTGAAGTCACGGTTGAAGGTATGGAAGCCGATCAAGTAACGTATGCGGTGAACAAAAATAGAGTTATCTTTGCTCCCGAAAAGATCTTTTTCGCCTCTGTCTTCGAGATGAGTGCGACGCCTAAAGACGTGGCGACCCTGTTTAGATTAGTACAGCTTCAATATCAGGAAGGCAGTCGTTCGGCTTTACCATTTCCGGCCGAATCAATGCAAAAAATCGTAGAGCTTGCTTTAGCTGCGGGAGAAGGGTTGGATGCACGTTTCGATTGGCAAGAAGTAGCTGAAGTGCTTCCCCCACTCCAGCGGCAGGACCTTCGTCACTTTTTCCGTCTTTCTCACCCTCTTTTTGACTACCGCCGAACGTTAATGGAACACCCGCGTATTCAAGCTTTGATTAGCACTGATGGTGAGCTATCTCCAGCCAATTGGCAGATGTTAGAGGCTGAGTTGGGTGACTCATTTGAAATGTTAAAACAACGCGTTACTTTCTCGCGGCTGATGGATGTAGTTCAAGAAGTGTGTGATCCCATTTTTACTCGCCATAACCACGATGTGATGGAAGTGCGCGATATGTTGAAAGAAGGGAATGACTATAAACTGACCGAGCAAGATGGTGAGTCAACAGTTGTGGTTTTGGGACAAGACCGACAGCCCCAAGTCGGGAGACAGTTTCAGGGAAATACCCAAGCGTTCATTCACTTGAAACACGGCTTATCTCTGCCGGCAACGGAAAAAACAGTTGGGCAGATCATGCCAATTACTTGGTACCACCAGCGAGTGCGAAACGGAACCGAGGTAACATCAATTAGCGGAACACAAGAAGATCCAGACTTTGTCGTAGAAACTACCGGCACATCCAAAGTACGAGAGCTGCAAACGCGAGTGTTGGAAAATCAGGCCCAAAAGCTCCGTGCGATTATGGAGTATGTCAAAGGGCGGGCTGACGTTCCTATTTTATTGTGTGCGCAGGATCGAACAGAGTGGGAAGAACTTAAGAATGGGCTAGCAGAGCTCTCAAACCGCGAGTTGATCTTACTTGATGCTGATCATGCTGAAGACTCATATACCTTAGTTCCCCAACTAGCTCGCGGCAAGATCCTGCTTTTACAGATGACTTCTCGGGGCTTGGACTTTGGCCACATGATCGGTGAGGGTGAGCACTCTTTCCAAGATGGAGTGATTGTAGGAGCTGCTCCCCTTTTGGATGTCCACCAGTCCGCTCAGATGAAAGGCCGCCTGGGAAATAAACGTCCCAGCGGTGAGGTGGTGATCTTCACTTCACTTGATGACGAAGTGGCACAGCAGTACTACAACATTGCCAGTGGTTTGAGTGAGAAGCGTCATAAACAGATGGAAAATCTGGAACTGGACTATGACGAAGTGCTTTCGCTGGATCGTTACAAATTGATGGGTTTGGGTTGGCCAGAAACATTTGCTGAGGCTATGACTCAGTTAGATAGCTGGCAGGAAGCTGCAGCTCGGGCAGCTGAGGATGGTGAACAGCTGTCAATGCCAACGTGGATGCAGGTTCTAGTCAACGATCCCGGCATCTCTGCTGAGATGAGGCCGACGGCTAACGCCTTACGTTTTCGCTTTCGCAGCTTATTGAAAAAGTATCAGGCTCTCCGAGAGGGACACGCCTATGTGATTGAGCGCCAACAACACAATAACTTGGTCCAAACTTACCTCGATCGACGTGAACAAATGAGTACGGATGTGGTAGTGCAAGCGCTGTGGAAGGCGATCATGACTCCTACCACCGAGACAAAGTTAGGAAAAGCGGTTCTTCCCCTGACGTACGAAGAACGCAAGGGAATTGTGGAAGCCATTTTTGAAGATGCCAATATCCTCTACTCGCTGTCTGTAACTAAAGTCAAAGCAGATCAACAGGAATCACCTCAACATCGGGAGATGAGAAGGATGGCCCAGTTCATGCAAGACATGGAAGAGCGAATCTTGGACTGGATTGAGATGGCAGACTTAGAACGACAGTATGCCGAACTTTCTGCTCAGCCGAAGTATGAGATTCCGGAAAATCTTGACCAACTACCAGCATGGATGGATGAACACTTCCCGGTTGAAAGGAAAAAACCTCTCCAACGATTGATGAGTTCTCTGGCTCAGTTTGCCTTTTTGGGACTTCAAATGGAAGCACAAAGTCGTGGTCTCCCCTTACCGCCGATTGAAGAAACGAACACACACGCTGAAGATCTTGTACTCACCCAACTACGTTCACTGGCCGAGAAGGTCCGTCGAGTTCAGGTTAAATACGAAGGAAAGCTATAACTTTGCTGAGACTATTCTGAGATGTACTGTTCAGGATTGATCTTGCAAGATATAATCCCCTTTTTAAGATGAGATTCTTCTTTAGTGCGTCGGTCCACGGCAAACGTCTTTTTGAGCCTAACTACAAGTTAATTGCTCAAGAAGTCAAGCGGCTGGGACACGAAATTGACGCTACTACCGTGCTCAATCAGGATCCAAAAGAAATGGATACTTGGAACGAGCAGACTTCCTTAGATTTTCATAAAAAAGTGATGAACGGCATGAAGAAAGCCGACGGTTTGTTAATTGAAGCATCACACGCGAGCATTGGTGTGGGCTTCAACTTGGCGTCTGCTGTCCAGCTAGGTAAGCCCGTGATCATTTTTTTTTCCGGCAAAGAAGAGCCACACTTGTTTCGCACTTTAGAGAAAATTAATGACAAGTTTCAAGTTGTACGTTACACCACCATCGAACAGCTCCGCAAAGAAATTCCGCCGGCCTTGGCATTTGCAACTGAAAACCAAGATACTCGTTTCAACTTTTTTATCTCCCCCGAACACGCCAAGTACCTGGACTGGATTGCCCAGACCTACAAGATGTCCCGGTCAGTCTATTTGCGTCGTTTGATTAATAAAGAAATGGACAAAATGGCTGAAGAGTTCAGCATGAGTGACTTAATTTAAGGTTCTATGCTTATCTATTTTTGCGCTACCACTTCCCAATCTCAGACTTACCAACAGAGTTATCTAGAAATTATTCAAACGATTGAAAAGCTTGGTCATAAAGTTGTCTACGAACCAACCGAAGAAAATACGCGTCAGCAACAACAGACGATGAGTCCTACAGAGCGGCAAGCGTACTATCGCAAGTTTCTCCAACATATCAATAAATGTGACATGGTTATTGCGGAAGTTTCTTATCCGTCTTCGATTAACATTGGCTATCGCATCTCAATTGCTTTAGAGAAAAACAAACCGGTCTTGGCTCTGCATGCTAAAGACAAAGCCTCTCCCTTTTTAGATGGAAATATCTCTGATCGTTTTCTGTACGAAGAGTACTCTCCTTCTACTTTGAAAAAGACGATTGAGCGAGCGCTGAACTTTGCCGAACAACACACCGATGCGCGTTTTAACTTTTTTATCTCACCTCGTCACATCAACTTCCTGGACTTTATCTCGCGTAAACGGAAGATTCCAAAGTCCGTTTACCTACGAGAACTGATTGAGCGCGATAAGTTGGCAAATCACGATTACAACGAGTAATTGCATTTCCTCACAACTTTCTTCTATACTGTGTGCATCTACCTCTGAGTACTTGTGTCTTCGGAGGACACAGCAATGCAACTCATGCAACATACTCGTTCACAGTCTGGTCAAGTCGGCATCATTATTATCTTGATTATGGTGGTGTTGCTGACCTTCGGTCTCTCAATTGCGTCACGCTCTACTCGGGAAGTTGCGCTGTCTCAACAAGAAGAAGAGTCCAACCGTGTCTTTAACGCCGCTGAAGCCGGTGTTGAGCGTGCTTTAGCAACTGACCTGGACTTTGAAGGTGAGGAGTTTGATTCAGAAGGGACGATTATTCCTGGAACGGACTCCAGTTTAGACTACAACATCCGTAAAAATCGTATTCTTGAAACGCGCTTAATTGAAGGTACGACTGCCATGGTGCAGATGCAAGATATTGATAACGCGCTACCGACAAATGTCTACATCGATTGGTCTCGAGAAACAGACTGTGGGACAGGTAAAGGACCAGCCAGCTTGATCGTCTCAATTTACAACACCGCAGTGAGTACTGGCTCAGCCGTTCGTCACTATGCCTATGCAGCCTGTGATCGCAATGATGATATTGCTGTGGGCGGAAATGGGTCTAATGGTTACTTTAAAAGAGCAACTATCGCCACTACGCCAGGTGATGAGTTTATGCGAGTCAAGACGGTCTACAATGACACCTTCTTGCGGGTAAGTGCATCAAGTACTTTACCCACGCAAGCGTATGATATTCGCTCCGAAGCAACCAGTAACTTGGGAAATGAGGCCCGTACCGTTGAAGTGAAACGCACACTCTCTGTCGCTCCATCAGTGATGGACTTTGCACTCTTCAGTGGTACCTCATTAACGAAGTAATCGGCACACGTAACAGAAAAGGACTTGCCCATGCCAACATCTGTCAGTATCGACGTCGGCTCATACACAATTAAAGCCATTCAAGCTAAAAAGCTCAAACCGTTAACAATCGATCGGACTGTTGAGGTCTTTAATCCGGTGGGAACCGCTATGCCAACGGATGACGTGGCAGTAGAAAAGCTCTCCAAAGTCATCGACACCATGTTTACCGACCACAGCTTGGGTCGTACTGATGTCCGTCTCTCTCTTCCAGAGCACGTTGTCTCTACCAAAATCATCTCGATTCCGGTCTTGAACGACGCCGAGTTGGCTTCGGCCATTAACTGGCAAGCTGAACAGCACATTCCTATCCCATTGGATGAGCTATCGTTGGAATACCAAGTTTTGAATCGGCCCCAAAATCGTAATGATAAAAATGCTCAAATGCGGGTGCTGTTAGTAGGCGTGCGCAAGCAAGTTATTGATAAGTACTTAGATGTGTTTTTGCGCATTGGTATCGAGCCTTCTCTCTTAGAGACGAACGTCTTATCAGTCTTTAGGGCTATGCAGCCCAAACAAGATGATCCTACTACCTTAGTGGTTCATATGGGTGCGGCCACCACGGACATGTTTGTCGTTCACGAAGGTGAGCTTCGCTTTGTCTATACGTATGGCAGTGGTGGACAAGTTTTAAGTCGAACAATTGAGCAAGCCATTCAACTCGACTCAAAGCAAGCCGAACAGTACAAACGGACCTACGGTATTGATCCTAATCAATTGGGCGGCAAGATTCGCGAAGTACTGCTGCCGATCCTGCGTTTAACTACTCTGGAAATGCAGAAAACCATGCAGTTCTTTGTCACTTTAGCTCCTGGTGAGACAGTTAAACGGGTACTTCTCTCTGGTGGTGCTTCTCAACTTCCTGGCTACGTACAGTACGTGACTGAGCAGCTTGGCGTCGAAGTGCTGATGTCCTCTCCATTCAATGCAGTCAGTGGCGAGATTCCTGCGAATAACCAAGCTGCCTTCTCTGTCTGTACTGGACTGTTGATGAGAGAGTTATGAGCCGACAAATTAACTTTCTAGCTGAACGGCGCAAAAGCCTGACTAAGGTTGAGGTTCAAGATCGAAAAATAATTCGAATCGCCTCGATCATTTTTGGTTCAGTTTTTGCGGTCTTTCTGATTGTCTTTGGTATTCGTTTTTACTTTGACCGTCAGCTGTTCCAGGTGCGTGAAGCACAACGAGTTGCTCGTGCTCAAATTTTGAATGATCAGTCCATTGAGCGTTCCTTTGTCATTTTTGTCTACAAGTTAACCGCCTTGGCAAACTTGACTCAAGATAAGCAAGAAAAAAACGAAGCTTTGAACTTCTTTAGCAATCTGTTTGGACCCGACGTGTTTGTCACCCAAATGACTTTCTTAGAGAAAGAAAAAATCCTCTCGCTGAAGATTCAGTCAGATAGCGTCTTTAGCTTGCGGGAGATCTTTTCGCTGATGAATACCGAGCCGGTCCGGGAGCAGTTTGTCTCTGTGAATCCGAGTGACTTAACTCGTACTCCCCAAGGTAACTACGAGATGGTGATTACGGCGGTCGTAAAAGCCAAGCCAATTGGCGAGTCTGGTATGCCAGCGGCGCCAGCTGTTCCAAACCTCGATACATCAGATACTTTTGAGGAAAACACGCAAACCTTTGAAGAAACACCCGTAGAGAGCGAGGCACCGGTAACAGAGACATCTCAAGGTGGTCAAGTCCAGACAACAAACTCTCAGGAGGGAGCGACGCCAGCGCAGCTCGCTTCACCAGTACCACCGCCACAACCATAAAACTATGAACTTAAATACCGATATCATTGCCCAGCTCAAACAACTCAACTACCGACGGTTGATCTACGTTCGACGGTACTTGATCATCTCCGTGGTCATGATCATTGTCGCCGTCTGTATTGCCTTATTTGCCATCCTACCCCAGGTAGAACAGATACTATCTACCCGCGGCATGATTAACACGGAAAACACGACTTTACAGAACTTGCGTCGGAAGATTCAAGGTTTAGCTCAAGTAAATGACTTAGAAGAGTACGCCAATCGTGACAAAGTTGACCAGGCGCTACCCTTTCAGAAACCTTTATTACCAGTTTTGGAAACAGCTCGCCGAGTCTCACTCCAGACAAACGCCCGGATTATCAATATTGAGACTACACCCGGACGTTTGGCGAGTATTAGCGCTCAGCAAGCGGCTACCGCACAGGGTGTCAATGCCTCTGGTGCCGCCCAAGCAGTTTCCACTCAAGTAACAGCCCAGCGCTATGACCTTCCGGTCGATACCGTTCACGGCGTGGATAAGATGGACATTGAAGTCACCATTCAAGGTACACTCCAGCAGATCAGTAACTACATCAGCGGAATTGAGTCTTCTACCCCAATTACCAGCGTGACAGAGATTCGACTCAGTGATTTAGCTCGACCAGTGAATGCTCCCCCAGAGTTTACCGCCAACCTCCGTCTGTCTTCGTACTACTTTACGCGGGCTATTGAAGTTGCCATTGATGCACCTCTTCCTGAGACTGGAGCTCGAGAACGCGCTTTCCTGCAACAACTTGAAAACTACACTATCGGTGCAACCAATGCACAGAGCGCGACCGTTGAAGGTGGTGGCCAGGTGGATCTATTTGGGATTCCGAGGTAGGTCACCAAAAACCCCGCCTTGCGGCGGGGTCTCACTTCGTTTTAAGTCATGCGCTCTTCGCGCTTCCCTCTTACTCTCCATCCTCAGCTAACGTCACATGAGCGCGGATCTGTTCTTTGACAGCGCGGACTTTCGCTAAGTTGCGGATGGACTGGATAACGCGACCGTTTTTGCCGATCACGCGACCCATATCTTCAGGATGCACGTGCAAGACGTAGGTCATGCCTTCGGCATCTTCCACTTCTTCGACGCGAACGTCTTCTGGATGGTCAACTAAGTGATTGAGGATGAACTCAAGCAGATTTTTCATCGAGAACCTCGTCAATAAATTTAGGCAGTTTGGGTGGTTTCAGTTTCGGCAGCAGCATCAGCAGCTGGGGTTTCGGCCACAGGAGCTTCTTCGGCTGGCTTCTCAGCTGCGGCTTTGGCGGCCTCAGCTTCTTGAGCTTTTGCTTCTGCCTCGGCAGCTGCCTTGGCTTTAGCTTTCTTGGATGGTTTGGCTTTTTTCTCTGGGAATGGATTACCGGACTCAAGGCGAGCAATTAAAGCAGCGACGGTCTCTGTTGGCTGAGCACCTTTGCGTTTCCAGTCTGCTAACTTAATCATGTCAATCTCGAGAACTTTTGGAGTCATTGTGGGAGCGTAGTGACCGATTGCGTCGACGTAGGCGCCATCGCGTTTGTCTCTAGCTTCATTAATCACAATACGATAATGGGGTTGTTTCTTTTTACCGAATCGAGCGAGTTTGATTTTTAGCATGGGCGGATTATACCGCTGAATCTCAACTTTCTCAAGTGTTACTCGAGTGTTTGGCTGGTTTTTGGGCAACGACCTGGAGATCACTAAACCCAAATAGCCTTCCGGACAGTTGATCAAGCCAGTGAAAGGCTGGAATCAAGGGGCCGCGGATAAAACGAATCAGCACACCAAGCTTAGTGGTGAACAACAAATTGCGCAGCGGTCCTTCAACTTGATGGATACTGATAACTTGGAATCCGGCAGAGGTCAACATATGGCGAATCGTATCCGGTGTGTAACGACGAAGATGACCCACTTCTTGATCAAAACGCGTATAAAAACCAACTTTATACAACACATTATTCAAGGAAGGTGTTGTTAAGAGTAGGGTTCCACCCGGCTGGAGGTGACTATAAAGCTGCCGGGCAAATGTCTGCTCATCTGGAATATGCTCGATCACCTCACAGCAGGTAATCAAGTTGTACTGTCCTTTTCCTTTTTGTAACTCGCCTAACTCAAAACGAAGTTGCGGGAAGCGTAATGCTTTTTGTGCTTCCTGAGCAATCTCAACTGCTCGAGAAGAGATATCAATTCCTTTTACCGTTGCTCCTTTACTCGCCAAGAACAAACTGATCGTTCCCACTCCGCAACCAACATCAAGGATTTTGAGAGTTGAGAAACCTTGTGGGAAAGCGCTGTGCAGTCGTTTGAGGATGTACCAGTAGGTAAAGTTCGGTTCTTTGATAACACTAAAAAAGCGTTGGTTCTTCTGGTGATATCGATTATAGAAAGTGGTTACCGTGGCGCGGGACTTAGCCATGGTTTATTTTTTTCTGAGTAAGCTCTCGAGCAGTGCTTCATCTTCCAGTACGGCTTGTGCAGCGGCTTCTTGAGCTAACTGCTTACTCTTGCCGATTCCGGTAGCAGCATCTTGGCCGTTAATTACTGCTTTGACTGTGAACTGACGATCGTGGTCAGGTCCACTCTCCCCAACGACCACGTAGTCGGGAGCGGTAATACCTTTGGCTTGCAGAACTTCTTGGAGTTGGCTCTTTGAGTGCTTGTAGAGTCGTTTTTTAAGGATGTTGTCCATCATTGGGAACAGTAGCTCATTGAGTAACTCGCGAACGGCTTCAATGCCTTGGTCGAGGTACAACGCACCGAGCAAGGCTTCAAAAGCATTGGCCAGCAGGCCAGTATTTTGACGACCTTTGGAGCTCTCTTCCCCTTTACTCATGTACAGCTTCTCACCGAGTTGTAGTTTCTGGGCCACTTCGGCTAAAGTAGTTGTCTTGACTAGGGCACTTCGGTAGACCGTTAACATTCCTTCTTGCTCAGTCGGAAAACGCTCGTACAAAAAGTCGGTAGCAACGAGCTCTAAGACGGCATCGCCCAAAAACTCTAACCGTTCGTTTGACTCGGTAGAAGTAGAGATATGCTCATTCAGCGCACTGCGGTGTGTGAGGGCGGTAGTTAATAAATCTGGATTCTTAAAGGTTGGAAAAGTCATACGACTTTACATATCAGAGAACTCTTTTTCCTCTTCAATCAAGCTGACCAGCTCAGCTACGGTGACACAGTCACGTAGCGTGTGCATATCAAGTTGAACATCAGCAAAACGCTTTTGTAACATCATCAGGATCTTCTCATGATGAGGAGTGCCCATAATGTCCAAGTCGTCTTCATCAAAACTCGTATCTTGGGTAATTTCTTCAGGTTCGTACGTTAACACTTCCGCTACTACGTCACGTACCACTGGAAAGATAAGGCCCTTTTCTTCTGGAACCTGGCCGTTAAGGTTCTTCATAACGTTCCTCCACTCAATGTACTGCTCTTACTTGAAAAGATGAGCTAAGACACCGTTTACAAATTTTGGCGAACTCTCGGTGCCAAACTCTTTGGCTAACTCTACCGCTTCGTCGATTAAAACTTTCTTCGGGGTTCGCTTTGTTTTCCATTCAAACACAATGCTGCGAAGAATCGCAAGATCCACTTTGTTAATGTCTGATAATGGTCGTTCGTTGGCGAGTCCCTGAATTTCCTGATCTATCGTCGGAAGTTCAGTGATGAGGTCTTTAAGATCCGAGTATGCTTGGAGAAATGCGTCTTTCTGGGCGTCCGTATCGTAGAACGAAAACGCAAAAACCGCCTGCATCACTTGTATTCGGCGAAGGTGGCGGGGGTCTACAGATTGGTCGATTTCTTCAAACTCTGTATCTTCGGTGGTCTGATTTAACTCATCAGTGTCAGTCACACCCGTATCCTAACCGCTTTTACAAGTGATGCAAGGGGGAAGGAAATCTAATTACTTAGATTTCTTTTTAGCTACTTTTTTAACTGTCTTCTTGACTGCTTTTTTAGCAGCAGTGGCTTTCTTCACCACTTTCTTGACAGCCTTCTTCACAGCCTTTTTGGCCGTTTTCTTGGCAGGCATTGTTTCTCCTTCTGCTGACTTAGCAGCAACTTTTACTGTTTTCTGGACGGCTTTTTTGGCAGGTTTGGTGACCGCTCCGGCTACAGCTTTGGTGAAACGCTCAAACAGACCTTTTTTGTGAGAAGGAACGCTTGAGTGGGCTTTGTTCTTGGCTAATTTTGGGGTGTTACCAGCGCGACGCTTACCTTGTTCAACGCGGGTAATTTTATTTTTTGGATGTGCTCCCATACTTTTCCTTTATGTGTATGTTGAAGTTGATTGTAATTTTTTACAAGTCCCTATTCGATTTTTCTCAAGTAAAAACTACCGTCAGACCACAATATTTGTACACTCTTTATTGTAGACATTGTACACAAAAAAAACAATTCACTTTTTCGAGGTGTAAGAAGACTTAGTTTGCTAGTGGAATCTGCTCATCATTTCGATGTGCACTGAATAGTTCTGCAAGGGGTGATTGCCAGGATGGTTTAGTCTGAATAAGATGATCTGCCAATCTTTTTGCTTGTGTGACAAGTTCAAGGTTGGTCCAGTTAGCAAACACGAGTTGGTCTAGACCATGTTGTTGGGTTCCAAAAATATCACCAGCGCCACGACGCTGTAGATCTTGTTCAGCTAACTCTAGTCCATTGGTGGTTTCGCAAAACTTAGTTAACCGCTCGGTAACGTTTTCCGCAGTGCTAGGAGTAAAAAGCAAACAGTAGGCTTGTTGTCCGGCTCGGCCTACTCTGCCCCGCAACTGATGTAAACTGGCCAAACCAAAGCGTTCGGCGGTCTCAATCACGATAATATCAGCAGCCGGCAAGTCCAGTCCCACCTCCACAATTGGGGTGGTCACTAAGATATCTATCTGCTGGGCAAACAGCTCGGTAGTGACTGCTTGTTGCTCTTTCTTGCTCATTCGCCCGTGCAAGAGGGCTAATGTCACCTTCTGGTCTTTTTGTTTAGGTTTGGCGTACAGCTTACGGAGCTCGTCGTAAAGCGTCTTGGCGGCGGCTACGTTTTCAAAAGCGGCTGCTTTTGAAGTATCGATAAACGGACAGATGACTAATGCTTGAGCAGGCTTGTGTTGGTGTAACTCTTTGGCAATCCAGTGATATGCCTCGACTCTTTTTTTATTTGGCACTAACCAAGACTTAACCGGCTTGCGACCAGGTGGTAACTCATCGATAACACTCAACGAAAGGTGAGAAAAGATCGTTAACAACAGAGTTCTTGGAATGGGTGTGGCAGTTAGTGTTAACAGGTGTGGTTGACGTTTGAGCGGAAAAGTAGCCGAACGTTGTTGAACGCCAAAGCGATGCTGTTCGTCATAGATTAAGAGGCCTGGCTCAATATCTGAAAGTCTAGACAAGATGGCATGGGTGCCGATAAACAGTGTTGGTGTGTTGCTGATTACAACTTTCTTGGCAGTTTGAGCGGTCATCAACTCAATCTTCAGTTCAGGAAAAAGCAGTTGCAAAGATTTAGCATGTTGCTCAGCTAAGATCTGGGTAGGCGTAACTAGACATGCATGAAGGTTTTGTTTGAGTACTTCTCTACTCGCCAAACCCGCCACCGCGGTTTTTCCTGAGCCTACATCTCCCAACAGTAAGCGGTTCATCGGGACTGTCTTGTTCATATCAGCCAAGATTTCACCGAGGCTACGTTGTTGAGCTCCCGTCAGCTCAAAGGGTAAGCCAGTGGTCAGGTTTTTTGGCGGTAAAGGAACTGCCACTGCCTTGTTCAAGCTGCGCCACTGCTCTTTGAGTGCTAAAGAGTGCAAGATCAGTTGAACCAACTCTTCGAGTGCTAGCCTCTCACGCGAGGTAGTAATCTTGGTTTCACTTTCTGGAAAGTGAAGCTGACGAAGGCTTTCTTCTAACGATGAAAAATGAGACAAGTCAACGCCGCTGTTGGCCAGACTGTCTTCATCAATCGTCACGTGATCAGCTACTTCTTTGAGAATCTTACGCAAGGTTCCGGCTGGAATATCCGGGATGGCTGAGTAGACGGGTACTAAACGACCGGTGTGAATGGTATTGCCATCTTGTTTAAAGCTTTCTACAGTGGGTTGAACGATCGTGCCGCGGTCACCGAGTTTACCACTGACCAAAAAGTCGGCTGCTACTGTAAAACGATCGATCACATGTGGGTTGTTAAACCACATCAACTTCACCTTACCGCTCTCGTCCACCAGCGTAGCTGATTGAATTGAACGACGTCCTCGATAGAAGTTGTGGGGCTTAATAATTTTGCCTGTTAAAGTGACTAGCTCACCTGGCTTGAGATCGGCGATCTGAGTTCGGGCCGACCGATCTTCGTAACGGAGCGGAGTGTGCAGCAACAGATCTTTAACATTCTTGATGCCGTACTCTGTAAACTTGGCGTTGAGAGCTTCGCCGATGCCTTTGACGCGTTCCAATGGAGTGCTCAACCTATACATTGGCCACAGCCTAGTCGTTTCCACTGATGCGGTCAAGTGACTAGAATAAAAGTAAGAAGCTTGAGAGGCTACTCAAAATCAAACTCACGATCGCAATGATGGCGAAGATCATCAGAAACTGTTGGCGACGTTTAGAAGTCATGGCTATGTTTCCCTTTTACTTACTAATGCGGAAGTATCGACGCTTCCCTACTCGAATTACTTCAACTTGACTGAGTGTAACTTCTTGTTCTGGACTTGTTGGTTTCTCACCCTGAGGAAGCAGCTCAACTCCTCCCTGTTCAATCAGGCGTTTCAACTCACTGGTACTCATCTCAGTTGGACAGCTTTTCAGAACATCAAGAATAGTCTTTTCATTACCTGACAGCTTGATCTCTGGAATGTCACTGGGAATCTGTCGCTCTTGAACTGTCTGGCGGAACTGCTCTTCAGCTTGGTCTGCGAGCTCAGGAGTATGGTACATGGTGGTAATGACGTGAGCCAATTTTTTCTTGAATGGCATTGGGTTCTGACCCTTTTCTAAAGCAGCTCGCATCTCTTCAATTTCTGTTAGCGGCACGTCAGTTAAAAGGGTGAAGTAATCCAAGATCATCTCGTCAGCCAATGACATGACTTTACCGTACATGTCATTAGGGGCTTCGGTTAACGCAATAAAGTTACCGTAGCTCTTACTCATCTTGCGGCCATCGGTGCCATTAATAATTGGTGTAGTTAGAACCCATTTTTCATGATTGTTGTAGGTGCGTTGCAGGTGGCGCCCCATCATCATGTTGAACGTTTGGTCAGTTCCACCAAGCTCGAGGTCTACATTCATCGCTACTGAGTCATAACCTTGGAGTAAGGGGTAGATAATCTCGTGGCCATGAATTGGCAAGTTGTTCTTCAAACGATCCTGAAACATGTCCCGTTCAGTCAACTGTTGAACGGTAGTTTGGGCGAGCAGCTTGACGATGTCAGCGTAAGTAAGCTTATCGAGCCAGTCGCCGTTGTACTTAATCGTAATCTTGTCGAAGTCCAAAACCTTACTGGCTTGGGCTTTCCAGTGTTTGAAGTTTTCTTGAATGACTTCATCCGTTAAAACAGGACGGGTTGAGTCGCGACCCGTGGGGTCCCCAATCCGAACGGTACCGTTGCCAATTAACAGGATTACATCGTGGCCAAGATCGGCAAACTGCTGGAGTTTACGCAAAACTACCGCGTGTCCTAAAGTGAGTAAGGCACCTGTGGGGTCAATTCCGAGGTAGACACGGATTTTGCGTTCGGACATTATTTTAGCTAGTCCTTCTGGAGAAGGTAAAACTTCGGCAACGCCTCGTGTCAGCAACGTATGGAGTTTGGGATCGGTGTTATTCATAGATATTCCTAATTGTTTTCTTATTTTACTTTATAAATACAAAAAACCTCGCACTTGGCGAGGGTTGAATCTTTTCTGTTTTACAGCACAACTCACTCACCAAGCATATTGGGAGCGATAATAATAGCTAGCGCTAAAACAGTGATGTTTCATCTTTAAAGAGATTGTAGCCAAGATCTAACGAAAAACAACCTGGATTATCGTTCGGTCACTCTCATTTTGTGAACTTCGTAGAGTACAGATCTACTCAAAGGAGCTCGTGGAGAAAGAGCTAGCTCTACTAATCCCAGACGCAGGCGGGAGTGTGCATACAAACGATGGTGGCCGTCTTTAACTAAATACAGTCCCGTTTGAGGATCAAGATACGCCAGGATAGGTTTTACTTTGGCACCTTGACGGTAAGCCTCGCGGTAGTACTCCATGGCGTCCCGATAGACGGTCCACTGAGTAGCTCGAATTTTACTGACAGGAACGTATTTTTTTTCAAGTTGATCAATGTCCTCGTCTTCTTCAGTACTTCTGGGAGACTCAATAAATCTGCCAGCTTGATATGAAGGAAAAAAAGCGACTGCTGCGACAGCACTAACCGGACAGAATCGTAATAACTCCTTTACGTACTCGTCATCAAACTGGACGTCATGATGAAGTGTGTCTTCGTTTCCCTGGTAATGGTTTTGAAGTAACCACTCCCATTGTTTGGTAGAAAGCTCTTGGCGATTCATTGCGGTGTGGTGAGAACGTTGGCCGGGGGGTACCCGACCAACGTCTCGGTGGGTGGAGTCAGGCGGTGGGCATCGTAAATGTCACTTCATGCATGAAGCTGAATGACCGACCTTCTGTTAACTCCGGTTGTTGTGCGGCGATTACAGGTGCTGTCTTCTGAAGGAGTTCATCCTTCATCTCGTCGGAGAGGTCTTCCCAGCGACGATCCAGAATAATCACCAATACATTCTCGCCTTCACTGACTGCACAGGCAACGATTCGCACCGTCTCCTCATGCGTCACCGTCACAGTTTTTGTCGACGTATCGACCATGGTGTTTTACTCCCCATGATAAAAGGACGAACGCATTATTATATCAAAAAGCATCAATATAATCAAAGCTATAGGACGTGAATAGGTACAGGTGACTTTCCCACTTGAGACAGACTCGGAAGAAGGCTAAGATATTTTTTCTGCAACGGATCGCTTCTTTTCTTCAACACCATCAGGTTTTGATCTTGATCTGCTCGATTACCGCGATACTTTCTGGACTCGGATTTTTTCTGCTGACTTTTTTGGTCCGGGCTGATCTTCTCCGTAGCATTGATTTTGACCTCACTGTTCGTATTCAAGAAAACGTGCCAGTTCGCTTGGATGAGTACTTTATTATGTTTGGGACTTTGGCGAAGTTTCAGGTTATTGTTCCCACTTTAGTAGTGCTTTTACTCCTCCTACGACGTTGGGTGCTGGTGGTGAGCTCACTGTTTTTGTTGTTTGTCGCTCACCTTCTCGAAATTGTTGGGAAGGAAATTCTTTTTCAGCCCCCGCCACCTTTCATGTTTTATCGTCATCCGACTGACTTTATCTTCCCCGACCTTCACACTTTTGACGTTTCCTCTTATCCCTCTGGACATAGTATGAGGGTGGTTTTTGTGGTGATCACTCTTTTTGCTGTGCTGTGGAGCTCGCCAAAGATTTCTTTTCCTATCAGATTGGGCTTGGGAGCTGGTTTAGCTGGCTTCTCCTTTATTATCGTGTTTAGCCGGGTCAGTTTGGGCGAACACTGGACAAGTGACGTTCTGGGAGGAGCATTCTTGGGCTTGATGATTGCGGCGATAAATGTCATCTTTGTACAGGTAAGTTGGCCTGGAAAGTCCTCGAGTGATATTCCTCATACTCGAGGAAAAAAAGTGGCCGAATAGGCTGGTAGAATAGAGCGATGCGTATGAAACAGGACGGCATAAAGATTAACCTAACTGCCATCTGGGAGAGGGCAACCGATCCTTTCGTGGCGTTATGGTCAAAAGTGACCAGTAAAACGCGTTCTCGGCGCCGATTACACTACACGACTTCGTCAGTAGAAAGCTCTTTTATGGGGCGTGGTGTTCAATCTGGGGCTGGTGTTGGTGCTCCTGGTCGTAAACGCTTAACTGAAGCTGAAAAACGCTTGCGGATGCTGAAGATCGTTCGTCTTTTAACGATTCTGTTCTTTGTCAGCGTCATCGCCGGTTTTGTCGCTTTTTTTGCCCTCTATGCCTGGGTAGCTCGTGACTTGCCTAAACCAGGGCAGGTAATCAAGCGAGAGGGCTTTACCAGTAAGATCTTAGATCGTAACGGCAAGCTACTCTATGACCTTTACGCCGAAGAACGTAACGATCCAATTCAGATCACTAAGGTTCCCGCGACGTTGAAAGAAGCTACGGTAGCCGTGGAAGACAAAGACTTCTATCGTCACGGTGGAATCGACATGTTGACGCCATTCCGGATTGTCTATAATTACATTTTCCGTGGTGGTCGTGTGGTGGGTGGTTCAACATTAACTCAGCAGTTAGTCAAAAATGCCCTGCTGAAAACGAACGAACGAACAGCCATTCGTAAGTTCCGTGAGTATATCTTGGCTCTGCAGATTGAACGCAACTTTACCAAAGACCAGATCTTAGAGTTTTACTTAAATGAAACTCCGTATGGTGGTAACTCTGTAGGTGTCGGTGCCGCTGCGCAAATTTACTTCGGCAAGACTGTAGATCAACTGAACTTAGTAGAGTCGGTGATTTTAGCTGGTCTACCTCAGCGTCCCTCCGCTTACTCGCCATATAGTGGCAAGACGACCGAAGACGGTGTTCCCTTATGGAAGTGGCGTGCGCTGGGCGTACTGCGGCGGATGCAAGAAGACAACTATATTTCCCAAGAACAGTATGACCAAACGGTTGCCGACCTAGACAATGTCATCTTTGCGACTCCCAAAACCACCATCGTTGCTCCCCACTTTGTCTTTTACGTGCGTGACTTATTGGAAGAAGAGTTTGGTGAAGGTGTCGTTGCCAAAGGTGGGTTGGAAGTGACGACGACGCTTGATCTTGATATGCAGACGAAAGCCCAGGAAACGGTGAAGCAAGAAATTGATAAGTTACAGAGTTTAAACATTACCAATGGTGCCGCTATTGTGATGAAGCCTGAAGATGGTGAGATCTTAGCGATGATTGGAAGCGTCGACTATAACAGTGACTTGATTGACGGGAAGTTTAACGTAGCTGTTGATGGCTTACGACAACCGGGTTCATCCATCAAACCGCTGACCTATCTCGGAATGTTTAGAAAAGGCTTTACGCCAGCTACGATGCTGACCGACGTGCCGACTGTTTTCCAGCGCAATGCTCAAGAGAAACCATACGAACCCAAAAACTATGACGGTAAGTTCCGTGGACCGGTTAACCTACGTAACAGTCTAGGTAGCTCTTTAAATATTCCGGCGGTGAAGTCTTTGGCGATTGTGGGAATTGAAGACTTCCTTACTATGGCTTATGACATGGGCTTCCCAACGCTGGAGCCTACTCAAGCAAACATGAGCCGCTTTGGTCTCTCTGCCACCCTAGGTGGTGCCGAAGTCCATTTGATTGACACGGTGACTGCCTACTCTTCGTTTGCCAATGGCGGTACTAAAGTTGAGCCCACTGCTATTTTGAAAGTCACAGACAACACTGGCCGAGTATTACGAGAGTTCAAACCGACTCAAGGTCGACGCGTCATGACTGAAGAAGAAGCGTTCTTAATTAATGACATCTTGTCTGATAATAATGCCCGTTTGATGGCTTTCGGAGCCAACTCGCTCCTCAATGCAGGGAAAGGTGTAGCAGTCAAAACTGGAACGACCAACGACCAGAAAGACAACTGGACGATTGGCTGGACACAAGACTTAATTATCGGTACTTGGGTGGGTAATAACGACGCGACTTCAATGAAGCAAGTGGCATCAGGTATTACCGGTGCATCCCCAATTTGGCGCACAATTCTCAACTATGGACTGGAGAATGGATACAAGCCAGCCGAGTGGAAAGTACCTTCTGGGATTGAGCAGTTAGACCTTGATCTTATTTCCGGTTATCGGGGTCACGATGGATATCCCAGTCGCCAAGAGTACGTGATCAAAGGAACTGTCCCAAATATCCCTGATCCTGTGCATACCAAGCTTAAGGTTTGCCGTGGTGAGAACAAGCTGGCAACAGATGCCAAAATTGTAGCTGGTGATTATGACGAAAAAGAGTTTATTGTCTTGCGGGAAGATGATCCATTCAGTGAAGATGGCAAAAATCGATGGCAAGAAGCAATTGACGCTTGGATTAGTAGCCAGCCTGATGAGAAGTACAAGGCGCCCAAAGAGTACTGTGGAGACGTTAGCGATACTTCTATCAAGATTGACCAACCTGGTAACGAGACCACGCACAGTTCCGAAGACATTCAGTTCAAGATTTTTGCCGACTCCGGTGATGGAATTGAGAAGATTGAGCTGTGGGTCAATGACAGCTTACGTGAGACGATCAATAACAAAAGCTTTGAGAGTACGATTAAGCTCCCAGCGGGTCGTTACAAAATCTATGCCAAGGCCAAGTCTCGCGGTGGCAAAGAAGTAACTAGTAACACTATTCGCATTGGTACTGGTGGTCAGGACTGGAAGGAGCCGCAACAGCCATCTCCTCAACCTTCACCACAGCAACCGAGTCCACAGCCAAGTCCAGTGTTACCTTCTCTCTTGCCTTCACCACAACCGTCAGTTGAGCCTAGTCCTTCTCCAGGTCCATAAAGTTACCCAGTAACCAACTCCCACCAATAACACTTATCAGCTGACCAATTTGCTGCGTAAAGAGATAGTGATCCAAGCTAAGTAGAGGCACAAAGATAATTAAGATATATGGGAAGACTGACTTAAGCTGTTGTTTTTGGGTTGCTGTCAGTTGCCAAATCAGTGTAGCAGTTACCAGCGTTAGTCCCAGTACGCCAACCAGCCCGACTTCAGCCAAAAGGAGTAAGCCGACATGATGAGCAGGTTGAACGAAACGAACGGCTTCGCGGTCTCTAGAGACGTCTTCTAAGTAAACAGTAAAGGTATTTAATCCTTTACCTACTACGGGTGAGTCTATAAACATTTGAGTGGCTGCGGTGTTTAGAAATGCACGCCGGGTGAAAGATGGGTCCAGGCTATTTTTAGCCAAGGCAAAAGTAAAGAGTGGAGCAAGCAGAAAGAACAGTGCTGCGCCGCTCCACAAACCGGTTCGGAGTGACAGAATGCACGCACACTTTTTGAGTTTTTTGAGACAGTAGATTGCAGTACACCCTCCGCCCAGTGCCAGCATAGCTGACCAAGATTGAGTTAAGAGTAGAGTCAATAACGCACCCGCTGAAACTATCACCACACCCCATCGCAACTTCTTCTCTTTCATCGAGCTTGACCAGACAATCAGCAGACCTACTGCCAACACTCCAGCGAGGATGTTTGGATGGCTAGTCGTGCCATATGGCAAGAGATAGGTAACTCCGTTCCACGTTCCGCGAGCCAAGCCCGCTCGCTTATCCAGCCGTGTTTCCCCTAGCCACTCATACGAAGGAAAAGCTGAGCTTTGACGAACGTACTGCGTTAGGCCTACCACAGACTGAAACGCTAGCATGCACAGTAAGCTCATCCAGATGATGCGAGACCTGAAGAGTCGCCAGTGTGTTCCGATCCACCCAGCCAACAGAGACAGCTCTACCAGTTTGAGTAAAAACCACCAAGTGGTCAGCCGTGGTGCAGTGAAAAGTTGGGCTACCCCAAGGAGAAGAAAGAGTGCAACGCCCACGTAAAAAGGAGCCTTTAGCTTTACTTTTCTTTTGGATAAGCACTCTACTCCCCAGCTAACTAAGAGCGCAAAAATAACCAAGTCGCTCAAATACAACTTAGGTAGCAAGTAATCGACTAACAGGCCGTGTACATAGCCGGTAGGTTCAGCAAACTTTAAAAATAAGTTGCTGGGCCATACAAAAATGAGGATAGCAAGTAACCAACTCTGCAGACGCTGCATGCTGTCATTGTAGAACAGTCAGACTTAACCGCCTACTAACTTTGCATCGAACTTGATTCCCAGCAGCTTAACGATCTGTTTCCTAATCAAACTTACTTGTTTGTCATCAATCTGAACTTCTGGTTCTAGATATGAAATGCGGAAGCTATAGTTCTGCTGATACTGACCTAAGAACTCCAGGTGATAGACGTTGATAAATTTATCCGAGATCGTGTTCATAACGTCACCAACTTTTGTTTGGACTGGCAAAGTAAGTGTCATGTCCTCAATCACGGGGCTAGTTTTTGGCAGTGGACGGTAGTGTGGATAGACTTGGCTCACTTCCATCAGTTTGGAAACTGTGAAGTCGATCGCGGTAACCTCACCAGGTAAAGCCACAATCTCACCAGTAGTAATCTCGCCGTGGTCTGGAGAGTTAGCCATGATCTGTGCCCGAGCATCTTCGTCTTGTTTGTACCGAACGTTCGTCACAAATAAGCTCCGTAAAAGAACTTCCAAATCTCCTTTAACCTGCTGAACACTCCGACGAGAAACCAAGCTAAGATGCAGAACTTCTAAGGGCAAACTTTTCTCTACCGGAGTGTAAGTATTTGCCAGTTCAAAAACGCTCAACTGTGAGTACTGGGGATTTTGGTCCAGTACTTCTTTCAAAGATGGAATCAGTGAGCGGCGTAAGTAGACGCGGTCGTCAGTCAGCGGATTTTGCAGTGTGAGGTGCTGCGCTAAAGTGTGGCCAGATTGTTTGGCAATCTCGGCACTAACCATAGAGTAGGTGTAAAGTTCTTGCCAACCAATAGCAGCCAAGAAGCGTTTGATGCGATCTTCCAGACGGAAGTTGATGTGCTTGGGTCGATCTAGAGGAATAGGTGTGGCCATCAACACACTGGGTAAGTTGTGGTAGCCATAAATTCTGGCAATCTCTTCGATCACATCAGCGGGAATAGTGATGTCAGGGCGAAACGTTGGCGGCTGAATAGTGAACGTTCCTTTCTGCAAACTGACGCCACAGCCTAACTCTTCCAAGATTTGGGCGATTCGGTTAACGGGTAGCTCGATGCCTAGATAGTCCGTAATACGGTGTAAGCTAACTTGGACAGTGGGTTGAGCGCGTTTTCCTGGGAACTGATCAAATACTGGGCTAGCAACTGTAGCTCCACACAGCACGCGGAACAGCTTGGTTCCCTCTTCCAAGACAGGCAGCGAAAGATATGGGTCGACGTGTTTTTCGTTGAGTTGGGCTGCGACTGTCCGAATCGCATGACTCATTGAGCCAAAGCGAATCTTCTCAGCCACGACGTCTTCAATCCAGAACAACACATTCTTCGTACTTTCTTGAATAGCAGTGTTGGCCGTGCCTTTAATTCCAGGTAAGTCGATGATCTCACCTTGATCATTCTCAAAGACAAGCTCACCGCCTAAAGTAGTGTACTCGTTTCCATCTAAGGTAGTGAATGACTTCCCTGCTGTAGCTTCTTTGACAATAATACTGCCACCCAGTTCCATAATCTTGTCGTAGTCAAAGGCATGGCATGGATGTCCTAAATCGTGAGTAATATAGTTCGTAATATCAATTACAGCGTCGTGGACATTGATCTCCACTTGTCGTAAACGCTCAGCCATCCACTTGGGTGTGTCAGCCCGTTTGACATCGGCCAGGGCGACGCAGACGATTCTTTTACATAACTGAGGATTGTTGACGATCTGGGGCAGCGGTAACTTTTTGGCTGCTTTTTTAGCAGTGAAAGTAATAGGTTCTGGTTTAAATGGTTTTAGCTTAGCGGTAATACCAAACTGGTTGAGAATGACAGCGGCTTCTCTGGCAATGCCACGCACTGACATCGAGTCTACGCGATTGGTAGTAACTTCCATGTCATACACCGCGTCACCTTCTCGCTCATAGATGCGTTCTACAGAGGGGCCACAGAGTGAAAGATACTTTTGAATTTCAGTGGGTGTCGCTTTGGTTTCCAAGTGCTCTAGCAGCCACTTGTGGGGAATTAAGATATTCATGACTCTCCTTGTTCGTCTTCGAATTGATCAAGATAAGTAGTTACTTCATAAAACTGGGCTTGGTCTTTAGCGGGGGCGTGTTCAGTGTGGTACTGTCGACCAGTCAGCAGCTCTCGCACGTGCTGGCGAGAAACGAGGGCCGAAGCATTTTCTTTACGAATCTTGCCTTTTACAAGCAAGATTCCCTGGTCTTCTAAGTCCTTCGCCATTAGTGCAAACATTTTCTTAGCCAAGTCTTTCCCTCGATAGGCTGGCTCAACCGTTTTATTTTCAACCGTTGCTACAGGTGGGTTCTGCGAGCGGTCAACTGAGTAATCTAGCGTAGCAACTTCTTTTCCTTTGTGGTCTTTGAGGAAGAGAAAGTACTTGGCAATTCCTGCCACCTCAGTTATTTTTTCGAGGCCAACTAATAGCTCTTCTGGCCCTGCTAGTGTCTCGATCGTCACAGTATGCTGATTGTCTCGCAGCTGTTCGACTATCTGCCGAGAGTGTTGAGCATACTCAGTGCTTTGTTCTGGCATATTAGAACTGCTCCAAGAATCGCATCTCACCGCTGTAGAACAAACGGATGTCGTCAATATTTAAGCCAGGTTTCAAGGTATAGGTTCGTTCTACTCCCCAGCCAAAGGCAAAGCCGGTGTACTCTTCCGGATCGATCCCGCCTGCCTTCAACACATTTGGATGAACCATCCCTGCGCCGCCGACCTCATGCCAGCCGGACTTACAGAACTTACACTTGGTTTTTTGAACCTCGCCTTTACCATCTTTCTGCTCTACTTCTCCGGTGCCGTGACAAATGTGGCAGCTGAAGTCCACTTCAAAAGACGGCTCGGTAAACTGAAAGTGAAATGGCCGAATACGACTCTTGGTGCCTGGTCCATAGAACTCTTGCGCGAAGTAGTCCAAGGTACCTTTCAAGTGTTGAATGGTAATACCTTTATCTACCACCAAGCCTTCGAACTGATGGAACATTTGGGTATGTGTGGCATCTTGCTGACGACGATAACATCGGGCAATGTTGATCATTCGAATTGGTGGAGTTGAGTTTAGTCGCTCCATCTCACGGACCTGACCATTCGAGGTATGGGTTGTTAACACTACTTTGCCAAACTTTTGATCAATGGGTGCTTCAATGAAGAAAGTCTCCCACTCGTCACGAGCTGGATGATCAGGGGGCATGTTTAAGGCTTCGAAAACATAGTGGTCCCAGTCCACTTCTGGATAACGAACGCGGGTAAAACCAATTCGTTCAAAAATTCGGGTCACTTCTTCCATCGCTTGAGAAACTGGGTGCATGTGCCCCAACTTGGGTGGCTGACCAGGAGCGGTTAAGTCTGTCCAAGGAACAGTGGTATTTTGGCTGTCTTTCAACTTTTGAATGTGCTGTTCGAGGGCAGTTTTTAGCTCATTCAAAATTTGACCAGCCTCTTTGCGGTCTTCTGGTGACACGTTGCGAATCTCTTTGGCAAGTTCGTTAAACTTTCCTTTTTTGCCTAAGTACTTTGTGGTTAACTCTTCAACTGGTGATTGATCAAGCGACAGCTCCGCACGGATGTCGGTGGACTGACGACGCAAGGCTGTTAGTGAGATAAACAGTGGTGCTTTCTGACCGTCAGCCACACTCACTTTATTTCCTTTTGATTTCTTAGTACTCTCGGGGTTTTCGACGGTGTAGTACACCAGTGAGTTTTCCCCATCTTGTTGAATGTCAGACACTTGCACAGGCCAAGCTTCGTTGGTTTGGCGCAAGTGGGTGCCACCATCTGGCATGGGCGGAAATTTGCCAATCTGCAGTAAGCGAAGTGGTTTATTTGATGGAAGGTCAAACGGGAGCTTAACTCCTCGTTTAATCATTTCATCTTTGGTAACCATCTCCGTAGTGGTTGAGACATTCTGAGCAATGATCTTCTCCACCTCTTGCTGAATCTGTTGTTTTTGATCGGCTGAAATCTTTGTTGTGAAGGTGATACTGAGTTTTTTGCCAATGCCGTGATTGCCGTCGATGCTGGTAGCATCCTTAACAGTGTTCTTGACTGCTTGATCAACAATGTGACCCAGAGTATGCCACTGCATGTGTTGATAGCGTCTATTCCAGTCGAGATTTAAGGTAACAGTATCTCCAGCTTTTAAGTTACCTCGAAGCGTACCCTTGTGCAGGACTGACCCACCGTTGTAAGAAACATGTGTAACCTCGAACGTCCCGTTGGGACCTTCGACTGTTCCTTGATCAGCTGGTTGACCTCCACCTTGAGGATAAAAAAGAGTTTGATCAAGAATTAGACTAGCCGAGTGAGAGCCATCTGGTCTAACTTTGTTGTCTAGAATAACTTCCACGATATTGGCAGTGGTTTGCTGAAGATACGCGTCTTCTAAATAAAGGAGATTAGTCTGGGTAGTGTGCTTTTCTGTCATACGATTCCTTGATTATAGTGTCTTCTCTTGTTTTCCGCTCTTGTTTTCAATAAAAAACCCCGCTGGTGGCGGGGTTTCTGATTTCTGTTTGAGTGTTGACGTGCCTCGAATTAACCCCGCACTTTTTCGACGATGGTTTTAAACGAAGCAAAGTCAGTGGCAGCAATATCAGCCAAGATCTTGCGATCTAAGGAAATGTTGGCTTTCTTCATCATGTTGATGAAGCGTGAGTAGTTGATGTCACCAATAGTTTTTAAAGCAGCTGAGATACGTAAGATCCATAGTGAGCGCATATCGCGTTTACGGAGCTTACGACCAACGTAGGCGTATTGACCTGCGTGCAGATCGGCTTCTTTAGCACGTTTGTAGAGACGGGTGTTTGCACCACGGAAGCTCTTGGTACGAGCGAGAAGTTTTTTGTGACGGCGATGTCGAATGACACCAGTTTTTGCTCTTGGCATGTGATCCTTCTTATCTCAAACCAAGCATGTGCTTGATTCGGCGTGCCCACTTCCCGGTCACCTCGATAGGTTTACGGCTGTGGCGGATGGCTTTTTTACTTTTCTTGCGACGTAAGTGACGCATGTTCTGGGCTCGACGCAGGACTTTGCCTGTGGCGGTGACTTTAAAGCGCTTAACAGCACCTTTGCGTGTTTTTTGTTTGTACTTCTGCATACTGCCTCACTTATTTTTTCTTGATTGGCATCAGCTGAGCCATCATTTTCTTGCCCAGCATTTTTGGTTGAATCTCAACGGTGGCAATCTCAGCAGTCTCGGCGAAAACACGATCAAAGTGCTCTCGGCCAAACTCCTGCTTGGTAATCGCCCGACCTTTGAACTCAAGGGTTAAGCGAACTTTGTCACCTTTTTTTAAGAACTCAACAATTCTTTTTAATCGAGTTTGGAAGTCTCCTTCACCAATAAATGGCGTGAAACGGATTTCCTTGATATCTTGCTGCTTTGATTTCTTGCGGCCTTCAGCTATTTTCTGCTGAAGTTGATATCGGTACTTGGCTAAATCAATAATCTTAGCGATCGGTGGCTTTGCCCCTTCGGTCACTAAAACTAAGTCCTTGCCTTCGTTACGTGCACGTTCCATGGCTTCTTGAGTGGACATGACTCCAATCATCTCGCCGATATCGGTGAGGACTCGCAACTCGGGGACGCGAATGTTGAAGTTCGCTGTGACTCTAAATTGCTGTTGAGGCCGTTGAAACGGTTTTTTTCTGATCATGAGATCGGTCTGTTCTCTTCTCCCTGTCAATTACAAACGTAACGACCTTGTATTATGCCATAAGATTCTCGAGGATGCTAGAGGAGGATAGGAAAGTGTGGAGAGGGGTAATAGTGAGTTGAAGGGAGAAGAAACTTGCTATACCATTTTGAGATGGCAAGATTTCTCAGATCTGGTTTTACCCTGATTGAGCTAATGGTGGTGGTGGCGATAATTGGAGTTTTAATGGCTGCTGGCATTATTGCATTCTCTAATGCTCAAGTTACCGCTCGAGACGCCAAACGTAAAGCTGATATTGATGCTATTTCCAAAGCTTTTGAACAGTACTATGCCGATCACAATGGACTTTATCCCCCAACAACGGGATCGTTTGTGAGTTACTTTCCCACAAATACTCGCCCAAGAGACCCCAGATTTGGGATCGAGTACTCATACGTGATTGTAAGTCCAACCGATTACTGTATCTGTGCAACTCTTGAGAGAGTTACGGCCGGTAACTACACTACGAATGCGTGTACATCTCCTGGGTCTGGGAGATTTTTTTGTGCCTCAAAAAGACAGTAAATCTTTCAGCTTCGCTTGCTCTGCGCTCTCTCTTTTTGCTACACTGTTTCCAGACGGCGATCAAAGCCTCATCTACGAAGGAAAAGTATATGCCTGCCAAAGCCAAAAGACCCGTTAAAAAACCTGCGGTCAAAGCTAGTTCTCGCCGAGTTCCGGCTCGTCCAGCAGTGATTGCTCGTCGACCTGTCGCTAAGGAAGGCTTCTGGACTAAACAGCACTTCATGCGAGAACAGAATGAGTTCTTTTCTGCTCACCCCAACTCAAAGATTCTACTAGCACTCTTTACTGGTGTGCTGGCTTTCTATCTCTTCATTGTCTGGTCCAATCGCATGGAGCTCTTCCCTCAGATTTATAAGTGGTAAGCACTAGTCTTGCTAGAGAATAATGCTATCTTCTTCGGGAGTGTTGTCGTAATTAATGACAAAGACGTCAGTGTTGTAGCTGTTCACTCCGACGAACTCAGCTTCACCACGTTGGACTTTTAAGAAAGGCTCACAGGCTCTGCAGCTCTCTCCACCTGGACACTTGTAGCGGTTAAGTTTACGAGCCAGCTTCACTTGTTTGGCTAGTTCTAACACCCGTTGGTGAGACGTTGCTAAATCTGGCAGCTCCTTCTCAGTTAAGTTATCATCGTACTGTAAGTACCAGTAACAGGCATGCGCGACTTTGCGTTTTTGACAGTTGGCCACTAGTAAGCAGTAGATTGGCAGCTGCAACGAGTCCTCTTTCTCTTCGTTTTTCCCCGTTTTAAAGTCAATAATGTTGACCATGTTGGTGTCTGGGAGGTACTCTAGCCAGTCAACCTTGCCGCACAGAATAATCTGATCCTCGGGACTTAGCCAATAATGAGGTAAGTCCATGTTGATTTTGACGGCTAAGTTCCTTAACGGGCCAGGGTGTTGCTCAACTCGGCGGATCATCTCCTCAGCGCGTTGGCGATATCGCAGCTCTTGTTCAGGACTGGAAAAGCCACCTTTTTTACCACTGACTTTTTCCCATGCCGTAGAGAGTTTCATTAAGAGGGGCTCGCGAAAACGCTGCTCGGTTTGGAGCGTCGAAAGTGACTCCACCACATCGTGAACCGCTTGGCCCAAGGCCAAGGCAGGGCTCATGACCGTCATCTTATGACCTGTTTCTGGTCTTTTATAGACATTTTTCAAGTAGTAGAGCTGTGGACAAGTAACAAAGTCTGAAAGTGACGAGTGGGAAACCCAAACAGCCGAGTATTTATCGCTCATAGTTCCTTTATCTAGTACTACCGCCGCGTTGTCGAATATAAAGTGGATCAAAAATGATGGCTTGTTCTTGAATCGTTCTCATGAGTAGCTCGAGCTTACTTTGATCATCCCCACTGGCAGTTATGATCTGTCGACAACGCAGACATGCTTCGGTCGGCATCATCCAGTTACAGTATCGGTCTAGCGGATTTTCGTCAAGTGGATGGACGTCAATAAACACATCTAACAAGGTCAGGCCTCGTTCTTCATAGCGCTCATAATGGGTATAGCCACTTCTGAACTTCCAACGATAGCTAGGGTCAAGGAATGAGCGGAAACCATACTGATCTAGGATTCCCGACATCACTTTTGAAAGTGCGGCACGAACCTTATAGCTGTACTCATTCATTAGCGGAATTAATGCTTCGGCAAGTTGCCTATCTTTAGCTAGCATCTCAAACCAAAAACGATCAAGCTCGATTCCTTCTAAATAAGGTAAGAAAACGGCTTGTTCTGTTCCCCCCAAGGGTTCGAGGGTATTAACACACGCCAACCCGGTAGTGGCTGCGACTTCAGGACTAAGGTGCTCGGTGGCGATGTGCAGTTGATCAAGAAGGGCGGCCATTTCCCAGCCGCGTAGTGCGCCCTTTTTCAGAAATAATTTTTCGACCGCTTGGATGTTTGCTTGGGTAGATGTTGAACTTTCTCCCCTTTTTCTTTCCCTTAAGATTTCCCACCAGCTTTTTTTTTGAAAGGGAGCGTCATCAACAATTGAGACTCTTCCGTCCTCATTTTGCACAGCCGAGAGTCGTTGCCCGTTCAGCTGTCGCTCAACTGCGCCTTGCAGTACCCGTCGTTTTGTCTCTCGGTCGACTGCACGCAAGAACTCTTGGCCAGCAGTGGTGAGCACTGCCATCTTCGGGGCTTTGTGAAAGAGAGCTGAGTGAGTTTCAGGTTCGGTAGCCTGTGAGGCCCAAATGCGGCCAGCTTGATCTCGATCAATAGCCCAAGGCCTGGGGGCATGTTCAGTATGCCTCCCAGGCTTCTTGGACGACTCATGTTCAACTGTAACCATAGGCAAGCTAGCGTGCTTTTGTCTCGATTTCTTTCTTCATCTGCTCGATGAGCTTGGAGAGACGGAGCAAGCCAAGGTCTTTATTTCCGCGTTGGCGAACACTAATGGTTTGATCTTCCACTTCTTGTTTGCCAATAATAATCATATACGGTACTTTTTCTTTCTCAGCACGACGAATACGCTTCTGCATGCTCTCGGCTTCATTCCAGTTCTCCACTCTGATGTTAGCTGCTTTGAGCTCTGCTACCAGCGACTCAGCATACTCATGCTGATCTTGAGAGATAGGAATGACAACGGCTTGCACAGGTGCTAGCCAAAGTGGGAACGCCCCACCAAACTTCTCAATCAAGAAAGCCATGATGCGCTCAATTGCACCGATTGACGAACGATGAATCACAATTGGCTCTTCTTCCTTGCCTTCCTCGTTGATGTACTTCAACTCAAAACGTTTAGGCATGACAAAGTCATACTGGACGGTAAATGCTGTCTCTTCTTTGCCATGAACGTTCTTCATCTGGACATCGATCTTTGGTCCGTAGAAAGCGGCTTCTTGCTCGGCTTCTACATAGATAGATTGACGCTCTTTGAGTACTTTACGTAGGACTTCTTCGGCAAAGTCCCAAGAGGCATCATCTTTGTAGTACTTCTTGTCATCGGCACGATCTCCCAAAGAGAGGCGGAAGTGATAGTCGTCACCCGCTTTGAGCCCCCATAGCCCTGCAACGTACTCAATGAGATCCAAGACAGCATTAATTTCTTGGTTAGCTTGGCTCTTGCGGGCAATGATGTGGGCATCTGCCAAACAGAACGTTCGTACGCGCATTAAGCCAGTTAACTCGCCTGATTTTTCGTAGCGATACAACTGAGCTAGCTCGGCCAACCGCATTGGCAGCTCTTTGTAGCTATGTGGCTGTGACTTATAGATCTCAAAATGATGCGGACACGTCATTGGCCGCAACATGAACTCTTCGTCATCGATCTTGATTGGGGCGTACATTGTTTCTTTGTAGTACGGATAGTGACCCGATGTTTTGTACAGGTCCAGTAACGCCAAGTCTGGGGTATTAACGTGTAAGTATCCTCGTTTAATCTCCTCATCAACAACAAATCTCTCTAACTCACGACGAACGGTGGCGCCTTTTGGAGTCCAGAGTGGCAACCCTTTGCCGATCAGGTCGGAAAACGTAAAGAGGCCAAGTTCTGCACCCAGTTTGCGATGATCGTTTTGTTTGGCTCGCTCCAGCTGTTCAAGATACGCATCAAGCTCTTCTTGAGAGTTAAACGCCGTTCCATAGATACGCGTTAACATCTTGTTTTTCTCATCGCCATGCCAGTAGGCTCCTGCCACTGAAAGTAGCTTGAAAGCTTTAATTGCGCCCGTCGACTCTGCGTGTGGTCCACTGCACAGATCCACCATCGAACCTTTTTCGCCAGGTTTGCCTGTCCAGTAAATCGTCACTTTTTCACCGCGTTTTTCGATCTCATCCACCCACTCCATCTTGTAAGGGTTGTCGCCAAACAGTTTGCGAGCTTCTGCTGGAGAGACCTCTTGGCAGATCATGGGTAAGTTACGCTTAATAATCTCCCGCATCCGTTTTTCAATCTTCGGGAAGTTGGCTTCGGAGATAACTACTTTCACGCCTTCTTTGGGACTGCCATCAAAGTCAAAGTAAAAACCGTCTTCGGTAGCTGGTCCCATCGCTAAGAGAATCTCTGGATAGAGCTCCTTAACGGCTTGATGCAAAACGTGCTCTGCAGTATGACGAACTGCCCAGAGTTGTTGCTCTTTTGCTGACTTCTGGCTCAGTGCTTCGTCCAGTTTTTGTGACATACGTTCCTCTCTGCCTATGGCAGCTATTGTACTTGATCTCTAAACCTGTAGACAAACAAAAACCCCTCCGTGAGGAGGGGCTTGGATGCTACGTTTTAGATTCCGCTTACATCAAAACCCCACCTCAGTTGTGGTGGTTGTAGTTTGAGTGGTAGCGGTGTGTGAATTTCTTAACACGAGAAGAGATTATACAATATCGCGGATATGAAGTGGACATTGCCTGGATTATGGTTGGGATACTTGCTGCTGATGGCTTTTTTGCTGTGGTTAGGCACAGGGATTTTTTTTACTGATCCTTACTTCCAGTGGACTCGAGTTACCAGTCCATATAAGACAGTGATTGATGAACACGGAGTGATTAAGTTGGAAGAAGTACACACTCCTACTTTTAGAACTGACTGGTTTTCAAGGATGACTGCACTCACTCGTACGGGTTTGCGAATTGTGATGTACCGATGGTTGCCGGAGCCTAGTTTGGGAAGGACTGAAACAGAAGTAGTCCAGCAGCTTCATCAACTTCGATTTAATCCTGAGAAACCGTATGTCATTACTGGGGCTCATTACTCCGACCTCTATGTGCGCAACCTAGGCATTTTTTTTAATGAGCTGCTTAATCCAGCCATCGGGACCGAAGAAGATCTCCTACTCAGGCGCCGGATTGCTTTACAAACAGTGGCTCTGGATGTGGCTTACTTACGTGCTAACGGTAAGTTGGTAACGACGATTGTGCCACTAGGTGGAAGTCAGTTTACGGGACTGAACATTTATGCTGAGCCGTCAGACTCTCTACATGGGGTTCTGTATACGCTCCAAACGTTGCGCCAGTCGGCTCCCAGCAGACCCACTGCTTTAAAACTTGTTCATGATAATAAAGTTGCGTTGCAGCAAGAACTGCACCGTTATCTGCTGACAGTGATTGACCCAGAAACACTTGTAGTACGTAGAGACGTGGTGTTGTCAGGTGCTAGAGATGGAGTAAAACGCCAGGCTGCTTTCTTTGACAGCGTTATTGCCTGGAAGACGGTGAGCTTGGCGCGTCAACTTGACCTGGTTGACGAAGCGACGTGGCCAGTAGAGTTACGACCCTTGTTAGATGAGGATAGCTGGAAAGAGAAGATCATTGCGCAGTACTGGCAGGAAGACAAAGGTTACTTTGCTAATGACCTTAGTGATACGACTGATCGTCCTTTTGGTGGAGATAGTTTAGTAGCATTCTCTACTGGCTTTTTAAATCCTAAAAAACCCCAGGACTTGGCAAAGCTGCAACGCATGGTTGCCCATATTCAACAAGAAAAGTTAGATCAACCATTTCCCCTGGGTTACTCTCGTTCTAATACCCAAAATGAGATGCACTTAACGGTTAAGGTATTTGCACCTGGCTATATGGGCGAGGGCATTTGGAGTCATTGGGGAATTGAGTACATTAAGGTCTTATTGGCATTGAGCCAAACTCGGACTGAACACGCGTGTCGGTACTTGGGTCAGGCAAGGGACTTCCTGGCTAAGTATGAACAGAACATTATCCAGTCAGGTGGATATCCAGAGTTGTACCAGAAAAATGGTCAACTTTTTCAGACGCTAGCGCTTCGTTCCGTTCTCCACTCTGGTTGGGTAGTCAACTACGAAGCGGCGCAAGTAGTAGCAAAACGATACTTGAGTACGACTAGCTGCCAATTTTGACGAACTTTGTTACAATACGTACTCTGAGACCGCGTAGCTCAGTTGGTTAGAGCGCCACATTGACATTGTGGAGGCCAGGGGTTCGAGTCCCTTCGCGGTCACCAGTTCTGTATACTGACTGCAGATGCAGTTTCCCATCTCAAACCAAAAACGTAATCTTGCTTGGCATAACTTTGCTGTTGTACTGTGCGGTCTTTTTACGTTGGCAGCGATCTTGGTCTCTTTACATCGATTCTGGCAGTACGAGACGCAGTACTACGACTTCGGTATCTTTGATACGGCAATTCGAAAGGTAGCAAAGTTTCAGCCACCAACCATTGACCACTTCATTGTTGAAGATAAGTTGATTTGGGCGGATCACTTTCACCCAGCTATCTTTTTATTAAGCCCTCTGTACTGGTTTACTTCTCGGAGTGAAGTTCTTCTGATCGTTCAAGCTGTGGCTGTAGGAATGAGTGGATATGTGCTTTATCGGACTGCTCAGTTCGTGCTCAAAGATAACCTCCTTAGTTTAGCTGTTTTGGTCTCTTACTTGCTCTTCGTCGGTTTACAAAACGCACTGATTACCGACTTTCATGAGATTACGGTGGCGACTTTGCCCTTAATGTTGACGTACTGGGCAGTACTTACCGAACGGAAACGATGGTTCGTCTTCTTTTTTGTCTTGACGTTGGCCTTTAAAGAGCTGCTCTTTCCGCTTGGCTTGGGTTTGTCGTTGTTTGTTTATCTTTATCGACCCAGCTGGAAAAAATTAGCCGCTTTGGCAGCGGGTTACTCTGTGTTGTGGGGGGTGGTGACGATGAAAGTAATCATTCCTTACTTCTCGGGTGGACTTTATCAGTATGCACCAAAGGCAACTTCACTTGGTGAGTTAGTCGGGCAGCTATTCTCACCCATGATCAAGCTTAAAACGACTTTTCAAATCTTTTGGAGCTTCTTGTTTTTACCGCTCCTCTATTTGCCTACCCTGCCGATTATTTTCTTGAATTTAGGAATGCGTTTTATCTCAGGGAGCAACAATCATTGGGATCTGGGTTTTCATTACAATGCGGAGTTGGCACCAACCCTTGCAATCAGTACCGTACTTGCACTAAGTCTGCTGCAAAAGAAACTACCCAAGCCTGTGGTGGTTGGTGTGGCAGGATTGCTGATTCTGAATAGTTTAGTGCTTTATCGTTTTGTGTTGCGAGGTCCGTTAGCCCTCGCCTATAACCCCGCTTTTTATGCTCACACTCAAAACTTTAGGTACTTGGATGAGTTAGTGGCTCGTGTTCCAGCTGGCAAAAGTGTAATGACTCAAAATAACTTAGCGCCTCGATTTACTGATCGGCACGTCAAGCTTTTACGAGCAAACTATCAGGACTATCAACCCGAAATCATTGTGCTTGATCTTCGGGATGGCCAGAATCCCAACAACTTTATGGGGGTGCCAGACATTCAAGAAGTGCTGCAACGTATTCAGGTTGACCCAGCCTATACTGTTCTCTATCAAGAAGGTCAGCGCTACATCTTTGCGCGAAAGTAATTTTTTTCCCGAGTTGAAAACCAAAATCCGCAGCCTATAATTCGAGGTCTGTCCGAGATATCTCCGCTCTGCACAAATAGAGCATATGCACTTTATTCTGTAAGAGCGAAGAATCGCCCTTTCACATCAAGACACAATAGCCGAAA
The DNA here is from genome assembly GCA_002293725.1 of Patescibacteria group bacterium UBA924. GTDB lineage: Bacteria > Patescibacteriota > Microgenomatia > UBA1400 > PJMF01 > UBA924. The sequence goes on from DBDU01000023.1 coordinate 63,347, forward strand.
GGCTATCCACTGTGGGTAGTGAAGAAGACCTCACTGCGTCGCCGCGACATCTCACTTTGTATCTCGAGTTGCATCACACTTAAAGGAGTGGAGATATGCAATCAGGATTACCCCAAAACCATGTCATCGCCCGACGCGAAGCTGCACAGCAAGAACAGCAGCAACGCCAAATCAAAGTTCGTCTTTATGCAGAGGCGAATACCGTCTATGTGGAACTCGCGTACCAAGAATGGCTGCGCCAATTTGGACGTGAGGACACTCCAGAAAGCTTTGCGCTGTTCGCCGACGCTGTATCTGGAAACCCCCAGAACTGGCAGCACGTCCAGCACATTTACACACTCTCATACGCTGAGGCGCTCCAGCGCTTGGGTGTGACAGAGTGGCCCCAACTTGGACGGCAGCTACGGCCTACGACGCTGCCCTCTTCGCCCCAAACCACAAGTGAAGCAACAGGGGCATCTCCGCCGAAACGTCGAGTTAAAGAAATACGAAGCGAAGCCGTCAAGTTTCAGATGGTCGAGTTCTTTGAGACCGAGCCGGGACAGTGGGCGTTCCTGTTCTTCTTTATTATCCTGACGTTGATTGATTTAATCACCAACGTTTGGATGTTGACCGGTCGCCTAGAGCTGGACGACGCTATCGCCAGTGCGAGTATTTGGCACTGGCTACTGGGCTTCGTGCTGGTTTTCACGGAGATGTACTTTGCCATGGCGCGGGCGCTCATCAAACGCGCTGGCAAAGTGGAGGCTTCTCAGCGGCTAATTTTGTACGGCATGTTGGTAGCCACCATCATCGCGGTCCTGTATGACTTGGCGGCGACTTTCCTGCCCCCTTACAACCTGCTGGCGGCAAATGGCGATCCGGCATCCATTATCGGTGGCATCGTGCTGGGCACGTTGCTGGCAGTGGTCACGACAGTCGGCTCCAGCAAGCTGTTCGAGCAGATCTTCATCTGCATTGAGCTGCGTCGTCAGGCTCGTCGTGGGTAAGTTGTGTTTTGAAGTAAAGAAAAAGACCCTACCGTTGTGTAGGGTCTTTGAGTATAGAGATTATTTGCTCACAATTTTGTACTTGTATAGATGGCGGTGTTCTTCGTCTTCAATATGAACAGTGTCAGATCCATACTCTTTAATTGTGAATCGGTAGCCGGAGCCCACACCAGTGACATAGGAACTATCAAGCGCATGAATATCTACTTTTTCAGCTGGACGCTCTTCAGTCATCATGACGGTTCCGTGTTTAATAATGGGAGCTGAGTTTTTGACGTTGTATCGGTTACCTTCGTCTAGATAAATGTCTAACCGTTCCGTTGAGATCTCCCGAACGGCAAAGTAACGCTTTTTACGCAGTTGATTATCTTCGTCGTATGTTTCGACGACGAAAGTTTTATTCGTGATCGGTTTTTGGGAAGAGTGAACTTTCCACGAGTAGTAGATGTTATAAATCAAAGCAAGGCTAGCGCGTTCAAATCCAGTCATATACGTATTTTACCTTATGAAAGGAAGCTGTGTCCGAAAGAAAGGTTAACCACCTGCACGAGCAAGTTGTCGTTCGTGGTGCATGGTATCCCAAACATTTTTAGTCTGAGAGTGACCTTTAGCCTTAAAGTTAAGGCCCGCTTGTTTAGACTTTTTGCCACTCAACGTAGTAGCCCAAGTGCGTGCACTGTGAACTTTTTGTCGAATTAAAATGATGAACTCTTTAAGCTTGGCAAAGTACCCTTTGGCTCCTTTTCCAGACTCACCTACTTCAACGATGTTACTCATCACTGCGACTTCAATATCTTTAGCGAAGCCATCGAGCTCTTTGGTCAGCAACTCTAACTCATGACGAATAGCTTCAAGCTCTTGTTTAACTTGTTGTTTTCGAGAGTCAAAAATGTCTTTTTGGTCAACGGGATTTACTCTGCGATGGAGTTCTTGGCGCATTCTTTCACGGCGCTGTTGCTCCAAAACTTGACGTTGCTGTTCGGCGGGATTGAAGATTTCTTGAGAGGATTTTTTTTCTGTCGAAGGAGTATTTTCTTGTGTCGGCATGCCATCATCTTGACCCATAGCACCTCTAGCCTCAGCGAGCGCTCTCGCGAAAGGGTTGACGCCACTTGGTTGTGGTCGATGTGCTGATGGGTGACCGTGCGTTTGCATCTATTTTCCTACACAAACAACACCTTCAAGGAAGGCTGCTGATATTATAGGCCTAAATACTCGAGGTGTCAACTATATTGAAGTATAGCGCACTTTCTTTAAAGTGAAAGCAGATGCTTGACGATTTTTTGTTTGGCAATCGTATTAAAAATGTAGCTACGGTAGTCGTTATTTGCTTCTTGTTCTTTGGTTAACTTATCGCCAAAGACTTGTTTCATCATCTCGTCAATTTCTTTATCTTCAACCGTAATTTTTTCCATCTTCCCAATCTCTGCCAAAATGAACTCTAGTTGCAAGGAAGTAGCAGCTGCGCTTAAGTACTCCAGGCGAAGCTGCTCGGCGGTCATACTGCGGGATTTTAGGTAGTTTTCTACCGACAGCTTGAGCTGCTCGAGCTGATCCAACAGACGGCGAATCTCGCGATCTGCCTCACGGCGAACCAGTAGTTCAGGGATCTGAGGTTTGATCTCCTCCACTAGATGTCTGAAAATTTGGCGAGTGCGTAAGTCATCTTTCTGATTGTCTGTTAGTGTTGTTGGCGTCGATGTCTCTTTTGCATCGGCGGTTTCTTTGGAATCAGCCGTATCTTTATCTTTTTTGGTAGCTTTCTTTTCGGCGGCTTTTTTTGCTAACTCGGCTTCTTGGTCAGCGATGTCTTTTTCGCTAGCTTTTTTAGCCTTTTTAACAACCTCTTGGTACTTCCCGAGCTTAATTTCGGGAGTCTCGGCAAAGTGTGCTGTCAGCAGCCAGTCCTTGCCTTTCTCTACTTCATTGGGCTCAACTTCTGGTTGGGAGATAGGATGCTTATCAGCAGCTTTGACCGCGTCGGCATATGCTGAAGGGAGAATGCTCTGCAGTACGTACTCAACTAAAGCGCTTTGGTCAACCATGCCTTCGACCAGAGAGAGCGGAACTTTGCCTTTGCGAAAACCATCTGTTTTAGCATTTTGGGCATAACGACGCAGTGCTTTTTGATACGCTGGCTCGACAGTGGTCCAAGGAAGCTTAACCGTAACGCTAGAGTTAGGGGCGATTGGCAGCGAATGATGTTGGTGATCATGCCCATCGGCGTGATCGTGAGTATGGGTATGGTCTGAGTGAGGGGTAGTTTTAGCTTTAGTCATGGGGGGCATTATACCTTATCTGGAGAGCAGGACGTCACCCTCGCATCGTTAGGGCGTTTCTACTATTATAAGAGCAGGCATGAAACGAGCTGCTGTTTTGGTATTATTGTTTTTTGTGGTTCTAGCCAGCGGCTGGCTGACTAGTGCATCTCAAGTAGCTGCTCAAGCCGTCCTTTTTGCTTCTCCAACCCCGGGTCCTTCCCCTATTCCTAATCTTGATTGTCCACCTAACTCAATGCCGAGCTTATCTGTGATGGTGCCACCAGGTCAAAATCTTTCCCAACCGTCAGGCATTCGAATCATCGGGGCGCCGGAGATATTTAGAGGCCAGCGTATTTGGCTATTCTTAGAGCGAATCGATATTCCAGTCAGTACCGATTTTCCAGATGGACTTCCTGGGTTTTATACCTATCAGATTGCTCTCAACATTGATAGCAATGGAAATGCTGATTTATCAGCCAGCCCACTGGGGCAGTTGAATAGCACTATTCCTGAAGGAATCTATGACATTTCTATCCGAAGTGGGCCAGTAAGAGGACAGAACCAAGACGGCTCTTTCTTTGAACGTTATCCAGTCTGCTTTCAACAGACAACATATCAAGTTGAAGTATCTGGAAGATATGACTGTTTAAGTTATGGAGACCAGTGTACAACCAATCCAGTTCCTAACTTATGCACAAATGCTGCACCTGGTTTTTGTGACACCAGTCAACAACCTCCAGTTGTTCGATTACCAGATCTCAAGCCAGTCATCTTAAATGGAGCGGCGTGTGAGTTTGTGAGCACTCCCGGAAATGTGACATGCGCTCAGGCATTGGCTAACCGACCAGTATTGTGCGGTGGTCGTGAGTATTGGTCTCGCATTGATTCTGGAGATTTAACCCAACCAGTCATCGAACAGTCCATGTGTTGTGAGACGACCAACCAATGTGCTCTTGCTCAGGGTGGTGATGGCGAAGCTGGTGAGGAGTCAATGGTGCCCTTTAATGCCTGCAGACAGATTGCCGTTCCTGATGGCGCGAATGCGGCCGAACGAGCATTACGACAAAGTGAGCAACGTGAAGCGTGTTGTAAGTG
>DBDU01000026.1:0-256 GCA_002293725.1 Patescibacteria group bacterium UBA924
AGATGTGTATAAGAGACAGGTTGAGAGAAGTGCGATGTGTTTCCGATTGATCTTTTCACCATGTTTTTCGATACTCTTCAATTACTCGTTTGTCACCATCAGCCTTCACTTTGCCATGCTCCATCCAAATGAATCGTTGGTAGTATGGTTCGATGAAGCCCATGATATGGCTAACAGTAATAATAGTTTTATTCAGTTGGAAGAAGTGCTCTATCCGATCAAAACACTTTTTTTGAAAGTTTGCATCTCCAGTAGC
>DBDU01000026.1:455-751 GCA_002293725.1 Patescibacteria group bacterium UBA924
TGAAAGTTTGCATCTCCAGTAGCAATCATCTCGTCTAACACCAAGATGTCAGGGTCAGCATGAACGGCAATGGAGAAACCAAGACGCAGCTTCATTCCCTCCGAGTATGTAAAGAGTGGAGCATCAATAAATGAGCCAATTTGGGCAAAATCGATAATCTCAGCCGTGCGCTCTTTAATCTCTGCTCGTGACATTCCAACCACTAAACCGTTCAAAGCAATATTTTCATAGCCATTCAGCTCTGGATGAAAACCCGCTTCAAGATCAATTAGCGATACTACTCTGCCACGTGTCTC
>DBDU01000026.1:924-1202 GCA_002293725.1 Patescibacteria group bacterium UBA924
GATACTACTCTGCCACGTGTCTCAACTTTTCCTTGAGTTGGTTGGGTCACACCACAAATAACTTTCAGCAGTGTAGTTTTTCCCGAGCCGTTCTTGCCTACAATAGCTAACTTTTGACCTTGAGGGATCTCAATATTTACATCATGAAGTGCTAAAAACTCCTCACGAGATGTCTTACCAAAAAAACGATCTACAAAGGTGGGCTTTTCATGATGGAGTTGGTACTTTTTAGTTACCTTTTGTAATGAGACGGCAGTCTCAGCCCCTGGCAAAGAAAG
>DBDU01000026.1:1376-73909 GCA_002293725.1 Patescibacteria group bacterium UBA924
GTATAAGAGACAGGTCTCAGCCCCTGGCAAAGAAAGTCGCTTTTTTTTCAATGGAGCAGGCTTCATTACTTTTTTGGACAGTACTTTCTTTTTTTTCGGCATAGTTAGACCCAGTCATCAAAGTATGGTGACTCTTTCAAAAATACCCAACATCCTAACAAGAAGAAGATGACTGACAGGAAAAGATCCAGCAATACGAGTTCTGGCTCATAAATAGGTTGCTTTAGTAAAGCTGCATGGAAGAGCTCTATTAACCCCGTCATCGGGTTGAGATATAAGAGCGAGCCTAGAAAATCAGGCAAGATTTGCAGCGTATAGACTAGCGGTGTGGCATAAAACCAGAGTGGAATAATAGCCTGAACCAAAAAGTTCACGTCTCTGTACTTCACGTTCAAAGCTGAGAATAACAGCGAGAAACCAGTAGTCAGCATGGTTAGCCAAAGAATAAGCGGAATGGACCATAACAAGCGCAAACTGTAAAACACAACTTCTATTGAAGAGTACTGCTCAAAGAAAATCTTATCGGCAATTAACACGACAATTAAGAGCGACCACGCTATTAACATATGAAAGAGATTGGAAAAAATAACCGATAAGACAATAGTCTCTCGCGGAAAGTTAGATTTTTTAATTAAGCTTCGTTCGTGTGTCATGATCGGCGTATTTTTAGTTACCGAGTAGGAAAAGAAGTTCCATGGCAGTAAGCCGGTAAATAAGAAGAGGAAGTAGTTATCTACTTTGACCGGAACGAAGAACTGAAAGATGACACCAATCGTGACCATCTGCAAAAGCGGGTTCAAAAAAATCCATAAAAAACCTAAAATGGCTTTTTTATACCGTGCCTTAATTTCCTTGAGGGTCATCGCCCAAAGAAACTCAAACCAATAACGATCAAGAAGTCGATATGTCATATGTTACTTACGGTAACGTTTGCAATCTCTTTAAAAAATCCCAGACAATTTCGTCAGTGAAATGTACTTTATAGTGTTTTAATTGTCGAGTTTGACCTTTCGTTGTGATGTACTTGACCGTACAGTAGTTCAACATAAAGGTTTCTTCTAGCTCTTTGGGGAGCGCCTTTTTCCCTTTGAGTATCAATGCCCCAGTAAGACTAAACTCACCTGTCTCAAGACGTAAAGATGGTGAAGTACGATGAAGCTCCATTTCCCACGTATTTTTCAAGTGTAAAAGCTGACTGTATCGACGTATCCAAGCATCATCGCTTCTTTGACAGATTGAGAACCAAATAGCCAAGGCTGCAAACCCTGGCCGAGAACCTAAGACTGTAGCATCTTTTTCAATCAGATAGTCAATAGGTTGCTCAATATACGCTCGCAGTTTTTTACGATAGACAACTACCCCTGTCGGGAGTGGTGTCTCACCCATCTTATGAAAATCAAGACAGTATCCATAGATTTCTGGATGACGAAACACAAACTGATCTTGAAAAGCCGGGTCAAGAAAAAGGAAAGGTAGGCCTTGCATACTTGCATCTACCCACAAGAAAGGATGAAAACGTGGATGTTTTTTTTGTATCTTCTTGATGGCACTCACTATTCCATCTAGGTCATCACAACACCCCGTTGACGAGTACCCTAGTGTAATAGGCAGCATTACTCCTACTTTCCCCTTCTTTTTTTTGAGGAGAGTGGCGATGACTTTTTCCAAATGATTAACGTCTAAACCATACGTTAACTCAGTAATGGCAACTTCTTGGGTAGAAAGTGCCAGAATGCGGGCAGCCTTTTTGACTGAATAGTGGGTAAATCCCGTATGAAGAACAATGGGGTGTTGCACCCCCATATTGTGCAAAAGCTCTCTTCCAGTCCACATCAAAAATAAGTTAGATTCGGTGCCACCACTTGTGATATACCCTTCAACACTCTCTCCCACATGCAGTTTTTTCTTGAGCCACTCAATCACGTTTCGTTCCACGTTAAGCGTTACGTTTCGCTCTTCCTTTTTTAGGCTATAGACGTTTCCAAGGTGGTTGAGGTTATAGGTAAGGCCAAACGTTGCCGCAGACCTCGCTGCTTTGCTCGGTTGGATCCACAGAGCTCCTACGCTGCGAGGCAGTGTCTCTTTCAGTTCCAGTCCGTACATTAGCAGCGCTACTCTTTTTTTGAACGAGGCCAAACGACCAGAATCTGCGCTCAATAGCGTTACCACAGCCCATCGCTGAGCTGACAACTGAAATTCATGAATATGTCGCTGAAAAAAACCTTTTATTTTTTTAGCAGTCATCCCTTCGCCGGCCTTTTCTGGGCAATTCCTAAGCCAGAGCCCATGAAAGGGAACTCTAGCGTAGTTGGATATTTTTTCTTAATTCTTTCCCAAACTTTATGAACACCGTACTCACCCTCAGGGAGAGTCCCCTTGACCGATACATCATGAAAACCAATGAAACCATACTCATTCAGCTGTGGCCAAAAAAGGTCAAAGTCTAACTTTGCTCCTTTAAACGAGTGGTCACCATCAATATAGATATAGTCGTACCTTTCTTCAGGATGAGCTTCCGCAAACTCTTTGGTTGTCGTCACACACAACGTAATCCATAGCTCCAAACCAGCATGATAAAAAACATTTTTTCCTTCGTCTGTACGCCAGTACCCTACACCCGTCCAATGAGCGTCACTTTCGTCACCGAAGCCAGCATCCACAAAGTAGACATGACCCAAACCATTATCTTTACACGCTTGAGCGAGAATAGCCGGAATATATCCATGACGTGATCCCACACAAAGAACTTTTTTTGGTTTTAAAAGGCGAATCAAACTGTAGTGCATCCAGCCATATCCCAGGTCACCCTGCTCAATGCTGGCTCGATGCCCATACTCATCTGCTTGAAAAAAATTCATGAAGGACTGCAGCGACGTTTTAGAAGCAATCAAGTGCATGTCTCTGGACTCGACAAATCCACTCATCCTTTTGACTTTGCGAACAACTTTTCTGGAAAAACGACCGAGTTGAGAAAGCACAATGTTACCTTTACAAATATTTTCCCCTAGTATAATACTGTCTGTGAAAACTGCTACCAGGCATCTTACACTATCTAGTTCTGACCGAAAAAAAGTGTTAGACAAAAAGAAAAAAGAAGACCGTTCTACGTTGGACGCAGTTGAGTCACTCTTTATTTCTAAACGAAAGTACGTGGTGAAGCTGCCAAAACCTGGCTCTGCTGTCATCCTTCTGGTTTCTGGAGGAGTGGACTCTACAGTTGCCTGGGCTCAGCTGCTTCATACCTACAAGCTTGAAGTTTTTCCACTTCACGTCCGCACTGGACAGCCACGTAATATTCATGAGCAGTCGGCAGTCCTTCACTACGCTCGTCTTTTCCATGAACGATACCCCACTTTAGCACGTGCTCCACTCTTTATGAGCCAGCACACTACTCCACCTGAAATCAGACGTTACTACCGTGGCAATCCCGCTGACTGGGTTCATCCTACAGTTCTGGCTAAAGCATTTAAAAAAGACCAAGAAGCAGTAATTCTTGACCGTTCTTTTAGTTTTTCCGGCTACTTGCCCTATCAGGCGATTGCGGCCTCTCAATTTTTAGCACTCAAAGAGGCAAAGAACATTCGGACTGTTATTAGCTCCACACTTCCGTCAGATGCAGAGTACAACGCTGGCCAGACACTCACCTCTAACCGATCAACCATGCTTTCTATGTGCTCGTATACCTATAGCTATGACTGGCAGTTTTTTAGCCTGGCCTATGAGCCCCTCCTTAATCTCTATCAACAGAAAAAAGATCTGATTAGTTGGGCAGATAAACACAACATATCCTTGGCCGAGACATACACTTGCTTTAAAGGAACAGAGCTGAACTGCGGAGTCTGTACAGCGTGTCAATTCCGTCGCGACCACTTTGAATCTTCTGGCGTGAAAGATAAAACAATGTATGAGATCTTCCAACCGTTAAACTTCCCCCAAAGGATGAAACGAAAGTTAAAACGTACCATTCCCTACCTCAACGAGCTGTCACGGTTTAAGCAGCGTTCTCATAAGATGTTCCGCGGAAAAGAAGTCAAGTTTAGAGATTACTATTAAGCGATATGCATCCGTACATTGCATCTCTGTATAGAGATACTTTCTTGCCAAAGTACCTCAGTCAATCTTTGCAGATTGATAAACGTCTTTTTTCTCGAAACGAAGTACTTGATATCTTGGGAAAAGAACGGAAATCTTTTAGTGCGCTTGCTAGGTATATACAACAACAAAAAGGCCTTCATTTTTCTGAAGTGCTTTGCTCCGGCACTGGGAGTGGCGCTCTTGCTACCACCCTTAGTGAGACATTAGAGATCGATCGAGTCACTGAAATCGATATCAACCCTGACGTCATTGCTCGAAGACAACTACGAAATATCGACCAGACAAAGAGAGCTGCCAAAGTTGCCGACGTTCAAAGTCTTCCTTTTGAGGAAAGTACCTTCTCTCTCTCGGTAGCGTATGCAGTTTTGCGTTATCTCTCTCCCCTCGACAAAGCACTTGATGAGCTGTATCGCACTACTCAAAAAGGTGGCACCTTATTGATTGGTGAAGGCAGAAAGTATCAAGTTATTGACCAGGCTGAAAAGTACTTTCAGAGCTGTTATCCTCAGGTCAAAATAGAGCGTATTGAAATCCCGGATGTTACACTTCCTAATCTTACGTTTGCCTACTTGCTGATGACCCTCTTCGAAGAACACAAAGATCCACAGCTACACACAACTATTTTGCAGCAAACACAAGAACGTGGTCTGACTCCTACCGAAGCTATCTTCGAGCTTGCTAGCAGTCTTCAAGGGAGCATCTTTCTTTTAGTTGTAGAAAAGTAATTATGTCTCGTCAGCGGACTCATCAAACCCTTCAACTGATCGAAACTCTCCTCGACACTCAAAAATTAACTCGGGGCAAGTTAGTTGCCCAAGCTGAAGCGAAACTCACCACACTCTTAGAGCACCCGTATCTAGCCCTTACATCAAGTGGTACTGGAGGAATTCATGTTGCTCTCCTAGCTCTAGGGACTCAACACGGCGATGAGGTGATTACTACCAGCTATACCTTCTCCTCTTCCGTTAATATGATCTTGCAGACCGGAGCTCGTCCCGTATTCGTAGACATGACTTCTGACTTTCGAATGGATCTTTCTCAATTGGAAAAGGCAGTTTCTCCCCGAACCAAAGGAATATTGGTTACTGACCTCTTTGGCTTAGTAAATGACTACAACCGACTTCATCACTTTGCCCAGAAACACCGACTTTGGGTAGTAGTTGATGCTTGTCAGGCATTAGGTGGAAAAACTACGGATGGCAAGCTACCGATCTCCTACGCTGATATCGTGGTGAGTAGTTTTTTTGAAACAAAACATATCTCCACGGGAGAAGGCGGCGTCATCCTAGCTAAAACTCCTGAGCTTCTTCAACGAGCTCATACCTATATTAGCCATGGCCAACCACGTGGCATTCAGTATCAATACGAAGTTGCCGGCATGAACTACCGACCCACTGACCTTCAAGCCGCTGTGCTTCTTCCCCAACTGACCAGCTGGGCAAAAGAAAATAGCCTACGAGAGGAGCAATTTAAGTTGTATCAAGCGTTGCTCGCTCCTTTGCAACCTCAGCTCATCTTGCCGACAGTTACGCCTCACGACGTGCCGGCTGTTTATCCTGTGCAAGTTCCTCAGCATCTCCATGCTCAAATACTTGCAGCCTTAACTGCTCAGCAGTTACCCTATAAACCACAGTATCCTAAAGCACTCCACGAGTACCCTGTTTATGCTTCCCAGGCTGTCAAACCAACTTCTCTTTCTCGAAGTGAAGCTTTTGGTAAACGAACAGTTCTTTTGTTACTAGGTCCGAGCATAGATACTCAAACAATACAAAGGATTGGTGATGTTTTTACACAAGTTACAGCACAAGCTTCAAACTCTCCAGAAACTTCGTAGCTTACTACACAACGTCGACGTCTTCGTCTGGGATCTAGATGGAACGCTCTACTTTAATATGGAGCTATTGGATCATCTTCGAAAACAGTGGCAAACCTACTACCAACAGTTTCCGATCGCTCAATCACAGCTCTTCGACCAACTAGAAAAGACTGGTAAGGATTGGTTCGAGATTATTCAGCTGGGCTCTCCATATACGACCAAAGAGTTGATTTTAGAAATCGAGAGTATGATTGATAAAACCACCTTTATCACTCACTCAAAAGCACTTGCACACTTCTTTGGAAAGAAAAAGTTCCGCCACATTCTTTTTAGTAATGCTACTCACGACCAAGCTATACGCGTCCTGAAAAAACTGGGTATTGAGGCGCCCGAACAAACTTTTGAGTGCATCCTTGCATTAGAAGAGCTGCCCGATGCAAAACCACACCCATCAGCCTATACAGTCCTAACACAACAACTCGCAACTACACCTCCTCAACGTGTGGTATATGTGGGGGACTCTGTTCGTTCTGATATTCAGCCAGCTCAGCAACTAGGATTTAAAACAATTCACATCTGTAGATCAGTTACAGATACTCAAACTCAAGCAGATCTTTCTTTTACCAACGAAGCAGAGTTATTTGCTCTGCTCAATCACTTACACTTGCTTAGTTTCCTTCGGTAAAGAAACTCCCAAGTCCTGCAAGAGTACTTCACTTGCTCCGTGTGCTTGTGCGTAGCGCATAAACTGCTCTTCCAACTCCGCAGATCGAGTAGGAAGATGTTGAAGAGCGCGAGCAGTCTCACACAGCTCCCCGGGAAAAACAACCCAGCTCGCAGACTCAGCCATCCAAAAGTCTGGCTTGAAACGAGACTTTGGCTTCAGATATACCACTGCTGTCTTGACTGAAGCAGTATTAAACTTGGCCAGGTGTTCCATAACTAAGTGAAGTGAGTCTCCAGTATCACTAATTTCATCAAGTACTAGAACGTGCTTTCCTTGAATATCAACTGCAACTTCCTGACTGATAAAGGGTTGCTTTGTTTGGTGTAAATCCTGATAAGAACTGACTACTAAAGTGGTAATAGGTACCTCCAATGCATCCGAAAGAATCTTGGAAAGTACCGCACCACCTCGTTGAATAGAGAGAAGATAGTCTATTTTCTGTGGTCCATACGCTTGCTTAATCTTGACTGCGAGTTCAAGACAATGACGATAAAACTCTTCATAACTGAGGAAGAGAAAGTCTGGCATACACACTGTTCCTTATGGCTGTTCTAACTGTTGAAATAACTCTAACGCATTTTTGATCGCTTGATCCATATTGAAATATTTATAGTTTGCTAAACGACCGACAAAGTAAATGCCTTGGTCTGCTAACTGTGTAGCTTGTTTTCGATACTCTTCATACAAGGATTGGTTGCGGGTAGTAGGAACAGGATAGTAGGGCTCTCCCACACTGGTACTGAACTCTTTCATTACTACTGTCTTGCCGCCAAATGTCGCGTCGGGATTTACGGCTTTTGTAAGATACTTATACTCGATCGTGCGAGTGTAGGGTGTCTTTAGGCTGGGATGATTTATGACCGCTGCTGGCTGGAAAAAAGAACGCTCATTCGTAAGCGTATGCCACTCCTCTTCAAACCTGAGTGAACGATACTCCAATGTTGCGCCGAGCTTCTGTTGAAACTCAAAGAACTGGTCAATGGGGCCCGTGTAAAAGATTTTTTCAAACGGATGAAGAGAGAAAGGATGTTGTTTCTTCTTGAGCATCTCAAACTGAGACTTAACCATAAAGTAGTCAGTTTCTAGTAAAACTTTGATATTTGGGTGAGACAACATTTTCTCAAAAAAAGACGTATATCCTTTCTGAGGAAGATATTGATATTTATCAGTAAAGTAGCGGTCATCCTGATTCAAACGAAGAGGAATTCTGCCAATTACTGACGCATCTAGCTTACGAGGGTGTTGCTGCCATTGTTTCTGGGTATAAGGTAAGAAGAGCTTTTGATACAAACTTTTTCCAAAGCGGCTTAATCCCAGCTCTTCACTGGTCATCGGACTATGATGGTCTACACGTTGCTTGGCTAGCCACGCTTCCATCTCGGCTGATGTCTGCAGAGCAGTCCCAAACAGTGTATTTACCGTCTGAATATTAACTGGTAAAGGGACGTACTTTTTTCCTACTTTTGAAAGCACCCGATGTTCGTAAGGAATCCATTGACTGAATCGATGAATATACTCATGAACTTCTTCATCGTTAGTATGAAAAAGATGTGCTCCATACTTGGAAATTCGTATTCCCGAAGAATCAAGATAGTCGTAGCAGTTCCCTCCAATGTGATTCCGCTTCTCCAGTACCAGTACCTTTTTTCCTTGAGCAGCGTAGCGTTCGGCAAGCACCGAGCCTGAAAGTCCCGCTCCTACTACCAATATGTCGAAGTTCTCCCACATGCTCTGGAGTGTACCATCACGCAGAGATTTTCTTGTAGCTTAAAAAATGAATCCAAATGGTGTTCAGCCTCCCTGAAAGTTTCGCCTTTTATTCCTTATTGATTTGTGTGCAGTACTTCCCCTACAGTTATAAGCAACCGAACTGGATCGGCTTATTGTGGTATTTGAGTTACAACGTTCATGACTGAGACACCTGTACAACCATTAGGCAACACTTCAGCCCCGCCCGTTGTCCCTACCGAACCGGCAGTGTCTGTACCTTCTGCAAGTCCTACTCCTCCTGCAAACCCTTCTTCAGGAAACAAGAAAAAGTTTTCACCCCAAATAATGCTAGCTGCTTTAGGCTTGCTTATTCTGGTTATTGGAGCAGGAGTCGGCTTCTTTTTAATGAATCAATCTCAAGAAATTCGCCAGCAAGCGGCTGGATATGCCAGTTGTGCCGGCGGTGTTCCTCACAATGGCTTAGCTTGTTCAGGCTTCCGCCAACCTGTGCGGTGTGTGAACGGCTCATTTGAAACACTGACGGCCTGTACTTCTAGTCAGCGCTGTGACTCAGGTCTGTGTGTAAATACTGAGCGTGACTGTGCAGGTGGTGTTAAACATGGACAAACTGCTTGTTCTGGCCTACGTACTCAAGTAACCTGTAATGACGGTTCCTTTGTCAATGAAACACCTTGTGCTAATAATGAAACTTGTCAAAGTGGTCGTTGTGGCGGTGGTCCAGCCGGAACATCTTCACCTACTCCACGCCCAAGTGTCTCTCCACAACCTTCAGCCTCTCCAGGAAACGGAACCTGTCGCGGTATTGGTGAGTCCTGTGATGATGGTGCCAACTCGTGTTGCGGCGGTGGGGTCTGCCAAGGCGTAGGGGGTAACCGTATTTGTCAGGTTCAGCAAGACACTTGTAACGATCCCAATAGTAATAACGATGGCGTTTGTGGCGGCAATCAAGGATGGTTGGGCTTCCGCTGTAACAATCTTAGTAACGGTCAGTGTTTAGAGAACCCTGAAACCTTTAATAACTATCGAGATGCCTATGACTATGCAAGTGCCAATGGATGTGGACAGGTTGATCAGGTATGTAATGGTGGTTGGAAAGACAGACAGCTGTGTGGTTCCTTCCAGATTATCGCTACTAACTGTGGCGGATCAGTTCCTACACCTCAACCTTCACCAAGACCGACCCCTCGTCCAACTCCAACACCTGGCGTTACCCCTTCACCAGAACCAAGCCCATCTCCAGGAGTTTCTCCATCCCCTGGCCCGATCTGTGCTTACGTAGCAATCAACAAACCAAACATTGTAGTTGGTGACCAGATCAACTTAACTTGTGGAATTATTCCTGGAGTTTCTCGATACGAGTTCCGTATCAGCCTTCCAGATGGCAGTATCCAAGCTATTCAACCAGCTAGTGAGAACAGTAATATCTCAGCCAACTTTGCCATTACACAAACTGGCGCCCACAAAGCCCAGTGCCGTATCTGTACAGGCAATGCATGTCAGGAATGGGAAACGTTATAAGAAGGTAGTATGACGAACACAACGCCAGGCAACACCAGCCCCGCCAACACTCCTCCACCAGGAGAAGTGAAGGTGCCACCAGCCGTGCCATCTCCAATGGCAGTTCCATTTACGCCACCTGCTCCGGCTAGTATTCCTAGTGACGTCAAAGAAGAGAAAAAAGATGAACCAGTTGTTAAGCTAGACGCTCCTGACTCCAAGCCTGTTGAAGCAGAAAGCAAACCAGCAGAAGTAAAGATCGAGCCAACACAGGCTGCAACCGAAGAGAAAGAAGAGAAAACAGAAGCACCTGTTGTTTTAAGTCCAGACACGCCAGAGAAAATGGATAACATGCCTGCCGTCTCACTTCCAGGTGGTCCAGGAGAAGCTCCCAAACCATTGGCAACACCTGCTGTTCCACCTTCAGCTGTTACGCCACCAATTGCCATGCCACCGTTGAGTGCGCCACCTTCTTCTATACCTTCACCAGTAGTTCCTTCTGCGGTAACTCCTCCACAGGAAAATAAGGTAGACGTCGTTCCTCCCGCTCCTCCATTAAAGGTTCCAGCTACCCCTCCGGCGGACTTGGTTTCACCAGTAACCGGCAGTGTTCCTACCGTTTCTAAAGCGGGACCAGATGACAGCGATGGCGGATCCAGTAGCAAAGCGAAGAAAATCGGTGGCTCCAAAATGAAGTTTATTGCGCCACTATTACTCTTCTTCTTCTTGGTATTCGGTGGTGGAGTTGCTTTCTTCTTAAGTCAACGACAGCAAAACATTCAGAATCAGGCTTCTTCCCTCACGAGTCGCGGAAGTGTTGAAGCCTTAAGCTGTTCTCAAGTTACCGGATGGGTATGTGACTCTGCAAACTTTGCCCAACCACTAAAAGTGGCACTCTATTACGACGAGTTTAAGGAAAGTAACCTCATTTTGGTTGCCGATGCCAACATCAATCGTGCTGATGCAGCTGAGCAGTGTGGCGGCACCACCAATCATGGTTTTGTTATCGATATTCCTAGCGATCGAGTACCAGCAGGATCTCATCGTTTGATTGTCAAAGGAATTCCAGTTGGTTCACGCAGTCAGCTCAACACGGCTGACATGTTCGACATTCAACTTGCTGCTGGAGTTAACCCGACCGTTTCCTGTGGTTCAATCTCTGAAACCTGTTCTGTAACCTTTAACGTTGGTCCTGCACCTGAAAATGCGATTGCTTGTATCAAGGATACCTTCCAAGACGAGCTAACTAACTCTGCGGGCCAATATGCGTACACGAATGCCCAAAGCAGCTTTGAGCCAGGTGAAGTAGTAGTCTTTAGAGTCACCTTGCGCAACACTGGTCAGCAAGTTCAACAGCTCAGCATGACTGATGCTTTGACTGAAGAAAACCTGGATCAACTTGATTTCATTGATACCAACTGTGGTACATACAATGAGAGTACTCGCACAATCACCTGGTCTCCTGATCCGATTGCTGCCAATGATCAAATCGTTTGTGGCTTCCGAGCTCGCGTCAAGAGTACTGTGAATGAAGCGTTGATTATCACTAATACAGTGAACGTGACTTCAAATGGCGGTTTAACAGCCAGCTGTAATGCTCCAATCACCATTAGTATTCCTAACGCTTCTCCATCTCCAAGTCCATCACCGAGTCCTTCGCCAACACCCAGTCCGTCACCAAGCCCAACCCCGGTGCCAACTCCATCTCCAACCCCAGGAGTAACACCTTCGCCAGGCCCATTGTTCTGTGGCAGCAGCTGTACCAACGTCTGTCCCGACAATCACTCTTGTGACAATGGTCGGTGCGTACTGAATGCTTGTATGACCGGCATCAGTTGTTCTGATGACATGTGTCGAGTTACTGCATGTGGCAGCAGCTGTAACACAAACACCGACTGTCCAACAGATCACACCTGTAGTAACAACCGCTGTGTCTTAACACCTTGCTTGAATGGGACAGCCTGTGACAGCAGCCAATGTACCGTGGTCGCACCAACCCCAGTAGTCGTGGTTCAAACCCCACCACCAGTTGTTGCTGAGCAACCACCAGCGGCAGTCAGTTGTAACCAAATCTGTAACACCAACGCTGACTGTAGCGACAACAGTCACATCTGTGTAGACACCGCTTCTGGAAGACGCTGCCGCTTAGATAGCAATGTAGGTAGTGAGACCTGTAGCCCAACTGGACAGGCCGTTGTGCCAACTCCAATTGCACAAAGCCTCCCGGTAGCTGGCAGCAACGATATCTTAAAAGCACTTGGAGTTGGAGCCATCGCCGTCATTCTCGGTATGGTTGGCTTAGTACTTCTCTAATTCAACACAGTAGTTCAAAAAACGGCGTTCAGTTGGAGCGCCGTTTTTGGTTTATCAGAATATTTACTTGAAGAGATATAATCTGGGATACGCTTTTATGTGATTGTGCATAAAGTGAGCCGATAGCTCAGTTGGTCAGAGCGGTAAGCTTATACCTTACTGGTCGCAGGTTCGAGTCCTGCTCGGCTCACCACACAGACAGGGCTACCCCACCACTATGGAGTAGCCCTTTGATCACTTTACATACCACGTATAATCAAGGTATGGGGAGTACTAAACCAAAGCACGACACTACCGAAAAGAAGCTCGATGACATGATCGCTGATCTCGAAGAGTTGGATCTCTGGGATGTAGCTGACCCTGCCGATCAGACATTTTGGGAAGAGTTTTTTAAAGTCGAAGAAGCTCTCGAGATGAGTGATGAGTTTGATGCTCCCAGCTTCACCATCACTGTTCAAAACAACACAACTGGCGAAACAAACACATATCAAAATATTAAATTGAAGCCCTCGCGACGAAAAATTGACTGTTAAGACGGTATAAACATACCTCACTCAAGGTTCTTTTTTTCTTCAAGTAACCGCCCTCTTTTTTCCTTTCGCGAATCGGGTTAGGATAGGCACTATGAAGTCGTTCTCTCGACCTTTTATTTTTGTTGCCCAGTGGGTACGGAAACACTGGAAACTGTCACTTTTTCTCTTGGTAATCATTATTGGAGTAGGTTACTTTGGATACAAACGCAGCAATCCGCAACCAGAGCAACTAGAGTTTGTTTCCGTCAAACGAGGAACATTGACTAAGAAACTCAATGTTTCCGGAATTATTGATGCCAAACAAAAGGCCAGCATTCACTATGCTGCTGGAGGAAAAGTGGTCTACATTAGCGCCAAAGAAGGTGACATTGTCAGACAAGGACAGACATTAGCTAGAGTTGATACCCGTGATCTCCAAAAAAGATTGGCTCAAGATTTAAACTTGTACTTCAATCAACGGATGACCTTTGAAACTAATGCAGCTGATCGCAGCATTATGGCTCCTACTGACGACCTCAATCGTGCGGCTCAACAGGATCAAAAAACACTGGAAAACTCTGTTCTCGCCGTTGAAATTCGTGATATTGCGATTCGTGACGCCTCACTAACTACTCCGATTGGAGGAATCTTAGTTGCCGCTCCTACTGGCGTAGCTGGCGTCGTTCTAAATCCAACTGACATTTTCGAAGTTGTTGATCCTTCAAGTTTGGTCTTTAAAGCAGCGGTTGCAGAAACTGAGATTGCCTTGGTAAAGAACGGCCAAATCGCCACGATTGAGTTAGACGCTTTCCCTGATGAACCCTTAACTGCTTCAGTAAGCTCAATTGCCTATCGCAGCTCACAAAGTTCTAGCGGAACTGTCTTTGTGGTTGAGCTCCCCCTTCCTATAGAAAGCAGCCAATCAGCTGTTCAGCGCTATCGTTTGGGCATGAATGGTGATACTGACATTACGGTTGATGAGAAGGAAGATGTCCTCCAAATTCCGCTCGATGCGTTGATTGAACGTGATGACAAAACCTATGTTCGTAAACGAACAGGTGAGAACAGCGCAGAAGAAGTGGAAATTCAAGTTGGTCTTGAAACGGATGACATGGTTGAAGTCATCAGCGGTCTTCAAGAAAACGATGAAGTGGTCTTACCATAGGTTTTAGCGAGAAGTACCATGCTCTTGGCTCTAAAAAATGTCTCCAAAATTTACAAGATTGGTAGTGAAGAGATTCGCGCCATGAATGAAGTCTCTATTAATGTGGAAGAGGGTGAGTTCGTTGCCGTGATGGGTCCATCAGGTTCAGGAAAGTCCACGTTCTTACAAGTGGCCAGCTTGCTCAGTTCTGTCGAACAAGGTGAGATCCACCTCAAAGATAAAAATGTCACCAAGTATAGTGAAGTTGAACTGGCTCGGATGCGAAATAAAGAGATTGGCTTTATTTTTCAACAGTTTAACTTGTTAGCACGCACCAGTGCGCTCGATAACGTGGCTTTACCTTTAGTGTATGCAGGAGTGGATGCCCCAGAACGTAAAAAAAGAGCCACAGTCATGTTGGAAAAAGTTGGCCTTTCAGATCGCTTAAACAATACGCCTGCTCAGCTCTCAGGTGGACAGCAACAACGGGTTGCTATTGCCCGTGCTCTAGTAAACGAGCCAGCTATTATCTTTGCTGACGAGCCAACTGGAAACTTAGACTCCAAAAGTGGTGAAGATATTAAAAAACTTCTACAAGATCTTCATGACGAAGGTAAAACTATCGTGATGGTCACCCATGAAGCTGAGATTGCCCAAATTGCTAAACGGCTGATTCTCTTTCATGACGGTGAGCTAATCTATGATGAAAAGTTCGGCTACAACAAAAGCTTGAAGAGCCAAAAAACCAAAGAGTATGTAGAGATGCTGAAGAAGAAGCGAAAAACACCGCGCCTCATCTTCGGCAAAGTCACAGGTAAGTAAGCATGAACCTAGCAAATACTTTTTCTATTGCCCTCAAAGCAATTCTGCTCAACAAGAAGCGGTCTTTTTTAACCATGCTTGGTGTGATCATTGGCGTGGGCTCAGTGGTGTTGTTAACCAGTTTGGGAACAGGCCTGCAGTCGTATGTTCAGGATCAGTTTGCCAGCCTTGGTTCTAACATCTTGTTCGTCACTCCTGGTGACCCATTTAGCGGTGGTCAGGAGACAAGCATTATCGAGAGCACCAAACCTACTTTGAAAGAACGTCAGTATAAGGAAATCTTGCGAAAGCATCGCAATCTTTTTGTGGGTGGAACTACAACCGCAGTGAATACGTCTGAAGCTAAGTACGGCACCACAACCAAGAAAGCATTGCTCTATGGTGTTACCCCAAGTTATGAAGAGATTCAAAACGCTCCTGCAGAAAAAGGAAAGTGGTTCGACAATATTGATGAAGAAAAAGGCAAACGAGTGGTCGTTTTAGGACCAGGAATTGCCAAAGAGCTTTTTGGTAACGTCGACCCAGTCAATAAACGGATTCTCTTGAATAGTCAGTCATATACTGTCTTAGGCGTCCTAGAAGAAAAAGGTGGTGGCTTTGGCGGACCCAGTTTTGACAACTACATCTACGTTCCTTTCACTACGTTAATGAATAACTTCAATACCCAGGTGATTGACTCTTTTATCTTTGAGGTTAAAGACCGAAGCCAAATTGAGCAGGCTAAAGCGGCTATTGAAGACGTACTGCTCGAAGATTTAAAAGAAGACGAGTTCACCGTTTTTGATCAGGCTGAACTACTTAAAACTATTAATGACGTGCTAGGTGTATTAACAGCTGGCTTAGGTGGTATCTCGGCTATCTCACTGGTAGTGGGAGGCATTGGTATTTTAAATATCATGCTTGTGTCTGTCTCTGAACGCACTCGAGAAATTGGCCTGCGCAAAGCGCTGGGAGCCACTCCCAACGTCATCTTATTACAGTTCTTAATCGAAGCGGCACTGTTATCAGTCATTGGCGGCATGATTGGCGTCTTTATTGCCTTCCTAGGTACCATGGCCGTACAGAGCTTCTTCCCAGCTCGCATCTTGCCCGAATCTATCCTGATTGCATTTGGTGTTTCTACCGCCATCGGTATTATTTTCGGCGCTGCTCCAGCGCGAAATGCTGCCAAACTATCTCCTATCGAGGCACTCCGTTCGGAGTGATATCCTATTCATATGGGATTGATCAAAAAACTGTTAATGCTTATCTTGCTTCTGGTTGTGATCGGGGCGGGAGCGGTATGGGGAGCCAAGTACATTCCTGAGGGACAGCTCAGTGGTGTTAAACATGCTGCTAATCAAGTGCAACCATTTATCTCTGCCAATATCCAACACGCAAACCTGGGAAATGTTGGCCAACTGACGAGACAACTGAGTTCAAACGTCCAGTCCGTAACAGGCAAAGTACTTGGAGTGCAAACATCAAACTCAGAAACTCAAACTGCTTCAGACTCTTCTCACAACACTGCCTCCCTGCCTCAAAAAACGTTTGAGCTTGCACGGTATAGCTACTGCAAAGAGGTTGTGAAAGAGTATGAGTCTCGACAGTAAAGCTGACCGTCATCTTCGCTTCAAGCATTTGTCCCGTTATTGGTTACTTCGCCTGTTTTTTGTTGCTTTTTCAGCGGGACTGTCACTTTTTGTCTTGGAGTATGGAGCGCGTTACCTGACTGAGAAAGAAATGCTGCAGTATTACAAGCCGCTCCAAAGTCAGATCGATCCAAAAACGGAAGACTGGCGCTGGACACACACCTTTAATGATGAAAACTTTGAACCTGATCCTGTGCTTTTCTGGACCCCCAGGTTGAACCACTTCCCGTTTGATAAGGATGGAACCGCACTCTCCGAGCAGTTTGTCTGTTATCAAACCGACAACGACCAACCGAAGATTCTTATCTATGGTGATTCAAATACCCAAGGACTAGCGACTAACTCTTGGGCTAATGAGCTTCAACTCTTACTCCTCAAATCCAAGAACTCAACCCATGTTTTGAACCGTGGTGTCGTTGGTTACTCTAGTTTCCAAGGTGTTGAACGCTTAAAACAAGACTTAAAAAAGTACAAGCCTAAAGTAATTGTCTTTGCTTTTGGATGGAATGACGTTGCTCCTTCCGTCAATGCAGCAGATCCTTTTTTCAAACCATATCCGGTGGTTGGGGGCAGTATCTTGGCTCGTTCCCGTGCGTACGCAGTAGGAGTCTACTACTCTAGTCTAATTTCCCAGCGCACGCAGAGAGCTCAAAAAGCGTCGTTGCCTCAATCACGCATGACTATAGATATGTATCTCAAAAAACTTAAAGAGATGTACGTTATTGCCAAACAACACGGTGCCGAACCTATCATCATCAGTAGACCGTATAACGATGCTGACGGTACTTTTGCGGGATCCGGAAACTGGCGCGAGCAAGTTCCTTATTACAACTCCCAACTCCGCGCACTGATGCAGAATGACGCTGCCCATTTTGTTGATTTTGAAAGTTACTTCAAGGATAAAACAGCCATGTTTATTGATGAGAGCCACTTTGATCCAAGGGGACATCGATTGGCGGGAATGCTACTTTTTGAGCACTTGTTACAGTACGAACAACTGTAGTTTATAGCTTAGCCCGAACCTTCATCTCAGCTTCGATCTCATCTCTGTCACGTCCATACTTCAAACGAGAAAGTTGTTTAATCATCTCGGCCAGTCGAGGATTCATCCGTGCTTTTACTGCATCCATGTCTTTCAAGAGTGACATGCTAAATGGTGGCACCGGCTCGTTTTTGACGATAGTCTTAATGTAGACGTGGAACTTCTCAACATTGGCTAAGTCATGATCATTAAAGATTGGCGAAAACTCGTGCTGGAGGAAGCTGGCATCAGGAACACCGACGCGGAAAGTAACAATCGTACCAACGTTACCAAAGACTGCGTTCTTGACGTCTTCATCGATCTGACTAATGAACTGGTTTGCCACGATTAAGTTCAGACGATACTTACGAGCCTCAGACAAGATAACGGCAAAGTCTTCTGTAGCATAGTTCTGGAACTCATCCACGTAGAGATAAAAGTCTTTACGCTTATCCATGGCCATGTTCTGTCTACTCATCGCAGCCGTCAAAACTTTTGGCACCAAGATGAGACCTAAGAACTTAGCATCCTCTTCTCCCAAGATGCCTTTTGAAAGATTCGCTAAGAAAATCTTTTGATCATCCATGATCTGACGCATGTTAAAGGCACTTTCAGACTGGCCGATGATGTTACGCATCGTCTTGTTGGTAATAAACTTACCAAACTTAGAGACGATGTAGTCCAGCACTTCAGATTTATGGAAGTCTGCAGTTTGAGCGATTTGGTCCGTCCAGTATCGACGAACGATCGGATCTTTAACATACGGCAACATTTCTTCTACGTACTTAGGATCAGTCAGGATCCGCACCAGCTCAATGAACGTTGAGCCCTTTTTCTGCATGATCGTTAACATAGCGTTCCGAATAGCATGCTCAAAGCGTGGTCCGATAATACCCGTTTTGTGAGGGTCGTAGAGCTTGTACATCAAACTAATAATTGAGTTCACCACAAAGTGCTGCTGCTCTTCGTTATCCACTTCCATCATGTTCATACCCATCGGTCGTTCCAGATCTGAAGGATTAAAGTAGACCACGTCTTCAGCGCGTTCAGGTGGCATTAATTGGAGGAGGTCTTCCACGAACTCTCCATGCGGATCGATTGCACAAACACCTCGACCTGCTTCAATGTCCTGCAAGATCATCTCTTTCAAGAACTCTGATTTTCCAGTACCCGTCTTTCCAATAATGTACATGTGACGACGTCTATCATCTTGTGACATAAAGATCTGTCGTTCTTGACCTCGATAGACTGACTTGCCCAACATCAGTCCCTCATTAGGAATTTCTGAAGGTGCTGGCGCCGTTTTGGCGTTCAACCAACGGATATGATGTGTCTCCACAGTCTTATTGGGGAAGTGAAAGATCGTCGCCAACTCTTCTGAGTTTAAGATCATCGTTCCCCGATGAAAAATAGGTAAGTAGCGATAAATAAAGTCGATCATGAACAGGTGCTTAAAGAAAATAGTCATGCGCTGGAAGTTATTTACCGATGAACTAAACTGGGCAAAAGCACCAACGATGTTATTCAAGTGAGACTGTGCCGAGTACTCTTGTGGAGATGAAACAACAATCCGCAAACTGACTTTGAAGCCTGGTTTACTAATCTTGCTATCGATACTCTCCATCTTTTTAGGATCGTGTTGATAGGTCGCTTTATCAGGATCTGCTTCGCGTTTCTTTTCCGACTGCATGTACGAGTAGCCTTGATTCTGCCACTGCCTGCTCTCGGGCTGCATTAGGAGTTGGATAATGGCACCCTCACCATCGCCCATCTTAGACATTGCTGACGTAATCAATGAAAGGCCGTCAGTGGGAAGGTCTTTATAAGTCTTAATTGGAAAGTAACTGGCTTTTTCTAGGTTAACAGTGGCAAAAGCAACTCGTCCTTTTTCAGAGAAGATGTTCACTTCATCTTGCTCTTGAATGTCTGCTCCAGGATACGCACCGTGTATCTGCTTTTCTACTAAGTCACGAATTTTTTTCGGACAGCTGACATAAAAAGAGATGTCTTCTTTCATCGCTACAATTTCAAAAGAGAACATGTCCTCTACTTCTAAGAAACTAAAGAAGCCTGTTTTTTTGAGTGAGTAGAGCGAAGCAAACATCTGTTCAGCAGCATCTATCTTGATCTCATTTTCTTTGGGCAACCTTACCAATAACGTCACGAAATCCAGGGCATATTTTTCTCTATTTCGATAGCGAAACCACTGAAACAGCATGTACAGAAAAATACCGACAAAAACCAGACAGATAATGGCGATTACCAAGCCGGTGAAGAAAGCTGCCAACTGAGCCAGAAAGATATCAAATTGTTCGTACATACATTTTTAAGATCATTACTATTCTAGTCTATTGAGCAGGCTCATCCCTATATACTACCTTGCCCGAAAAAGACTTCATCATCTTCCAACTCCACTCAATCAACCACCTAATACTATAGGTGGTGGGCTTATTTTTCCCTTCATCTTCCACTTGGGGTGTAATGGGTAGAACCACAACAGGTTGCGCCATTACTCTAGGCAAAACTTGTCCTGATTGAGGATCAGAGATGACGATTTCTTGAGGAATTTGATCTACATTATCTTCAACATTTTTTAAGAACCCCTCAACTTCGGGCGGAAGCTCATGACTTTTTTCGGTCTCTACATACTGAACGCCCCCAGCTTGATCCACAGCGGGATGTTCTACAGTAACACTCAAGAGCGGCGCTTCTTTCGCTATGCCACCACCTACGGCGTTGGGCGGATTGAGGGTATCCGTCATTGAGTCTACTGCTGTTGGAACCGCTGCGGCTACCACTTCAGGGACATCAGGTGTAACTGGCTCCTCTACGACGGGCAACGTTTCTTCTGTAGGCTGAGGAATTTGCGTATCAGCATGCATTTCTTCGGCAAGCTGATCAAGCTCAATTGGTTCTCCTTCAGGGACTACGGGAGCTATGGGCTCTTCGGTGGGAGGAACCACTGGCTCTGGAGGGACAGCCGTAGGGCTCATCGCATTAGCTGTAGAGGCAGATAAGTTGCCTTTAAGACGTTGCAGTAACGTTGACCGTGGAGGTGTTCCAACCGCCTGGGCGGATGACTGAGCAGACATCCTCTCATGTTACCACTAAACTAGGGTAGCTCCAAGGCATCTCCAACCTGTAACTGCCACTTTTTAGCACTCCCAGCGGGAACCTCTAAAACCCAATCTACTTCTGTGGGTGACGAGTATCTGGGTAGGTTACGTTCATTACTATCTTGAGGGTGAGGAATATCGGTGGTTATTCCGACAACCTTGCCCTGTTTTAGCCAAATCATATCCAGATCAAAATGCATTCTTAGCATCCAAAACACGCGCGTGCCTGCTTCAGGAAAAACGAACAGCATGCCGTCACTCCCAATCTCTGATCGATCACTTAATCCTTGTTGAATGCTTTGAGGAGTATTAACTACTTCCAGATTCAGTATCAATGGCTCGGTAGTAGCACTTCTTCTGACGAGTGCTGAGTGGGTACTATGGTCAGCTACCTGAAGGAGTTTGTGGGCATTACTGAGTGGATTCGGAGTTGCGTAAGGATCCTCAGGTTTAGATAGCTGGCAACCACTTACACTTACCACTCCTAAACAAAACATCGCTAATAAGCCTAGTACTTTGGGGGTGGGTGTCGAAGATAGCTTCTGTTTGAGAAGCGCTAAGAACAAGCTCGCAACAGCTACCCCCCCAATGGCAAACAAAATGACCTGATTCAATCCCAAAGAACTTTCCCACCAGTTGGCTTTCTCCAATCGCAAAAACTCTAAGCCGCCACGAAATAGTCCATAAAAAGCCAAGTAACTTAGTGTGAAGTACCCTTGTCCAATCTTCCACACCCGTTGTTGGCGCAACCACCACAGGCAGCCAGCAAAAATAAGCATTCCAACTGCCTCATAGGCAAACAACGGATGAAAGTACCCATGCTGTTCATAGCCCGCAATTCGATGCTCAGGCTCGATATAAATTCCCCATGGTAAATCTGTGGGAGGACCGTACAACTCTTGGTTCACATAGTTGCCTACCCGTCCGATCGCTTGGGAAATGGGCACGCACAGTGCGGCAATGTCACTAAAAATAAAAAGTTTTTTTTCTAGCTTATCTCCAGAAGGTTGAACTTTTTTTTGTGTTTCAAAGGCTAAAGTAAAACAGAGTGCTATAGCACCACCCAGTAGAGCTCCTAAGATAGAAAGTCCCCCATTCCAAATGAAAAGCACCTGTTCCAAGTTGTATTGATATAAAGGCCAATCAGTCCAAACATGGTAGATGCGGGCACCGACAAAGCCACCCACCAGTGTGACGAGAAGCAGACGCCAAAAAAGAGCTTCTTCTTGCTGCTCGCTTTTGATTAACCACTCGGCAAGTAGTACTCCCACTACCATAGCCAGACCAAGAATAAAGCCATAGGCATGAAGCTGAAGACCAAAAAGCTGAGTGCTCATGTCATCCTTAGATAACAACCAAAAGAGAAAGAACGATAAAAAATACGGTCCATCCCACGACAAAAGCTCGGATTTCTCGGGCTGTAAAACTTCGCTTTACTTGCCAAAAGTACTGCTTTGTAAAACGTTCCGTGTCACGACTGTATCTCCAAAAATCGTAGGTGTAGTGCAGACCAAGCCCCAGCATCATTCCAATACCAAAGACGCTTCCAGTTGAAGTGAGCACGAACAGTGTTAAGAGAACGTAGACAATCAAGAAAAGCGCCGAACGCGTGAGCAGTTTTTCTTGTAAACTTTCCGCTTGAGTAAGAGCCTTGATAGCACCAAGGTAATTCCCCTTTTGCCAATATGCCCGCACCAGTTGATTAAACTCAGTATCTGGATAGAGATAAAATGCGTGGATAAAACGATCTAAAAATAAAAGTTGAAAAC
Source organism: Patescibacteria group bacterium UBA924 (assembly GCA_002293725.1). Classification (GTDB taxonomy): domain Bacteria; phylum Patescibacteriota; class Microgenomatia; order UBA1400; family PJMF01; genus UBA924. The sequence goes on from DBDU01000026.1 coordinate 23,571, forward strand.
CAAATACTACGCCAATCACAAAAAAAACAAACTGTAACAGTGAAGGAAAACTAAAAAAGAAGATGGCACTGTATACAAATGGCAGAAAGATATGCCCAATCATATCTTGATTATACCCGCCTAGGAGATTGACGACTATATGCCAGACAGCTCAAACCAGTGGTTATACTTGGCTTGCCAAACTGTTTGTAAGGCTTGATCTACCTTCTGTTTAAAAAGTGGATTGCGTTGATAACGATCGGCAAGTTCGGTGACTAAGTTATCAGTCGTTTCGGGAGGAACAGTTCGTCCTAAAACAACTACGTTATGACCAGCCTCGATGGCTTGTACCGCCAAGGTTGGTAAGCTCTGCGGCGAAACTGTTGCTGAAGAGGAGGCCTGCCCTTGCGCACCAGCCATTTCTAAGCCATCAGTGAAAATCAAGTGTGGTGCTTGGAGTTGGAGTAAGTTGACACACTCTGCCGAGATAGTGCAAGGAGCAGTAGGCTCACCTTCTGCGTCTTCCAAGATGACATGAGTGGTCATAACTCCAGCACTAGGATACGTATTAAGCAAACCACTAAAGATTCTTAGTTCAGATGTGTTTAAAGGGATAACTTGGGTTCTGAGATGGAGATCGACCGTGGTCTGGCCAATTCCTGGATAGTGTTTTAAGACTGGAATAACTCCCTGAGCTGCCATCGAGTTCAACCAGTACTCTCCATACGTTTTAACAACCGCAGGATCATCACTACAAAGACGTGACTTCAAAATTGGATGATCAACACCTAGATCAACCACAGGAGCAAAGACAATATCTACACCAACGCCACGCAGCTCTTTACCTAAGCGATCTAACAAAGACTTGAGTGAGTTGCGATCCAACCCACACTGTTCTTCAGCTGAAGGGAGCGTGGTTAACCCTTCACCCCGCAGACGTTGAACAGTACCACCCTCATGATCAACAGCAATCATTGACTGTAGAAGTTTTTTCTCTTGATCATTCAAGTTAGGTAGCAACTCAGTCATCCGCGGCTGCATCGGTAACTGCTTAATGGTGGTGGTTAACCTATCGGCTTCAAGAGCTGAGATGTTCGTGCCAAATAGTGTTACAAATCCCGGAATCTCGTTCTGAATTAATCCAGCAGTACTAGCTACTTTCTCCAACTCTTCATCGTTGGTGGCAACTACTGGAACAGCCAGGAGCTGAGCAACTTTTTGACGAGGTGTTAAATCTTGCAGGAGTTGAGCAGAGACAGTTGCAATTGATCCGGCCGCTACTGGCTCTGGGCTAGGAGCCGGTTGAAGCTGACCAATAGTATTGGTACTTTGTTCTGCTATTTTTAATAACTGTGGAAAGTAGGTAGGAATCACAAAGTAGCGAAGCGTCCCCACCCCTACAGCCATTAAGGCAAGCAACAGAATGAAAACGAGTGTTCTAGGCTTCATTTTGATGTTTCCTCTTTACGAAGCTGTTGCAGCTTCCACATAAACAACTTCGCTTTACTCTTAGCTGTTGCTGCATCAGCCACAAACGAAAGCGCTCTTTCTAGAATGGCGCGGTTCTCTTTCTTGGCAAGCCTCATGTAAAGGCTCTTGTGCTTCATGTCATCCAGTTCAAGCGCAAGGCGATATCCGAAGTCTTGAAACTCTTGCGTAATATAGCCACCTTTATCATCAAGTTGATAGTCTTGAAAAAGGTTTTGCATCGAAGTAAATGCCGCTTTTTTGGGACGTGCACTCTTCGACTGAGTCGTAGCATCATTTTTCATCGTAGTCGCTGTTGTAGTAGTGTACACGCAGCATCAATAGCTGTTCCTACCTGGGACACTTCCTCCCCTAAAAAAGGAGTTAGGACGTAATCACGACCAGCTAAGGTACGGACGCCATTGCGTCCATCAACTCCAATTCGAACGTGTAAAAAAAGGTCACTCCCCAGGTGTTGTCTGATCGAGTTTACTCCATTGTGCACCTTGGGACCTTTCCCAAACTGTACCTTTAACTGCCCCACAGGGATATCTAAATCGTCATAGATTACTATCAATGCAGGTTGATCAGCAGTACCAGCAGGTTTTCCAGCTTTCAACGCAGCAACTAAATCTTTATCAAAGTAATCAAGTACTCCCAAAACAGCCTTTCCTGAATCATTCATGTAAGTCGTTGATTCGGCTAAAAAGATCTCGCCAGTCCGATAGAACAGCGAGTGTGTTTTATGATGTTCTTTAGCTACTTGAGGGAAAATTTGACCAGTAAGGAGAGTGGTCAGCGCATTAATAACCTGATACCCCACGTTATGCCGGGTACGTTGGTACTCTTCGCCTGGATTACCGAGTCCAAAAACAAACTGCTTCATACAGGCATTATAATGGCTGATCAGTGCTCAAGACAGTCAAGTCTCAGACATCACCATTTTTTTCAATTGTTATTCCCACTTTAAATGAGGAAAAGTTTTTGCCTAAACTTCTTGCTGATCTGGAAAAGCAGACGTTCAAGAACTTTGAGGTTATTCATGTGGATGGTAAATCTGACGACTCAACATGTGTGAAAGCAGCCGAGTTTAGTCAGAAAATTGCTCTTCAAACAGTAATTAGCCCCAAACGGAACGTCAGCCATCAACGGAACACAGGTGGAAAATTTGCTCGAGGTCAATGGGTCGTATTCATGGATGCTGACAACCGACTTAAACGAAGCTTCTTGAGCCAGTTGGCTATCAAATTAGAGACAAACTCTGACACGGAAATCTTCACTTGTTTGATAGATAACAAGCACACTTCTGTGGTAATGAAGAACTTGCTCGATCTCTCTAATCTGATTATGGTAGCTACCGCCAAAGTTCGTCCATTTGCAGCTGGAGCATTAATCGGAATTAAACGAGAGAAGTTGAAACACATTCAGTTTGACTGTGATGCCAAGATGTCTGAAGATCATTTGTTCGTAGAAGAAGCCGTCAAAAATGGCTGCAAGTACCGGGTATTTACTCAGCCTAGATACTCATTTTCGATGCGGAGATTTGAAAAAGAAGGCTCAGTTAAAGTAATCGTAGCGTATGTCAGAAGTGGGGCTATTCTTCTTGCAGGTCCAAGATTTGAACGCTTCCTGCCGGAGTACCCAATGATGGGTGGAAGTGATTATAATGAAGATAAAGCCTTGCGTGGATTTTTACCTAGCATGCGCGATATTATTAGCTCGACGACGAAAAGACAACAAAAACAAATGAGAGTGATCATTTCGCGTCTTCAACAACTGATCAATGACATCTAAAAAGTACTTCTCTCTTCTCCGCTGGGTTCTTCGTTTAGGCTTTATTTTCATGATTTGTGAAGCTATCTATCACGCCTCGGGTGTGCGAATGGCTGGAGTAGAAGCTGTCTGGCCAGAAGAGGCAGTTGTCTTTAGTTACTTCTTTATGATGTTGTGGTCCTCTGTTTCAGTCTTCGTGGCAGTTGTCTTGTACTATCTCCAACAACACTTGGAAGAGTCTAAACAGTTGCTCGTCTACTTAACTATCCCGTCTTTTCTTCACGCGGTCATGCTTATCTGTCTCTCTTTTACCCCGTACACGGAGATCTTTTCTCTGCCTAGCCTTCACGTTTGGGTGCCTTTTTATGAGTTCGTGATTCGGACAGAAGCAGCACTGTTACTGACATATGTTATCTACATTCTCTACGGCAAAACGAGAAAGTTCCTCTAACATGGCAGCCCCTCGCGCCTTACTCTTTACTACCATTCAAGGTCATGCCAGTATTGCTGACTCCATTTCCAAACAGTTAACCAAGCGTGGTTGGCACACTTTAACCGCTGCGTTTGAAGACCCGGCTTTAGCTTTTTACCGTTTAGTTTATCGGAATGCCCCCTGGGCATGTGGGATTTACTACCGTTCACTTTTTCTGCCTTTTATTAGAAAGCAGATTGCTGCCTATACCAAGAAATCACATAGACAGGTATTTGAAAAAGCGATCAAAGATTTTCCTACCGATATCATCATCGGGACGTCATATGGTTTTGACTCATTAATCCTGGAGCTCCAAGAAACACTCCGGGAAAAGAAGCTCCTTCCGCCAAAGTTTATTAATATTGTGGTGGATCCGCGTACATTTTTTGCTACTAACTTAGTTAAAACTGCCGATCTGAACTGTGTGTTTGATGAAGAGATTGCTCGACGTTGCAAAGAGTTAGAGCCGAATGCAAACGTAGTGGCTACAGGTTGGTTTGTCCGCCCAGAGTTTGAAAGTACGACACCCAAAGCAAAGATGCGTGAGGCTTTAGGACTTGATCCACATCGGCTCACTTTTCTTTTTGTTGCTGGCTCGGAAGGTGAAAATAAAAGTGCCCATTTGATCCCCAAACTATTAGAGCATAAAACACCTCTGCAGATTGTTTTGGCATGTGGCAGTAACCAAAAGTTGCGCGATAGATTTCAGCCATTAGTTGATCAGTATGCTGACCATTCAGAAAAAACATTCTTAACACTGCCATTTACGAAAGAACTACATCGATATGTTCGCGCCGCTGACTTACTTGTTGGCAAAGCGGGACCGAACAGTATCTTTGAAGCCGCTGCCTGCGGAACCCCTTTCTTTGCTACTACTCATATCTCGGGACAAGAAGATGGTAATCTGGAAATCATTTCCGAGTATAAGATTGGTTACGTAGAAGAAAATCTGGGGAAAGCTGCCCAAATGCTAGATAATATTCTGGAACACCCAGAACAACTCAAAACATTTGATAGCCATCTACAGAAACTGGCTAAGTATAACGACCAAGCAGTAGATAGATTAGTGGCCGCAATTGCAGCCGTTTCCTCACAACAGTAACTACTTAGAAATTTCAATTGATTTCAGCTCTTCTAATGTCGTGGCTTGATCCCATCTTTTATCGTCGCGAAACTTGATAAAGCGAGGAAAACGCAGTGCCTGCCCAGCGGTGTGAATTGGCGAAGTGGTTAACTCATCGGCGGCCACTTCCACAACCAACTCTGGCGCACACCATTTATCGGGAATAAGAGCTTTATTGACAACGTAGGAAGGTGGCTGCTCGCTGACGATGAGAGCATCACAACGGCGCTTCACTTCGCCAAGCGTTTCTTCAGTCAAGCCAGTCCCAATTTTCGCTAAGCTCAGCACTTGTTGTTGCTGTTGATCGTATACACCGACCAGGAAAGCACCAATTCCAAACTCAGCCCTCTTTCCCCGCCCTAGATAATAGCCCATGACAATGACGTCAAGCGTATCGCTGAGCTTCCCTTTTCGTCCCTCGGCCTCTTTCATCTTGACCCAACTCCAACCTTTGCGACCACTTTGATAGCCTGAGCTCATCTGTTTCATGACAACACCCTCCAGCCCCTCAGCCAGTGCTTGTTCGTGATACTGACGGAGCTGTTCGGGATCGGATGTCACTTTGCCTTCTGTATGAACGAGCACATCATCATCGGTAAAGACTTCTTCCAATAGTGCTCGTCGCTCTTTGAGCGGTTTGTCGATGAGATTTTCACCATTCAAGTACAAGAGATCAAAGATATAGAAACGAACTGGAATCTCGGCAGCTTTCTCCGCTACTCCATGTTTGCGTTTCCGTTGAATTGTTTGTTGGAAGGAGATCAGCTGATTAGTCTGCGGATCATAGCCAATGGCCTCACCATCTAAGACACAGTTTTGGCATTTCAGCTTCTCCACTACTTTATCCAGCTCTGGGAACATGGCTGAACTTTCTTCTAGATTACGAGTGAATGTGCGTAGCAAAGTGGGTTTGCCATCTCGGGCTTTTTCAACATGAATCTGTACTCGCAGGCCATCGTACTTGGGCTCCGCAATTACTTCATGCATTTTTTCTATAACTTCGGTGGCACTGTTTAACCGCTGGCACAGTGCAGGCACTACTGGAACGCCGAGTTGAATCGTGTACTGCTCTGACAACAATTTGTGACGTGCGTCTGCATCATCTACTCTGAGATACTCTGCCGCCAACTGACCAATATCAGCCCGCCGCTGATACGCAGCTTCCAACATCTCTCGTTCTGACTTATCTCCGCACATAGCCCACGAGAGCGCGTCCATGATCGTCATGTCGGAAAAACCCAACCGTAGACGACCCAACAGTATCCGGACTACAAACTTGGCTGAGAGAGGATCAAGCTTTTCAAAAAGCAGGACTGCTTTATCTTGTTTACGTTGCTGTGACTGTGCTCCAGAGTCTTTGGCAATATCCAGTAGAAGCTCATAGAGCTCTGCCACGGAGAGTGGAGTTGAAGTCTCACTACTCTGCTCGAAATATTGAGTAAGAGTCTCCTCAGCTACCTTACCTAAGTCACCAACTTCTTTATAACGACGCTCTACTTCTTTTTCAGCTTGAGTACTATCACTTTCCTCAAACAACCCAACTGTCCCCATTGACTGCATTGGCTTTAATCGTGCCAGGACCTTTATTACCGTTTTAACTGCAATCTGGAACTCTAGACCATAGTACTGGGGCAGCAGCTGTCCCTGTAAGAGATAACAGGCTGGTCGAACTTCAGCTGGCTCAAGTTTTTTAAGAAGATCTGACAGAATAGCAGTGATCTCTAATCGAGAAGAAGTGGTTTCTAGCTTATTTAAGTACTGGGAAAGTTGATCAATAGTCATACGGCTATTCTACTGAGCGGAGTCCGCGAATGTCAGTCTGGAACATAAGCTGACTATCGACGAAGCTTATACGTTACACCTTTGGTCACGCCACGCTTCTCAATCACACCTTTCGCCAGTAAGTCTTTAATGTCACGTAAAATTGTGTCCACAGAGATATTAGGCAGAACTTCCTGAGCATCAGCTGAGGTGACTTCATCTCTACTTTGGAAGAGTTCTAGTAAGACAATCTGTCGTTCAGATAAAGCAACCTGTTGGCCACCAAGCTCTTGTTTTAACTTGGTGTCTTTAGACAACTTCAACACTTGTTGTTTAATCTTGTCTATCTCAACGGCTAAGCCATAACAGAAGTACTCCACCCAATAGGTCATCTCATTTTGCTGCTGAACAGATAACAACGCCTGATAGTACTGCTCGACATCATCATCAAAGTATTTTTCTAAAGAAAAGAAACGTTTGAAGTCATACCCTGATGAGTACAAAACCAAGGTAGCCAAAGCACGAGCGGTTCGTCCATTCCCTTCAATAAATGGATGCACATATACTACTTGGTAGTGGGTAATAGCCGCACGGAAGATTGGGTGAAGCTGTTGTGTTGCGGGCGAGTTTAGCCAAGCAAAAAACTCTTCGATTAAGTATGGAATCTCCACAAAAACAGGTGGTCGAAAGACTACGGAACTATCGCTGGCACTGCGGACAACAACTTGTTTATCGCGATATTGACCAATGTATTGCGGGTCAATTAAGCGCTGCATGGTAAGTTTGTGCAACTGTTTTAAGATGCCTTCGTTGAGTGCCTTGGGATCTGAGATGTAGTCCTGCCAGTTATTAATCCACTCAATGACTTGGCGATAGTTAATCACCTCTTGCACATCACGCTCGCGGGCAATAATGCCAGCTCGCTCCGCGGCTACTTTTCCATCTTGGTATGCGTCAGCTCCCTCGAGGTTAACTAACTGCCCAGCTTGCTCTTGGGTCAAGTCATTTCCCTCAATCTTGGTACCGTAGTGAATCGTTCGCCGTAAAGCATCGTCACGAAACTTCGCTTCCCAAGCAGGTACTAACGCCGCGTTATCAATTAAGGCTTTGGCTGCTTCAATTCTAGAAACATACGTCAGCAAGTTATTGGTAATCGTAAAGTTGGGTTTGAACATGCAAGGCTTCGATGTAGTTTGACGTAAATAGTCACTTCATCGTTAGCCCTATTTTTGCATAAATTGCAATAAAAGCTAGCTGGGATTCTCAGATGCCTTACCGGTTCGCAACTGCCACAATGCTTCAGGGACAGCGGTAATTAACATTGAGGCATTAAAAAATGATCCATACTTTTCGGCTAGTACTTCCCCTGCTCGTTTATTCACGATCGAGCCCACGACGCTTGCTGTCAGCAGGTCATTTGTACACGCCAGTGCCGCTACTAAACCTGCTAACACGTCTCCAGTTCCGCCTTTGGTCATCCCTGGGTCTCCACCTTCAATGGAAATAACTTGATCGACTGTACAGACTCGATCAACTTTTCCTTTGAGCAACAAAGTGATGCCGTTCAACTTTTGACACCATGCTTGGAAGTCAGCATCACTGGCAGTGAGGAGTTTTTCTTGCACGGAAGCTTCCTCTTGTCCTTCGATCTTAGCCAATAACATAACCAACTCACGAAGGTGTGGTGTGATGATCATGTTTTTGTTCAACAGCTGAGGAGAGATCATCTGGAGTGCGCCGGCATCGATAACCCATTTTTTATCCGAGAATTTTGCGACCAGTTGCTCAGTTACCTGAGTAGTATCTTCACTTCTCGTCATACCAGGACCAATCAGGATACAGTCTGCTTCCTTAGCGTACTCTTCAACCTCTTCCCGTTTGACCACAATTCCGTTCCAAAACTGCCCTTTGGCTTCCTGAATAAGGTCGTTGTTGGAAGGCACTGAGGAGTAGAAGACCATGTCTACGAAACAGGATGCTACGTCCAAGCTCCAGCGCGAGGCCGCATGAAAAAGTTCTGAGCCTCCAACAATTAAGAGTTTTCCGTTCTGTCCTTTATGCGAATCAGACTGCGGAATACGAAGCTGTTGAAAGAAAGAGTGAAGGTGCAGAGGAAGCGTACGCATATACTGATCGTGACTTAGAGCTGGATGAGTTGCAAGTTGGGAATTCGTTGACGGAGGTCTTCAGCAACACTGTCTTCCGTGGTAGTCACAACGGCCTGTCTTTCATTCAGCAGCTCTTCAACTTGTTTACGGTGCTCACGATCTAGCTCGGACAAAATATCATCTAACAACAGTAACGGACGCAGCCCCATGTGTTGTTCTACATACTGCAGCTCACTTAGTTTTAACCATAAAACCGCAAGCCGTTGCTGACCACGAGAACCAAACTGCGAGACGTCAATCCAGTCATCATTTGCTGTTGATAAAAAATTAACCAAAAAATCATCTTTATGCGAACCAATCAATGTATGTCCTGCTGCAATTTCTTTTTCCGCATACTGCAAGAATCGCTCTTCGCTGACCACAGAAGGTACATACTCCACCCGAAATTGAAGCGGAAATTCCGCAGTTGAAAACTGGCTAAAAAACTGCCGACGGTGCTCTTGAATCAGCTGTCCATGCTTGAGTAATAACTGTGTCCAGTAGTTAAGAACTGTCTTGGGCATGTTGCCATCACGGACTTGGTCGATCAGCTTGTTTCGCCGCTTCAGTGCGTTCTCATATGTAGTCAAAGATGTTCCATAGTGAGGGTGAACAACGGCCAAAATAGTATCAATGAACTGCCGCCTCCGAGTCGGAGAGCCTTCAATCAAGCGCATATCTTCAGGTCGGAAAACTACAGTCGTAAAGTGTCCCAAAAAGTCTTTTTTGCGGCGCCTCGTGCCATTCACAAAGTAATGTTTGCGCTGCACGGCTTTTCCCTGAAGTACCCCGCGGGTTAAAACTACTTCTAGCTCATCTTCCCCTACCTTGGTTTTTACCCGAGCTAGTTCTTGCCCGAAGGCAATCATGTCTTCATCCCGTTCGGCACGAAAGCTCTCACCAGTCGAAAGTAGAGACAACGCCTCAATTACCGATGTCTTCCCGACGGCATTATTTCCCACAACGACAGTTACTTGTGCAGCTGCCTCAAAAGCTGAGGCACCAAACTTCAAGTTCAGTTGCTTGTGGCACCGGAAATGCTGAAGAACAAGACCATGGACAGACATGTCAGTGCAACACTACCATACAGTTTGTCGAACTACGATCAGCTTTATGGTTTGTGTTCAATATTAAAGAAAGCAAAGCCAGATTGCGGGATAGCGCGATAGCCTGAGGCACGAATGTTAAAGGCTGTCTTAAACTCTGTTCCGGATAAAGTGATCTCTCCCTTATCCGTTTGGAAGACAACTTGGTTAGTACTTCCATTACCTTGAACTACTCTGACACTCGTAACCCGAGACGGACCATCTGACTTTGCTCTTAACTCTTCACGGGTATAAGGATTCCCACCCCAACACGAAGTGGTTAATGGGGTAACTCGATCATCTCGATAGCGAGCTGCGTTAATGATGTCAGCCAAGTCTTCACCTGTCAGCCAAGGGTTGGACTGGCCACACTTATCAGAGGAAGCACTATATCCTTTGGTGTACCAGGCTTTATATAACCAAGGTGAGCCACCAATCTTGTCATAGGACTTATCAACAAAGTCACCACCACCTGAGCCATCGGTAGTATCCCACCCAATCGGCGTGGCATACCCACCATGAGTAGAAGCGTAGAAGGTCACTACATCTTCTAGAACCATACCCTTGGTGTCTTCAACTGCTTTCTTCCAAGACTCTGGAGGATTGTCTGACTTTGACTTATTGAAAACCTGACACGCTTCAGTAGTACAGATCTCTCTTCCCTGCTCTTTATAACGATAGGCATATGTTCTAGCAGCCACAGCTTGAGCCTTGAGCGCTTCACTGTTCCAGCTAGCTGGCATTTCGGCAATACCGTACAGGTACTTTGACTCAAAGTCCATTGAACCGTGTCCAGCTACCTGAATACTGCCGCCAGTATCCTTAGAAACTGGCTCTTTTCCATAATATGCCTTGAGAATCTGCTTGTAATCTTGGCCAGACTGCGCTCTCCCTCGCGCCCCATACTGACTCATCCCTTTGCGGTGAGTGTGCGCGCCGAACGAAAAGACGGCGAAGCTGCCCGAGGGGGCTGCTTCACGGAAGCCTTTAATTGAAGCGTTATAGTCGTCTGCCAACTCACTATTACCGATAGAAGCAGTAAAGCCTCCTGACCGGGCATTTAAGATCTCCTGTTGTTTGGCGCTTAAGGCCGCAATTTGACTGGATAACTGTGACTGGTACGCTTTGGCACCTTGAATTTCTTTACGGAAAAAGTCGGCTTGGGCGTCTAGCTCTTTTTGTAAAGATGCCAACTTCACTTGCGTTTCTTCTAAAGTTTTCTTTTGGGCTTCGAGGTCACGAATTTCATTTCCAAACTGACGAATGATCCGATTGTCTTGCTCTTCTACAGACTGCCGGTAGGTAAGATCTCTCGTTAAGAGAGAAGCATCAGTATTGTTGAGAAAGATTAAAAATGGAGACTCAAATGCGGTTCGTTTGTATCGAGTAGCCACCCGTTGAGTAAAAATTTGGTACTGCGTAGCCAAACGCAGCTCTCGCTCTTGGATAGAAGTCGCCACATCTTCGGCTTGTTTCTTGGCAGCGGTAATTCCACTGAGCGCTTTCTTAATTCGACTATCTAGGGATTGAACTTCTTTCTCTAAAGGCGTGGTAGCGTCTGCTGAAAGTTGAAGAAGTTTAGACAACTCATTTTTTTCTTTCTCTAACTCTTCGATCGGGTCCATCGCATGCACTTGGTAGTGAGAAACGTATATACCACCCACTAGACCAGAGAAAATGATACATAACGTTAAGCAAAGAGAGATTTTTGCCGTCACCGAAAGACGCCGCAGGAGTTTGGGCAGTACAACCATGGGTCGAGACTATCGGCTAATCAAGAAAAAGTAAAGTAGAACATAGGTTGGATTTTAAAAAAAGACCTAGTGATTAGTTCTTTTCCCTTCACTCGTTATCTCACAAAACGCCAGGTGAACCCTGGCGTTTTTTTGTTTCTTACGGTTTCTATCTATTTAAAACTCTTCTATTTTTATACCGAGACCCCAGTGATATAATCAATATAGTTTTAGACATCTTCGAATCAATGAAAAAGTTACTGGTCGCTCTCCTCACAAGCGCCGTTTTCTTCCTTGTGGCTACGAAAAGCGCGGAAGCGATTGGGTGTACCCCAGTTATTTTCGAAGGCGCTGAAGGTTCATCTCTTCTCCGACCAGTCAATGGTCAGATACTACCCGCAGGCTCTGCTACTAACCCCTACGTTGCCTACCCAATTACTCCTCAAGAAGCTAGTGGTGCAAATGCACTGCGAAGTCCAGGTATCCACTGGTGTTGGAGGAATACACAAGGAACGGGATTGGGCAGCGGTGCTTGTCAAAGTAATGCTCTTTCCAGCACATATCTAAACGATGTTCGAATTTACACTGACTCCACAGGACAACAGTATATCGCTGCACCATTCACTCCTTATTCAGGGAGCACCGCAGATATTCAGTGGGAAGTTGCTCCTTGGGCAGGTGATGGATGGGGTGAGCGTCTTTGTGTTCAAGAAGGAACTGCCATCATTCGCACCGGTGAGGTTGGCCAATTCAGTTGTAATAATCCAGGCACTTCCGCCTCTTATACCAATCAAAATGTCCACGTCGGTGTCAGCGTTTCTGACAGGAACATGGATCGTAGTCGTTCCTATATAGCGATGATTAAAGGCCAAGGTGCCTTTGACCTCGGTGGTGGCTGGGCAATACCTTTACAGTATGATGCCGCCCAGAACCAGTACGAGGGTGGGTCTACTTATGGGGCTAATTTTGGTGATGGCACCTATACAGTGGTGATCTCTGATGCGAGTAACTTAGGCTGCAGGACTATTACTGACAACTTTGACATTCGTAACTGTGCTGTTTTCCCCCAATGTATTAGCTCGCTGCAAGTAGATCGAACTGATCCTGACAATCAAGTTGACTATGAAGATCGAGACCAAGTTCTAGACGATGCTTCGGAGCGACAAGGCCTTGCCCCTAACGATAGCATCACTCCATTTAGTCTGTGTCGTCAAATTCCAGTCATGGCTCAACCCGATATCGAAGCACAAGTAGCCCAAATTCAAGATCCACAAGCCGCCGCTGCCATGCGGGCAGATTTAATGCGACGTGCACAAAGTCAACGGAGTGAAAAAGCCAAGTGTTGTCTATGTACGTATGGCACAAATGCTGTTGATCCCGCCACTGGTGCTTGCCAAGGAGAGATCGGCACACCAGGACAAACAAATCCCAGTCTTTATTACTTCCGTCGTAACTTCAAACCAGGAATTTATACTGCGGTTGGTTGTATTGGAGCTGATAGTGAAAGTATCATCACCCGTTTAGTGAGAATCGGTTTGGGAATTGCGGGTGGCTTGGCTTTGTTAATGATCTTAGCTGGAGCATTCATGTTCTCCACTTCCCAAGGGGAACCTAAACGAGCCAGTGAAGCCAAAGAGCTGATTACCTCTGCGGTTTTAGGTTTAATCTTTATCATCTTCTCTGTAACTTTGCTACAATTCATTGGTGTCACTATCCTGCAACTTCCTGGGTTTGGGCAAACACCACAAGCTCAAGAATCTACAGGTAACTAAGGACTCCTTATGCTACTCGCTCAAAACTTTGATGAGTTCAACCCACTGGTGATGGAGTCAACGAAAGCAACTCAGTTGAGTACCCCAGGTGGAATTATTACTGAGTTACTCCGTTATATCTTCCCCGCTGCTGGTTTAATTTTGTTTGTGATGATTGTTTGGGGTGGATTCGAGATGATGACTAGTAGCGTCGCTGGTAAAAAAGATGCTGGCCGCCAACGTGTAACTACTGCCGTCATTGGCTTCTTACTTCTCTTCGCAACATACTGGATTGCGCAGTTGGTAGAGGCAGTCTTTGGCGTTAGCTTTTTAGGATAGTTTTTCTACAGTTTAGTAGTACTACTTACCGACCTTACTTCCCAAAGTTGCGGGTGCGACGTTCAAACTCGGCAAGAGCTTTGTCTAGTTCATCAGCTGTAAAGTCGGGCATTAATATGTCGGTAAAGTACAGCTCGGCGTACACGCCTTGCCAAGGTAGATACCCAGAAAGTCGGAACTCGCCACCAGGGCGAATAATCAGGTCCGGGTCAGGCATATCAGTTGTATCTAAGTACTTTGAAAACTCTTCCGGGGACAACTTAGTCGCTCTCAACTGTTCACTACTATAATCTTGAGCCATTTTTTGAATGGCTCGCAAGATCTCGTCGCGGCCACCATAGTTCAGGGCAAAGGTAATAGTTAGTCGAGTGTTCTTGGCAGTTTCTTGCTGCCAGTGATCAACTCCGTCTTGGATGTCTTTAGGAAAAGATGACATGTCACCAATGACCCGCAGTCGAATACCTAACTTATGAAGTCGCTCTCCATTCTTAACTAAGCCAGTGCGAAAAATCTGCATCAATCCTTCAACTTCGTTCTTCTCTCTGTTCCAGTTTTCTGTACTGAATGCCCACAACGTCAGATACTTTACACCACGTTCGATGCATCGTTCCGCTAGCGGCTCAATCATCTTATTAGAAACATACTCATGACCCTGTAAAGCTGCTAGCTTGTTCTTGCGCGCCCAACGACGATTTCCATCCATAATTAAGGCAATGTGTTGAGGAACGTGTGATTGTTCAGTCATAGATATCTTTCTTAAAAAAGATGGTCTTCTACTATTCGTGGCGCGGAACCAGCTGTAGCGTGTAACACCTGTTGCACAAGTGGAAGCTGTCGCAGTCTCTCTTCTACAACTTCTTTGTACTGAGGTAACGTCAAGACATGGACGTTAAAACCAGTATTGATCGTAAAGTATGCCTCAATTTTTTCCGCTCTCATTTGGCGAACTGCATGCATCACTTCAATGGTTCCTGGATACCACGCAATTAATGAAGGAGTACTGGTCAACAGAATTGCATGAAACTCCAGAGCTTCAGCTTCTACTAAGTTTCCTAAAGCTGTAAAGTTTTTCTCTTTTAAAGCTGTTTTCACATCACTCATTTTTTGAGCCATGTGCTGTAACCGAGCCGCATAAAAAGGACTTGATTGCGCCGATTGATGTCCCTCAGTAGACGAGATTTTTTTCTTTCCTTGATCAACAACGGCAATCACGTCACAGATATCCCAATACTCAGGTGGATATATACTCTCTGAATACGACTCATCCGAAGTCTGTCCATCTTTCCACTCTACAAAACCAGAACACATACACCGACAGGCCGTGCCGGAACCCTGTCGAGCGAGAATGCTTCGTTCTTTTTCCGATAGTTCCAACCCTAACGCTGCCAGTGCCGCCAAAGTCAGGGCAGCAAACCCTGAGCCAGAACTAGAAAGTCCTGTCCCTTTAGGAAAAGTGTTACGAGAGACAACCTTAACGTTCAACTGCTCAGCTTGCTGAACAGAAATGACAGCTTTCTTGATTGCTAAAGCTTTGATACGTTGAAGGTGTTTGAGTGCTCGCTGAGCCTCTTCTTCATCAAGCTGTCCATCAATCTCAACAGTATTATGATGATCTGGAGAAAAATCTACGGTGGTAATAGTATCCAAACCTTGCAACAACATGGAAAGACTACCATTCTCAGGTAGTCGTAATACTTCATCTTTCTTTCCCCAATACTTCACAAGTGCTACATCAGAAGACGCTTGGGCGGTGGCTTTCTGCATGATCTTAGCTTTCTATCCGAACTCCTTCTGCGTGAAGTTTAACATGCATCACTTGGCCACCAGCAGCCTCGAGCGCGGACTCGATCTTTTGTCGGTCAGGTTCGGCAACGGCAATCATACAATCTCCGCCACCCGCGCCTGAGAGCTTTGCTCCATAAGAGCCACTATCTACACTCGCTTGGATGAGCTCATCCAACTGCACTCCACTAACGTTTAACTGCTGTAAAAGTTCTTGATTTTTGGTCATTAACTGACCAACTTTTTGCCAATCCTGAGCCACGATAGCTTGTTGAGCATCATCAACAATTTGATGAATATCTGCAAAGATACTCCCTACGCGTTCTGGTTCTGCTTGATACTGCGTCTCTACCATCCGCACTAAAGTAGGTGTGTCGGCTTTAATACCCGTGTATCCAACTGCTAAAGGCAGTTCAAATCGCTCGCCGCCCAGTGGATTTACCGTCTTAGCCGGAGCAACGTAATACAGTGTTCCGCCCCAAATTGCGGCTGCAATATCGAACCCTGAACCAATTCCTTGGACATCGATTACGGCCTGGTAACAGAGAGTGAAGAGCTCGTGATTTGTCAGCTCCACACCATAGAGTGTAGTTAATGCTTTAGCGAAAGCCACCGTCACAGCACTGCTAGAACCAAATCCAAATTGCGAAGAGAAGTCACTACGTGTTGTCACAACAATTCCCTCTTGCTGAGGATGTTTCTCCAAAAAACGCTTATACAAGTGCTCGATAAAACAGACTGCTTTTGGAGTTCCTTTTTTCCCCAAGTCTGCCAAAGTGCGAGAGTAAGCACTTAACCCCATATCAGGAGCATCGAGGTGAAAAATATCAACACCATTCTTTCTGACTGTGGCAGTAATTCTTTGATCTACCGCTGTGACGATACAAGGATGGCCATACACTACGGCATGATCACCAAAGAGCATTAACTTTCCAGGGGCTGAGGCAGTGACTTCTTTCACAGTTTCCTTATCTATAGACTTTCCATTGTTTTTCAATTGCTAAGTTTGTGATGACTTCAGGTTGTGAATGATACACCAAGAGTATTCCGGATCCAGATGTACAACCACCCGCACCGGTTATCTTGGCAAATCCGCCCGCCGCTTCAATGCTATGAATCATCTGTTTGGCTTGCTCACCTACGACACCCAACTCTTCCAATAATCGCTCGTTTTCTGTCAGCCTTTGGGGCACAAATACGCCTCGCTTTACTTCATCAATTACAGTTTGGGTAAGCTCGCCCATACGTTGCAAAACACTGTCCACTGTGTCTGACGCACTTTGATTCGTTTCGCGTACCAGCGTCACCATATCTTTGGTTGTTTCTGTCGGACTTCCACTCTGTATAAGTAAGAAGGGAGTCTCTTTTAAGACTGAGTTTGTAATAACTTCGTGCGTGTACTGTCCTGTCTGCATATCTTTTCTGAAAACTACAGTTGCATCGAGTGAAATAGTAGTTGCATCTACTCCACTGGGATTCCCATGTGCGACTTTTTCACTTTCTTGGACCAAGTTAATAAGCTCGCTATCCGAAAGGTGTATTTTATGAAACTTTGCTAGCGCTCTGAAAGAGGCACATGCTAAGGCTGCTGACGAACCCAAACCACAGCCGATAGGAATAGTCGACGTGATCTGTTGCAGGTATGCTTGATGAGGAATATCTGCATAGTGACGGTAAAAAATCTTCCAAACTTCAGCCATCAGTGAGTTTTGTTCATACTCTGTTGGCTTATCGGTGACGATAACTTCTGTTTTTAGATCAGCAACCATCGCCAAAGCGGGGTATCCATAGACGACGCTATGCTCCCCTGAAAGGATCATCTTGGCAGAAGCCTCACCTACAAACTGCATACTTCACTTACTCAGCTATATCCTCAGTTTCATTAAGTGCATCTAAAGCCATGTTCAGTGCCGCTGAATCAAACATAACGCTTCCTGTTACTGACGACTCAACCATCCTGGTTAAGGTAGTCAGCTCTCCCGCTTCTACCTTCGCTCTTACATCATCGACAGTGACCGTGTAAGGTACTCCATACGCTGATTTCTCTACCATAAAATCCTTTCCCGACCAACTTTCTATATATGTTTGTTTTTCTTCTCTGTCAGAAGTTCAAGTACTGGCCGTTGTTCAATTAAAAGAGGTAACCAAGGAGCATACGTTCGATGAGTAAGTGCGTTCTGTTGATCAGCATTAACTTCAACTAACAGTGTAGATACATCTTTCCAAGCTACTGCAGAAACTTCTTCTGGATTGGGATGAACTTCTTCATCGTAGTCACCCACAAAAATGGTATCTATCTCCCACTCGCTAAACTCGTCATTGCACTTCGTGTGGTACTCAAACTTGTGTAGCTCTCGTAAAGTTACGTTCTTAATTCCCAACTCTTCGAGTAGACGTCGATAGGCACAATCCTGGTATGACTCACCTGGTCGAACATTTCCGCAGCAGGTATTCACCCACTGTCCGGCGCCCACAATTTTTTGTTGACTGCGTTGTTGAATGAGTAACTCTCCTTTTGCGTTGAACAAGAAGACAGAAATAGCACGATGTCGCTGCGCATCGCCGCGATGTGCTTCAACTTTATCCATTTTGCCGATGGGCTGGTCGTTTTGGTCAACCAAGATAACTTGGTCAAGCGGCATGTCTGTTGTCATCTTCATCTCTTTCATTACCATCACTACTCTGATCTTGCTTTTCATCTGACTGAGACTGCGAGTTGTCATGAGCTTCAATTGAGTGATAACAAGGTCTATCAGTAAAACTCACCTTGCCACAGATCCCACAGCGTGACCCTGAGAAACGTAAGAGTTGATCTTTATTTCGCCACGCTGATAAGTTCAGTAATCTTTCACCCATCTGTGAGTACTAGTCGCAAATCTGCACTAAAATCACGCACTTTTGAGGTAAAAAAAAGAGAAAACTTGAGTAAACTACTTGCGAAAGGCTAGCAGGAAGCGAATAGTCAGGTAGCCCACCAGTATCTGCCAATATAAACAGAAAAAACTAATCCAGGTCGCGAGAATATTAATAGACCGACAAATCAAAGGATAGTACGGATAACAATCAAACCAAACCTCTAGGTTCGGTAGAATCCACCATCTCCATGAGAGCATTAGAAGAAATAAGATCCCTGAAGGTAGAACTGTCAGCCAAAGAAAAATCTTTTCTTGCACTACCGACTGCAAGGTTTGATAAGGATGCACAATCATTCCCGCCGTAATTCGTAGCACGGCATACACGGCAGAAAAAAACCAAGAGTGACTACGGAGTGAGATACTCATATTTGATGAACTAAAACCATAATAATGGTGGTAACTGTCGAAAGTAGTACCAGTGTCTGCCAAGGATGATTACCAATAAAGGTAGTTAACCAATCGGCATGTTTAGGTAAGAAGCGAGTCGTACTTAAATGCGCTTGCAGCGCTGCTTGCTCTTGAAGCTGTTTGAGGAACTGACTCTCAGAAGTGTCACGTGACATACTAGTGCAGTAAGTTACTCTCCCTCTAAGGCATATAGCTCTCGAAACTCAAGCCGAGCTCTAAAGAGTAATGACTCAATTGACTTATCAGATTTCCCTAGCTCCTGTGAGATAAACTTGATCTTTTGTTTATCAATATACTTTCGTTGTAAAAGCTCTCGAGAAGTAGCTGACATCTTGCGTAGCACCGACTTTACTTTTTGGGAGATTTCATAGGAGTTTTCTAGTTCAGGAAGTTCCTGATTCTCACTGACAGGTAGCGTTTGAATAACTTTTTTAGCGTAAAGGCGGCGATAGTAATCTGCTACTTCATGTCGAGCTACGTTTAACATCCACGTCCAAATACTTGATTCACCCCGAAAAAGTGGCAGATGCTTCATACACTCCATGAAAGTATCTTGCACAATCTCATCAGCATCGTGGTCACTCTGCACTTTTCGCTGAATATATGTCCGTAAAGGAGCAGCATACTCCTGGTACCAAGCTTGTACGGCTTCAGGCCGACCGTACTTGAGGTCAATGAGGAGTTGCTTATCGGGTAAAAAACGTTTCATGTTCTTGGAGCAATCTTGACGTATAATATCATTATGCCATGTGACATTACCCGACCAAACCTGGATCTTGGCGAGTGCTACGCACTTAATGAAACGCAGACTGTGCGTGATGTTTACACTGACCCAGCTTTCTTGGTGAACTTAATTGTACGAAATGTATTCGTCGTCGCCGGAATTATTCTCTTTCTTTTAGTGGTTTACGCTGGTTACTTATTTATTACAGGTGGTACCAAAGGGATTGAGAAAGCTAAAGAAGTGCTTCAAGGTGCATTGATTGGTTTTTTTGTAATGTTTGCGGCATACTGGATCGTACAGATTATTAAGGTGGTGACAGGGGCTGATATTCCGATCTAAAAGCGGAACTCTCTCCTAGATTGCAAGTTTTAGGAACCGAAGTAAAATATCTATCTAGTCATTACATGAATATACGAAAACGCGTTTCGCTAGCACTTCTCCTCTTAGTGACCTTTTTTGTTGCCACGCCTACTGTCGCTTTAGCCCAAGTCTTTGGTGAAGTTGAGGCTCCTCCAGGAGTTGCTGAGTACAATGCCCCTCTGGGTGAGGACGGTATCGGTATTATTGTGTTCATGTCCACTCTCATTCGCATCGCAACTATCGTTGCGGGCATCATTGTCTTCGTCAACTTCATTTTGGCTGGGTATAAGTACATTAGTTCTGATGGCAATGCCAAAGTAAATGAAGAAGTGAGAAATCAACTGACATACAGTGTCATTGGTTTGTTAATTATTGTGGCCTCGTACACTATCATCGCCATTATCAGTCTCTTACTCTTTGGAAAAGCTGACTTTATTCTTAACCCAACAATTACAGGACCAAGTACACCTCAAGTTATATGATGTTGCCAACCCTTCTCGCACAAGCAAATCTCGGCGGCGGCTTTACTCCACCAGGCGGAGAGAACACTACCTTTGTTCCCTCTAATCTTGATTCTGCTGAAGGAGTTTTCACTACTGGCTCAAACTTGATTTCGTATATCTTTACCTTCTTAACTGTTTTTGCTGGCATCATGTTCCTCTACCAATTCATCCGTGGAGCACTTGCCTGGATCTCTGCTGGTGGTGATCAAAAGAAGATTTCTGAAGCACGAGACATGATTACTCAGGGAGTAATTGGCTTAGTGATTGTCATTGCTGCCTACTCTATTATTGGTTTGATCAGTACCGTCCTCGGGCTCGATCTCTTGAACCCAGGTCAACAACTCTTAGAACTGGTTCCACAACCAATCTAAATACTTATGAAGAAATACGTCGCACTCATCACCGCCTTCATCCTCCTCTTTACGGGAGTATTTTTGGCAACTGCATTACCTGTTTCTGCTCAGGTACCTCCTCTTCAAAACGAAGCTATTCCAGACAATCTTTCTAACTACGGTGAAGCTCGCACTGGTGCCAGTGCGGCTTTCTACTTAGTTTTCATCTGGCGAGCCTTGATTTTTGTCGGTGGCTTAATGGTAATCATCTACTTCATCTTGGCTGCCTTTGAGTGGATTACGGCCAATGGTGAAGCCAGTAAAATCAGCTCTGCCAGAAATAAAATGACTGGTGCGATTGCTGGATTTATCGTCTTGTCTGCACTTTTTGTCCTGCTTGAGTTCTTAGGTGGTTTATTTGGCTTTGATGTCTTATCACCGACAATTCCTACGCCTACACAAGCACCAGTAAATCCAGGTACATTTATATGATGATGCTTCCTTCTTTCCTTCAAGTTACACTCGATCTTCGTGGTGAAGCAGTTGAACAACAGCTTCCTTTTGTTAGCGCGGGTGAAGGTGGTTTTGAGCGATTTTTAAGTAGCATTTTGACCGCACTGATGGCTCTCGCTGCACTTGCAGTACTCATCTTCCTGCTCTGGGGTGCGTTCGACTGGATTAACTCTGGTGGTGAAAAAGGCAAGGTTGAATCTGCACGTAACAAGATGACCGGAGCCGTTATGGGTTTGGTTATGCTCGCTGTGGTTTTAGCCATTTTCATGTTTATTCAACAGATTTTGGGTATTCGCATTTTGAACTTCGTTGGTCAGCCAAGTTCTACTCCTGCACCTCGAGTAGTACCAGGAAGATTCCAGCCTACTCAGTTTTAAGCTGGAGATAGCGGAATAAACCGTGAGTGTGCTAAAGTAAAAAAGAGAAGAATCCTTGACGGGATCTCGAAGAAAACATATAATTTAAACAGTATCTCAACGATACTAAACAGTAACAAAAGGAGTCACATGAAAAAACACCTGAAAGCACTCGCCGCTACAGGAAGCGCTGTGGGTATGTATCTTTCTACCGCAGTTGTCTCAACTGTAAAGGCTCAATACGATGTAGCCGTTCCAACTGGTTATGCTACCAATATTGGTAACTTAATTAGTTTCGTGCTTCGTGTAGTTTTAGCAGTTGGTGCTTTACTCGTCTTCGGTTTCTTAGTGCTGGGTGGTATCGAGTACATTACCTCAGGCGGTGAAAAAGGTAAAACTGAAGCTGCACGTAACAAAATTACGGCTGCTATCGTTGGTTTAATTATCTTAGCCGCATCTTGGGCTATCCTAAACTTGGCCTTAGGATTCTTAGGCTTGAGTGGTTTAGAAGGTGCTTTACAAGAAGTGGGTGATATTAACGAAACCCGCTAAAGCATTTTTAGTAAATGAAAACAGAACCCCCGCTAATGCGGGGGTTTTTGATATAATTTGACTGTCATGAAATCTCGACCCCTCTCAATACTCACTTTCCTGCTCTCTTTCACAACCGCTGCACTCATCTTTGCCCAACCCGTTGCTGCGCAAACTAGCCCTTGGGGTGGAGTGTGTACAGATGATCGCACTGCTACAGGTGTAGCTACGATCCAAGGTTTTCAATGTTTGATTGGTAATGTTCTACAAGTTGGGGTAGCTGGAGTTGGCTTGGCAGGTTTTGTGATGATGATTATTGGAGCCTTTAAGTACTTGCTCTCTGGTGGCAATGCTAAAGGGATCGATGAGGGTCAAAAAACAATGACTTATGCTATTGGCGGACTTATTCTGGCGCTCAGTGCCTTCTTTATTTTGAACATCATTTCTGACTTCACCGGCGTGCAAAGTATTATGAACTTTAGAATTCCGGCACCCGGAATTAATGCCGATATTCCTTAGCCAGCTGAGCAGTGATTTCGGCAGAGTTGCGTTATAATTTCAACCATGGCCTCAACCCGGAAAAGATCTCTAGTTCCGATTCTCTTGTTCTGTGTCTTACTGACCTTAGTGGTGGCGAAGGTGATCAACTTTTTATTACCAAAGCCTTTAGCCATCCAGCCTCCGACCATTCCAATTGCCGCTCCTATCGCTGCCAATAGAAACGTCGATCCAAATAGTATCCGTGTTGTCGCGCAACTTGCTCAAGGCACGATTCCTCAGCAACCAACCTCTACTCCTGTTTATGCCAGTTGTGCGGAGATTCCAGAACCTCCATCTGAAGAGGGCATCTTCCCCAACTGTAGTGTTTCTAATATCGCCGACTTTGTTGCTCCAGATTGTGGTGGCGTAGGTTCAAGTTGTGGAGTTGTTAATGGTAGCTCCATAACCTTAAGCGACTCGTATATCGGAAATGTGACCAATGAAGTTGAAGTTATCAAAAAAGACTCGACAGGCACATACATTAAGCAAAAATCAAATGATATTCACTTCATCTACCGCCGAAATCCTGATGGCAGCGTGAGTTTAGTACAAGATACTATCTGGGGCGGTGGTCCGGCAGGTGGTTTCTTCACTTGTGACGGAACAACTCAAGAAGCGTTCTATCGTGTATACGACGCAAATGGCAATCTAGGTAACAGTCAGTACGCCAGCTCTGCAACTTGTGGCGGCCCAGAACACCAGAACGTCAGTGTTTTAGGCACCTTCAAAAAAGTTAGTGATAGTGGCATCAATATCAACGACCCTGGCACAGACCCACTCATTTCTGATGGCTCTTTAACTTCTTGTAACGTTAGCGGCCAAACTGGCATTCCAGTTGGAAATAAAAATCGCCTAATTTATCACGGAAATGCTGTCTGTAACGGGGTTCCTTTTGAGATGATTGCGATGCAGAATACCGAGGGCGCAGGTGCTGGTGAAGTTAACATGTACTGCAAAGGAAAAGGTATCTGTGCGTTTTACCAGTTACTGGACCTGACAGTCGAAGAAAACAAACCCATTAACTGGGATGGCAAAGATCTTTGTAACTTACAAGCTGGTGGCAGCCGTGAAAATCTGACGACCTACTTTGAGTACAACCTTCAACGTCAGTGTAAAGAAACTCCCACCAAGGTTTTAAACAACTTTCTGGATGAGTACTCCGTGAGCTGTGTGCCTGAGGCTGACTATATCTTGAGTTTCCTCGACCGAGAGCTGTGCGCTCTCACAGATAAAGGCTGCTACAACTGGAACACTACTGGTGACTTGCGCTTTGCTGCTAGCGGTTCACTCTTTGGTCTCTTCCGAAATCAAAATGCAGTTGAAGCTCGATATAACACCATGAACGGACTAAAAGATAAAGATCGTCAGGAATCCATTGAGGCATACCTAACCGCCAAAGTTGATGAGCTGCCGTTGTCTGCACAAAGTTCTAATATCCAGTTCAATGGTCTGAACCCAGCCAACGCCGAAAACTTAACAATGTATCAATCTCCGCTGTATAAGCTCAGTACTCTCGAGCAGCAGTGTCAACTTGTGTATGACAAGCTAACTGCCGTGGAAGAGCTCTGTTTGCCTTTTAATCGAATTGAGGGCACCGAGAACGAGCCTTGTGCAATCAACCAATTTTTGCCCAATACCAGCTTGCGATATACCGACATGTTAACCAAGATGCGTGCGCCGAATGGTGAGTCGAAGTGTGAGTCACTCATGAACCCAAGTGCTAATAATACTGAGGCGACTGCACTGCGTGATCAAATTTTAAGTATTGATCCCGCTATGGAAGTTGCTTACCGGCCAGCATTTATCGTCGTAGCTAGTTTTGTAGGTAAAGATCCTGGTGAAATCTTAAATCCAGAGTTCTTGTCTCAGGGAAACGACAAATCAAAGTTCTGGCAAGTTGACTATATGGAAGTCAAAGTTCCCACTTTTGGTTCTGACTTCATGCATAAAGACAATATGGCAAATGCCAGTAATCCGACTCGTCCCGGTTCATCTTACCGAGATCCACTCCGTTTCTTGGCCGACGTCCTGACCACACCGGAAATTCAAGAAATGTACCGCCAAGAAGAAGAAAATGATCGCAATGCTATTCGTAGCAAAGTAATTGTTCCTCCTGATCGTGGCGCGGTGCAGCCTGGTGACATCATTGGTATGGGTGGGTACCCAATTAAGTGTCGTTTCCAAAAAGGTACCTATACTGAAGACGCATGTGATTACATGGCTCGAGCACTGATCGCATTTATCAATGCAAGTAATGTTGTACCTGTAACACCAGGTGAAGGCGAAGGTGGTGCTAGCGTCACTCGTCAATTTAGTCCTGCCCGTTCCTGGCTCCCTGCCTCCAAATGTGATACCAGTGGTTCTCAGGGAGCGTTGTACGAAAAAAATCTCTATGGGAATTCAGTCCTCACTGAAGATCCCGTTGATCCGAAGTATCGTGTCGCAGAAGAAGCTCAAACAATAGGCTCAAAGCTCGAAGCAGTTAACCAAGGTTTTTACGAAAAGAAACTCGAGGGCTTTGCCGAGGTAGAAGCTAACGTCACTGACATGAATCCCCCCCCGGGAGCTCAAGGCCTAAAAGGTGGTGATTTCGGGCATACACAAGTCTTCTTCGTGTCTCCACATAACTACACTCTTTTATATGCCCAAAACGCAATGTTGTCGTTGTTAACCGAAGAACAACAAGAGATCTTCCTGAAGAACGAGAACTTCAACTCAGTTATGAAAACCACCGGATTAGACAACTTCTCTAGCTCGATTGCGATTAGTTACTATGATGATGCCACACCAGGAACCACTCCGCCGCCAGTCATTCCTGGCGAAACTGCGCCTCCATTAAACCGCAAACCAGTCACTGCAGAGCTACAACGTAAGAAAGATGATGAACCACCGAATCAGGGTAAGACTCTGGATAGCCCATTGATGTGGCAAGTTGCTGGAAGCATTGCGAACATTCCAACTCGTCTTTACACTTTGGTTTCCACTACCTTGGATAACCCAACTCGCCTCTTTACTTTAGGCTGTACAGGGTCATATGCAACTGAGCAGTGGCTACTCGGTCGTTGTACTCCAGTCAAACCAGAAGACGCTGCAACTAACCCAGGAAATGTACCTCCCTCTAATAACGCCAGCAATCAATGTGTGGCAGTTTATATGGATGCGGCTGAGGCACAGACAGCAGCGGCTGAGATCCGCGCCAATTTACCAGGTCAACAACTGCAAAGTCCAAGCTTTGCGGGATGGGCAAGATACTACAGTGTGGGTGATCGACCTGAGATTCAACATCTCTTCCAAAACCACTGTAATAATGGTCAGCCTTGTATCGACTACATCTTGGATCAAGTGCTCAACACCTCAATCAATGGTAAGACACTTAATCCATATCTCGTAATGTCAATTGCGATGAATGAGACAGGTGGCTTAATCAGCTCTAAGCCTGGCTATGTTGGTCCTCACTTTGGTTGTGGTATAGGTGGAAGTGGCCAGGGCGGTCAGATCATTTCCGACGGCAGCATCGAAAGTAAGCTGCAATGTTTGACGGGCTTTTTCCAAAATTATGCCGCACGTACTAGACCAGAAGAGCAATCCGATGACGCAGCACTTACTCTGTATGGCTACCGCAATGGTTCCCGCAACAACAACTTGGTTAAAATTATGGGTATCTTGAGCAATGGTAAGTATCCGTTGGAAAGTTGTAATGGCTCTGGAACAACACCTGCTCCAAGCCCCACCCAAAATTAATTTTTTACTTACACTAGGCGAACACCTGGATTACGCGGAACTTGGTCAGGTTTGTGTTTCACTTTAGTTTTTTCAGTGATTGGTGCTTCTTTAGGCGTTACTGGAATGAACTTCTTGGTCATCCCATCTTGGGAAGAAGCTTGCCTAGGCGCATGTTCTTCTTGAATACGAACGCGGCGCGCACCCATCACTAATAACTTCCCGGCGATCTCAAAGGTTTGGGCCGTCACAGCGAGTGACTTAAATGTTTGCGTCGCTGACTCAATCGCCGCCAGTAACGTTGTAGAGACCTCTTCGCCAAGCTCTACTCCCAGTTCTTGTAACAGATAGGCCACAACCTCCGCATAGGATGCGGCTCCCGAAGTATTGACTTTGACCGTGCCAAAAGGTGTATCGAAGGTGTGAACACTAACAATGCTGGTCTGTTCAAACAACTGTTCGTAACCGATGTACAGTTGGTCTAGATCCTCCAAGCGATCAACGCCAAAGGTAAAGATCAGATCAGCGTCTGCTCCGCTTAAGGTATAGGTCACTAAAGAGGAATCGAGTGGCTTAGCACCTCGACGAGGCTGAACCACTAAGTGAAAAGTTTTTGTTTCCTCATCAATGTGATAACTGACTTTGTCCACTTGCTCTTCGCTATAAGGAAAAGACACATCAAGGTTTTTATTTCCAAGTTCTTTACTGACTTCACCTACTCCTGAAAACTGCTGCAGTCTCTCTGCAACTGGACCTGGACTGGAAACCGTAACATTCTTTCCTAATGCTTGTAAGCCTTTGCCAAAACTGACCGCACTCAAAATAGTATCGGCACTGGCCTTTGCAGGAAAAAAGATACAAACTGTCTGAGCGCTCGACAGTAAGGTAGAAATGGTAGACAGAGATTCCGCTGTCATCATATGTCCGCTTCTTTCTCTTAGTGATAACAGACGGGCAGGTATTTGATCAGGTATAACAGAGAATGAACGGGTCACGCAAGTGGCGTTTAATATGTAGCTACAGCCTTTTTTTCTCAAGAACTTCTATTTGCGGGATCTCTTGAGGTGGGATACAATAGCGGTTATGAAGAAACTGGCTGCTTTTTTCTTGGCATTTTTCCTCTTTGCAGTCTCTGTCCAACCAGCTTTAGCTCAAGACCGCGGTCTTACTGCTACTCAGCAACAAACCCAAGTTAATGAAAACTACAAAAGCGGAAATACGAGTATCGGTGGTGTCACCAACGAAATCGTCAAAGTTGCAGCCACAGTTCTCGGTCCTTGTCAGTTAACTGATGACGATTGTGGAGACTCATCTGGTGGACCATCCGCAAGCCGATCAATTATCAACGCTTTTACATATCTCTATACTCCTCCAGCAGATACTCAAACCTACATTGCTGATGTAATGAACTCTGCAGGTTTGAACATTGCTCAGCCAGCATATGCTCAAGGGCTAGGCTTCTCTTCTTTGGACCCAGTTCTTGATACCTGGAAAGCTTTTCGTAACGTCGCCTACTTGTTCTACGTAATCATGTTCTTAGTCATCGGTTTCATGATTATGTTCCGACAGAAGATTAGCAGCCAGGCTGTGGTAAGCGCCCAACAAGCTTTACCAAAAATTATTGTTTCACTGATTGCGGTCACTTTTTCCTACGCGATTGCTGGATTATTGATCGATGCCATGTACATCGTTATGTACTTAATCGTCGGTCTCTTCCCTGCTGCAACCTTTGGTAACCCTGGAAGTGAACAAAGTTTGAAAGACATTGCGATGGACCGCAACATCTTCCAGATTGGAACATACTTGTTGACCAGTGCCGGAACCCTTCAAAACGCCCAAGAATCGGTCCGTGCCATGATCCGTTCAGCCTTTGACACCCAACTTTCAGGCGTGGGTGATGCTTTAGGTTTAATTGGTGGACTTACCTTTGCGGTTGTCTTTGCCTTAGCCACCTTGTTTGGTATCTTCCGTTTGTTCTTTGAACTCTTGAAGACCTATATCAGTATTATTATTAGCATCGTCCTTTCTCCACTGGCATTAATGCTGGGAGCACTTCCTGGGAACAACGCTTTCCAGGCCTGGATTAAAACCTTGGTGGCTAACTTAGCAGTCTTCCCAGGAATCTTATTAATCTTGGTCTTAGCCTTCATGTTAATTGGTGGCCAGTACGGTGGGAGACCAACTGCTCAACAGGTTGTTCCTCAAGTACAAGCGCAAGATACGTTCTTCCAAGGCTCATACAATGGTGGCTTCTTACCGCCATATATTCCTGGTGCAGGTAGTGGTAACGCTATCTCAATTATGTTGGGTCTAGGTGTAATCTTAATCATGCCAGATCTGGCTGCTTCAATTAAGAAAACACTCGGTGGTTCCGGTGGAATCTTTGAACAGTTTGCCAATAACTTCACTACCAACTTAGAAAAAGGTTGGAAAGGTGGCGAGTTAGTTCCCGGACTGGGCTTTACCAATACCAACAACTATGGCGTATCTGGCCGTAACATCGCCTCTAAGCTATGGCGTGGCACTAAAGAAAGCCGTGAACGAGCTGAGAAGGGTCAACCAAATGTTATTGGGCGTGGCATAGTGGGTGAAAGTGCCGAGCTATATAAACGTGTTCGTCGTCAGCAGATGGAAGAATATATGCGTAACAAAGTTCCTCGCGTGAAGCTAGGTAAGACCGAAAGCGAAGCCAAAGACCGACAGGTTCGTATGGGTGGACCTCCAAAGACTCAAGTACCTCCATCTTCAGGGAGAATTGATGGGGAATAACAATGAATAAGACTTCTATTCTTGACTGGCTAAAGCATGTTAAAGATACCTATCGTAAAAACGATCAAGAGAACGAGCCTACCAATGCTAGTTCTTCACCACTAGTGATTGATCTTAAGTATCGAAACCCCTTTACGGCTGAAGACTATGGTCTCAGCACTCAACGAGGTCGAATCGCTGTCTATCGTCAGGGCGGCGGAACAATTACAGGTGAATAAACTCATTTTTCAGAGTTAAAAATATTTAAAGACTCAAAAAAGCAAGTGTTTTTTTTGAGATTGCGGGCTGATCGCCCAAGAACTATTAATGTCCGTTCTTCTTATCACCTTCAGCTACTTCACCAATTTTCTTCCAGTCATGCTCATAGTAGTGAGTATCAACCACAAACTGCTCAACCGTACCTACTAAACCACGGTCTCTCATCATCTGTTCTACAGCGTCTCTAGCATATGCACGAACAATTTTTTTACTAAGGTTCTTTTGCTCTTCCATGTCTCCACCAAAGTCTGGTCCTAAGAAAGACTCCAAAGCCATATCACACATTTCTAAAAACAACTCTCGGTGAGCAAAGTCCATCGGCTTAGCTCCAGAGATCGTCTCAATCTCATGACGAACTGTCTCTAACATTCCCGTCATGTAGTGGACAGAGTGACCACCTTCTACAGACTTGTACCGATACTGATCAAGGTATAAACCAACCGCAATTAACCATGCCTCTACCACGAATTGGCTTTGACCAGCAGCATGCAACGGCTTTCCTTCATCATCTACACTGCCAATTAAGTCAGCGGCAATTCTGACACCCTCAGGGACAGCTTTGGTTTTTGCCGCGCGTAAATCTTTAGAGTCGGGATATCTGTTCCGAAGTTCTCGGATAGTCCCTTCAACCTCTCCATGACCATGAGGATCTTCAACCATTCCTCTAAATGGCTTGCGGAAAACATTCAGCAAAAGCTCGCTGACTGGAAGCACATCTTCGCCAGGTAAACGAGGCCCCGCACCAGTGCTGATTTTGTCAGAATAGTAACGAGCACCGGCTTGCGTAATCTTAGAGAATCCCATTCCGCCTTCTTTTTTCGACAGGTCGTCAATGGTCATGTGGGTAATAACCACTTTTTTGCGGAAAACTTCATCAATATGCACGGCTTCTGCAGCGAGACTCTCTGGAGAAGATCTCAATGTACGGAACTTTCTCCATAAATCTTTAATATCTTCAGGAAAGTCACTTTTAACCGTTCGTTTATGGATGTTGTTCTTTGCTAAGTGAGTTTCGTGAATCGGTGGAAAGACTGCTTTGGTGTCTCTGGTAGAAAGAAACTCCATCCAAACTTTTCCATCACTCGCTGCTCCTGCCCAAAACCGACCGTGCTGTGCAGTCATCGTGTCGAAACGGACATACTGTGGATCTACCATGGAGTCGACAATCTGTCTGTCTGACAAAGCAATCATATGTGCCCTATCAGGATTTCTTTTCTTGATTGCCTGTCTGCGTGCATGTTTAAGATAGTTACGTGGCACCCGAATAAACATCATCTCTGAGATGTCTTTCGGATTCGCTGGATCATACATTGCAGCATGTTCCGGTTTAACCCGGATAATTTTGTAACGACTATTCACGGCCATGTTTTGAGCGATTTTCTTAAGCTCATCCAAAACCATCTCGTCAATCTCACTCTTCTTCGCTTTCGGATGTGCTGTTTCTAAGCTACTACGAATTAGCGGCTGTTCCGCTTCTAAAGTATCTACAAGATCCGTCAAACGATCAATTTCCTCTTGATCGATATTTGTTTTCTTAGACTTTAACGATTCCAAAGCCGCTATTCTTCTCTTGATATCCTGAATCTGTTCCAATGAACTTAAGTCTTCGTACTCACCTACAGCAAACTGACGGGACTCAATGATGAACTTCGTAATCTGGGTAATTCTTCTTTCCAACGTCTGTCTCTTTGGATCCCCCACTTTGAGCGCTTTGGCTTTGGTTCGCATGTCATTACGCTCTTCAATAACCTGTTCAAGCGTATAACTCTCATATTTATCGGGAGAGAGCTCCACGTACATATGAATAAAGTCACTTCGTGTAGGCCAGATACGACTGACTTGATCTAAACCAGTGTCTCTCCACTCATAATCCGTATTCATTCTGGTATGTGCTACTTTGGTAGCATACTCACCAGTGTTAATGTACCAAGCCAACTTAGAGTCAAGACCGTCATCGTCATAATCAAAGTTACGCAAAGTAAATACACTGGTCCAGGTAGCGATCTTCCAAGCTAAATCGACCACACTTCCATCTCTAAACTCACCAGGTTTCTTAGGATCTTTTACACGAATTCCTGCCGGAATCTCCTCAATCAGCTTGTCACGAACTTGTTGAATTTCAGTAGATTTATCACGACGAGAAAGGAAAACAAGGTCAGGGATTTCCCGTTCTATGCCACCAATAAAGTGATTGACGTAATCTGGAATACGCCAGTACGTTTCTCGGCCGCCATCCTTTTCAAAAAGTTTGTGCAGCTCTGTTTCCACTTCACCATCAGCACCTTTTCGATGTACCTGTTTGTAAAATGGACCCAAGTCCCAGTTATAGTAACCTCCAGTATCCTGTTTTTCATCACCAACCAACTTCACAATCGCCATTGGGTTATCGCCGCTCTGCCAGTTCCCAGTTTCACGCATGGCATTGACGTAGTTATGCATTGCTTCAATATGCAAAATCCGGTACTTCCACATCGTTACCCATTCAAGGATTGTTTCGTGAGAAGCCCCCGACATAATCTCTGCCCATGGAAAATCTGTAATTAACGTGTCCACTGTTTTATTTACATCCATCTCACGACTGGGAATGTTGAACTTTAGTTGCCATAGTTTGAGATCATCCGCCGGTAGTGCAAAAACTTGTTGACCAGAAGCAACGGAAGCTGAAAAGACTTCGCTTCCCAGATAGTTAGTAAGACCCAATATAAACTCCGTCATGAATGCATTAAGTCCGTGTTTTTTGACGTATTCCGACATCTCCAAAAAGTCGGGCATGTATGGATTTCGCTCTTTCAGTTTGGTATAGATTAGCCGTGTAACCTCTTGTTTCGCTAACTCACTCTCGTCTTTCGCAGACTCAGCTTTGGAACGACCTGCCTTTTGATCTTGTCGTTCAATTAACTCTTGGACGCGTGCAATTTCTGTCTCAAGATACTTTATCTTGGCTGATTGAAGGTTCTTATTAAACTGAGAGTCAGGATCGGAAACTGGGTACTCAACTACCGAAACAATATTCTGTTGGTTACGTAAAAAGGCAAGCACTCTTCTTAAAGCAGGTGTTTCGACGGCATCATCAATAGGCGAGTTGGTATCTAATTTTTTCTTAAAGTCTTGAAGGAACTGCTTGTAAGGACGCTCAGGCTCTCCATCAATGTATATCGTGTATTCTTGAATGACATCTGCCTGCCAACGTGTAAACTGCGGAATGAGTTCTGGGTAAGAAACAAGATCAATGATGAACAGTATTTCTCGAACTCGATCTTCCTTTAAGTTGTAGTCATCTAGTGGCTTATTTTCATTGATTGATGGAGCTATTTTCTTTTCTTTTACTAACCTGGCTTTTTCTTCTAATAATGCTCTCAATGACTCTTGAAGTTTCAGTGCTCCTTCCGGAACAGCAGCATCCCCAGGTTCATTTCCCTCATACGACTGGGTTAGCTTTAAGAGGTTTGCAAGAGCGTCTGGATTATCAACTATCCACTTCGTCATTCGATCAATAAGAGTAGGATCTGCACCCTTGCCCAGCTTATCGATAATAAGAGATCCTAACTCGTCAGTCTCATCTTTAGTTAAAGTTGCTACATCCTGATAGAGAGATTTATTGTCTATAACGCCCGGGTACTCAGTAGCCAGATCAGCTAGCTTTTGCTGCGCTTGCTCTATAAAGAAGCCGGTAGGATGAATCTTAAGTCCTCTGAACTCTTCCCGATGTGCAGCAAAGTCTGTAGAGCCCCCTTCTTTTTCTTGATACAAAGTAGCTTGAAGTTCCAAAAATTGAGAGAAAAAGGTAGAAATCTGCAAAGCATCTAGCACAATCGCATCGCTGACAACGTTATACTCTACTCTGAGCTTCTGGACTCTTTCCAAAGACTTGTATAAACGACGAGTAACGTATCGGCGGAAAGTTACAACTTCGTCATCTGTTGCTTTATATTTATTTTTCAACAGACGAACAATTACATCATGGGAATCATCGGTGAGTACGTCAATATATCCATATAACAACTTAAAATCTGCTTCTGTGATTTTTTCATTTTTGGCCACCAAACGATTCTCGAGGTCTTCAACAATAAGATTGATTTCCTCAAGTGTATTCTTTGTTCTTTGATACTCGGCCGAAGCAACACGCTGAACTTCAGCTTCCTTTAAGAATTCTGCCATGTTTCTTTTTTTCTACGCTTAAGCTGCAATTTTTTGCAACAGTGCCGTAATGTCTTCTTTTTTCTGAGCTGGAGGAGGTTTTATCCCGTCATAAAGTTTTGGCACTTCTGATGCAACTAAGAGCAGAGCCATCTGTTCAACAGCCGTTGCATCATTAGGGTTGAAACCTTCTACTTCATCTTTACTTGCAGTTCCACTTAATAAGTTATTAAACCGATTAAATGCAACCCCTAATACTCTCGCACGAGACTGTTCCGCTGTTGCAAGCATGTTCATCTTGGCATCTTCGTCAAGAGATTCTGGAACGAGTGTTCTAGCTTCTTCATATACTGCTTTCAGTTTTTTCTTTACGTCACCCTCACCAGATTCTGGTGCCTTTGGCGGTTCGGGCGCTGATTCTACTTTTTCGTCACTCGCTTCATCAGTAGCTACGTCCTCTGGGCTGACACCTGGCTCTGGTGCAGGTTCCGTAGCTGGTTCTTCTGTCCCAATCACCTCCGTTAAAGCAAAGATACGAGCTTTGTTTTTCTCCACCCAAATCTTGAGGTTAGCGAGGGCCTTCTTTCTACCATCTTCATCTTCTTCGTTAAATTCTTTCTCAAGATCTTGAGCTTTGCGTTTGAATGCAGTCTCATTAGCCATAGCTTGGGCAGTCCCTGTTAACTCAAAAGAAATGACTCCCAAACCTTTGACATAAGCCAAAAATGGAATCAGAGCATCTTCTCGTTCACGAGCCAAGTCTGTATCTGTAGGAGGAGTAGACTCATCAATCATCTCCACGAGCTCATTAAAAGAGATCTTCAAGGCGTCTTTTACGGGTCTGTGAATGCTAGATCGCATCTTTCTTTCTAATCGTTGAGTGCGGCTCATGTTAATCATTTGCAAGCCCTTCTCAACCCATCGGCCTACCTTCTCTTTAATACCTGTTTCAGCATCGTCTTCTTGGTCACTATCTTCCTCAGGAGTAGGTGTGGTATCGACTGGAGAAACTGGTTCTACGTTTGCTGGGGGTACATCTGGAGTCTCAGGTGTGCCAGCAGCTGGACGAGCCTTCACCAGATCAAGCACATCTCGCATTTTTTGAATTAAGGTCAGCATGTGCTCTGGGGTAACCGTACCCGCTTCCTCAACAGAAACAACTAACTCATCCAGGTCACCTTCGATACTATCGGCTAAGTTTTCCAGAGGGAGAGTCCCTTCCGCACGTTGGTAAACAACATCTAACTCACCCATTAATTCTTGCAAGCGAATAGCGAGGGGTTTGTCTTCAAATGAAGCTGTCGTGTAATCGATGTCCGGATCTGATTCATCTAAATTATCAAGTAAAAGTACTAAGTTTGCTCTCTCCTCTTTAATGACTTTCCCTTTTGCGCTACGAGCTTCTTTTTGTAAGGCTCCCACTTTTCGACGTAACTCCACAAGCTCGTCACGAACTTCTAATACTCTCTCTTTAGAAGGTTTACGGGATTTCTTTAACTCTGCAACTGTGCCACGGGCTGCATTAACTTCATCTTCTAAAGGTTTGTATGAATCTACAATTTCTTGGGTGCTTCGAAGTGTTTCGCTTCCTGTTTCAGGACTTAAAGGGGCGGTTGTCATAGTTCCTCACTTACATTCTTTACAATTACAACTTGATCCAGATGACGAGGAAATTATAGCACCAGGAAAGAGGTCTGTGGCAAGGAAAGAACTGCCGTTTCTTCAATTGACAAACCTATAAAAAGTAGGTCAAAGTAAGCTCAGATATGAATGAGAATGAGTACGAGCGACCACCAGAAGAAACCCCTGCTCCTGAACCAGTTGAAGCTCCCGCGGATATTCCTTCTGTAAACCCACCTACCCCAGAGACAACTCCTCCTGTTGCCACACCACCTGTAGAAGCTGGTGATAGCCCCATATCAAGGCTCACTACTCCCGAAGACGCCTCTGTCGATATTCCCATTGAGGGAAGCGCTGAAGAAAATGCCGAGGGCCAACCAGACACTCCAGAAGGAGAAGAAGCTGCTACTCCTCAACCAGAAAAAAGCTTATCGGAAAAGGAAAAAGAGTTGGCCGAGAATAAAGCGCGCGAAAAAGTCTACTTTTTATTGAAAACGCGCTTTGAGATGAGCGATGAAGATATTCAAAAAGAGCTAGGGAATTTGAGCTTGGAAGAGCTGTTTGATTTTTACACCGACCTCTATCCCGATTTTGTGAATGATCTTAATACTTTAGAAGAGGCCATTCACACCGTCGTTTTGCAAGAAGCTACTGCCCATGCGGAAGCCCAGGCAGCTGAAAAAGAACAAGATGATACTAGAGAAGGCGACGATGCTGATGAAGAAGTTCCTGTTGAGGAATCAGCTCCCGAAGCCATCTCCCAAGAGGGCGAAGATGACGCTACTGAAGCCAAAGATGCCGTCACAGAAGAAAGCGAGACTCCTGAACAAAAGAGCATGCGTCAGGCAAAAGAGCTCGTTCAACGACAAGCGGCCTGGGATATCTATCGTAAGAATCACCTAGAGACATTTATCAAAGAAAACTTAGTAGACGAAACCAAGTACCCACCCGATAAGTTCCCTAATGGACCTCAGTACGAAGATCTCGATGATGAGGATAAGGCTAAAGTTGAGGCTGCATTTAAGGAGTTCTGGACTCAAGACTACCTCCCTGAAAATGCAGATACCGAGTTTGCCGATCAAGATCAAGACTCTTTACGCCAAGCACTTAAGAAACTAGGGAAAGAAATTTGGGTCAAAGGCGCATCGACGACCGATGCCTCAACGTTGCTGAGAACCTTGTTCCTGCAAGGTGCATATCACTCGGGTGGTCACTCCAGCGAAGCATTCGCTCAGGATGAAAATGACCGCGGTACAGCTATTGACGTTGCTCGCTTCCGAGAGATGTGCGGTTGGAAAGATGGTGAAGGGAGTGAAGATAACAAGAAAAAGTGGATGCAGCTCTGTGCCATCATCTATAACCAACTGCAGAAGGCAGATAATAATGAAGGTGAAGTTGTTGCAGTAAGCGAGTGGACAGATGGCGAAGCACTTGAACCAAACGAGATGAAAGAGCACATGGAAGAGCTCTATGAAGCTTGTGTAACCTCAGGAAAAGAAAAAGTGAATCGCGCGTTAGTAGAAGCTTTCGATACAACTAAGAACGGTGGAATTGCCCTCACTAAACCAGGTGTTCTGGGTGGAGAAGTTCATGCCTCACAAGAGCTGATCGTTCACTTCCAGATGATGGCCAATCACAGCGACTATCTACAGAACTTCTTTTCATAAGCCACGATTACATATTCCCTCCGCCTTTTTTTTGTGGTAGAAAAAGCCCACTCATTTTCGGAATCGGGTGAAAGTCCCGAACTGTGCCGCAACGGTAACTTTTTCGCTAAGTCGTAAAAGAAGTCCGATCGGAAAGTGAGTGCTAAAGGACGAGCATCCATATGCACATACACTGCGTGTTTGTCGGCTCTGCTCCTCTTCTGAGGAGCTTTTATGTCTAAGGAGCAACTTGCTACTTCGCGATGGGACTGGAGTGAGTTGAGCTTTGGTCTGTTGGGAATGGTGGAACATAGCCGCGAGCGCCTACATAAAGTGCGTTCAAACCTTGAAGGTAGACGCGTAGTAGAGTCGGCTCACAAAAATTGGGACAATACCAACTACTGTCGTAGCTTGAGCCAGGACGCGCCACATCAATATACCTACCAACAGCTGTTAGACGTTTTCCCAGCTAACTTCCGCGCTTTCACCGACGAGTACTGCCTTGGCACACTAGTTCAAGAGTACCCCTTGGTTGTAGATAAACGCGGTATGTTGGGGCTTGATGATACCTATAAAGAACCATTGACCGATCAAGCTCCCCGCTTTCAAGAAAAACTATCTCGAACTGGAAAACGACAGCAACGTGGAACGATCGAAACATTTAATAGCCAGCGTTTGGACACCTGGCTTTCCACAGTTTGTCACAATGAGCAGTACCCATTCGGAACTAAACTTGTTTGGTGCAGCCCTCCTGGATTTAAGGTGGAGGGATATCACGGTACCAGCAGTAAACACCACAGCTTCATTTGGGTGTATGAAAAAGAACTCGGCCCTGAGGGGCAACCTCGAATGAGTATGACTCAGTTCCGCTGTTGGCCAAACCTTTCACAGATGGAAAGAATTCAACACGCCTTGCGATTGAAGGCTCAACCAACCGACGTCTTAGAAGATGCTGTTGTTCCGACCAACAAACTTTCTCGAAGGAACAGTGTTATTGCCGAGTTTATTGAGCTTCCTGCTGCAATATCGATGGATGAGATCGAAGACACGATCTATGAAACAGAAGACAGTTGGCAGGTACAACGTGAGGACATGCCCCTTCTTTCAGAAGAGCGACTCTATGCTTTCGCACAGTATCGAGATGACGTTCTTCATCAGTTTTTAATTCCGACATACCAAGCGCTGCTCGCTCCCATGTCTCAACTACTGGAACCCTACTCTTCTCCTTTTTGGAGATCTCCCGAGTATATTCAGCTTATTCAACAACTGGACCTTGCCTTTGCTATCGCTTGGCAACATTTAATGAAGTATGTTGAGGCTGTCGATCAACGGCCAACTGCTCAAGCGCTTCCGGCACTTCCACTGGCAGAGCTGCAGCGAGTGGATCACTTGCGAGAAATCTTTGCATTGAAAGTGAAGTCAGATAATGGCGATGCAACTAAAGAGGATCGCAAACGATTTAATGATTTAGCTCCTCAACTTCTTTCTGTAGGTTCAACGGCACTAAGTGTCGGCCAATGCGGCATTGGAACGTTGATTCCTGTTCAGCTTTTTAAAGGACTTGAAGGATTTGAGTCACTACAAGGCTTTAGCTCACTTTCAAAATTAAGCAAGTTCGATATTGCCAAGCTCTCTGCCGCAGAGCAACTTGCTTTTAAAAGCCAAGTCTTGAGCCAATATAAACCACTTACTTTAATTGGAAAATTTGGTCAAAAAGAAACATTTTGGGTACAAAATGAATATTATCAACAGTATCTGCAGGGTTCGCGTGTCACCAGCTCAGGAGAGTTTATCGGTCCTTGTGATATTCCACTCACAACTGGTGCAGACAACTTGGTACTCACCAATGCTAAGTATCAAGAACTTTTCCAGGCTGCCACACAGCCCGCACTGCCAGACCTTGCTCAGCTCGATCTTGATGAAAAAAACTCACTTTCCCAAGCTCGAACTGAGGATGAACGTGCTCAAATTCGACAAGCTTTCTCAAGCAAACGAAGTCAGCTAAAGCACAGAGTTTCTGTTACGCAATTGATTAACAATGATCTCTTTCGGCCAACCTTTGCCAGGGTATAATTCGACGTATGGTTGATTCCCTTGCGCCAGCTGCAGAGCAGTTGAAGAAGTGCGCTGTTCATCACTCCATCTCTCAAAAAGACCTTGAACGACTTTTAGGTGTCATTATTGAGTCGCTTCAAGTTGGAGAGAGTGTTCGCGATCCAGAGACTCAACTTCCGGCTATCTATCCCGAGTGGTTAGACATCGAGTATGTTCGTGAACACTCACCCAACAACACAACTCCAGCTGGTTTTTACGTTAACCCCCGCTTGCAAAGGCGCAACGAAGAGACACCTGCTAATATTTTGGCGCTGAAAGATGTTTGTGACATTTTCAAAAGCATCGCTGGTTTGGGAGAAGATGGTGACAACTTCATTGATGAAAAGATTCGGAGCGGTGAGTATGGTGGCTATGATCTTCTCGATGAAGAACAAGCTAACCTGATCAACCGCATTAAAAATGATTACAATGGCGAACTACTCCCTCCGGACCTGAACTACCTTCGTGGTGACTCCCGTGTCTTACTATCTATCATCGCCACGCTCCATGCTGGATCGGCAGCAGAAGGTGAAGAAGTTGAAACGGTACTAACCCTTCCTGACGAGTTCAAAGCATTACTAGAGGGTGACCTTAACTTAGGCGTTTCTTGGGAGTGGGTAAAACCGCTCATTGAAGACGTTCTCCCCACGAAGCTCAATGCGCCTACAGTAGTTTTCCGTTACAACGATCAGAAACGTGCTGTCGCTGTCACCGAAATTCGTTTTTTCCTTAATAATTGGTTGCGAAAGTTCTACGAGGAGTACCAGCAACGGTTCCGTGAAGTTGGATTAGAGCTTCCTGAAACAAAGCTGTTCGATGCAACGAACAAACTCGTTGCTTACTTTGACCTTCCTTATTGGGTTGAGCTGGATCAAGACATTATCACCTTTATCTCTAAAGAGCTCTCCCCACTGATTGAGCAGTATCTGAAACGTGGTCAGCCCACAGGGGTAGGCCTTGGATACCAAAAAGAAAATACCGAAGACGAAGAGAAAAAAGAGAAACTTACTGAGAACATCAAGAATGTTGAAGAAGCTGACGATCTGCTTGAGCGTTTCTCACAAGCGGGAAAGTCTTACTCCCAAGAATCTGAACGTTTAACTACCATTCTGTTACCTCAGTTGTTTAACATGCATGGCATCAGCCGTGATCTCACACAGCTGGGCCAGATTGATGATAACAGTCTCTTCCTGGTGGAGCGAGAGTTTAGACAAGAACTAGAAAACGTTCTACGTACTCTGACACCACAAGAGTTTGCGCTTCTTTCTGAACGTGGTGGTTCTCTGGAATTTCGTTTAATCGTTCTCAGAAAGTTGTATGGCAAGCTTTCTACAAACCCTCGTTTTATTGCTTCAATTCAAGAGTTCAAAGAAAACTATGTTTCTTACTTAGAAGAACGGGCTGCTGATGGTGACCAGGCCGCCCAACGAGAACTCAACAAACTAGAGCGTCAAATCAATCTTCCAGATCAGCGGTTTGATGAGGAGCTCGCTAAGAGCGAAAAAGTTCCGCCAGAAGAATGGACAAAGGAATTGAGTAAAGGTGGAAAAGGTGTTGGTGAAGTAACACTCCAAGAGTTTGCAGACCTTCACAAGATTTCCCAAGAGGATTTTCGTTTCCTCGCAACAAGACTTGTTGGAAATGATATCGACTTCCCAACACTCCTACGAAACTTAGACGTCATCATCGCTGAGCGGTGGTCGCCAGAGCAAATTCGTGGACTTGATCCCGGTGGTTCTACAGCTATCTTTGGTCTCGTTCTTCCAGATTATCTCACTCAAGATGGTCACCGTTTCCAACTCTTCCTCAACTTGTGTGCAGAGTACCTTTATGCCCGTCGCCAACATCTTGCTGACCACTATCAGCTGGATGCAATTAGTCGCCAGACTGGGAGCGGGTCAACAGACCTTGCCAGCCTCCAAGCCGCTCAAGAAATGGCTGAGCGGTACAAAGAGTATGGTGGTGGTGAAGCTCTGGTGGTCGGACGCGCCAGTGATAGTAAGCGTGTAGAAGAGTATCAACACGGAAACAAATTTGGCGTGGGAATTTCCGGAGTTCACAGTGAAACCAAAGAGCAACGAAAAGGACAGTTAGAAACTCATAAAAATACTACTCGTGCGCGTTTCCACGAGATGAGCATTGATGACAAACGGAAACAGCTTCAAAGTTTAGGTCTTTTAACTCCAGATAATGAACAGTTCATTGGCGATGACGAGCTGCGAATGGCTCAGCTTTTAGATACTGGACTTAATGAAGACTATGACGACGGTGTTCGTGGCTTGGATGACTTTTCGTACTACGAAGACCAAGATAACGGATACGTCCAAGAGCAGCTTGGAACTGGACAACGAAGTATCCCTCAACGCTATGGAAGACCGGGTGGTCGCTCTCTGCTAAAAGGGGCTCTTAACTTAAAAAATCGATTCCAGAAAGCACAAAAAAGAATCAAGCAAGCCAAGAAGATTGCCAAAGCAGCCAAAAAACTGGCTGACAAAGGTTTAGAGAAAGTTGAAGCTGCTGCTGCATCGGTGGTGATGGGTCCGTTAGCACAGAATAAAACGCTTCGTCGTGGCATTCTTGGAGTATTAACAGCCCTCGTTCTTGATACTCTAAACATGATCCAACAAGGCTTCTTTGCCAAAGTTGGAGCTTTTTTGGGTGGAGCTTTAGGTGGAATTGCTGGTGGAGCAGCCGGTGGTGTTTTTGTTATTCCTGGCGCAATTGTGGGCACCTTTGGTGGCGCTCGACTAGGTCATGGAATTGATCAGTGGTTTGCCAATACTTTTGGTGGTGCCCCCGAGGTTCGAGTCTCAAGCCCCGGTTTGAGCTTACCACTAGCTAAACAATCAGCCGATACTTTAACTGGTAGCGCCAAAGTTAGTGGCGGCGAGTTTGCCAAGACAAGTACTAATGCTTGGCCTGCAATCGCAACATCTGGTGGCTTCATGGCCACGGTAGGACTAGCTGGCGCAGTTATTACGGCTTCCATTCAACCCCCACCACTCGGAACTATTGGCGCTAGTGGACTGGAGTCTGAGTATGTGATCGTCGAAAAGGTCATTACTGACCCGGCTAACTTTACAGGAGATGTTGTTCCCTCATCTATTACCTACACCATTAGTGTTGAAACAAAAGGTAACTACCAAATTGAGATCGTCAACTTCCAGGATCAAATTCAGTTAACCCCAAATACTGAGGTGCGTGGCTCAGAAGCACCCCCGGCGGCCCTTTCCTGTCCTGATTTTACATTTGCCAACCTTGCCACTCGGGTGATTGGTCCTAATGACGGAAAAGTTCAGATCGGAACGTGTACTATCACCCTTGATCAGAGTTACCACGATACTGGGATCTTTAATAAGTTCACCATGCAGTTTAAGGTTTCAGAAAATGGCCAAGCTGTCACCAACTCTAGCCCTGATTTCAACTGTGGTGAAACGAGCGATACTTTCTGTGCAATTTCTGGTGTTCAAGCCTGTCTAGGAGACTGTCCACTTCAACAAGAGGGCTGTTGGCCAACATCGGGAAGGTTAACTCAAGGTCCTGGAGGTGAGGGTTCTCATAGAAACACTGCTGCTATTGATATTGGTGCGAGGCTTGGTACGAATGTCTATGCCACATTTGACGGCACTGCCTATGCCTTTGACACTTACGCCGCAGAGCCATCTAACCAAGGTTTGATTGATCGCACAGGAAAGAGTGGTGTCTACTCCAAGTCTTATGGAAAGCATGTTGTTCTCATTACCAATCAAGGCTTTGCACTTCTTTTTGCTCACTTAAATAGTCACTCTTCTACCCTGCGCTTAGGTACTCCAGTTCCAGTTACAGCAGGTACTATTCTTGGATATGTGGGAAATAGCGGAAGTACCACTGGCTTACAAATGGGAATGCACCTTCACTACGAGTATCGCGTTCCAACGGGTAATAGTTGGCAAACGATACGATCTACCAATGGTGCTCAAATTATTGGGGTTCTTCCTAATGAAACCGGAGAAGCGTTTGTCTTTAATGGCACACGACAAGTTACAAGTTGTTATGATGCAAGTACTCCACAATAAAGTGTCAGGAGAGTAACTAAAAAATGACAGAGCTGCCCTCAAATCAACCTCAGTATGAAGAGCTTCAAGATATTCGCTCTTCACTTGAACAACCAAGAAAGAAACCGTCTCGGTTGTGGATCGGACTTGGAATAGTTGCTGTAGTTTTATTAGTTGTCGCTGCTATCATCCAAACCTTCACTCCACGAACTGTTCGTATTCCCGAAACTCCTTTTGTCGTTACAAACTCGAATAACACACTTCCAAACCTAACAGAGGTTTCTTACTCCGGACCAACGCCAGACTTCCCCACTCAGTTTTCTGTATACGCCGTCACTCAGACACTCCCCGAACAAGTTGTTGTCGGTGACATGCTAGCGAAGTACGGACTAATGAAACCCAGAAACGATGCCAACTACTGGATCAATGGTCCAATTTCATTAATCCAAGACACCTCTCCGCCAATGTACACACTAGTGCTCAAGGATCCTGAGAATGAAGCACTTCCTATTATTAACATCGAACAAGCTCGCTTAGTTGCCTCTCGTTTCATGCAAGATACTTTCCCTGAGTTTCAGTTTAGTTTCATCCCAGGATCTGAAGGTTACTTTATTCTCAGCACAGAGCCAGGTGGGCCCGTTCCCCCTGAACAAGCTACTGGCGTAACTCTTTCTTTCACTCCTACATTAGAAACTGAGAACTTGCCAATCTTTTATGACAAATCCTTTGAACCACCATTTATCGTTACGGTAGATGGAAACAACACTATTCGGACACTTCGTTTCTCACCCCTTTTTAAACAATATACTAAAGTTGATACCCAAAACGTCCTTTCACTCGATGAATCATTAACCCAAATAGAGAGCGGCGTGGCTTCAATTATTAGT
Organism: Patescibacteria group bacterium UBA924; assembly: GCA_002293725.1. Lineage (GTDB taxonomy): Bacteria > Patescibacteriota > Microgenomatia > UBA1400 > PJMF01 > UBA924. The sequence goes on from DBDU01000026.1 coordinate 67,330, forward strand.
GCCACTATTGAAGACATGAATAGAGTTTCGATGTCCGAGCTCACTGCTGCTAACTTTAGCTCTGTGGGGTTAGAGTATCGCCAAGATCCCAACTTTGACGTGCTCTATCCTTTCTTCCACTTCTATGGAACAGGAACCAGTAGTAATGGGGTGACTGCCGAAATTGAAGTGATCACTCCAGCAGTAAAGTTAACTGGCTTTCAACGATAGCTATTTAGTAGTCAAAAAAATCCGATCTCAATCTAAAAAACAGAGTCGAAAACTGGTATAGTTCAGAACTACCTGTCTATGAGAGAACACGCCTTACCGCAGGACGTTACTGGCTATAAATTCCACATCATCGGCAACATGACGCTAAAGCAATTTGGCGAGGTGGCAGCCGGTTGTATTGTGGGTTTTTTGTTATACCAAACCAACCTCTACCCGATGATCAAGATTCCCTTGATTATCTTAGCGGCTGGTTCAGGGGCACTTATTGCCTTTGTCCCAATTGAAGAGCGACCACTTGACCAATGGATCACTGCTTTTTTCCGCGCTTTGTATAGACCAACTCAGTACTACTGGAAAAGAATGGTTAAAATTCCTGAGCCCTTCTTATATGAACCTCGGGTTGAACTCAAAACAGTAGTTGCTGATGTTGACCTTACCCCAGCCCGTCGACAGCGAGTAAAGGACTACCTTCGTTCTATTGACGAGAAACAAGCACCCCTCGATCAACTTGAAACATATACTGAGCAGCGTCTTAATGAGGTCATGGGTGTCTTTGGTCAACCGCTTCAAACTCCCCAACTTGAGACAACCACCACACCAGAGCAAACAGAGAGTCCTGACACCACGGACATCTTGAATGCCAGTCCAGAAAACGTAAGCGATACCGTTGATAGTCTTTCCTTTACCGGTCGTGCAATGACAGAGGAACCCGTCATTGAACAAGGTCCCTCAGCTGAAGAAGTAGAAATGAGCAACAACGTCTTACGTTTATTCGATACTAACGAAACGGTTGCCCCAGAGCCAGAAGTTATCCCTCCCCCCCCTCAATTTGAACCACCAGCAGAAGTGCTTCCAGAACCAGCACCGGAAGTTGAGTTGCCCAAACTTGATAGCATTCCCGATAAGGTTGACGTTTCTATCCCAGAACAAGTTCCTGTTGAAGCTCCTGAGCCTACTCCACCGCTTGAACCAGTTCCCGAGCCAGAGCCCCCACCAGAACCGTTTCCAGAGCCAAAACCACTTCCGCAGCCTGAACCTGTAACCGAGCTGAAACCACCAAAACCAACCGTCTTGCCTGAAGTTAGTTTGGAACAAAAACAAGAGAACTCAGTTCAACTTCCTGAAAAAGCAGAAGCTGTTCCTGAAGATTTGACGAGTATTCCTGAAGTGGCTCTCGAACCAGACGAAACAAATACAGAAGAGCCGGCTCCTGAAACAGAGCTTCCTCAAATTTCTACCGTATTTGACGGTGGAGGTGGCTCAGCCTCTGCAGAAAGCTTGCCTTCCGTTTCTGTAGATACCTCAACGAAGTACAGCCTTAGCGCCCATGGTTCACCCAATGCAGACAGCAGCGAGGTCGCACAAATTGCCGATGTCATTGCCAAAAATGCTGGAAACCCTGTCGGGACAGCGGGAAAGTTCCGTTCTCGTGGCAAGAACAGCGTTCAGTTTAAAACACGCCGCAACGACCCATCATCAGAAGCAGTTCTGCCTCACATCTTAGATATGACTGGCTCTTCAGATTCAGTCATTATGAAGCCTAAAGAAACACCGCCGCCGCCAAAAGAAACTCCTCAATCAAAAGAAGTTCTTGTTCCTGAGCTCGAAGAAATTCGGGTTGAACGCACTGTGGAAGCTGCTGAGAATACCCAGGATAAATCCGATGACAAAAAAGAAATGTCGACCGCTGTTGACCCATCTCTCCTACAGATGCCTGAAAAGGAAAGTCCTGTGCAAGGCTCAGTAGCTGTCACCTTTAATGCAAACTTGCCATTTCCAGAGAAACCTACCGTTGCTAACAAAGTGGTGGGCATGGTCATTGATCAAGCTGGAAACTCGCTCCCCAACACCATTGTGGAGATTCTCACACCTCAAGGGGTTCCGGCTCGCGCCGTCAAAACAAACCCACTCGGTCAGTTCTTCATCGCTACTCCGCTTAATCCCGGCGATTATCTGATCACCGCCGAAAAAGAAGGTCTTACCTTTGACACACATCAGTTGTCTGTCACAAATAAAATTATCGATCCTATTGAAATAAGAGCCAATTAGTCTGGATGTTTGTTATACTTACTTCGCATGCCCTCTTCACAAGCAATTACTTCTACTACCCAAGAGTTTCTCGATATCCACGACATCACGGATAATTTATTGCTGCTCAAAAGTGGTGGGGCAGCTCTAATCGTCCAAGTTACGGCGATGAACTTCGGCTTATTGGCCGAAGAAGAGCAAGATGCCATCATTTATGGTTACGCTGGCTTGCTCAACTCACTCAACTACTCTATTCAAATTGTAATTCGCTCCCAAACAAAAGACGTTACCAGCTATCTCAACTTGTTGCGCCAAAAGGAAGAAGAAGCACTCAGCTCTGCCCGCAAAGAACAAATCCGACAGTATCGTGAGTTTGTTGCTGATCTTGTTCAAGAACGGAATGTCTTGGATAAAAAGTTTTACGTAGTTATTCCAGCTAGTGGCATTGAACTCGGCATTGTTCAAGCTCAAAGTATTTTGCCTGGTGTTAAGAACCCTGATATTTCGAGTTTTGATCGCAGCATTATTATCGAGCGCGCCAACAACCTGCTTGAGCCCAAGCGGGATCACATCATGGCCCAGTTTGCTCGAATTGGTATGTTTTCTCGACAACTTATGACTCAGGAAATTATTCAGCTTTTCTATACTGCGTACAATCCAGAAGCTTCTGATGGTCAAAAAATGACCGATAGTCGTCAGTACACGTCCACTGCTGTAGAAGGCAACCTGGAAGAAAAGATCTTTGGCTCCAATCGATCACAGCAGCCAACCAACATGATCCCAATGCCAGAACAGGCTGTTCAAGAAATGAACGCCTCCGCAGCGGGTGTCACAACAGACTATCTTGCCACAGGAGACGTTGCTCAAGATCAGTCATTGGACCAACAGTTCGTCGACCCCACAACCCAACAAACCATGGAACAACAACCGTAACGTATGGCAAGTTTTCTCTCGTCACTTCCACTTCCATTTTTAAAAAAACCTACTTCTGTTGAAGAAGAGGCTACAAAAAAAGAAGCTGAAAACAAAGCGATTCTTAAGCAGTTCTCTCAAGGTTTAGTGACCACTCAAGACATCATTGCGCCAGAAGCAATTGAGGTGGACTTTACCTATCAAAAAATTAACTCAACCTATACCAGAACCTTGTTTGTAGCAGGATATCCTCGTACCGTTCCCTCTAACTGGCTGTCGCCACTCATTAACTATCCACATCAGCTTGATATCTCAATGTTTATCTTTCCCGTAGACGTTCGTGAGGTGCTCGAAAACTTAAAACGCAAGATTACTGAGATGGAAGCTGAAATTACGTCTGATATCAGACAGGGCAAGATCAGCAATATTGATACTGAAGTAAAGTTGGAAGATGCTCGGGTCATTCGGGAACAGTTAGCAAAAGGGGCTGAGCGTTTTTACCAATTTGGCCTGTACGTCACCATTCAAGCGAAAGATAAAGAAGAGCTGGACCGTGTTACTAAAGCCGTCCAATCTACGTTAGGCTCACTTTTGATTGTCTCTAAAAAAGCAACTTTACAAATGGATCAAGGTTTCAAGACTACTCTTCCAATGGGCGTTGACCAATTGTTGATTACCCGCAATATGGATACCACTGCGTTGGCAACAACATTTCCATTCACTTCCTCAGAGCTAACTATGGATACCGGTATTGTCTACGGAATCAACGAACACAACGACTCCTTGGTGGTTTTCGATCGTTACAAGATGGAAAGCTTTAACATGTTGATCTTTGCCAAGTCTGGTGCTGGTAAGTCGTACACGGTGAAGCTGGAAATTCTGCGCCAGATGATGTTCGACACTGAGGTGCTCGTGCTTGATCCAGAACACGAGTACGAAGATCTGGCCAAAGCCGTTGGTGGTGAGTACATCAACTTTTCGTTTAACTCTCCTGTCAAGATTAACCCTTTCGATCTCTCGAATATTTATGAAGAAGGCGAAAACGAGCTGGGACAAAAAATTATCAGCCTGCATGCCTTGCTCAAGGTCATGTTGGGTGAGATGACAGCTACTCAAGATGCCATGATTGATCGCGCTTTAGTAGCTGCGTATAAAGCCAAAGGTATTACTCCTGATCCAGCTACACAAACTAACGAGCCTCCATTGATGGAAGATTTATATAAAGCGCTCATTGGTATGGAAAATGCCGAGGCAAATGACATTGCTGCTCGTCTAGAAAAGTTCATTACTGGCTCTTTCCGGGGAATCTTCGATCAAAAATCAAACTTAAATATTAAAAACCAGTTGACCGTCTTTTCCGTCAAAGACATGGAAGAAGAGCTGCGGCCAATCGCGATGTTTGTGATCCTAGACTTCATCTGGACTCGGGTAAAAAAGAAGCTCAAAAAACGATTGCTCGTTGTAGATGAAGCCTGGTACTTTATGCGTTATCCAGATGCAGCATACTTTATGCAGTCCATCGCAAAACGCGCTCGTAAGTACTACTTAGCTTTAACTACGATTACTCAAGACGTCGAAGACTTCATGACTAACGAGTTTGGTAAAGCCATCGTCAGTAATGCGGCGATCAAGTTTTTAATGAAGCAGTCCCCTTCTTCAATTCCTATCTTAGCCGAAACATTCTATTTATCTGAGGGTGAGAAGCAGTTACTTGTTTCAGCAGACGTTGGAGAAGGAATTTTCTTTGCTGGTCAGAACCATGTCGCTTTACGGGTGGTTGCCAGTCCCGAAGAACATGAGGTTATCACCACCAACCCCGAAGAAGTTTTAACAAAACGCACCAATGAAGCGCTTGCTCAACTTCCTGATACGAGAAGAAAGTCTAGCCTCCCAGGAACTCTCAACACTGCTTCACTACGAGAGTCACTGTTCCCCAGTCAAAAAAGCGAGCCTGTTCAAGCCGAAAGTCCTTCCGATGTAGCGGCTTCTACTCTTCAAAAAGAAGAGCCTGTTACAGAGACAAGTCCCCCTCCCAGTGAGGAACAAGAGAGTCAGCCCCAAGCTGCCGCTACCGAACCAGTTTCTGCAGAGGCGTTACCAGTTCCCACTCCCCCTCCAGGTACGCCACAACCACAGCGATCTTTCTCACAAGCTGGCAACTTTAGTAAGCCTCCATCTCCGCAAAGCTTTGCTGGTGAGTACACCATTGATGATTACACGCCTCCAACCAATGTAAATGGGGCAAAGTAGTTTTCCTTTTGCAGTCTTGTGGGAATAACTCCCCCTTGCGCTGTGTGTAAAACTATGTGTATAACTCAGCCACTTTCCCTGCCTAAACAACATGAACCAACTAAACGTTCAAGAGCTCTGGCGAAGTGCCTGCGAGATCCTGCAGCAAAGGATGAGCCAGTCTTCTTTCAATACATGGATCATGACGAATCCTCTAACAGAGTTTCGTTTTGTGGGTGATGATCGAGCTATCGGCGTCATTACTAGTCCTACTGCGTTTCACTCTGCCAATGTAGAAAAGAACTTTTATGCTCAAATCAAAGAAGTCCTCGATCATCTATCTGGTCGCAATGCTGAGTTACAGTTCCGGGTAGGATCCGTTGCGACTGAAGAAGTACTTCCTACACTTCCTAAAGTTCAGTCTGATACGCTGGAAAGCTCCTCAACCGAGGTTTCTTCCATCGCGCCATCAGCCGTGCCACACGTCCGCCCCCTCCGCAGCACATCAAAACCAATGAGTATCAAGTCTTTACAAGAAAGATTACAGACCTTGGCCCAGAATAAACCCCAAGCTGAGGTTGTCCCTCCTTCTGCCCCTAGCTCTGGCCTCTTTTCTGATCAGAACATCCAGTCCTTAGCCGTAGATCGCGCCAAGCTCCAAGCTCAAAAAGCTGGGTTGCGACCTGAGTATGTTTTTGAGACCTTCGCTGTTTCAAATACTAACGAGATGGCTCACGCGGCAGCAATGGCTGTCTCCAACCAACCAGGCACTGCGTATAACCCTCTTTTTATTTACGGTGGCGTTGGGGTCGGCAAGACTCACTTAATGCATGCCGTTGGTAACAATATCTTAAAAAGACACCCCGACTCGCGCGTCCTATACTGTACTGGCGAAGACTTTACGAACGAGATCGTTCACGCAATTCAAACTAAAAAATCAATGGTGTTTAAGGAAAAGTTTCGTACCGTCGATATTCTCTTGATTGATGACGTCCAGTTTATTGCTGGTAAAAACACCGTTCAAGAAGAGTTCTTTCATACATTCAACTCAATTGCCAAACGATCTGGGCAGATCATTTTGACATCAGACCGTCCTCCAGCCGAGATCTCTTTACTTGAAGACCGATTGAAGTCTCGTTTCGAAGCCGGCTTAATGGTCGATATTCAACCTGTCTCTTATACACATCTCCCAGCCCCCGCG
>DBDU01000006.1 GCA_002293725.1 Patescibacteria group bacterium UBA924
AGATGTGTATAAGAGACAGCATCTATACTGTGATCCTTCTTCAACCTTGAATCTGACTGGTAAAAAGAAATAATAGACCAAAATATTATGTGGTTTTACACGTTCCAAACCTGGATACTCCTTAAACGTCTTAATGACTGATAAACAAAAATCTGCCAGAATAACAGTAGTATGATACCTGCTTTCAGGAAACAATCAGCCAATTTTTTGCGTGCCCTGCAGAATACAAAATTCTTTGCAGTGTGTTTCTGCATGTTCACAGTGATCTTTTTCTCGCTCACGAGTCAAGTTTTAGCTGCAACCATCACACGCTTAGTTAATTTCAATAGTACCAACATCCTTACTGATGAGTTCTCGCCCAGCAAAATCAGTACACAGTTTACCAACGTAGCCAGTGGCGGCATTGGAAATACTGGTGCTATTTTTGTTCCTTTCAGTTCCAATGAACTCTGGGCCACTAAGCAAGGCTATTCAGTCACGGGGGCAGGAGATGTGTACACCTTTAGCGCTTTTTTCAAAATTGCTGCAAACTCTGGCTACGGCGGGCTCGGCTTCATCGCTGGTAGTCCATTCGGCTCGCTGGATGGAACTGGACATCCACCCAAAGGCATCGGCATGTCATTTCATGGTGGTGGTGGTTCTTTCGTAAATAATCAATCCCATACTACTGTTTCTTGGCCGCCGGATTTGGTTTTGGGAAATTGGTACAAAATGATTTTTAAAATCACTGCCAAAGGTAGTAATACCTACGATTTGAACTTCCAAATTTGGAACTCAGATGCAGATGGCAACCTTGGTACTCTCAAAACAGAAAAAAACCTCAACAATGTCGTCAATAATGATCTTGGCCAGGCTTCTATCATTCATATTTTTTTCTCTGCTGCTGGCAGCCGGATGTCTTACATTGATGACTTTTCTTTGGAGCTTTCAGGCGGTGCTGTCATTGTGGAAGAAGGAGAGCCCGTGGTCCAGACAACCGACACTGTCATCAATGTCACCAACCAATCCGCTACTTCTGGTGGCACGGTGGTCGATGACCAAGACTCTGCTGTTACTGCCCGCGGCGTATGTTGGAGTACTGTCACCCAACCCACACTTAGTGATACTTGTAGCACGGATGGATCAGGTACAGGAAGTTTTGTAAGCGTTCTCACTGGTCTGACTGCCGAAACAGAGTATTTTGTTCGCGCGTACGCCACCAACAGCGTGGGAACGAGCTATGGTGCCGAAAGAGTGTTTACGACGGCCGATGCTTCCGAGCCAGCCCCAACTCCTACTCCAACACCTACCCCGACCCCCACACTCACTGCTACACCGACACCTACTCCCCATCCAACCCCAACATCGGTCTCAACATCCACTTCCCAATTGACCGACACATCACACTCCAGCACTGGTGACAGTAGTTGCTTAGACTGGAGCCCCATCGGACAAGCAGACTTGTTTCAAATCGACCGACACGATACTGCCGCCACTCTGCACTTCACACCTGTTAACGATTACATTGAACAGTACCACGTGGTATATGGCTACAAGGCAGAAGAACAGCGTTTTGGCTTGCTTTCAGCCAAAGTCGATACCAATGTCAACAACGGAGTGCAATCCGTTATTATTGATGATCTGGACCCCAGACTTTCCTACTGGTTTGTTGTCATTCCCGTTAATGGCTGCGCTACAGGTGAATGGTCAAATTGGCTTGAAGCCAAAAAACTGCACGACGGCTCGAACTTTACTTTGTTCTACCGATGGCTGCAGGGAGTAGGACAGAAGATAGGCCCTCAATAAGCTAAACAACTCATATTCATGAGTTACACACGGGCTCCAGACCCGGGTGCTCCGCACCAACCTCCAAAGCACAGATCTCAGCTTTAGCCATTACACTCTCCCCAACGATAGCGCTCTAAAAATGACTGTAATATTAAATCCACCTTCAAGTAAGTTAATCGCTTTTTGTAGTTCGTATTGACTCAGCGTTTCATTCCACGGCTCTCGTGAGGGAATCTCACCGGTATAGTACTTCTGTAAAGTTGGTAGAGCTTTAGCATCCCCATACTGGCCGAGAGCCCAAATAGCGTCGTTTCGTTCACCATACGATTGATTCTCATTCTCAAGTTGATTGATCAGTGCTGTAACACAATCATCGGTGTCATAAAGCTTCTTACTTCTTTCGCACGTATCAGCAGTAGTAAAACCAACCCAAGCGCTGGTAATTGCTAGAATTAGAATGAAAGTGACGGCAGCTGTTCCTAAAATATAAATTAGAGTATTACGATTCATATGCAAATACTTCCTCAATATTTTTGTTAAACACTCTCGAAATTTTAAAAGCGAGTTCTAAAGACGGTGTGTACTTATTTTTTTCAATGGCTAGGATAGTTTGGCGTGTGACCGACACCAGCTCTGCTAACTCTTCCTGGGTCATATTCTTTTCAGCTCGAAGGACTTTTATTTTATTGTTCATGATTCTTGACTCAGATAGTACCGCCATAAGATGGCAAATAAGCCGATCATAGCGAGGGTAATATAGCTAAGAATGATGCCAATACTTTGCAAGTATGGTTGATTCTGGGGTAAAAAAATAAGCAGTAATGAGGTTAGAGCTAAACCACTTACAGTTATGGAGTAAGTCATCTTGGCAGCTTGGCCAGCTATGTGTTCGGTACGTTCATCCGTGGTTTTAACGGCCAGTTTCTTTTTAACTAGCCACATACATATAACGCCAGTCATCATTCCACCCAAAGCTAGCCAAATATTCTCTAAGGAAACAGCTATACAAAATACAATGGCGATGTAGGCGGCAATAAATAGTCTGATTTTAGTGAGTTTTTTCTCTTTCATGCGACAAAATATATAGTATTTTTTACTTTTTGTAAAGTATTTTATACTAAATTAAGTATAATTAGAGCGAAGGTTAGAAAAACTCAACGTATTTAACTCGAGTTATTCTGCATAATGTTACAATCCGCCATAATTAGTCCTAGGTAAGAAGTTATGGTGACTTCATCACTAGAAAGTATCGGCGCTCGCTGTGCTGGCCTCCACCAGTTCGAGAAACAAGTCTGGCCAGAAAAAAAGAGAAGTAACAGTATCTATGCTTCTCTCTCTGAGCTCGAGCTTCTCTGGAGAACATCAGCAGATAAACCTTTTTTCGAAGACGTACTGACGCGCTGGAACGCTCATGTAGAAAAAATTGCTGCCGTACGAGACTTACTCGTTCCTCCAGAACTACGAACTATAAATCCAATTGCTGATATTAATGCTTCCCGATCAGCTAAAAATGAACTGCTGACGATGCTCAAAGTTCCGCTAGAGGCAGCTGACAAAATTTCGCTTGTTGAGGACTATCCCTTTTGTTTTGTCTTTCGCTACAACGGCATGCCAGAGGCTTTCGCCAAGCTCTTTGGAACGGAGTACAAACTCCATTGGGACTTAGGTGGATTCTACTTTCATGTATCTGTCGTCGAAGTAGATGAGTGGCTGAGGAACAGCGTAATCTGGACATTTCAACGGCAATGGCCAATGTCTCCGAAAAACAGGCCAGGCCAAGCCTATATTGATCAGTATGAAGCAGGTGTGAAGCGGCATGAAGTACGTCATTTTCTTGACTTCTTTTATAACAACTGGCCAGAAATTGCTGATCCAGCAAGATATCTCGAATGGCGCATTTTGTTAGAGCTTGGTGCGACGCTAGCTGAACTAGACATGGCTGCCTCCCCGTATGCACTGGCAGAGCTCATCTTAAGCCGTGTTCCTGAAAAGTTAATGGTGCCTCTGAAGGCAGATCAACAAGCATATGACGCAACCCAGGCACAAGTCAGACAAATACTGACTCCAATATTGAACAAAAACGTAGACTTGCTGAACTACTGGTCAATTGCTCCGGCTCAGTCAATGTCACTCCCCATCATGGAACAACTCGTAAGTAGTAATCCAAGTACAGAACTGTAGGATCTACGATACCTATATACGAGTAACTTTGGCCACAGTTTTCTTTTTTCTTCTCAAAGCAACCTCTAAGAGAACTCTTAACAGAATGACTGCGAGTGCAAAACACGTAAGCAGTAATCGCGGATGAGGTAAAGTAACAGGATCACTCAACCACTCTCTCCAGGTATCCCCCAAGATCAAGTAGGCTCTAATAACTAAGAGACCGTAGGCGATATATCCTAAACGAAGTGCTCTGCGCCAGTTTCTCCCTAGTACCCGCATCGCCCAGTTTGCTGAGATGATAGCCATGAAAGTCCAAATTGCCATCGCAGTCAATCCTAAGAGTGCTTCAGGATTGAGGTAAGCCTGAGGAATTTCTTGAATGTATCGGGGAAACCTCCAGAGCAAAGTTAAAGAGTGCGCTAATGCAAAGTAGTATCCAAGGAGACCAAGTTGTTTGCGATATCTCAACTTGCTATCCCAAATGTTAAAGAAGTAGGTTAAGCCGCTAAGTGCAAACGATAAACCGATTAAAATTCCGCCCGTGAAAGCAAAGCTTTCGCTAAATGTCGCCAAGGTGATCCTCTTTTGGTAAGCAACAACGTATGCGAACAAAAGCCCATACATTGCTAACGTAAAGAGGATGCTACGAATCCACAACCAAGTGTTATCGGTAATTTTCATAGATATTAAGAGTACATTATGTATGAAGCTCCGAGCTGTAATCTATCTTACATTTCTCTTCTTCCCTTTGAAAAAAACCATTAAGTAAAGAAAGATTCCTGCTGCGGCAATTAACTCAATGAACTCTTCCCAAGTTTTATACTCAAACGAACCACTCCATAACTTCACACTTCCATAGATCAGCATCGGCAAAAAGTATGCTGAAATAAACGCCGGTGGGGCAAAAACTTTCCATCGTTTAGAAATTAATCGGACTAGGATAAAAGGGCCAATAACCCCAAGTAGTCCGACCAAGATATAGCCTGCTGTCATTGCATTTTGAAACGGCTCTAAGTTGTGTAGCGTAATTTCTTTTTGGACGTTTTCTTCTAAAAAGTATTCTGGTGATTGAAGAGAAAACACTCGCTGACCCCAGGAAATTTCTTCACCTGCCACGAAAAAACAACACACAGCTAAGAAGAGAAATGCTCCACTTATCACTTTGCTTTGAGTCAGAAAACGAAGTCCTACACCAAGAGATAATGCTGCAGAACCAAAGAATAAAAGACTCGTTACCCACTCAATCAAACCATCTTCTAAACCTAGCAGAACAAAAAATGACTCAAAGCCAAAGTAAAGAGACAGCAGAATGAAAGAAAAGTAACACGGAAATATCCACGCCATTTTTCGTGGCTGATGACGTATGTATGTAAACAGAACTAATAAACAGGCTAATAAAAAGTACACTGTTACAAATCTAAAGTACTCAGGATGTAAAAAAATGGAGCTAAAAACAAAGTTGGGATAGACATATCTTTCACTTAGATACATGAAAACTGTTACCACGCTGCAACTAATAGCTGACCACAGTAAGTAACGGGACATCAAAGTCTGCTTGGTAACGTTGATCACAGTCAACAAAAAGAAATGGAGTAATAAAGATAGACAGAGTAAATATAAGTAAGGAACCAAGATCTTCCGTTGTAAAAAATCTGGAGGTGTAAAGGTTTCTAAGAACAGTAAACTCGGCGTAACAATGAGGTTGATTTGGTAAAGCTTTTCTAAAAACCTCATTACTTCTATACCTCTTTCTTTACCTCATGTCCCCCAAACTCGTTGCGCAGTACTGACACGACTTGTCCTGTGTAACTAGGATGTTGCTGGGAGTCAATTCTAAATTGAAGTGAGCCTTCGATAATTGGAACTGGTACCTTTAGCTCTTTGGCTGTCTCAACTGTCCACTGTCCCTCACCACTGTGTTTGACCGAGCCAGAAATCGCTTCCAGTTCAATACCTTGTTTTTGGTAGCCACTAGTTAACCACCCAATCAACCGTGACTCAATCACGCTTCCTTGGTTGTACAGCTGAGCTACTTTGAGCAGATCCAGATTGTAAGTTGAAGCTTTCATAACTTCAAAGCCCTCGCCGATGGCCTGCATCATGCCGTACTCAATGCCGTTATGAACCATCTTCACAAAGTGTCCGGCGCCAGCGCCGGGAAAAAATTGATATGCATCTGGTGCTGCAACATCTTTAAACAACTTTTCAATTTCAGGTGTTGGGGCTTCATCTCCACCAGCCATGACACAAGCACCATTTCGTGCTCCCCCCGGACCACCAGACACTCCGGCATCATAAAAATGGATACCAGTGGGTTTTAACAACTGGTTGTGTTGCTGCGTATTTTTATAAAAGTTGTTACTGCCATCAATAATAGTATCGCCAGCTTTTAGAAGCGGAATAAGTTGAGTAATCATGTCGTGAGTAACTTCACCAGCAGGCAGCATCAACCAAATACAACGTGGCGTAGGCAAAGTACTCACTAACTCCTCTACTGACGAAGTAGTAGCACCCCCAGCTGTGACGATCTCCTGGCGAGGAGCTTCCGAACGATTCCACGCTACAACTTGATGTCCTTTCTCGATCAAGCGTAAAACCATGTTTTTACCCATCTTGCCTAGACCAATATAGCCTAATTGCATAATCGACTCCCCTTGCTATGCTGTGTATATGCAGCCAGTACAGTTCCAACTACTTTCATCTCAAGTTGCTCAGCACCAAGCAGCAATGTATTTGGCTGACTATCTTCGATCCACTGTATCACAACAACAGACTTTGCTTTTACTTTCTGGTGGATCAGCAGTCAATATGTACGCTGAACTATTTACGATCTTAACAGAGCGTCACCATCAATTAGAAGGAGTTACAGTTTCTTTGGTTGACGAACGCTTCGTTCACACTGGTCATGCTGATAGTAACGCTACTCAGCTCGAACACTCAGGCGTTCTAAAAATGATCCAGACTCTAGGAGGCACATGGATTCCATATCTTCAAGATGATCAGGAATCAGGAGCTGAAGTGGCTGACAGAGTATCAGCACTCTTTAGTCAGTGGCAGTCCACTCACCAAATTCTCTTTTTGGCTGGCTTAGGAGATGATGCACATACTGCAGGATTGCTCCCTACAAGTGACAATCTGATTATCAAAAATGTCTACCTTACTGAGCAACCCATCGCGTACTACCAACTTCCTGCAGATGTAGAAAACCCTTATCGCCACCGATTGACAATCACTCCACATTTTTTAGCTCATGCTCATACCGTCATCGTTTATGCTACTGGAGCTAAAAAGGCTGCTGCTTTGCGACGACTTGTTGCAGGGAATGAGCCAATTTCTAGTTGTCCAGCCCTAGCTCTCAGGGCTTCACAACAGCCTGTCATAGTGCTTACTGACCAATCCATAGCCTCGTAGCAGAGATATAGTAAAATATCGCTATGTTTATCTTCATCCTGTTGGTTATCATCGCTATCGTCATCATTAGCCAAGGTCTGTTTACCGTTGCCCAACAGTCCGTGGCGATCATCGAAACTTTCGGCAAGTTTTCTACCGTTGCCCATCCCGGTTTGAACTTTAAAATTCCGTTTATTCAGCGGATTGCTGGTCGTCTTTCCCTACGGGTTCAACAGCTTGATGTCAAAGCGGAAACGAAAACGCAAGATAACGTTTTTGTTCACGTCCTAGTCTCTGTACAGTACATGGTCCGCGAAAAAAATATCTATGAGTCTTTCTACCGCCTGCAAGATCCTGTTACACAGATTAATGCATACGTCTTCGATGTTGTCCGGGCGCGCGTTCCTTCGATCAAGCTCGATGATCTGTTTATGAAAAAAGATGATATCGCGATCGCGGTTAAAGAAGAGCTGAGTGAAACGATGGGCAGCTTTGGCTTTGATATCGTCAATGTGTTAGTAACAGATATTGAGCCAGATCAAAAGGTTAAAGAAGCAATGAACGAGATCAACGCGGCCGAACGAATGCGAGTAGTGGCTGCCGAAAAAGGTGAAGCCGAACGTATCTTGAAAGTAAAGTCAGCTCAAGCAGATGCTGAGTCGAAAGCCTTGCAGGGTAAAGGTATTGCTGATCAACGCAAAGCTATCATTGAGGGTTTGAGTGAGTCGGTGGATGAGTTTCAAACTCGGATTACGAGTTCAAGTGCTCAGGAAGTGATGAACTTGGTCCTTCTTACCCAATATCTAGATACTCTGAAAGAAATTGGTCAAACATCACAGACTAATACCATTCTGTTGCCACATGGCCCTGGAGCCGTTAGTGAGCTATCGCAACAGATTCAACAAGCCATCATGGTCGGAAATGCTGTTGATCCTAAAAAGTCTCGGGCTAAAGCTAGTGCTTAACTTCCGGGAACTAAGATTGCTTTAAGAATTGCCATTCTCAGGTACAGTCCATACTTCATTTGATCAAAGTAAGCCGCGCGGGGATTCTTATCCACCCCGTAGCGCAACTCCTCTTGTCGTGGTAACGGATGCATAATGATGGCGTCTTGAGGCATCATCTCAGCCATATCGTTGGTTAAGACCAGTTTTGCTTTGAGCTCTTCATACTCGTCTAACCTACCTTCTTGTTCAAACCACTCCTTTTGAGTACGGGTCATGTAAAGTACGTCAGCATCTAAAGCATCATGAATATTGTCCATCTCCGTAAAGCGAGTTCCATTGGGAAGAGTCGCTAAGAAGTCTTCAGGAAACCGTAGCTGCGGGGCAGAAGCAAAGTAGAACTGATTATTATGCCCAATGCGTGATAACAGCAGAGCTAATGACTTTACCGTACGACCATAGAGCAAGTCACCCACCAGCGCGACTTTGAGATTATCAAAGGTCTGTTTCTTCGCATGAATAGTTAAAAGGTCCAAGAGTGCTTGAGTAGGATGTTCTCGTTTACCACTACCCGCATTAATAATTGGCACTTCAGCATAGTTGGCGGCTTCCTGGCTAGAAGCATCGTCCGGATGACGCAGTACGATTGCTGAGGCACCTGTGACATTTTGAATTGCACGTATCGAGTCTGGAAGGCTTTCACCCTTAGCCGCTGAGCTAAAAGTCATATCATGCATCGCTTCGGAGTACGCTCCTAACCTTTTGGCAGCATATAGAAAAGACAAGGCTGTCCGGGTGCTAGGTTGATAAAAAATAATAGGAATTGCGTGTCCCGCTAAAACGTCACCAACGTCTCTAGCTGCAACTCTTTCTTCCATCTCGTATGCTGACTCAAAGAGCTCATCTACTGTCTCTCGATCTTGAATTTGATTTACAGAAACAAAGTCCTGTTGATAAAAAGTCTCTTCCAAGCGACTAGACATAGCGATGTCCTTTCCTAAGGTAATAAGTACAAAGAAGAGGATCAAGAACAATTAGGGGGAAGAAAAAGTTTAGTGTACGTTGGAAAAAAACAACATTTTTCACTAAAAAAACAGAATAGCGTTTAATTTCGTGCTCCGCAAGTGAGGTTTCAGGCAAGCATCGAGCACTGGTTTATCTATTTGATCTTACTGCTCTGCCCAAACTCCAATTCTTCCTACAAAGAAAATCGGTTCATTCGTTTCCACATCAGGATAGGCAACATGGTAGATCTTTCCTGTTTCGTTTTGTACTACTTTAGTGAGAAAGTACTTCATCCCAAACTCACTGCCCATTGGTAGATCATAGATAACTTCACTCACAGACTGTTGGTGAAGATACTGTTGAACTTTCTGAATATTCCCCAAACTCAGACCCGTATCCTCAGACAGTAAACGAATGTTCATAAATAATGAGTAACCAACAAAGATGAACAGGAAGAAAAAAAGGTTCATTCTTGGTACATTTTTTAACACCTTTAAGACAATATATAAAAGAAAAGGTAAAGCAATTAAAAAGTAGTACTCAGGCTTCTCACCATGATAAAAAGCATAACTGACAGCGATCCCCATTAAACAAAGAAGGGTTAACCTTACTTCTTTGTTTTTTCGATAGCACCATATCCCGGCAACAATCAGAAGCAGTCCACATAGAGTAATAGCTATCGTGGAACTACCAAAAAGAAAAAGTTTCCCAGTTGTTTCAATAATCACATAGATATTATGTGCAATATCGGAAATTAAGATTAATCCATTAAACTCACTCTTGGTAGAAATAAGATTAAGTAGCCCTCGCAAGTTAAGGAAGTTATGACGAATGTCAAAGAGAACTGTGGGTAAAACACTGACTGCTAAAGAAAAGACAATCGCGGCATAGTACACAAGTGGTCTTTTAAGGTAAAACAGACAAGCAAATGCAATTGCTACTAGTAGTAGGCCCGAAAAGTGGGCTTGATAAGAAAGAAATGAGCCAATGCCAATACTCAGTAACGTTATCCGATCAATCTGTTTTGAGTCAGTTTTCAACAAAGGAATAATTAAAAGAAACGACGAAAGAAGAGTAAGATTGGGATTCCAAAAAACCCGATCGATGCTTATCAGAAATGGCGAAAAGGCCCAAATAAAAGTAGCTAACCATGCTTCTTTTTTTCCAATGTACTTCCTGATCAATCCAAAAAGACACATCCCTGTAATCAGTGCAATAACTAGCGGAACTATAACGACTGTTTTGACTTCACCAAAAAAAGTAACAAAGGGAACAGCCAGATAGTAAATAAGTGGCCCCGTAAACATATCCGCTGGTCCCGTTCTAGGACCGATAAGTGTTACGTCTCCCTGACGAATGAGCTCTACACTTTCAAGGATCTGTACTTGGTCAAATCCAAAACTTACCGCCATTGGGTACAGACTACGCAGAAAGATTCCTGAGATAAGTAAAATCAGTAATGCTAAGTGACTCACAATGCTTTTGTTTCTCAAATGAGTAAACATATTTTTAAATTATAACGAAAGATCAATTTAAGTTGTTGGGATGTTACCGGCAACTGGTATACAATGACTTTTCATGAAGCTAAAAGTACTCATTACACTCTCCTACCTTCTGCTCTTTGTCTTGGCATTAGTTGAGTTAATAAAGTACCAAGGTGTAGTTCGCAACTACCTTCATGTAGAGTACTGGCTACTTTTAGTAGCATTTCTTGCTGGTGTATTAATCTGGAGAATCACTCAAAAAAGAGTTGACCAAACATGGTGGCTACTCAAAGTAAATAACACTGTCGTTCTGCCAGCCACTGCCTTCGCTGCAGTAGTGACGTTTGGATTAGAGAGCTACACCTATGCCAACTTTGTCTTCTCCACGTTTAAAATTAATCATCTTATTTTTGTAGATCTGATTCTGCTGAGCTTTCTTTTTAAAGTAGTTACCTCTACTTCAGCTGAGCTAAAAAAATGGGGACAGCTCTATCTTCTGATTGGTTTTCTGCTTATTTGTTTTTTTATCTATACTTACTACTACCCACTCTTCGCACAAATCAGCTTGAATGCTAGCGGTCTCGACGATGACAATCTTATGGAATGGTTGCAAATACTCGTTCTGGGTATAGGAGTTATAACTTCCGCGTTATTGGCTAAAAAAGCAAAACAGTTGCCATTAAGAGTTTTATATATATTGGCGGCTCTTTTCTTTTTGGTTTTAGCCGGTGAGGAGATTTCATGGGGTGAGAGGCTATTGTCATTAAACTTTAGTGCTGATGTTAATAACTATCAAAATGAGTTTAATTTTCATAACCAATCTGGAGTTAATGAGATTACAGCACTTTTCTACTATATTGCCTTCTTGTATGCAGCTCTCAGTTGGGGAGTGAGAAAGTGGGTTGAGAAAAAAGGAAGTATTGCTAAGAAGTACCAATCCTACTGGAATCTTTTTACTTTCCGAGGAGTAGAAGTTCTCTACCTTATACCAACCTTTATCTTCAATCCCTATGCAGATCGAACTCTTTTTCCACCCATTCCACCCACTCTTAACATCTATGCTTCTCTAGGTCTTATTCCCGATTTTTATAAAACTTTATCATTCTTGGCAGCGTGGAGAGAGACGTTTGAAGTACTCTTCTATCTTGCTTTAGTACTCCACTTCTGGAACATCTTAAAATCTTCTCGAACGTCAACCTAAAACATGAGTTTAAAACTAACACTACTGTTTGTGACCACTGCGGCTTCGCTGGTCATCTGTTTTTTTCTGACTGAGTTAGGTTTTCGCTTATATGGCTATTGGAAAGGAGTTGACTTTCGTCTCTATCGTAAAGAGCTGACTAACTCTGATCGCCTCCCTGAAGACTTATTTGTAGAAGGAGCGCTCAAACCAAATGCAGAAGTACTTGCAACTACTTCCGATTTCTCGGTTGTGTATGCGCTTAACTCTTTAGGCTTCCGTGACCAAGAGTATGAGCTCCGCCCCCCCGAAGGGAAAACCAGAGTTCTTATGCTTGGAGATAGTTTTACTTTTGGCGAAGGTATCCCTTACGGTCAACGCTTTGATGACATACTTGAGAAAAAGCTTCCTTCACTTGAAGTTATCAACTTTGGTATTCCTGGATATGGGATCGATGGAATGTATATGAAGTACATTCAAGTAGGCCGGAATTTACAGCCAGACTATGTGGTAGTTGTTTTAAACTCGCTTATCACGCAACGTTTTTCGTTAGATATTTTGCGAGATGGAAAGGTCGATGTATCGTGGATTCAACCTGACCAGCTTCCTATCAAACCTCACGATGACGTCTACAGAAGGGACGATGAGCGGCTTAAAAATGCAATTCCTTTTTCTAAATCATCTTACTTTTTGTCTTATCTAGATTATCAGCTAACTGTCCGGAGACTTCGTAAGCAGATGACTCAATTTGATGAGGGATTTTGGACTAGCACTCACGATGAATTTGAGCCTGAAAAGGATCTAGATACTGCAAACCAAGTAGACGAACGGACGATCTTAGTTTTGAATGCGCTGCGTGATGACGTAAAACAAGCGGGAGGGAAACTCGTTGTGATAAACATCGATGATCAGCTTTCCTTTGAAGAGGTCATGAGTCAGGTTGCTGACGTTCCTTACTTTAACTACCAACCTCGTCTTGTCGATTTAGCTCAAAAGCAACCCCTGACTTTTCGGTACGACTTGCACTACAACCCTCAGACAGCAGCTCAGATCGGTAGCTGGCTGACTACTGACTTCGAAAGCCTCCTCCTTCGATAATCGCAGCGCAGCTTATTCCTCGAGAAGAGAGAGCTTTTGCCATAATACTTGGCTAGTCATAGCATAGATAAAAAAGCCCTGTTATACTCCCTGGATCAGAGATCTCTAAAAAAGATGAAGGCCAATAATTTGAGAATGTATAAAACTATCCTGCCAATCAACACTTCTTATGAGCAATATTTTTGACTATATTCAACCTGGTTTAGGGATTAAACGAAAATTACGAAACTTCTCCATTCTGCTCAGTAGATACATAGACAACGGTTTAATCTACAAATTGAGAAACGCGTTAAACAGTTACATAGAAAGAAAAATTATTAGCCACTATGGTGCGGATTATCGTTGGAGTGATGAAAAATCCCAAAATGTTGACTCTAAACACAGTAACTTAGGTTACGGTCTTGCGAACTATGCTCTAGTCAAGAATCTCAGGCCGAAGAGAGTTTTAGCTATCGGTTCAATGTACGGATTTGTTCCGTATATGTTAGCTCGTGCTTGTCAGGAAAATGGCAAAGGCGTAGTTGACTTCGTTGATGCCGGCTTCGATATTGCTGATGACGTTCATAAAGATAATCACTACTTTGGCCAAGGTTTTTGGAAAAAAGTTGATGCTAAACAGCACTTCTCGCTCTTTCTTGATCCTAAGTACATCACCACGAATGTCGAGACTCTGAAAGATTTCTTAAAAAAGAACTCACATAAATATGATTACATTCATATGGATGGTGATCACTCTTATGCAGGATTGAAAAGAGATGTCGGTCTCTCCTGGCCACGCTTAGTAGAAGGTGGCATCATGGCAATTCATGATATTGAGTTTGATTATCAAGAACTCTTGAGAAAAAATAGTAATTTGCGAAAGGAAGCTGGCTCTTTAGAGTTTGGTGTTTCTAAGTTCTGGGAAGAAATACAAAAAACACATCCTTCAGCTATTTCCATCTCAAACAACTATTCTGGGCTGGGACTTCTACAAAAGAGAAAAGTAAAGAAGTCTAAAAAAGCTTAATAAAAAATGTTTCCATGAAAAATGTGTTTCCACATGTGGTGTTTTCTGGCAACTTAAACAATCCTTGCCTTGTATGTCACTTTAGTCAAATTAACGTGGGCTATGATCAGGTTGGGGTACTCTATGGTCGAGCCGGTGACGTTGTTGTCACAGTAGAACCTATCGATCCTGAATACTTGAATTATCTTCATCAGTTAGGTTGGGAAACTGACAAGATGACATTTATTGCTGTTGGTGAACAACCAGAATACACTCTGAAATCTCTCCTTAATCATCGTTCGGTAAAAGCAGCTATTAAAGGAAAAAAACTACAGTACTTAAACACCTACTTTCAAGATATCGCCGCCGCGGAGATGGCAAACTCACTTAAACTTCCTTTTTATGGCAACGTAAATGTTGCGCAAAAGTATGTGACGAAAAGCCAGTTTCGGAAGTTAGCAAAAAAATTGAAGCTTCCCATCGTCGAAGGATTTGAAGACCTCTATACGCCAAAAGAGACTATAGCAGCGGTTGTGAAGATTTTTAAACTTGGTTACTCACAGGCATTGATTAAACTTAATGAAGGAACTGGAGGGTATGGGCAACTGGTTATTCATCACCAAGATTTTTCAAAGATGACTGCTAGTGAAAGACACCAGCTGGTGACTGATTTTTTCGCCGAACACCCCATCCTTAGACCAGAACAAGGAGCTGTTGTGGAGCGATTCGTTCCAGATGTAATTGCTTCAGTAGGTGCCTATGGCGAGCTGTATCCAGACCTCAACTATAAATATCTCTTCATGCACGAGCTCTTGATCGATGGCGATACAGTCGGTATCGGTCACGTTTATCCTCCACCTCACGTAAAAAAGAAAATTAAAGAACGATTAATTAATGATGTGGAACAGTTCTGTCGTTTTTTACAAAAACAGAAGTATGTGGGTCAGTGGGCATTTGATGTGATTATCTCCAAGAACGGTCAGTACTTTTTTCCCGAAGTTACAATGAGAAAAATGGGTGGGAGCCTTCCACAGTTAGTTCGCCAGAAACTATTTCCAGACCAGAAAGTTACCTTTATTTCTCGTTCTACAGGATCGAAAAAACTTATCAATAGCTCATACTCTTTCCTCCACTTTTTGTTACAAGAAACCTTGCTCAATCAAAATAACAAAAAAGGCGTAGTGATCTTCAATATCAGCAAGTTACTGCATGACGGAAAGTTTAGCTATGTATGTTTTGCACCTACGCTAAAAGAAGCAGAAAAGTATGTTACTGATGTTGAACAAAAGATCTCTCAAATTAGCTGGAAAGATTCGCTTACTTTCTTGTTGCAACATCCGTTATCTCTAGTAAGAAAGTGGTCTTAACACGACTACATTTTAGCTGCACCTATTTCCTCTAACTTTGCAATCAGTTCCTGATCACTAATCTGCATGAGGTCTATTCCTTCTCTGGCTGCAATCAGCATTCCCTCTACCATCCGACGGAGCCTCCGCGCATCTTCTTTCCAAAGATGAGTAATAGTCACTTCTTTGTTAATACGTTGTCCACTGACGATACTTAGGGAGCCAAAAAGTAAGTCCTCAGTGGTACTTACGGAAACGATATCTTTTGCAAGATAGTTTTCTACTTCTTTGGAAAAGAAGAAAAAGGTATCAGAAATAGTTAACTTCTGTCTATCCAAAGAGATAGTACAAGGAAAAAATCGAAACGGAAATACCGTTTGAATAACCAACAAAGGTCGGGTACTGACCGTTTCTAACTGAGTCAACTTTTTTTGATTTTTTACTTTAACTTGCTGAGGTGTTGGCGGTGTCTGAACCGTGTTTATTTCTGTCATAGCGTCCCTTTACGAAGTGAGCTTTCTTCTTATAATCCTTTGAAGTCCACACAAATCAGGAAGAGTTTTGCAAGAGAATTGTAAGATTCTCACAAAATGGCTTGATTCTAACTAGGAAGCACCTTAAGGTAAGAGCATATGAGTGTTATTCCAACCATTGTTGTTGTCGAAGACGATCAAGATTTATCGACCTATCTTCAGCAACTCCTCACCAATAAACGATATACCGTCTTCCCTGCTACCACTGGAGCACAAGCCCTTCAACTAATCATGGAGGTACATCCTTCCTTAGTCCTCTTAGACTTAACCTTACCTGACATTCGGGGGGAAGTAGTTTGCCAAGAAATTAAAAAACTTATTCCTAAGTTACCTATCATTATGGTCACCGGTAAGGACGAGAAGAAAGACGTCATTGCCGGATTTTCTGCAGGCGCAGATGACTATGTCACCAAGCCATTTGATAGTGATGAGTTACTGGCTCGTGTGCAAGCGAGATTAAAAGAACCAGAAGCACAGAGCACACTCACTTTTGCTGATCTCACTATTAACACTGACACAATGGAAGTTACTCGTGCAGGGCGAAAAATTGAGCTGACGCATACCGAGTACTCGCTTTTACATTACTTTGCAGTCAATCCAAACCGCGTTCTCACCAGAGAGATGATTCTCAGTAATGTCTGGGCATTCACGCCAGATATTCAAACCAGAGTTGTCGATGTCTACATCGGCTACTTACGCAAAAAAATTGACAGCAACTCTAAGCATAAACTCATCCACTCTGTTCGAGGCTTTGGATATATCTTAAAAGAAGACTCGCACTCCACTTAAGATTTTTGTTTATCGTTGATACTCTCTAGCAGTACTTCTTTAGTAAAGTACTTCTCTACAGTATCCAAAATATGTTTCGCTCTGTCTTCAACTTTAGACAGGAACTCATCAGTTTTAGGATCTTGAGGATTTAGTTTCACTAGCTGGGTGAATGCGATAATGACGCTAATGTCATTCTTGAGGTCGTGACGAAGATTTTTTATTTTTTCAGCCTGGGCTGATTGGGAAGGTGTGCTCATTCCTCTGATTGTACTGCAACATCGTTGGTTTAGAGCTCTTACAATTTTCTTACTCTTTCTTGGCTTTTTTTGTGAATTACAGCTTTATTCTAAGAAAAAGTATAAAAAGGAGTGTATATGTCATTTATAGCTTGGATTCTGTTAGGACTAGTTGCCGGATGGCTAGCCTCAGTGATTATGAAAACTGATTCTTCCCAAGGTCCTTTCCTCGACATTTTACTTGGGGTAGTTGGAGCAGTGATTGGTGGATTTGTCTTTAACTCATTGGGAATGGCGGGTGTAACAGGCTTCAACCTGTATAGTTTGGCAGTTTCTACCATTGGGGCAGTGATACTAATCGCACTAGGTCGAGCGCTCTCTTCAAGGTAAGATCAACTGCGCAGAAGCTCATGTACCCACCCTGATGTGGGTATATGAGGTTCTATAATCCTTTTATGAAACCAGATAACCTTACGACATCTTTACTCTGGGCTAGCAACTCGTTTCTCCTTGACTCTCTGTATGAACAAGCTCCCCTTGGACTGTGTATCGTAGATGAGAAGTTACGCTTCATTAAAGTGAGTAAGTATCTTGCTCTTTCCATCAATGGAAAGAGCGTTGAAGAGCATGTGGGAAGGACAGTTACTCAGGTTTTTGGGAAGAAGGCCGGGGCTATCTTTAAGCCTTATTTTCAACGTGCGCTACAAGGTGAGTATCTGCACGATGTCCATATTAGCATCGATACATCATCACATCCTTTAGATGAAAGACATTTTTTATTAACTCTCTACCCACTTCCTAAAATTAAAGAAGGGAAGTTAGTTGGATGTTTACTCCAAGAAGTTACCAAACAGTTTGAGGACGAAGAAAAGATTTTCAGCTATCAAAATCGATTAGAGATGGCACAAGCGGCAGGTGGAGTTGGCGTCTTTGAGTGGAACTTTGATACTAACGAGGTTTGGTCTTCACCTGAAGAAATTGAGCTCTTCGAACTCAATGTAGGCTCCGCTGAAGGAAAGCTAGAACATTGGTTAAATAGAATTCACCCTGAGGACAAAGCTAGAATTTTGGACTTGATCGAAACCTCATCAGAAGAAAGACAACGCTTTGACACTGAGTTTCGTATAGTGCTCCCGAATGGACAAACTAAGTGGATTAGAGGTAAAGGAAAGTTCTTTTACGATAAAGACAACGAAGTGACTAAGTTGATTGGTGTGAACTACGACGTCACTAAACGTAAAAAAGAAGAAGAGTTTTTGAAGTTTAAAGCCGACGCCAGTCGTTTGTTAATGTCCACAGCTGATTCCAAAAAAGTCTTCCAACAAGTCTGTAAATTGGCGATTCAGCACGTTGCTGACTGGTGCAGCATTGATATTCTCGACTCAGAGACAGGCATATTTAGGCAAGAGGCAGTCTGTCATAAAGATCCGAAAAAAACACAGTGGGCAATAGCGCTGCGGAAAAAAGAACCAGTGACCTTAAAGAACAGTGAAGGACTAGCTCAAGTCATCGAAACCAAACAACCACTATTCGTTCCTCAAATTCATATCAACTTACCTCAGTTTAAAAAACTTAACAAAAAAAAGAAAAAAACGCTTAGCGAGCTCAATCTGAGCTCAGCAATTATCGTCCCTTTAGTTATTCAAGGAAAAGCCATTGGAGCTATTACGTTTGTACTGGCAGAAACACAAGACTACTACACCGATGATGACTTAGAACTGATGCAACAGCTGGCTATGCGAGCCTCCCTTTATCTCGAAAATACTAAGCTATACGAAACTCTTAAGTCGGAGCAAGAAAGATTTACCAAGTTACTTGAGAACGTTCCCAGTATGGTATTCGAGTCTCGTGGACATATTACAAACCCGGGATACATTACCACTTTTATTAATGCGTATGCTGAAGAGCTTTTAGGTTATCCACTAAAAAAATGGTTAACTACTCCCAAGTTTGGTATTAAGCTCATTCATCCTGAAGATAAAGAAAGAGTCTTGGCAGAAGCACGAAAAGTTTTTGACACAGGAGCCAAAGGCTTAGTTCGTTTTCGTTGGCGACGAAAAGATCGTTCATACATTTGGGTAGAAGCAAGGTATGCCCTGATTACTGATAATCAAGGAAGAGCTTTGGGATTACGTGGAGTGATCAATGATATTTCTGAGCGAATGAAGCTTGAGCAACGAAAAGACAACTTTATTGCCACGGCAAGTCACGAACTCAAGACGCCACTTACTAGTTTAAAAGTCTTCACCCAAGTAATTAAGTCCAACCCCGAAATAAAAAAGGTCGCTAAGCTTTCACAGTACCTGGATCGAATGGATCGAGAGGTAGATCGGCTAACCGAGTTGGTTTTTGACTTGCTAGATCTTTCAAAGATTCAGCGCGGACAACTCTCTATAGATAAAAAGGATATCTCCATTGTTGAGCTTGTCCAAGACATGATCCAAAGTCTTCAACCAACTCTCAAGCATACTCTTTGCCTAGTTTCTGATGACGATGCTATTGTCTCTGCAGACGCGCATCGATTACGACAAGTGTTTAGCAATCTCATTTCTAATGCGGCAAAGTACTCTCCACAAAAAAAGGAAATTCGGATCTCAATTCAAAAAGACGGCCAATACGTCACTGTTGGTGTTCAAGACTTTGGGATTGGAATTGCTCCTCAATATAAAGATCATATTTTTCAAAGATTTTTCCGTGTCTTTGACGAAGCGGACAAAACATTTCCAGGCTTAGGAATGGGGCTTTTTATCTCTAAAACAATTGTTGAGCGACACGGTGGACAGATTTGGGTGGAGAGCCAAATCCAAAAAGGATCAACCTTTTTTGTACGTTTGCCAAACGTGAAGCTCAGTAAGGAGGAAGATGAGTAAGATCGCAATCATCGATGATGATAAAGGAGTAATTGAAGCGCTGCAGGCCGCATTGGAGTTATGGGGACATGAAAGCGTTGGCATTCAAGATACTCAAAAAGTTCTCTTACAGTTAAAAAAGTTTCAGCCTGACATTATCTTTTTAGACCTACTTCTCTCGGGAGTAGATGGGGCGCAAGTGACGCAGACGATTAGAAAAGAAAAGAAATTTGCTCATACCCCGATCATCTTAATGTCGGCCCATCCTACTGCCAAAGAGATCTCTCAGCAAATTCAAGTAAATGGGTTTTTACCTAAGCCATTTACGCTGGATGCTCTTCAAAAACTGCTTACCTCCTTGCAATAGTTCCCAAGTATCGCCACATTTTGTCTGTCGCTTTTGTAATTCCCACCCTGGTAGTTTGTTGCACATTTTCTAGCGTATATCCCCAATCCTCCACCCAAATATAACTTTTTTGTTCGGTTATTTTGTAACCCGATTGTGCTCTAGTAAAACCAAAAAACTTTCCTACTCTTCCGGGTCCTGTAAGTACGTGTTCGTCAGGTAAAGTAGTCACGGCTCGAATAAGCACTGCGCCTCCTTCTCCTTTATCCCCAGCTGAGATGTTGAAACAGTGATGCATTCCATAGATCAAGTAAACGTACGAATAACCACCTTGCTCATACATTGGCCAGTTTCGCGGCGTTTTTCCCTTATGAGCATGTGAGGCTGCATCATCTATACCCCCATATGCTTCGGTTTCAGTGATGATAGCCTGCTTCCGCTGGTCACCTTGTTCATAGATTAATACCTTACCTAATAGCTCTTCAGCCAGTGTCGTAACCGAGCGACAAAAGAAGTCTTGAGGAAGCATTTTCATGGAATGTGACATAGCTAGCTGCGAGCATAGCATCTCTTTGCTATACTTCGCACTGTATCTGGAGGCGTCGCATAGCGGCCATTGCAGCGGTTTACTAAACCGCCGACCGTAAGGTCTCGTGGGTTCGAGTCCCTCCGCCTCCGCCCTATGTAGCTATACTTAGGTAATGACTGAAGGTACTTTGTGACTGAGCTACAAACTTTATCAAAAGAAAAAGTTGCTGAACAAAAACCCGTTCGATTACGTTGGTCTGAGCTATTGGAAAAAAAACTTTTCGTTAAAGAGCAGTTGGGAATACTGATTGCCTTTCTACTGCTCGCTGCTGCTGCAGTAGCTCCACAGTCATTAGTTTCCGCAGAAGAAGTTGAAGACTTCATTTGCGACGTTGAGCTCCAAGTCGAGGAAGCGAGTAAAATCACTCACGTTACTTGTCATGGTATTGATGGAAGTGTTGTGACTATTGATTTAGAGTTTTTTGTTAGTGATGTTCCTGAAGTTCCCTACAGCGAAGATCAACTCTCCCACCCACCTTCATCGACAATGGAGTACACTTCTCCTGTTAACAACATCAATTTCAACTGTCATAGCCTTACTCTTCAGCTGCTGGAAGAAAGAGTTGGAATCGAGTTCGGGGGAGATCGGAATTCATGGCTGCAAACTGGCTTCGACCAATTTGTAGCCCAATTCTCTGAAAAAATAGTTGAAACGGACACGTTTGAAGCGCGTTTCAACACCAACATTATTGATCCCGAACTGCTTCATATTGGTGATATTGTGCTGTTCTATCACGGTTCAGGAAGACTGTTACACTCTGCTACTGTCAGAGAGTTTACGACTGGTGAAGACGGTGAAAGATTAGCGTTGATTGAAAACAAGCTTGGACAGGCCCAAGAGACTACAGGAACGATAGGTGACATCGCTCGTTACTATGAACTAGGTGGAGAGTACGAAGAAGAGTGGCTTATTGGTGGTGGTAGAATCGTCGTTTACACCCCAAATGTAGAACAGATGCAGGAAGCGTTCTCCTCGTCAGGATAAGCGGTAATCAACCCCTAAAGAAACCTCATGAAAAATGCTTATACTCATGCCCTTATTTCTGAAATCCACCAATTTAATGCCTCTCCAAGTGCAGAGATTTCGATTGCGGAAGGTACTGCGTATACTGAGTCTTTAGCCACCGAAATTATGTTGGAGAGCATGAAGCTTGCCCAACGCATTGGTGTCTTTCCTCAATTCCCAACTTTATCTACAGACAGTCCCTATCAATACCTCGTTTTTGATGCCCCGTTACTTTCTGGGGTAGTTAATACACCAATCTACTTCCTACGAGGATGGAGTGCCTTTGATAGTTGTGTCAAAGGCTTTAATGCCATGGGCTTAATGGCCGACCAAGTTAAACATGAGCTCCAGCGTATAGAACAGCTCTCTACTTCTGCGCTCCTTCAACTGAAAAAAAAGTTTCTTCTTTCTCGTAAAGATCAGCTGTTAAAGCCACTCTGGACCAAAAAAGAAGTAGGCGAACTTAAAGAGGATCAGTTGAAAACTATTTCAACTTACGATCTAGCGGTTTGGCAGAGCTTCGCCCAACGACCAGTCGTCTGTTCTACATCTTCAAACATGGGCATTTCGTGCCACCAAGCTTTGAGGTTGATGCAAGATACTTTCATTGAGTTTGGGGGGAAGAAGCTGCCACTTTTGAATAAAGACGAAGGTCGGTTGATTATTTGGGCACCCGATCCCCGCGCCGACTTCATGAATGAAGAGAAGACATTCTTACTCCAACAACTCGAAAAAGAACAGCCTGCCTTAACCACGATTACCACATATGTTAATCGCCAACAAAGAGATCCAGGTGCACTCCGTGATGCGCTCTTAACCGGCGGGTACTTCTTCCCTACCAACCCCCAGTCCAAAGAAGAGCTCCAGAATCTACTTTTTATCTCATTTGAACAACTACAAAAAGAACGACAACAAACACTCACAGAGCTGATTGCTGATCCACTTATTCAACAGACTTTGGCCAGTCTTCACTGCAAAGTTTTAGCTGACAAGATTGAAGTTCACTTAGGAATTGAGAGTGGACTATATGGATTGATGATTCCTTACTTTGTGATGATTGAAGAGATATTGGTTCGATACCAAGTTAAGCAAGTTATCACTTGGAACCAAGCCTCCATTGGTGCCGCACTGGCTGCGGCCGTTTATGCAGATCGAGTATTGCGGGACTTCTCGACACTCTCACAATCTGAACAGCAAACTTTCGAGAAGTACTTCCCGCTGACAGTGAGGTACATGCAGCAGCACTCAATTGGAAGAGATTTACGCACCGAAGTTCACGGTGTATTTGACATCGCTAACTTACAGTCATTAGCTCAACTTTTAGAAGTCACAGTCAAAAACCACTTATCTGGCAGAGCTACGGCGTATGTAGGGCTAGGATCCAGCTCATACTCCAATGGCAATAGATGCTTTGAAATTCTCAAACAGAGCATGGAAGAAAACGGTTCATTTAAAGGGAAGTCAACTTTCCATCCTACTACGCACACTCTTACTCCATTTGCTCAAGCACTGATCTTTGGCGAAGAAGTATATAGATTTTTGGTCTTACAACCTGAGTCTGCAAAGGACAAAGAGGTAGATCTCCATCAAATAAAACAGTTTGTGCACAAGCCTGAACCAGCCGGAGCAGCCTCAGTTTCTGGTTACCTTTTAACACAACTTGATGCTGGGGAGCTGTCAGTTTTTGAACTCGCGTATGCTTTGCAACTTGTCGGATTCTCTTCTGAGCGATTTCTTCACTTTCATGGTTACAAAGATGCTGAAGAAGGCAAACATCTGTTTACTCAACTTGCATTTGAAGAAGGTGAGCTGATGGGTAACTTTGCACAAACCATGTTAGTTCTCTTAGACTGGCCAGCAGAAAAGCTACAGCAACTGATGAATGAGGAGAAACAAAAAAGCCTTTCCAAAAAGAAGCCTGATTTCTCACACGGAACGTGTCTGTATTTGACTGGTGATAACTGTTTCCAACCATCTGATGAGCTGCTTTTAGAGGTCGTTAGGTACACTGCTCAAAATCGCGATAGAATCGAACAATATAGCAAACTTTATATTGATCTATCAAATAAAAAATAAATGATTTAGTGAGTATTGCGCAGAGTAAGATCCATTGGACTGACTCTGACCAATGATTCAAAAGCAACTTGTTGGAACTCGGCGATACTGCTCACATTTTGGAAAACCAAACTTAAAATGGCATCACCATTTAACAAATAGTAATTATGTAAAAGCGTTGGAACCTCCACCCGATCGTAGTTCATATTTGCCTCAGTTGTCTGTCCCTCAACATATTGGATAACCCCAAATGGACCACCTCTTCCACCCATGTACTTTACCCGTGCAGAAGCTTCCCCGCCGTACGGCTTAAACATACTTTTACTATCTTTAAAGTATAACCAGCCACCAGGTGACTCAACTGCTCCACCTGAAACAGATCGTGTTACCCCAATTCCACTCGCACCTACCGCGAGTGTTTGTGCAATGGCGTCACTGGCTCCACCTTCCACGATAACTGGGATTTTCAGTTGACCTCTCAACTGCTCAACCAGTTGCGGCCAGTTAATTGCTAAACCACTACGTACACCTGTAATACATCTACCTCCACCGCCAATTCCTACGTACACACCGTTAGCTCCGTGATCCTGAAGTGAGACTGCTTGGTCGACACTAATCACTTGGCCAGCAAAAATCTCTATCTTTTCCCAGTTATTCTGTCGTTGAATTTGACGCAGCTTCGTAACAGTCCAAATAAGATCTGTGCCAGGTTCAGGCGAGTAAACACGAAAAGTACGAATACCGGCAGCGTAGAGTTGTTCTGCACGTGGAATAGCCTTCTTTGCCGAAGGCTCGAGCACTCCCATTAAGTTGTGTTTCCAGAGTTTTAAAAGCTGAGCTTGTTCTGCTGCCGAACGACCTATGAGGACTGGACTTTTCTCAATCCACTCAAAAGCTTTCTTTGCTAGATCTACTTGTCTTTGGATGTCAGTGAAGAGTCCATCACGAGGTATGCCCACTAATGAGTGAGCTTGTGCCATTGCAGCTAAGGCCGGTGCTGCCCCCCAGCTTTCAGGATTTGCAGAGCCACACAAAATACTTCGAGCTTGAGTTCCTAACTTAATGAAAGGGCCTTCAAGTAAACGTTGAGTTCGGCTAGAGCGCGGCCTGTCGGCTCCTTGGGCCTGAAGTGCTAGATCCGTAATGGCAATAGCCCGTCGTTCTGCCTCTGCCTGCACAAAGATTGGCTGAGCTCTTTTAATACTTGGGGGTACAAAGGGCTGATTATGTACGCGCAGTAATGCTTTGATACGTTCGGGATGATTGAGTAGCTCAAGGTAATACAGAGCTGTACGTTGGGTGGAATCAAATACTTCTTCATCCAGCTTGGCAATTTTGGCTTTTTTGGAACGATCACTGTCGTAGGGAGTACGAATAAGCCCTTGAGATGGATATGCTTTTTTCGGATCAGTTTGACTCTCGCGCTCGTACTCTTGACGCACCCAATCTTGATGACCTTTTTGTTGCAAAAGCTCCATTTTTTTGTGAATGAAGTTCTCAGCGACTTCAGGCTGTCTGAGTAAGCTTTCGAATGATGGAAGAACAAGTTTACTACCCATAGAGTCGTTGTCCGAACAGATCATAACATACTATAATAAATGCATGACCAACAAAGCTCTTCTCCTGTTCAGTGGTTTCTTTGTGATCATTATTTTGGTTATCTTCGCGGCATACCTCGACCTGCGGAAAGCTCATCTTCGTCGTTCACCTGCACCAGCTGAGTTTCAGGACCAAACTCTTCTGAATGTCTCTCCAAGCCCTGATGCCGTAGTCGGGCTCGCAAATCCAGCTTCCCAAAACTGCGTTGCCAAAGGTGGTAGCACTGTGATTCAAAAACGCGGTGATGGTGGTGAGTATGGACTGTGTATGTTCGAGGATGGTTATGCTTGTGAAGAGTGGGCCTTAATGAATAATGACTGCCCTGTCGGAGGTGTGCGGACAACTGGCTTTGACACAATCGCTCAAAAGTACTGCGCTTGGTTGGGTGGACAGACTCTTGCCGAAGCATATGCCGTCTGTACCTTTGATGATGGCTCTACTTGTGATGATGAAGCGTTGTACGAGGGTAAGTGTCAAAAGGGACAGAATCCCAGTAATTAACTTTTTTCCTCATGTCACTTCTTTCTTCTCTCCTTCTCAAATCACTTAAAAGTTTTGTGACTACTCATTTAAATATTAGTTGGCCATATGCTTTGAAGTCGTACTCGCAAGAGGGTGAAGATATCGTCTTAAGAAAGTTATTTGATGGCCAAAGTAATGGTTTTTATGTAGATGTAGGAGCGCATCATCCTTTTCGTTACTCAAATACCCAATACTTCTATGAACAGGGTTGGCAAGGAATTAACATTGATGCCACTCCTGGCAGCTTAGAGAACTTTCGACGAACTCGTCATCGAGACATTAACATTGAAGCGGTAGTCGGTGAGACTAGTGGTGAAGTTAGCTACTATCTTTTTGAAGACCCTGCTCTGAATACCATGTCAGCTAAAAAAGCAAAAGAGACCGAAGAATACCAACAATCTCGTTTACTAAAGACTGTCAAACTCCCACTCTCTCGAATAGATAAAATCTTAGATCGTAATCTTCCAGTGGGGGCAAGTATTGATTTCATGTCGATTGATGTGGAAGGTAGTGAGCTAGAGGTCTTGCGCTCAAATAACTGGCAAAAGTATCGACCTACGATCATTGTCGTGGAAGCACTTTCCAATGCTTCTTTAAAGGAGTTGTTTGACTCACCGTTAGTTATCTTTTTAGAGCGCGAGAACTACGCTTTTGTGGGTAGAACAATCAACTCTTTATACTTTCGTAGAAGTGATTAGCGATGTGCCAAGATAACTAGTCGTTGGCTATCCAAAAATCCTGTACAGGTGTAGATCAAAAGCGTATCAGGCTGAGCTAAGTCTAAGACATCCAATCTTGAGGGAGAGACAGTAAAGATACTCTGTACAGAGTAGTGATCGATGTTGCCATCAGGATACTGCACTGAGATCTTTTGCCCAATCTCAGTCTTGTGAAGATCACCGAGCAGTGACTTCCAGTTGTGACCATAGAGGATTAGCCCTCGCTCTTTGCCAATTGGTAAGGGTGTTTGTAGCAGCGACACTCCCTGATTACTTAACTGCCATTCTTGGTTTTGAAGTTGGGCAGGGATGATTGGCAGATCAATCCGTTGATCAGGAATGACCAACTGGATAGGTAAGAGCTCTTTAGTAACTTCATCCGCACGAACTTGAGTCAAAATATGAGGATCAAAAGGAAAACGCGTATAGCGTCGGAGCGTCAGAAAACCAGCCGCAGCTAAGCTAAGAAAACTAACCAGAAAACAAAGTGCAATGATGTTTCTTCTGGTCTTTGTCATCTGAAATTAATCTTTTCGTAATCGATATGCCAGCCAAGCAAAAATTCCAGCAATCATAACCAGCAGAAAGATCGTCCGAACTCCACCTGTAGCAGCCAGAACTGAAACGCCTAGTACCTCACCAAGTACTGCCCCTGCTCCACCAACTCCACCTTGGTCATTGGTACTATTATTAGTGGAACTACTTCCGTTAGAACTCTCACCACTTCCGTTACTCCCACCAACACCACGGCACTCATATGAAGCATTTTTTACTAAATAAGGTGACTCATCTAAGCCCCACAGTTGACCGTTGGGAACGTAGACCCAACCGCGCTTAACATAGTACTCAACTTCTTCCATTGTGAGCTGGGAAACTTTCCACCAGTTACTTTGAATACCCACTTGACCCTGTTCAGGGCAAAAACACTGTAAGACGTGAGCATCATCTACTTTATAGACATAGTCACTACCTGTGTGAGTTGAGGTATCTCCAGGGATACCATGCGTCCCCTCTTCATACGCAGCAATCACAGAACCAACAGGTTGTTGGCACGAAAATAAAGGAGGATCACTTACCGCGCTAGCGGGTTGAACGCTCCCCAAATAGAAAGTTATCGCTAAAAGGACTGCTGTGAGTCGTTTCATGCTGCAACCTATCTCTTACCTGAGTAAGTCGCGGCATTTTACACGAAAAATAACCGAACATCAATACGTTTTGATATATTTGTATATACTTATACCTACATTATCGGGAAAAGAAGCCTTTGATCCACAACTGAATACGGTACCAGAGAGAAATACGAATAGGCTCCAGCTCTATCTGACCCGCTTCTATTAAATCCGTGACTGATACTTCCTGAGAAACAAAGTCCTTTGCGCTGATTAAAACGGTTTCATCTTCGCTCAAGTACGGCAAGCTATACAAACCTTCGGTACCTGTGACCACAGACTTCCATGGCGTCTCTACCGTAGCATTTAACGGGTATCCCAACGTATCGGTTACTTTACCAGATACTTGTTGAGGCTGATAAAAACCTTTGAGAACCGCTACCGCCAAAGTTGGTTGTCCATCTTCTTTCCAGATTGCTGTAGACCCTCCCATGTTTGTCCAGTAACTTAAACCAACTAAAGCTGGGTTTTGAGCCATGAGCTGCAAACTCTCTTGGAGCCACGCAGCTTGTTGTTCCTCAGTCATACGACCATTAATATCTGGAATTGGAGCGCCAAACTCACCTAAGATGACTTTTCCACCACTACGTTGAGCAAAGTCCATCACGTCTCTATTAAGTTGGTCAGGAGTCCGAACGTAGTGGTCAACGACAACTATGCCACCTAATGCGGCTGTCGTTTCCTTGTCCATAATTAATCGAGCTACGTCACCGTTCATTGAGTTCAAATTAACACTCACTCCCTTTCCAATCTGACGGAAGGCCTGTTCTGCAGCAATATGCTCATCAATTAAGAACTGTTTATGTCCTTTAGCGTCGCCATTCATCCGTGGGTCACCTGGTCCACCATTCTCACACTCTGGACAAGCTGAGAAGTAGTCACCTTCTTGAAAGAGGCTAGGATTTGCCTGAATAAACGCGACTGTTTTCTCAAGATGTTCTTGGCGAGTGATACGGGGATAACCAAACCAGCTTTCCCATCCTGACCAGTTTCCCCGGAACCAAACGTGAAGATTATGGCGACGAGCTGCACTCACCCATTCCTGTAAAACAGGCAAGAACTCTGCATCATACGGCGTAGCAATGGCAACGTGGGTCGCACCCGTTTCAGCAATGTTCTTCACTTGTTCTTCAGCAACTTTTTTAAGTAAAGCTCGATTATTAAGGAACTCTCGGCTGACATCACGAGAGTACTTCATTGTGTCGATAGCCTGAAACTCCCACCAGGTGTCATCACTCGCTTCAACACGGCTAACACAGAGTGAAAAAAACAAAAAATTGATCAGAATAATGAAAAAAGACTGCTTCATGCGAGGAAGTATTCTACCTTATTTTGTAATTTACTATTGTTTATAGGACTTTCTTTAGTATAATCTTCAAGTCAATCCAGATCAGATTGGCCCTCAAAAATTCTTACGAAACGTGACGTTTTGCAGTTATTATGTCGATGCAACTCGATGTTATTATCCCAGTCTACAACGAGGCTGACAATGTTCAGGCTCTGGTTGAGCGTTTGACGACCACGCTCCAAAAATCGAGTATTCGATTTAACCTGATCTTTGTAGATGATCACTCAACTGACGAGACGGTCAAGATTCTGGCTGATCTTCCCAAAAAAAACAATATCAAAATTTTGACCAAGAAGGGCGAGCGTGGAAAAGCGTTCTCTATTCTTGAAGGCGCCGCTGCTTCTACGGCGCCTTTTCTTGCCATGATTGATGCTGATCTTCAGTATCCTCCGGAAGTAATTCCTGAAATGTTGACGCTCGCTCAACAACACGGGGTAGTTGTCGCCAAACGCAACGGATATCAAGATAGTCCACTACGCAACTTCCTGAGTCACGGCTTTCAATGGTTCTTTGGTAAAGTGCTTCATGGCTTAGATTGTGACGTCCAATCAGGTTTGAAAGTGTTCAAACGAGAGATTATCGAAAGCGTTCCCACCGAAGACGTAACGGCTTGGACACTTGATATTCCACTTCTGACTACTGCACTCAACCTTGGTCACAGTATTGGTCAGGTTGATATCTCGTTTGAGAAGCGAACACAAGGGGAGTCAAAGATTGAGTTTGTTTCTTCAATTAGAGAGATTGGTGGCCGTGCTATTTCTTACAAGTTCAAACCAGCACGCCCTTACACTATCTCACCCGACAAGAAAAATAAGATGGTGGGTGCTGGACTGATTCATAGAGGAAAACGTTTCATCACTCATACAACACTCCATCCTAGCTCGTCTGCCTTGGACGTACTCTCTCGACAACAGAAAGTTTTCCTCGCTTCAGTTTTAGCAGTGTTGGGTCTTTTTTTTGTTTTAGAACCCATGACCACAGCTAAAGTGGTAGTTGGCGCGTTAAGCTTAACCTACTTCCTGGATGTGATATTCAATCTTTACGTCATTTTAAAAAGCTTGAATCAACCACCCGAAATTGACATTACTTCTACTGAGTTAGCTGAAATTAAAGAAAAAGACCTCCCTATCTATACAATTCTCTGTCCTTTGTACCGCGAGTCACACGTCATTCCTCACTTCTTAGCTGCTATTGAGAAGTTTGACTGGCCGAAGAACAAGCTCGACGTTCAACTGTTGCTCGAAGAAGACGACGTTGAAAGTATTGAAGCTGTGCAAGAAATGAAGCTACCTGCTTACGTTCGGACAGTGGTAGTCCCAAACTCTCAACCTAAAACCAAGCCTAAAGCGTGTAACTACGGTCTTAACTTTGCAAAAGGTGAGTATGT
Source organism: Patescibacteria group bacterium UBA924 (assembly GCA_002293725.1). Lineage (GTDB taxonomy): Bacteria > Patescibacteriota > Microgenomatia > UBA1400 > PJMF01 > UBA924. The sequence goes on from DBDU01000006.1 coordinate 30,491, forward strand.
TGTGATCTACGATGCCGAGGACTCTCCAGACCCACAACAACTGAAAAAGAGTTACTTGGCCTTCCAAAAAGTTGGACCGAATATCAAGTGTTTACAAGCAAAGTTAAACTACTATAACCCTCATCAAAACTGGTTAACCCGTCTTTTTACTGCTGAGTACTCACTCTGGTTTGACGTTATCTTGACCGGTTTACAGTCAATTGAAACAACAATCCCACTAGGTGGAACCAGTAATCACTTCCGCACTGCTGACTTAATTGAGCTCAAAGGGTGGGATCCATTTAATGTCACCGAAGACTGTGACCTAGGAGTGCGTCTATTTAATGAGGGCTATAAAACTGCCATTATCGACTCCACAACTTTAGAAGAAGCTAACAGTAACTTTAAAAACTGGATCCGCCAACGTTCCCGCTGGATTAAAGGATATATGCAGACCTATCTTCTGCACATGCGCCATCCAGTACAGTTGGCAAAAAAACAAGGTATCCATGCACTTTTATTCCAACTAACAGTCGGTGGCAAGATCTCCTTTATCTTAATTAACCCATTCTTGTGGGTGCTGACGGTTTCTTACTTTGCGCTCTATGCCTACGTCGGACCAAGTATTGAAGCACTCTATCCATCAATCATCTTCTACATGGCTGTGACTTCACTCATTTTTGGAAACTTCATGTTTATTTACTACTACATGATTGGCTGCGCCAAACGTGAACACTGGGGTCTTTTAAAGTGGGTGTACTTAATTCCAGTTTATTGGTTAATGGTAAGTATCGCAGGCTTCATGGCTTTATATGAATTAATTGTCAAACCTCATTATTGGCAAAAAACGATTCACGGTTTGCACTTAAAAGAGAAACAACTGGCCAAAAAGAGTAAGGAGTTAGCCAAAGACGTGACAGCAGAGATCGTTTCTTATGCTGAAGAAGTCCCTACTGCTGCATCGATAGTTAGTCAACCTAGCACAGATGTGACGGTTCTGGGAATCCTGCCTCTTCACAACAAGTACTTCAGCCAAATTCGTGCCTATATTAATAACTTTTCACTAAAAAGATTAGTTGCCTATCTTCGCAAGCCTCTCTACAAAAGTGGTGTCATCTTCATCTTTGCGACCTTGCTTGCCAACGTCATTAACATGGCAACCAACTTTTACTTAGGTAAGCATTTAAGTTTTGCTGACTTCGGTCTGTTTAATCTAATGATGAGTTTGTTCTACCTTGCTAATATTCCCGTCCAAGCAATGGGAAGTACTATTAACTACAAAAGTAGTTACTTACTAGGAAAGTACAAATCTCAATCTTTACAACATTTCTGGAAGTACATTCATCTTCGTGGCCTCTTAGCTGCAGTGTTCATTACTTTAATTTGGTTCGCCCTCAGCCCATGGATGCCAAGCCTGTTTAATACCACGAGTTCAGGAATCTTCCTTATCTTTGCGAGCGTTTGGGTAGCCAACTTTAGCTTTGCGATTAACTCGTCTTACCTCAGCTCTCGTCTTCTCTTCCAGCAAGTAGCTCTCTTGGCGCTATTACAACCCTTTGCTCGCTTTGTAGCAGCTGTGGCACTGGCCAGTATTAGTCCCTCACTAACGTTCTTAGCCATTGTTCTTTCACTTTACCTTGTCGCTGTTGTTTCCTATCTCTTCGCTCGTCAAGGTAACGACGAACATGATAGTAAACATGAGTTCCATCTTCCTCGGGACTTCTTTGTGGCTTCACTAGTGTCCGGTCTTTCTGCAATTGCCTTCTTTAGTTTGGATAACCTTTTAATTGCCAAATTAATGGGAGCAGAAGATGTCGGTAAGTATGCATTCCTAGGTTTATTTGGCAAAATGGTTTTTTTCATTGGTAGCTTAAGCTCAACTTTCCTCGCTCCAATTGTGGCACGTCGCGAAGGAGCCAGTGAACAGACCAGAAAGTTCTTCTACTTAATTCTCTGTAGTGTGCTGGGGATGACTGCCATTGGTTACGCAGCGTTTATCGTTGGACCATTCTTGTGGGGCAGTGTGATTTTTGGCGAGAAGATGCTAGCAGTCCAAAACTACATCTTGCTCTATGGAATGGGGATAGCTTGCTTCACCCTGGCTCAAGTTATTACTGGCTATCACTTAATCAAACGACACTACTTATTCCCAAGTGTGGCTTTGGCATTAAGTATCGTCCAAATTATTGGTCTGTATCTTTTCCATCAAAACTTACACGAAGTTACGATGGTGATGGCGTTAATCGGAGTAATCCACTTAGTAACATTTAGTGCACTACACATCATCTATCCCCGAATCAAAACTTCTCTTAACAACTTCACTGACTTTGCTGGTCTCTTCCAGAAAGTTCTTCGTAAAGAAAGTACTGAGCTCCCACCAGATAAACTCAATATCCTAATCTTCAATTGGCGAGATACGAAACACGTTTGGGCTGGTGGTGCTGAAGTCTACGTTCATCAGATTGCTAAACGTTTGGTTCAGGCAGGTCATTCAGTCACTCTCTTTGCTGGCAACGATGGTAAAAGCCAACGTCTAGAAACTGTGGACGGAGTACAAGTCATTCGTCGGGGCGGTTTCTATACCATTTATTTCTGGGCGTGTATTTACTATCTTTTCAGAATTCGTGGTCGCTACGATGTAGTCATTGATTGTGAGAATGGAATTCCCTTCCTGACTCCGTTATTCGTTCGCAAACCAATTTTCTTACTTATCTTCCACGTACACCGAGAGGTATTCACGAAACATCTGGTTGCACCACTGGCACTGCTTGCTCGAACGATTGAAGAGTTGATCATGCCTTTCATTTATCGAGACTTACCAGTCCTGACTATTTCAGAGTCGTCCAAGAAAGAAATCACCTCACTTGGTATTAGTGATCCAGATCTTATCTCAATTATTCATCCAGGAATTACTTTACCAAAACAGAAAACATTCACCAAAACGAAACACCCGAGTATGTGTTATGTCGGTAGATTAAAACCCTACAAGAATGTAGATGTCGCCCTCAGAGCATTTAAAACAGTTTTAGAGACACATCCAGAAGCTATCTTTACGATTGCCGGAATTGGCGAGTGGGGCTCGACGTTGAAACGATTAGCCAAAGAGTTAGAAATTGAAAGTAACGTAGTCTTTTTAGGAAAAGTATCTGAGCAAGAGAAAAACGAGCTCTATGCTTCTCAATGGATTGCTGTTCAACCATCCATGATTGAGGGTTGGGGTATTACCGTCATTGAAGCAAATGCCTACGGCACCCCGGTCATCGCCTCCAAAGTTAAAGGTCTCAAAGATTCTGTTTGTGACGGTGAGACGGGGATCTTAGTTCCTCCCGGAAAACCTGCCGAGCTCGCCCAAGCCATTGAACAGCTCTTTAGTTCCAAAACAAAGCTGAAGGCTTACAGCAAATCCGCACAGTTATGGGCAAAAAACTTTAGTTGGGACAATGCAGCTCAAAAGTTAGAAACCGTTTTACTCAACAACTTACGAAAAGCACATGAGTATAAAGGAACTTACTCTATGGGTCTGGAGAAATAAAATGAAAAGAAAACCAACCCTCACCATTGGTATTCCAGCACATAACGAAGAAGCTAACATCGAGCGTCTCCTTAATACTTTGGTTACCCAAAAAGGAAACTTTGTTCTCGAAAAGATTCTCGTAGTTTGCGATGGATGTACTGACAGAACTGAACAAAAAGTCAAAGAGTTTGCTAAGACTCACAAAATTGTAAAAATTCTTAATGATAAAAAAAGATACGGTAAAGCATCGCGCTTAAATCAAATCTATGCTCTAAATAAAAGTGAGTTACTTGGTACTTTCGATGGTGATATCTTATTAGCGCGTGACTGTGAGATTGATCTGATGGTCAAAGAGATTCAGAAAAATCCCAAAACAAATGTGGTCGCCGCTCGCTTAAAACCATTTCCGGCTCAAGGACTAATTGAGCATTTCAGTGTCGTCTCATTCTTGAGTTTTGAAGATGCTATCTTGCGACTTAATAATGGAAACAACTACTACTCTCTTATCGGTTGCGCCAGCATGTTAAGGGGAAGCTTTGCTAAAACGTTCACTTATCCAACAAAAGTGATCTCTGATATGAACTATCTTTATACAGTCGCTATAAAGAATAATCCTGATGGTGTAAAGCTAGCTAGAGAAACACAAGTTATCTTCAGGACAGTTAGAAGTTTCCATGATTGGAGAGTCTTAGGACAGCGCTCTGTCAAAGAAGATAAACAGAACTTAACCACCTATTTTGGAGAAGGAGTACTGCAACAGTACTCGATGCCAAAATGGATTAGCGTTACTTCTCAATTAAAGTGGCTCTTAAAAAGCCCAATGTACATGACAGGCTCAATCATCTTGAATATTTTTATTCGACTCTTCCCACTCCAAACAGCTAAACCCCACGATGGTATTTGGGAAGACACACGATCTTCAAAAGACCTTTCACTTGCATGAAACAGAAAAAACTGACAGTTACTATCGGAATTCCTGCTCACAATGAAGAAGCTAACATTGCTACTCTGCTGCGTTCATTATTGGACCAAAAAGAAAATGTAGGTTCACTCAAAAAAATCTTTGTTTACTCCGATGCGAGTACAGACCGAACTGTGGAAGAAGTGCGTCGGATTAAATCTCGCAAAATTGAGTTAGTTCAAACGAAGCGACGTTTAGGAAAACCAAGTATCACTAATTTTTTCTTTAAGCAAAGTCAAACTGATGTGGTGGTTATTTTAGATGCCGATATTGAGTTGAAAGGTAGAACTTTCTTAGATCAACTTATTCTACCCATTGCCAAAAAAAAGGCAGACTTAACCTCAGCTAAAGTGATGGAGCTTGCCCCAATAACTTTCATCGAAAAAGTTTTACGAACAAGTATGACTGTCAAGCGATTAGCCTTTGAGGATTATCTATCTGGAAACAATATGTACACGTGTCACGGTAGAGCACGTGCTTTTTCACGAGACTTTTATCGTAATTTCTTGACAAATCCTGATGTAGCATCTGACGATGCCTACTCCTTCATCATGTGCCAACAGATGGATTATACCTATCAGTATGCTCCCAAAGCTGTCTTACTTTACCGTCTCCCTCAGACACTGAATGATCATTTGCGCCAAAGTACTCGTTTTTTCCAAGGGCAGAAACAACTTTTACGTTACTTCCCACACGCAGTAATCCAAAAGACGTTTTACTTGCCTACTAGCTTGAAACTTCGCGCGCTTTTCACCTTCGCTATTCGTTATCCACTGAGCTTCATTGCTTACTTAGCTATTATCGCAGTTTCTAAAGCCAAGTCTGTTAACTCATCAACTCATTCCGCAAAATGGAGCGTAGCTTCCAGCTCAAAAGCTCTCAGATAAACTCATGAAAAATAAGCCATTACATATCTGCTTCTTTGGAACTTACGATCAAACGTATACGTCCAATATGTTGACCCTCACTGGCTTGCGGGCAAATGGGGCCATCGTTACTGAAGTAAACGCGCATATCAAAGTCACTACTCTTAATAAAAAAGAAGAGATGGGCTGGTTGCCATTACTGAAAAGAATTTTCAAAAAGTATCGGATCATCTCTGTCATCGCCAAAAACTGGTCTGTTTTTCCTAAAGTTGACATTATTTATGTTGGTTACCCTGGTCATTTTGACGTGTTGTTTGCTTTTGTGATTGGTAAGATCTTCAGTAAGAAGGTCGTGTTTAACCCACTGCTTATTTTCTATACTGGATTTGTCGAAGAGCAAAAAATCCTCAACCAAGAGGGAATTTTAGCCAAGCTTTTGAAGTGGGGCGAGTCACTAATCTATAAAATGGTGGACTTAACTATTGCTGATACTCCTTACCAAGAGAACTTCCTCATTCGAGACTTTGGTGTACCAAAAGATAAAATCAAGTGTGTTCCAATTGGTGCTGATGATACTGTTTATACGTACACACCTTACACCAATACCAAAGGCCATAAATTAAACGTTATGTACTACGGTCTCTACAGTCCCATTCATGGAGTGCAGTACATTATGGAAGCTGCGAATAAGTTGAAAAAGAATAAAGACATTACTTTCACCATGGTAGGAAATGGTCAGAGCTTCCAAAAAAACTATGATTTGGCTCAAAAATTAAAACTAACAAACGTCAAGTTTTACCATGACACCCCAGAGTCTGAGCATGTTGCCATCCTCCAAACAGCAGATGTCTTTTTAGGATTTTTGGAAGATCATCCTACAGTGGAACGAGTCATTCCTAATAAAGTGTATCAAGGCTTGTCTTTGAATAAAGTAGTGCTGACTGCAGATGCTCCAGTCATCCGAAGTGTTTTCCGCAACCAAGAAAATATCGTTACTATCAAACCTAAAAGCGTCGATGAGCTTGTTGAAGCTTTGGAAAAACTTAGTCAAAAGCCAGCTCTTCGAACAAAAATTGCTCAGAACGGCTACCAACTTTTTACTCAGAAGTTCTCTTCAAAAGCCGTCGGAAAGTTATTGATTAAGTACATGACCGAAGCAGTCGAAAAAAAGTAAACATGTTTAAAACTTTACGTCGTCTACCAATTCTTAAAGCACTCTGCATGATTTTTGCAGGTCTGATTATTGCGCTACTTTTAAGTGTTGCTTTAAAAACAAACAACCTTGAAGAACCTTTGAATCTTAATAGAAGTACGATGGTGATGGGACCGTTTGAATCCAGTAACACAACCTCTCGTTTTGCTTTGGTTGAATCAATTGTTAAACAAAGTACTTTTTTCTTTGATCTAGACTTAGCACGCTTTGCTGTACCTGACGTCGTTGAGAATAATGGCAAGTTCTACACTAGCTTTACACCTGGAATCTCTTTCGTTGCAGTGCCGTTCTACATTTTAGGTCAATATCTGGGCCTGACAGAGCTCATTACTCTTTTCTCAACTGTTGTTTTTGCTACTCTCAATGGCTTTGCACTCTACTTCTTAGGAAAGAAGATCGGCGCATCTACGCCAGCGGCAATGATAGGTTCTGCCATATTTCTCTTTGCCACTAATGCTTTACCATATAGTGCTACGCTGACGCAGCACCATCTGAGCACGTTAATCATCACTCTTTCTCTTCTGAATGCATTAAGTAAAAGAACAGTCATAAATAACATTCTCTTTGGACTGCTTTGTGGAGTTGGCTTCCTTTTTGACTTCCCTAACTTATTTATGCTCTTCCCAGTTGGTATTTACATTTTGGCAAGTCACTTTGAGATCAAAGATACTGTCAAAAACATTCAAGTGCAATTTAAACTGATTGCCACTTTAATTGTCCTTGGCTTGCTTCCCATGCTTGCCATTTTTGGATGGTACAACGTGCAGTTAACTGGTAGTCCAATGGGTTTTGCTCAGTTCTCTGCACGAACCAATTACTTTGATACTGCAGAGAAAAAAGCTCGTGACTTAGAAGCATCACAGCATAAAGATCCTTATCAACCTACTTTGCCTTTCAATACACGTCAGCAGCTAGATGGAGTCTATATTCTTCTCTTCAGTAACGAGCGAAGTTGGTTGTGGTATAGCCCAGTGGTACTACTAGGATTAGTTGGTCTGATTATTCTCTATAAATCACAACCTAAAACGACTGTTCTTTTGGTAGCTGTCATTTCTACTAATATTCTTTTATATAGTATGTTCGGCGATCCATGGGGTGGCTGGTCATTTGGCCCTCGTTATCTGATTCCTGGAGCTGCTTTGATGAGTGTGATGGTTGGCTATGCAGTTTCATCTCTACGTCGAAACATATTCTTTATGACAGTTTTCTTGGTTGCACTGACATACAGTGTAGCTATCTCTGCTTCTAGTGCACTTTCCACTACGGCTATTCCACCCAAACAAGAAAGTGAAGCACTAATCGACTACATTCCATATACGTATGAGTACTCTTTCTCGTTACTTCAAAGTGGAAAAAGCCAAAGTATCGCTTACCTTACTTTTGCTAGACAGTTTACCGATCCTTACACTTTCTACCTGATCTATACGGGTGTGCTGTGTGCGATTATCTACGCTTTAAGTATTGCTGCGATTGCTGAAAAGAAGAAAACAAAATGAAAAAATTTTTGAACCTCAACTTCACTATCTCTAAGTCTTCACTACAGAAAGCACAAGACTTTGCCGAACAGTATATGCCGTATATCTTGTTCGTCACATTGTCAGTAATTTCCGTCTTTTTCTTTTACTTTTACTACCACAATCAGTTGGGCTTAGCGTACAACGATGCACGTTCACACTTAGATATTGGACGTCGTGTAGTGGAAGGTTTAAAACCAGGTGCTGCTCAGCTCGGTAGTGTCTGGTTACCACTGCCTCATATTTTGATGATCCCTACTATTTGGAATGACTTTATGTGGCACAGTGGTCTTTCCGGAGCAGTACAGTCAATGGTTTCATTTGTAGTTACTGGCTTAGTGATTTACTCCCTTTTAGGAAAGTTGAAGGTCGGTTTGGCTGGAAGATTGTTCGGCGTTTTGGTGTTCTGTGCCAACATGAACATTCTCTATCTCCAATCAACCGCAATGACTGAACTACTCTTAATTGGTGTAATGACTTTGGGAGTATATGAGCTCATTCTTTGGCACCAAGACGGAGCGATGAATCACTTAATTAAGTCTTCCTTCTGGATCATGCTGTCAACTTTAGTTCGCTATGATGGCTGGTTCTTGTTCATGTACTCTACTTTGCTCGTCATTATCTATGGCCTGCGTAAAAAGAGTTGGAAGATGACTGAGGGGCTTTTTATCTTATTCTGTACACTTGGAGGATTCGGTATCTTTTTCTGGGTGGTATGGAATGCGGCAATTTTTAAAGATCCGCTCTACTTTATCTTTGGACCATACTCCGCCCACGCTCAGCAGACTCAACTAGAAGGGGCAGGTGTTTTAGCCACCAAGCATGATCTTATTTTATCTACGCGAATGTACACCTATGCACTCGTGTACAACTCAGGAATGTTGCCTCTGATCCTTTCTGGATTGGGTCTATTTGTTCTTCTGCGTGATAAAGCACTTTCCACCAATGTAAAAATTGGCGCTACTAGTTTACTTGCGCCACTTATCTTTAACATCCTTGCCTTATATCTCGGACACTCAGTGCTCTTCATTCAAGGCATTTCCGGAAACACCTGGTTTAACGTCCGTTATGGCATCATGATGATGTCTTCGATTGCAATTCTGGCGGGTTATTTCTTCTATAAAGCAAAACTTTTCCGCCCTGTGATCCTGGCACTGTTTATCTTTGTGACTATCTTCCACTTCGGCAACGGTGATGCCGTCACTATTGATGATGGTCGCGTCGGTTCAAGCCAAAAGAATGTTAGTGAAGTAAGTGGTTGGCTAAATAAGAATACTGCAAATGAAAAAGGATTTATCTTAATCTCAGCTGCTTCGCACGACGCTATTATCTTTTCGTCTGGTTTACCAATGAAACGATATATCCATGAGGGCACTGGTGCATATTGGGAAAGCGCAACAGCCAGTCCAGACCGTTGGGCGCGTTGGATTGTTATGCGTACAAACGACGTTAATGACCAAACTTTTAGACTTTTAAATAAAGATGCGCTGGAAAAGTACGAGCTGGTTAACTCATATCCGTTTGCTGACATCTACCAATTGAAAGCAGAGTTTGTCCCCCAAGTGAACACTGAGCCCGTTTTGGGTAAGCAAAAATAACTGATGTATGCGCTTTTAGTCGAGTAGTGATATAATTCAAAGCCCAGAACAAAAAATTATGAGTTTAAGCATTTATAACCAACTCAACAAGATGTCCCATGAACCAATCGAAGTCATTGTAGTAGGGCTGGGATTTATGGGCTTTGGCTTCCTTTCTTTAACCAAAAATAGCCCTGGTATTTCCGTTCCTTTAATTCTTTCCCGTCGTCCTCAAGAAACCGTGGAGTACTTGATTAAAGAAGGTTACGCCGCTCAAATTGAGAGTAACCCTAACACCATCAAAGATCTTCACAAAAAGAATGTCATTGCGGTAAGTGATGATCTCGACTTGATTAAAAGTTATGAGAATAAGATCGTCTTAGAGATGACGGGTACCGTTGATTATGGTACTGACGTTGCCCTTCGTACGGTTGAAGCAGGAAAGCACCTCGTTACCATGAACCCTGAGTTGCAAGCTACTGTAGGAACTCCTCTTAAAGAGCTGTTCGATCAAAAGAACTTAGTAATTACCGACGTCATCGGTGATCAGCCTGGTAGTTTGGCTCGTCTAATCGCTTCTTCCAAACTGAAAGGTTTTAAACCCATCATGGCTGGGAACATGAAGAGATATCTCGATATTCATGCCACTCAATCGAAGATGAAGCCCTGGGCAGATGACAAAGGGTTAGCAGTACGACAGACTGTTTCCTTTACCGATGGCACTAAACAAGCTATTGAAATGACTTTGGTAGCGAACTACTTCGGGATGTCTTTGTTTGGAGCCGGCATGCAAGGTCCACGGGTAGATAACTTCGACCAAGTGTTGAGCGTGTTCAACTGGAATGACGTTCCTCCTGAGGGTGTCGTTGATTATATGATTGGCCGGAATCTCTTCCCAGGTGTGTTTATCGTGGCCGAACACGAAGATCCTCATCAACAGAAATACTTACGTTACCTTAACCTCGGTGACGGTCCCCGCTATATTTTGTTTGATTCTTACCACCTCTGTCATTTAGAGATCAATGAAACAATCGCTAACGTAGCACTATATGGATCTGCCACCATTAACAATGGAAATAACCCTGTTACCAGTACTATTGCCTTAACTAAGTTTGACTTGAAAAAAGGAACTGTTATTGATGGCATTGGTGGTGACACCATCTACGGAAGCATCCGCAAAGCAGCAACTAACTCAGAGTACTTACCAGTTGGAATTAGCCATGGAGCTATTCTCAAACGAGACATTCCTCAGGATACTCCGATCCGTTTAGAAGACGTCGAGCTTCCAAGTACACCTGCAACTCGTTTACTTAAACTCGTTTAAATACCACATCTTCAAGATGGTAGGATTGAGTAACGATGTTGTCTACGTCATTGCTTAAGCTCTCAGCAAACAATCAATTTCTAGCCACTACCAACGACAAACCATTTTTTTGGTTAGCTGATACGTGGTGGTATGGACTGACAGATCGAGCTGCTTGGCCTGAACCCTTTCAAGATTTAGTCAAAAAGCGAGTTGAGCAAGGCTTCACCGTAGCGATGGTCGTTGTCGGTGTTCCGCCTGAAGTTCCGATTGATTCCAATGAGGCGCGTAGTGATGGTCAACATCCTTTTTTAGAAAACTTTGAACCAAATCCGGCCTACTTTTCTGCTATTAAAAAGAAAGTTGCGTATATGGTGGAACATGGCCTTGTTCCTTGTATCGTTGGTGGCTGGGGTCCGCAAATACAGGTCATTGGTCGTCATAACATGGAGCGTTTTTGGCGGGAGATCATTCATCATTTAAGTGACTATCCAGTAGTTTGGTGTTTAACTGGTGAAGTAGATCTATTTACTGTCAGCACATCGACACAAAGCCAAAAAAATAAACTTGTTAGCTTTCTTCCAGAGTCTATTAAACGTGTTCTACGAAAAATCAAACCTATTCTGGCGCCCGCTTCTCCTCCATATCACGCACAAGTTGATGACTGGCTGGCTGTGGCAGAAAAAATTATCGAGATCGACCACTCGCAACACCTTCTGATTGTTCATCCTCACTCCCAAGAACCAAGCAGTAAGATTATGAGAAAACCGAGTTGGTTAAAGATTGATAGCATCCAATCAGGGCACAGTACTGATAGCGCACTTTTTTTAACAGAACAAGCTTTTTTACGTAGTAAAGAAATGCCCTTTATTAACCTCGAACCATTATATGAAGGCATCCTGAGCAATGATGATCCCGCATTTCAACGTTACGCTTTTTGGATGTCGATTCTGGCTGGAGCAAAAGGTCATACCTATGGAGCCGACGGTTTATGGAACATGAGAGCAGGTGATCACTTCCTCGGACACTGGGGGCAAACCACTTGGAAAGTTGCTCTTCAACGTCCCGGTGCAGAGCAACTGGGTTTAGCGAAAAAGTGGTTAGAGAAACACTGTGACTGGTGGACGTTAAAACCTTCGCTTCACTCAGTCACACCACATTGGCAAGCTAGTTTGGACAGAGCCCAACTTCCGTTCTGCGCAAAAGCAGCACAAGATACTTTCTTATGTTACTTCCCAGAGCCACGTCACACATTAACTTACAGTTGGGGACACTCAGGATCTTGGCAGTTCAGCTGGATTGACCCCAGTACGATGACGAGTGTTCAAGTCAACTCAGTAAGTGCAAAAGCATCTACACCGTTGATACTACCCCGTCATAATGGTGACCTCCTTCTATTTGCCCAAAAAAAAATAACCCACTAAACAGCAACAGCTCCCAGGAGGAACTAGAAGCTGTTACTGAAAAGTTGTTGGAGGGCTGCGTTGTCTTTTGACAACAACATTAATCTACCAATGCTTCTTAAGAAATTGCTGAACGTTTATGCTAAGGGTGTTTGTGCAGACGATTGAACCACAGGTACAGGAGTAGGCACAGTTGGTTGGGTAGGTGATTTCTTCAACTTCGCTAAGAGTAAGGTTTTGTTTCGATAGAGAGAGAAGAATAAGTTAATTACGACGAGTGCTCCGGCATACGGCTCAATCCAAATACCTAACAAGCCTGCTTCTATAAAGAGCACTACTAACAGTCCTAATAAGGCTCCGTACAACCACTGTTGTTTCTGAAGCGCTGGTGACGTTTTAGGCTCAATCGCCATTACCAACAGGAAGAACACAAACGTGCCTTCAAACATAATTCCTAACGGGTTGGATCGGACTACAAGGAGATAAGCAACTGCAAAAGCAACAAGTGCCGTGGCTACGATCTGCAACTTGCGATATTTATATGCCACATATCCTGCAACAGGAACTGTTAAGAACATTACCGCACTCATTCCCCCAGGGATGATGTCCAAACGGGGACTAAAGTTTGTCCCCCACCAGGTGGGAAACTGTCCTACTAAACTCAACCCAATTGCTGCTAACGCAGCTGGATTAATAATTGGTCCAGTTGGTACGCGAAACCATCGTTGCAATGGTTCAGTAATCAAACCCAGCGTCAAGAAAACCCACCACGGAAAAATGGGATCGAAGAGCAAAAACAAAATTAAACTGGTAATAAGTCGATGTTCCCAACGAGTTGGTTTAATAAGTTTTAGTCTTAATGTAAGTTGATAAATGGCGAATCCAGGAACGATAAGTAAGAAGAAGTGGAAAAGTTGGTTCAGCCAAAAAAGAGGGTTGAGTCCATCCCAATTAAAGCTAGCCCAGACTGATAAAACGATGAGAAATACTATTAAAATACGAATTGGAGATTTCCATGCTTTCATGCTAGCATTGTGCCTCAATGTTAACAAAATAGAAAGGTCTCACATGTCACGAAACACTGCCTTCTTGTTTCTCTTCACCGTTGTCTGTGCTGTTTCCTTAGCTGCTTGTCAACCAGCGACTCCCGCTGAGCCAACTCCAGCACCTGCAATGGAGAGCACAGCCCCAGCAACTTCAGACACAACTGAGAGCACCCACACCTTAGCACCTGGTGAACAGATGGTAAGTGTTGAGACCAGTTACATGTCTCCCGGTGGTGAAGAGCAAGTCGGTTTCACTTTATTTGTTGATGAAGAAGGTGTCATTACGGCTGCTGAGACAAACGTACTTGGAAAGTCTCCCACCACTGTCATGCGACAAAAAAGTTTCGCTGCTGAACTACCAACAGTTGTAACAGGAAAGAAACTGAGTGAGTTAAGTGATGTTGATCGCGTAGGTGGCTCTTCACTTACCACAGGTGCTTTTAACAAAGCCCTGACTGAGCTCAAAGCTCAGCTGTAAAAAGTATTGTGCAGTCATACTCATTTAAAGCACTTGGAACTGCCTGGTCAATTTCTATTGATCAGGCAGCTTTTATTTCTGACACTTTCTGGCAAAAAGTAGTTGATACTACCAGTCTTTTTGAGCAACGTTTCTCTCGCTTTATCGATACGAGTGAGTCAAGAGCTTTCGCAGAAGCAAAAGCAGGAACGTACCCCGTTTCGGCTGAAATGACTCGATTACTTGTAGCTGCAGATAAGCTGCGCCAACTTACCAAGGGTCAATATGATCCCGCGATTGGGTCGTTACTAGAAGCAGCCGGATACAACAAGTCCTACACGCTCAAGCCTAACGAGCAGTACATCAAAGAGTGGCAACTTCCCAACTGGCAAATTGATGCTAAAAATTTACAAGTCACAATTGATCGACCACTCGTCTTTGACTTTGGTGGAATTGGTAAAGGCTACTGGATTGACCAACTCAGCCAACTTTTAATTGACTCTGACTTTCCTTTTCACATCATCGAAGGTGGTGGCGACATGATGGCCACCTCTAAGCAAAACGGCCAAGGCTGGCGAGTCGCGATTGAGTATCCTGGAAAACCAGAGATGGCACTTGGACTGTCAGTACTAAAGAACCAAGGCTTTGCTGCTTCTGATATGTTTCGTCGTCGCTGGGGTAGCTGGCATCATTTTATTGACCATCAAAAAAAATCCTCGCAAAATCATATCCTGGGATGTGCAGTTATCGCGCCGAACGCGTGGCAAGCTGATCAAGCAACTTCAATCTTGTCCCTCACCGATCCAGCCCAAGCAACTCAACTGGTTAATCAACTAGGAGTTGAGTATCTGGTGGTGGGTAACGATGATCTCATCAGGCGGAGCTCACACTGGCCAGGTCAACTGTTTTAAACTCAGAGTTTTCTAAGGTAGTTCTTAGGTTAATTGATATATAGTACTGATCATGAAGCGCTTCTTTTTTTTGATGAGTTTGTTCTGCGTCGGGCTCTTTTTATCTGGATGTACTCGTCAACTTGCTGCGCAGACCTCAATTGAACTTCCAGCTGTACTTCCCTCGCCCGCACCTAATCCGCTAAGTATCGCCGCACTTAAAAGCAGAGAGTATCCCGGCAGTAAAATTGAGATTACATCTGAGCTCCCAGCAGCTGCCAACTACACTCAGTACTTAGCTTCATATCAGTCTGATGGTTTAAAAATTAACGGCCTACTCACCGTTCCTAACGGTGAAGCACCTGAAGGAGGCTGGCCAGCTATTGTCTTTAATCACGGATATATTCCACCTGAACAGTACCGAACAAATCAACGCTATGAGTCTTATGTAGGCGGATTTGCACGGAGTGGTTTTATTGTTTTTAAACCTGACTATCGTGGTCATGGAGATTCGGAAGGAGATCCTACTGGCGCCTACTTTTCCCCAGGTTATACGATTGATGTTCTCAATGCGATCTCCAGCGTTCGCCAACTGGATAATGTAAACAAAGACAGGATTGGCCTTTGGGGTCACTCTATGGGTGGCCATATTACTCTACGAGCAATCTCAGTCGATCCTTCAATTAAAGCTGCGGTAATTTGGGCCGGTGTTGTTTCCGACTATCCGCAGTTTTTGGCTCGCCGACGAGCCGCTTCTACCTGGCAACCATCACCGAGGGAAAGTACTGTCAACCGACCTGGCAGAGCACAGCTACTAGAACAGTACGGCACACCAGAACAGAACCCCAGTTTCTGGCAAGAGATCTCACCTTGGGCTTCACTGTCAGAGTTGAAGACGCCTATTCAGCTTCATCATGCTAAAGGAGATGAGAGTGTTCCCTGGGAGTACTCACAATCGTTAGCTGACAGACTGCAATCCTTGAGTCAGCCAGTCGAGTTATTTATTTATGAAGGATCTAACCACAACTTATCTGGCACTCCTTTTACTTTAGCTATGAATCGCTCCGTACAGTTTTTTAAAGATCACTTACAATAGCAGGGATGACTCAGCCAACTACTACTCAGCTCTCTCTTTTTTCCGAGCAAGTGATGAAAAAACTTCATCAGGATGTCGAACAGAAACATGGAGTGTTGCAACCTATCTCACCCCTTGATCCTGAACAGTTCTTTTGGCAGCTTTGTGAAAGTATCCTCGGTCAGCAACTCTCCGAAAAAGTCGCTCCTCAAATTATTTCCCGAGTCAGGACGACGCTTTCTGAACAACTTACGCCCGAGCAAGTCATTAGTACTGACACAGAGCTACTACGTGCAGCAGGTGTTTCTTACGCCAAAATTTCTTACTTAAAGAACGTCGCCGAAGCGTGGCTCTCGCGATCAGTTGAGCCACATCATCTCTTAACTTTAGCTGATGAAGAGGTAATTTCTCAGTTAACCCAAATCAAAGGTGTTGGTCGCTGGACAGCGGAAATGTTTTTAATTTTTACTCTAGGGAGACCTGATATCTTCTCCACTGGTGACTACGGCTTGCGACGTGCGATCCTTCTTGCCTATCAAATGCCACCAGAAACTACAGCTGCCCAACTTAATGAACTTGCCAACCAATGGGCACCACATCGATCTCTTGCTTCTCGCATACTGTGGAAATCTTTAGATTTTTGATAGAGAAATGGGTTGGCTAATCAAGCTACTGGTGTGCTAGTATTATTCTCATGCCGCGCCATTCTCGCAGTACTTTTCTTAAGTCACTGACTTCTTTTTCCTATAGTCATGCTGTTCTGGTTTTTGGATTACTCTTGATGTTCTTTGGAGGTACGCTTCTCTATGCTTTCTCACTATGGCAAAGAGAAGTTGAGAACCATCCTGATTTCATGACCAACTCCATTCGTGAGCGCATTTCCTTAGGCAACTATAACAGCATTACTCATGAGGACTGGAAGCAACTCCTTAGTCCACAAGAATTTGTCATTCTACGTCAGGGTGGAACTGAGACACCATTTTCAGGTAAGTACTTACATGAAAAAAGAGCTGGCACGTATGTCACTGCCGACTGCAACATCCCTGTTTTTAGGTCTGAGCAGAAGTATGATTCAGGCACTGGTTGGCCTAGTTTCTGGGCACCAATTGAAGGAGCAGTTGAGTTACGTGAAGATACTACCAATGGAGTTCCTAGAATTGAAGTAATTGAGAGAATGTGCCAAAGCCATCTTGGCCATGTTTTTAATGACGGTCCTCCACCTTCTGGAAAACGTTACTGTATTAACTCAGTAGCTCTAAAGTTTATTCCCGATCAACCTGTTGAGTTTATTGGAAAGTAAGTTTAAAAAGGTCCTTCACTTTTTGACGTAAGGTTACAGTCGGAGTGGGACACGTCCTATCTTTGCAGTTGGCCTCAAAGTATTGATCAACAATGTAGAAGGATTGACCAGCATAAAGAGTCATCACTGCTATCAATATCCAAGGTAGAAACTTCTTTAAACTCTCAAGGTAAGTAAAAAGCAAAGTTACACCCAATAATCCCAGAACGATCATTCTTAATAATTGAGCTTCAGGAAACGGACTCTCAGGGAAACGAACTACTCCCATATTATTGATCAGTGTTAACGTCACTAAAACCGGAATGAATAGTGGAATAGTTAATGCTTTTTTCTTACTCTTTTCTACAGTCTGTAAGTTAAACGAGAAAATAGCAGCGCTGTTAATGGCTAATAAACTAAAAAGCGGAATCTTATACCAACCCAACATGTCTTGTTCAGCACTGGTCATCCAAATTGTAAACAGACTAGCTAATGTCAGTAATGAAAGCAGCTTCGTTTCCTTAGTTTGAGGAACAAAAAAGATAAGCAATCCTAAAAATAGAATCAGATAGTAACTCAAATCTAAGACTGCTTTGGTGTGAAAACCCGGATGAGAAAAAATAAAGGCAGGATTCGACCATCCTAAAAGACGGGAAGATTGATCGCGCATCGCTGCCAAAAAGTTTGGTAAGTCAATTAACGCCCCATAACCAAGATAACCAACGAGAACGAAAAGAGAGACCGCTACAAAGTATAGAGCAGCACTCTTATACTTCCGTTGAGCTAAAAGAGCGAACGTAATAATTGGTAATACAAAAAGTCCTGGTAGTTTGACAAGCCCGGCCAATCCCGTAGCTAGTATGACTGACCACAGTGGGCGTTCAGTGAAAAAAAAGTAGATCGTTAACAGCAGAAAAGTCGTCAGTAGGTTTTCAGAAACTACCATTCGTTGAGCCAGCAAAAACATTGGACTAAAGCTAAGGAGTGACAGCGCAAATAATGCCGGCAGGTTACCAAATACTTTTTTGGCAATTTGATAGACCAAAGTTAAGTTAATTCCAGCTAATACTAAAAATGGTAGCCGATACCAAACCGCAGGCGGAATTTCTGGAAACGAGTACCCCAGCAAGTGAGACCACGTTCCCATAATAATAGGCAGGACAAAACTATGGTCAAACCACGGTTTAACGAACTTCACTCTCATCACGTATTGATCACTAAAAACATCGGAAGGAACTTCCAACCAATACCACTGGGTGGCTGCATGCTCGAAGCTTGACCAAGAGACTGGCATCCCAAACTCAGTCAGTGATTGCCCTGCCCAAATATAAGCTAACTCATCGGCATCATTAGCATATGGAATATACTCTATTTTCCAAAATCTAACTAATAAAGCAAGTAAAATTACTATGCACCAAAAGTATTTTTGCAACCATGCCCCAAGTGATTTTTTGTCCCATAAATTCATTAAAGCAGTATGTTGAATTGGCGGTTTAGATGAAGAGCGAGTCCGTTTACTTTTTGGCATTACTTATCGTCGGCTGTAGTATTTCGATAAAAGATCTCTCAGCTTGAATAGTCTGACCATTTTCGGCGCCACAGGCTGTAACAGTCAAATGCTGTTTAGCATGATCAAACTGCACACCGTAGCCGGTTTTATAGTACGTTCCTATTAAGATATCACTGGGTAAGCTTAAGTCCTTACTCTCTGTTAGAAAGTGAAGATCAAAACAAGAATCGTTCTGAATATCACAAGTGTTCGTGCTCAGTTTACAGCCTGTTTGTTCTGTTCCAAGTTGTTGCAGTGTTGAAGAAAAGTTGGGCAGTGTTTTATTTCGACGAGCAAAAGCTTCAACTCTGTTTGCAATAACTTCAACATCTTTTTGACGTTGTGCATTTCTCCGTTCAGCTTGTGTCCCTTTAATGTTCGTCACACTCAGTAGTACACCCACACACAACGTAAGTACAAAGAAGAGCAGTAAAAGTAGTACAAACCGTGACATACGCTTACGCTATCACACTCTAGTCACAGTACAATATAAACAATATGCATACCTTTTATCTTATTCGGCATGGACAAAAGCAGTCCAATCCTGGAGAACCCGAATTGACTGAACTAGGACATAGACAAGCAAAGCTAGTAGCCGCTCATCTTAAGCTATATCCAATACAGCGAGTTGTGACTAGCCCAGCATTGAGAACACAACAAACGGCAAGGTATATTGCGGATCTCTTCCAACTGCCTATAGAGATGGATAAGCGCCTCCGTGAACGGGCTAACTGGGGTGATGATCCTGATCAGAGTTTTGAAGATTTTCTGAAGATGTGGTTTCATTCCTCGACACAAAGAACCTATCAACCTCCAATCGGGGATTCTTCTTTACAAGCTGGTAAAAGAATTGAACAAATCGTATCAGATCTACAAACTCAAGATGAAGTCCAACATATTGCGTTAATCACTCATGGAGGAGTAATTGCTGACTTTTTGCGCAACTTGTTTGGGGATGAGCGACTGCAACAACTCATTCGTACATACAAAATCGGTTATGGCCATCATATTGATGAGTGCTCACTAACAGTAGTGACGTTTGAAAATAACAGCCCTCAATTAGTAGAGCTTGCTACTACCGAGCACTTACGTTCTCTTTCTCCTCAAAGTATTATAAGTAAATGACATTCAATGAAAGCTCGAGTAAGTTAGGCAGTTTTTTAGATAAGATTGAGAACTATGTCCCCGTCTTGGTGCTAACAGGTTTAGTTATTAGTGGGTTCTTTTGGTACGTTGATCAAGCTGAAGTGAGTAATCGTCTTCTTCTATGGATTACTTTTGTAGGAGCAGTTCCTTTTTTCCTGCAGATGTTACTTTCATTTACACGCGGACACTTTGGGGTCGATCTGATTGCTGCAGTGGGAATTTTTTCGAGTTTACTTATCGGTGAACAGTTAGCAGGAGCGGTAATTTTGCTCATGCTTTCTGGTGGTGAGTTCCTAGAAAACTTCGCGTTGAGACGAGCTAAAAAAGAACTCACCCTCTTAATTGCTAATGCTCCCAAGATCGCTCATCTTAAACAAAAAAAAGGATTAGTTGATGTTTCCGTAGACGATGTAGAAGTTGGACAGATTATTGTTGTAAAGCCAGGTGAAGTTATTCCCGTTGATGGCATTATTACTAAAGGGAGTTCCAGTATAGATGAGTCAAGCTTGACCGGTGAGTCGTTACCAATTCAAAAAGGAGTGCATGCCTCAGTCTTAAGTGGCAGCATTAATAAAGATCACGTATTGGAGCTAAGAGCAACTCATCGAAGTAAAGAAAGTAAGTATCAGCAGATTATTCAACTCGTTAAAGACGCCGAAAAACATAAAGCACGCTTTGTTCGTTTAGCCGATCGTTATAGTGTATTTTTTACTGTCGTGGCATTTGCTTTAGCAGGAGTTGCGTGGATACTTTCTGGCACTCCTATTCGAGCCCTCTCCGTCTTAGTTGTTGCCACTCCATGTCCCTTAATCCTAGCCACACCAATCGCTTTTGCGTGTGGAATTAGTCAGGCTGCTAAACGCGGCATTATCATTAAAAATGGTTCTGTAATTGAGAAGTTGGCACAAGCAAAAAGTTTCTTGTTTGATAAAACAGGCACCCTTACTTTAGGAGAGCCGCAGGTTCATAACGTCGAAAGTTATAGTCAACGTTTCTCTACGAAAGAAGTGCTCTCTTTGGCTGCTTCACTCGACCAGCTTTCAGCACATGTACTCGCTCGTTCTCTCAAAGGTCATGCCGACCAAGCAAAGATAAACCTGTCATATCCTGAAGAGTTCCACGAAGAAGTTGGCAAGGGCGTAACAGGAAGTATCGATGGCCAGTCATTGCTTCTAGGAAAGTTGGCCTACTTAAAGGAACACCACGTTGAGATCGCTGACCACTACTATAAACAACATAAGACGGCCCGAGCAGCTGGCCAAGTAGTCATTTATCTCGCAACCAAGAAAAAAATAATTGGTGCCATCTTTTTTCAAGATATTGTTCGACCAAATATCAAAAAAGTTTTTGCTACCCTTCGTCAGTACGCCATCCGCGTTATTATGGTGACTGGTGACAAAGCTGAAGTAGCACAGAAGATTGCTCACACCGCTAGTATTTCGGAAGTGTATGCAGATCTTCTCCCCGAAGAAAAAGTTCAGATTGTTGAAAAAGTCCAAAAAACCGATCAGCCTGTAGTGATGGTTGGCGATGGAATTAATGATGCTCCTGCATTGGCTAGAGCTGATGTTGGTATAACGTTAGGCGGTCATGGCTCAACTGCTGCCAGCGAGGCAGGAGATGTCACAATCATGGTCGATAATTTAGAGAGAATTCAGGAAGTATATCAACTTTCGCGACGAGTCTTAGAAATAGCGCTGCAGTGCGTTTTAATTGGAATGGGTCTGAGCATTGGGCTGATGTTTATTGCTGCTGCGGGTTTTATCAAACCCGTCATCGGTGCCCTTCTACAAGAAGTCATTGATGTGGTTGTTATTCTCAATGCATTACGGGTTTACATTAAGCCGACACATTATGAACAGTAATAATGCACAGCAAGTAAGAGAACAACTTTACAGACTAAGAAAACCAGAAAAAGCTGCCTTTTTCCCCCGTTTCTTCAAAACTGGACCAGGACAGTACGGAGAAGGTGACCAGTTTATTGGAGTGGTTGTTCCCGACATTCGTAAAGTTAGCAAAGCCTTTCGCACTTTATCTGAAAAAGAAACCTTAACTCTTTTGAGCAGTCCAATTCATGAAGAAAGAATGGCGGCCTTGTTTATCATGATTGAGCAGTTTCAACGAGGAACTGCAGCTGAAAAGAAACGCCTTCATCAGCTTTACCTCCGTCAGAGTCGCTACGTGAATAACTGGGACTTAGTAGATCTTTCGGCCCGAGTGCTGATTGGTGAGTATCTAGCTGCCGATGACATCTCTTTGTTGCGAAGGCTGGCCAAATCTTCAAATTTGTGGGAACAACGGATGGCCATTTTGGCCACGTTTACCTTTATTCTCCAAGGCAACAGCGAACCAACCCTTGAAGTTGCCGAGATGTTGGTAAATCATCCTCATGATTTAATTCAGAAAGCCGTAGGTTGGTTGTTAAGAGAAGTTGGTAAACGCAACTCTTTGAAAGTTGAAAAAGCTTTTCTAGACAAACATGCTAAGCAGATGCCTCGAACAATGCTGAGGTACGCTATCGAACGTTTTCCTGAAACTGACAAGAAACATTACATGCAACTGAAGTTCACTTCGAACTAGTTAGTTGCCAGCCCCTGTCCACGTTTAACGATCCATGCGTGCCAACTCAACGGCACAATCTTGGTTAGGAAAATATAGAAGTGATTACGCCACCCGTGTACAACAAAGGACTTCCCCGCCATCATTGCGTTGTAACCTACTCGAGCAACTTCAGCTGCTGTAGGCAGTTCCTGATTCTTAATCACTTTTGACTGTTCCATGTTAGCGATCTGTTGAAACTTACTTGCCGTAGGACCCGGACAGAGCGTCGTAATAGATACGCCAGTTCCCCGTAGCTCTTCTGAGAGTGACAACCCTAGTCTAAGAACGTAGCCTTTGGTTGAGTAGTAGACTGCCATCAATGGTCCTGGGAAAAAGGAAGCAATCGAACCTAAGTTAAGGATCTTGCCACTACCTCTCTTTACCATATCTTGAGCAAATACCTTCGTCAGATACGTCAGGGCAATCACATTGATGTTGATCATACTCAGCTCTTTTTCCCACTCTGTCTTAATAAACAGACCGTAGTCGCCAATCCCAGCAGAGTTGACAACATACTCAATTTCAAGATTAAGCTGCTGAATCTCTTTGTAGAGATCCATAACTTGATCAATGTGAGACAGATCTTTAGGAATGACGATCACTTCAATCTTGTACTTATCCCGTAGTTGATCTGCAAGCTGCGTCATGACGTCATTTTTACGAGCTACGAGCACGAGATTATGGCCGTCTACGGCAAACCGTTTCGACAGCTCGTAGCCAATCCCACTGGACGCCCCGGTGATCAGTGCAAATGGTTTGGGCATCTTTACTCCTTTTTCTCGGTTATAATCTAGGCTTGCATTTATGTTACCGCTTAGAATCTGTATGGTCTCCTACCATACCTGCCCACTTGCCTCGGAAGAAGGAAAAGAAACGGGAGGCATGAACGTTTACGTCTTAGAGTTGGCAAAACAGCTTGCTAACCTCGGCCATTTCGTTGATGTGTTCACTCGTAGTCAGGATACAGAAAATCCGCCAATTGTCCAAGTCTCTGATCGCTTCCGAGTGATGCACATTGTGGCAGGACCTCAAGGAAATGTCCCTAAAAAAGACATGGTCCAGTACATTCCGGAGTTCGTGGAGAACGTCTTAACTTTCTGCCGAACTGAAAGCTTGCAGTACGACGTGATGCACTGTCATTACTACATGTCAGGGATAGCAGGCATTCAGCTACAAAAGGCCTGGAAAAACGATGGTAAAAAGTTACCAATTGTTTCGACTTTCCACACTTTAGCCTTAATGAAAAACTTGGTTGCTCGCGGTGAACTAGAAAAAGAAGACCACGTCAGAATCGATGCGGAGTTAGCACTGGTGCATGACTCTGACGCCATTATTGCTCCGAGTGAAAGTGATGCCAGTTATCTGGAGTACCTCTACGAAGCTAAACCTGAAAGTATTTGCGTCATCCCACCGGGTGTAGACACAAAAGTCTTTCACCCTATTCCTAAATCCAAGGCACGCAAAGAAGTAGGTGCTGATCCCAAAGAAAAAATTGTCATGTTTGTCGGAAGGATTGAACCATTAAAAGGGATCGATATGCTGATGTATGCCATCAAAGTAGTCAATAAGGATGAACCTCAGCTTCCACTCAAGCTTTACATTGTTGGTGGCGACGTTTCACAAGATGTTTCACTTTGGTCAGCCGAGCTACAAAAGTTAGAAAGCTTGCGTAAGGTACTTAGAATCCCCGATGTAGTTAAGTTCATCGGTCAAAAACCTCAACACGAACTAGCCTACTACTATAATGCCGCTGACATCGTCGTTATGCCATCTCACTATGAGTCATTTGGCATGGCTGCCTTAGAGGCAATGACTTGTGGTGTTCCTGTGATTACAACTAACGTAGCCGGTATTTCTGGGTTAATAGACGAACGAAAAAAAGCTCTTTTAACTTCTGTTAACAACCCACTACTACTTGCATCTCAGATTGAGTATCTCCTCACTCATCCTAAAACTCACGCCCAAATTAGTGCTGAGCTCAAAACAAAAGTAAATACGCTAGAATGGAAGAATGTCGCTGAAGACATCGTCGAGGTTTATCGTTCATGTCTGAAATAACAGCTAATACCGCACACCGTTTTTTGATCTTCCGTCATGGGCTAGCGACACGTAATCCTAATGGGTATGGGGAGCAGATTCTGTCAGCTCCTTTACTTGATGAAGGTATTCCAGCCATTGAGAAGCTAGGGCTTTTTCTAGCAAAAAGTGCTGGTGATTTTCAGTACTGTTCTGAAATCTTACGCTGTCGGCAGACGGCTGAGATCGTCACCAAAATAACTGATAAGCAGTTTGTTTTCGATGCTCGTTTAAATGAGTATCATCAAGAACCATTCCCCCAGTTCGTAGAACGAGTTGACTCATTCTTAGTGGAAACCATTGAAAAAGCCGATCGGTTCAAACAAACACGCGATGCCACTGAAGAGCCAGTTACTATCTGGATCTGTACCCACGGCGCTGTAATTGCCGCCCTTAAACATCTTCTCTTAGAAGGCAGTTTTAGCCAAGAAAATGAGCTGGACTATACCCAACCTGGTGAACTTCTCGAAATTTGGAAGAAGTCTCTACAGCTCCACATTTTCAACTAACTTTCATCCTGCGTAGAGTCTTCAAGTGGTGAACGCACAGCTGTCCCTGTACGTAAACTGCGTCTCACTGCTAACAAATTTGCTACTACCTCACTCAGATCTTGTTCGGATGCATGTGCATGATTCAAGCCATGTTCAATACCGCAAACAGGGCAAATACTCGAATTTGCTTCAGGATCGAGTAAGTTACCTGGCTCGTGTAAACGACGTGTATTTATTTTTCTCTCCATTTTTAAACCTCTTTTTGCAATTTAGTTGCATTTTACTTACTTTTTGCTAAAATGCAACTTGATTGCATATAAATAAGATGTAGTACGACAAAGGTGACCTATGGCTATCGCACAAGAAACAATGAGTAAGTTCCGGCAGTTTGACCGAAAAGCTCGTCAGACGATCGATGCGCTCCCTCTAAACTCCAAACCTGATATCCGTGAGATTGAAGCAAGTATTCTCCACGCTGGTGCAGAGACCTTGCAGTTGATTGACAGACTCCTACAAGGTGAGAAAGTTCAGTTGGCTGGTATTACTGATACGGAAGAACACTTGGAGGGTTACATTCAGCGCGTCGTAGATCGACATAGTGATCCACAAGCAGCCGGACAGTATGTGATCATCGATGTTGATCGTCATCGTTTTTTAGGCATTTCTCAGTTAGCACAACGAGACTTAACAAATGATGAGCTTCGAAACATCTACGGAAACCATAGCGATGAAGTTTTAACGCAGGCCAAGCGAGCCAACAAGCTACCACTAACGACTGACTTAGGAGTTCAGATTTCCTTTTCGACACTGCCATTGCATGCGATTCAAGAAGTAAACCAAATTGGAACTCGTGAAGCAAAGTTAGCCGCTCATATCACTGCTACTGGTTTAACAACTGCTCCCGAATCTCTTCACATTATCAAGAAAGAGTTACAAGAGCACTGTCATGATGAAAATCCACAAGGAAGCCTAGGTGATACTCATATCATGACACCCTTCGCCATTGCTTTGACGGCGGCAACAAGTACTGAACAACTGGATGCTGTTTTACGTTCGACGGTCAATACCACTACTCAAGTTCATCACACTGACAATCCTACTTTGGCTCAAACAATGCATATGCATCACCTCTCTCCCGATTTAGCTCAGCAACAGACTTCAGCAATTAGCAAAACCGGATTAGTTGGAGGGGTGCAAGAGTTCCAAGTGATCTTTTGGCTACAAGGCTGGGATGGCACAGTAGCTGGTATCAATCAGGCTGAACTGCGTAAGAAGTTTCAGGTTCAAGAAGTACTGCCAATCTCATCATTGGCGGTAAGTAGAAACCTGGCAGATCTAGATCAAAGCACAAAGTTAGGGCTGACCGTCAGTGCCGGCCTAGCCGTAACCGCTACTCAGCCAGAGCAGTTAGAGCGTCAGCTAGCTAAGGCCACCAATCCTACAAATCTTTCTACGCCTATCCGACAACTCTATCGCAAGTAAGGCATGACAACCGTTGAACTTTTTAGAGATCACCAGCTGGTAGAAACTGACATTTCTTCTCTGTCATTTACTTTGCCTGAGCGTTTTGAACAACGTGCAACCTTATTTCAAGTTGCTCAAGAACAGAACGGACCGATAGTGGAACAACTTGAACCAACGGTTGAGCAAGCTGAAAGTCAGTCAGTAACGACAGCTCAGGAGCTGGAACAGCAAGTACTATCGGCGGCCGAAAAAAGCAGTAATCAGTTCAAACAGAATATTCGTCTCACTGCCGAACTGGGAGTTGGAGCGTTACGCCTCGCTGGCGCGATTGGAAGTATGGTGAAGCTAGCAGCCGCTGCCTGTCCTCATTGCGCCGCCATAGCTGTGCAGTCAGCTAGTAGCGTTCAAAGTGCTTTTTCATTCGGTGGCTTGGGTCACTGGCATGCCGATGGCACCTACCATGAAGGTGAGCATCATGGGAACGAGAACACCGACAATCCGTTTAAGTGGTTAGAAGTAGATGATAAACCGTCCATGTTTCAGTACGCTGCTTAACGATGTAAAAGAAGGGAAAGCGCGCCCCACCCACTACCTATCATAACGGTGAGGTCTGCAGTGAACTGTAGAGCGGGTAACCAGTACCATGCTTTACTCACGTATCGCTTATTTTTCTGCACTGCCCACCAACTATAGAGCAGCAGTCCCAATATAAGGAAAAAGATTGCTTCGCCTAAGCCTGTCTCTTATACACATCT
>DBDU01000011.1 GCA_002293725.1 Patescibacteria group bacterium UBA924
TCGGCTGGCTATCCCCCATTTTGAGGTAGATTCCTACGTGTTACTCACCCGTCTGCCACTGCCCTTGCGGGCCGTTCGACTTGCATGCTTAAGGCACACCGCCAGCGTTCATCCTGAGCCAGGATCAAACTCTCAAAAAAAGAATTTGAAATGCTCATTAATAACTTGATTTTACTCAAGCGATTTACTTTGTATTCAAAAAAATTGTACGGATTGTACTTATTTGCTCTGCTTGAAAAAACATAGCGAGTAAGACGATCCGTTGTCGGATATTCATACCGCCATGCCTATTTCAGATGATGATCTGTACTTGTTAAAGACACAAAACAAAAAGACACCAATAAATGATTGTTGTCTCTTCTAGATGTTGTGTGTAAGCTAGGCTTACGATGTTTGGAAGAACAGTTTCCTAAAGATAGGACTTGTTTTCGCGAGACTTGTATAATAGCAAATTTTCGCTTGGTGTCAAATAGGATTTCTGTGGACAATCCAGACAGAACGAGAAAGAAGTTTCTCTATGTTCGAACACTCTGAACACGGTGACCAGGCTTCTCAGGTAGTGGTTGAGAGAGACGAAAGTAAAGAAACAGTCGACTGGCAGTACCCTATTCATCTTGGCAATCACTACGCCCACCTGGAAAGGACTTTGGCGGAGAGTGACTTTCACGTTAGTAAAGATGCTTTTCCACTTGAGGTTTTCATACCCAAAGACGGTCTAATTACGGGCGAACAAGTCAGAGTATTGGCCTTTTTTAGCCAGGAAGTCAGTAATATTTTGACTACCTATGGCTCAACACTGAGTACTTTTGAGCGTTACAAAGATAGGATGTCTGCTGAACGTCGAGCCGAAAAGGAAGCTGAAGTAAATGAGCTCGCCCCTGCTGGCCAACGTGCCTTTGCTGATGCTACACGAGTCGTCCACGCGTTAGCACCCATCGTTGAACAGATTCAGGTAGGTGAAGTGGGGATGCAAACACAAGCTGAACGTCTGCAGATGACCCAAAAGCTGGAAGAAGAGCAGCAAGATCTGGAAGCCAAAGCAAAAAAGCTTGATGAAGATAATGAAAGTCTCTTGGAGGCTGAACGAGCAGTTGGAAAAAGAAAAGATGCGTCGAGTGATCCAGAACTGGTTGAAGCAGCTAATACGGTGGTGCGAGAACTGGAGCCCTACCGTCGTGCCAAGTACGCCATTTCCTATCGGTTGACTGGTGAGGTTTCACACTATCTTGATTACTACCACTCAGTTGCAGAAGATCCTTCTCCCCAGCCTAGTGCCGAAGCTCGTCGATACTTGGACTACTACCAAATCATCAAAGATGCTCAAGAGAAGTACCAAGAAGTGCTCGATGAGATAGCCAACTTTACTGCGTGAGACGCTTCCGCTCCGCAAAGAGAAGCAGGCGTTTTTGGGTAGTCCCAGGTGGCCAACAGGTTTGTAAGACGATGGTAGGAACTTCGTAGGGCTGATTAAGAAAACTGACGTCGTCTGGTTCGGTTATGACTGTATGTACAATTTGATACTCATATTTATTGTTCTCATACCAGAGGTTAACACTGTCTCCTACTTGTAACTTACCAAGTAAGTAAAATACGGCATTATACTGATTCTTTAGCTCGGGACTCGAGGAGTGGGCAAAGTAGTAGCCTAGTCCTTGATATGGAGGTAGATCAGTTCCAGCGGCGTGGGCAATTCCTTTGCTGAGTGCGGCTTTGTACTCGTCGGGATTGTTGGGATCGACGTTAAACACTACTGGTTCGTTCAAGTAGATTTCAGGGATCTCCATTCCAAACTCGCGGTACTTAACACCAATGCGATCAGTGTTAATCGTGGGTAAGATCAGTGAGCGTAAACTGTCTGCGTGAAAAACTTCACTTAGAATGCGTTTGTACTGATATCGCGCTTCGACGAGCACAATCGGTCCATATGTCAGTATCATCGAGAGAATAAAGATTACGATGCACAGCGCTACCACACTAAAAAAAACGGCTGGATGTGTCAACAAACGACGTGCGGTGGTGGGCAACTTGGGCATGGAAGTCCTCAGGCGCTTTAAACGCGGAGCTTGCGTCGAGCAACCTCAAGCATAACTCCTGCAACTCCACTTCCCAACCCAAAGAGTGGTAAAGCAGTTGGCGTTCCAGTAGAAGGTTGGCGTTGCAATGGCGTGGAAGACCCAATCACGATGCTTCGTTGGCAACTTTCGTTTCCGCCCACCCACTCTCCGCTACTATTTTTGACGTACGCTTTAATCGGATACGTGCCGGAACGGTCATATCGCTGTTCAAAAGTGCGACCGTCGCTCTCTTTCACTACACCGTTACCGAAGTCAAGTTTATAGCCCTGTAGATTCCCTTTGTTGTCGTAACCAGTGATGGTGAACTTGACTAAGCTTGGTGCTTTGGCGCCATTATCAGCGGAGATAAACAAGTCAGAACAGCCATATTTATGACTCTCGACTGAAGAAGACTTGACGCGCACTTCCGCTTCACAAGCGTCGCTGCCAACATAGTTTCCCAGTGAATCCTTGATATCAACTCGAGTCGTAAACTTTCCAGAAGAGGTGTACTCATGAGTAACTTCTTGGTTGGTTGTCTCCAATCTGGTGCCATCACCAAAATAGAAGCGATACGCTTGAATAGCCCCTTTGTTATCTGAACCAAAGGCTTTCAGCTTCACTTTGGCCGGTACGTTGGCGTCATTTCCCTCGACGACATCAAGCTTGTCACAAGTACTACGATGACTTACTCCTGGTGTTGGTGAGGGTTGAGGGGTAGGTCGTGGAGTCGGTGTAGAACGAGGACTGGGACTGGGTGTTGGGCTTGCGTTCACTGCTCGAATAGTAAAGGTGTCAGTATCGGAACAGTTATCAATCGTGGTAGAGCTACAAGTGAAGGTGTAACGACCAGTCTGAGTTAAAGCAAAGTTGCGCAGCTCGGCGGTATTAGAAACTCGAGTTTTTTGGCCATCTGGTGACTTGACGTCAATAACACCCCCTGCTAAAAGAGCGGCTCCTGTTTTGGCAAAACAGTTGACGTCAACTTGCTGGCCAGTTCGTAGACTCGCATCACTCATGTCAGCTCCACTAACCCAAGCGCCATTGCCGCTGGGGCGGAACTGTGTGTTGAGCTGTCGTTGGCTACTGCATGTCAGATTTTGAGCTAGTGTAGTGGTAGTCTCTGGGCAGTCTTGACCAAAATCATAGACCCAGCCACCAATTGCGCCATCAACTCCAACCACACCTTGGTCGTACTGCACCCGACCACACATCCCAAAAGGAAGGTTGCCATAGCTGTGACTTACTTGGGGAGAAACACCATTAAGATTGGGAACTGTTAAGTTATTCTGCCACTTCTGCACAAGAACTGCATCGATATTGTGTTGCGTAGAACAGGCATCTGTGCCACTGGATTTACATTGAAATAAGTAGGAGTCAACCGTAACTGTTGAACCAGGTGTTAAGTTTCCGTTACCGCCGTTCTCAGATTTTAGTTTATAAAAACCTGACTTGGAGTTTACTCCACCATACGTCCGGACAGGAACAGCATAGGCAACTTCTGTAGCAGCGGTCCAGAAGCCGAAACTAAGGAAAAGTGCTAAAAAGAGTGTTTTACGCATATGTCCCACCATATCTGAACTACTTTGATGCAATTATACATCAAAATAAGATTCTTCAATCACAGCACCTCCCAGGCAGACTGGAGGTTGAGGCAGATCGGTATCTAAGTAAAAGACTGCCGACTGCCCTTCTGCAATACCTTGAATTGGCTCGGCCAAGGTCACTCTTTGAGTGTGGGGATCATAAGTAGCTGAGTGTAGCTGCCCTGTGTGACGAATTCTGACCAGAACAGACAAAGGCAAGTTCTGAGTAACAGCAGGGAAAAGTTGAGTGAGAGCCTTTTCATTCGTCCAGTGTGGAAGGGCAACACGGAAAGAGTCTTGATACGTCTCCCGTCCAAAGCCAACGATGAGTTGATTTTTTTTGGCATCTTTGCCAATCACATAAAATGGTGGAATGTTATGGTGGTCAATCCTCTCACCCTGATCTGAGACTGTTACTGTTTTAGGAAAGATAGTAAAGCCGTGGCGCTGGCCGATGGTATAGAACCACAATCCTTTGTGCTCACCGATTAGTCTTCCCTGTCGGTCAACAACTTGACCAGGGTTCTCGCCTAACCTCTCACGTAAGAACTCATGAACGTTAATATCCCCAATAAAACAGATCCCAACGGAGTCTTTTTTCTCAGCAACTGGTAAGTTGAACGACTTCGCTAAAGCGCGGACCTCTGTTTTTGTCAGGTGCCCAATTGGAAAGAGTGTGTGGTGGAGCTGTTCGGCAGTCAGCCGATATAAGAAGTAGGTTTGGTCTTTCCAGCTGTCCTGACTAGAAAAAAGACCAGGCTGATGATCATTAAGTGGCAAGATTTGTGCATAGTGTCCGGTAGCAACAGCATCGAAGCCGTTGGCCATGGCCCAGTCGTAGAACAAGCCGAACTTAATTTCTTTATTACACATCACGTCTGGGTTAGGTGTCCGTCCAGCTTCGTACTCTTGAAAAAAGTACTCGACTACTCTGTCTCGATAGGCTTCTTTAAAATCCAGAACAGTGAACGGGATCTCCAAACCAAGAGCTACTTGGAGAGCATCTTTACGGTCTTGATCTGTTCGACAGCCAGGAGCACGCCAACACTCGAGATAAACACCGGTAACGTCATATCCTTGATCTTTGAGGAGCCGGGCAGCCACAGAAGAATCTACCCCACCGGACATGCCAAGGGCGACCCTTTTTTTACTAGTAGGTTGCTGCAGATGCAGTTTTGCTTGAATCACTCGCGTATTTTATCAGATTTTAGTCGTCAGTCTTGATCTCAAGGGTAGGAAACAAAATCTTTAGGTACTCATCGGCTGCATGACGATTCTTCCCTTGGTAGGGTAAGTCATGAATCGAGTAACCTGGAGAGTTATTTACCTCGACGATGATGTAGCTATCAGTAGTCTGTGGCTGAGTAATATCAGTAGTCATGAAGTCAATTCCGGCGATTAATAGACCTGGAAATGCTTGAATAGCTCGTAGTGACAGCTCTCCCACACTTGGATGGGCGATGTCTGTGACATCGATACTGTCTCCACCGGTCGAAATGTTGGAGTTTTTACGCAAGAAGATCTGTTTTCCTTCTTCAGCAACGCTCTCGAGCGTCAAGTTTTGTGATGCTAAGTAACTCAGCACGTGTTTATCTACATTAATGGTAACAAGATAGTTATTGGGGTCATTCTTTCGACGAGGATCTTGGTTTTTGATATCGATCAACTGTTGAATGGTGGACGTGCCATCGCCAACCACGTTGGCTGGTTTGCGATTGGTAATTCCAATTACTTTTTCACGAGTCACAAGGACCCGGTACTCTTCTCCTTGAAACATAGTTTCTACCACTACTCCAGCTGCCATGGCGGGGTGACTAGGCAGAATATCTTCCACGGCTTTCTCAAAATCTTCATACTTCTCAATACTGGTGTACACTTGTCGACCTTGTGTTCCGTGGGTTGGTTTAAGGACTAAAGGTTTGGGAACAGCTTCAAATACTTCACGCCAATACTCTCGAGAGTCTGTTTTATTGATGGTAAAGCCTTTGGCGACAGAGATCCCCGCTTCGGTCAATAAGTTCTTCTCAATCGTTTTATTTGAGGTAGCGTAGAGCGCAATACAACTTTGGGCGAAAGGATTTTGGGCTTGGAAGTAAGCTTTTTGACCTTGATACTCTAGCTCCATAATCCGAGTACCTGGAAGCTCTCGGTAGGTGATGCCGTACTTTTCAGCTGCTAGTAACGTCAACTCGGCGGTGGTTGCCATGGGATCAGTTGCAACCCATCCTTTTGGAGTCATCTTACTGTAACGAAACTCACCAAGTTGTTTTGCCATACTTACTTTCTTAAGCTCGGAAAGGCAAGTTTCACGAACTCATACCTGTCTCTTATACACATCT
>DBDU01000017.1 GCA_002293725.1 Patescibacteria group bacterium UBA924
TTGTATGAAGCCAGAATAACACCGCTCGGTGTAATCGATGACTGAACCAACGTGTAGGCAGCTGGAATCGTTCCTTCATCAAATAAACGCTTACCTTTACCCAAAACTACCGGAAATATTTTTAACCACAGCTCATCAACTAAATCATGTTTGAGCAAAGTTTGGATTAAGTTACTACTACCATGCACTTGTAAATCTGGTCCATCTAGCTGTTTAAGTTTTTTTACTTCTTCTTCAGCATCACCATTGAGGAAAACTGACTTCTGCCACGGATGCTCCTTCATCGTTTTGGATATAACATACTTTGTAGCACTATTAATCTCCGGACCTTCCTCAGCGTGTTCTGGCCAATACGACGCAAAGATCTGAAAAGTCTTTCTGCCCAATAACAGGTCAAACGGCTGACTCATTTGTTCACCCATCACTTTGCCCAACGATTCATCAAAGTAAGGAACTGTCCAACCACCGTAACTAAAGTCACCACTGGTGTCTTCTGTAGGACCACCGGGTGCTTGCATCACTCCATCAAGAGTAACAAAAGTTAGCACAATCAGTTTTCGCATAGGTTAATGTCTTTCTTTTACTAGAATGGGTTAGCTGCAGTATACCAACCCGACATACACAAAAGCCCAAGCAGTGCTTGGGCTTTGTATTTTCTTTTTTGTTCATTAACGAAGCAAGTTACCTGTATCTAGTACTTTATTGTCATTGACACTAGCTTCGCCACCGACGCCACCTTGCGCGTTTGGATTAACTTGCGGGTCAATGTTGAGTTGACCATCTTTAATTCCAGCATCCACGTCTAATCCGGTGTCAGTTTTGACGTTCACATTCAGATCTTGCAAGGCACTTGGATCTTCAGCACCGCCATTCTGGCCACCCTGATTACCGCCGGCATTACTTCCACCTGCTCCCGTCCCACCTTGGCTGCCTGGTCGCCCAGGTTGGCCAGGCTGACCGGTTTGGTTGGTCGTGCCAGATCCTGTATTAGTTCGAGTACCTGGATTTAGTCCGAAGCGCTCAAAAAGATTCCAGCCATATGCTTGTGCCATCAGTAGCAGACCCAGTAAGAAAAAAAGTATCGCCACAATCAGAATAACCTTATTCCGTTGCGCTTCCTGACTTTCTTGTCCTCTGCGAGTTGTGTTTGTATTCACTCTTTCTTCAGCCTGTCGTCTGTTTTTTTTCATGGGCAGTTCCGCTAATAAGTACTAAACATCAGTCTAAAGAAGCAATAAGTGAACTACAAGATGGGAAAGTAAACTCTTACATTTTGCTTACATAATCCACAAAATTGTAATGAATAACAATAATAATATATTGACAAACGATAAATACCAAAGTAAGATAAGAAGATATCTACGAAAAGTAGGCAGTATTATGAAAAAGAGCTCAACATTATTCTTGAAAATAGTTATCTTGCTTATCGCAGCCGGCGTACTCACTGGTTTACTCTGGTTTCCTCAAACTGAAGGTCGGGCGGCTGGCTTAGACTTGATCAGCATTTATGCCGACCCATTTATTCTTTATATCTATATTGCTTCAACACCATTCTTTATTGGACTATTCCAAGCATTCAAGCTTTTAAACTTGATTGATGCTAATAAAGCCTTTTCTCAAAGTGCGGTGAATACGATCAAGAAGATGAAGCTTGCTTCCCTCAGTCTGATCGGTCTTATTACAGTAACTTTGTTCTACCTTCGCTTCTTTGCTCATGGTGATGACCTAGCTGGTCCCACAATGCTTGGTATCTGTATGTCAGTAGCTTTTGGCGTAATTGCCACGGCTGCCAGTGTTTTCCAAAAGCTTTTTCAAAACGCCGTCGACTTAAAATCTGAAAACGACTTAACCGTCTAAATGGAATATATGCCAATCGTAATTAATATTGATGTCATGCTCGCCAAACGAAAGATGAGTGTCACTGAGCTTACGGAAAAAGTAGGCATCACGATGGCTAACTTATCGATCTTAAAAAATGGTAAAGCCCGAGCGATTCGCTTCTCTACTTTAGAAGCAATCTGTAAAGCACTCGATTGCCAACCTGGAGATATCTTGGAATATAAAAAAGAGACAACATAAAGGAGTAGTTATGAATGGCTGGAGCCTCTCTGATTTTCTGGTTATTGGTACATTGATTGGCACAACTGGGCTAGCGATTTGGTTTGTTAGAAAGAAAGTTCGTGATAACAACCTGCGTGCAGGACTGGTGATTGGGCTGGTCTTAGCTTGTCTCTATATCTGGGCTGAGCTAGCAGTAGGGATCTTCACCAACTTGGGTAGCTAAAAAAGTGTTCTGGATCGTGGTAAGGTATTTAGCCAATCGCTTGCTTCACTAACTTTACAATCTTTTTCTCAACGTCATCATTCAACTCTTTTAAACCAAACGAGGTTGGCCACATGGAACCCTCATCGAGTTTGGCACTATCGCTGAAACCTAAA
Source organism: Patescibacteria group bacterium UBA924 (assembly GCA_002293725.1). Lineage (GTDB taxonomy): Bacteria > Patescibacteriota > Microgenomatia > UBA1400 > PJMF01 > UBA924. The sequence goes on from DBDU01000017.1 coordinate 2,440, forward strand.
GTGGCATAACGAGCTTTAAACTTTTCCGCAGCTTGAAAAAAGCAGATCACTTTATCGTTCTTGGCGTAGGCTGGCATGCCGTACCAAGTTTTTGGCCACAGATCTGGCGCGTTCTCTGTAATAAGTTCGTGGATACGTTTAGCCATTGAACGATCTGGCTCTGACAAGGCTGCAATTGCTTCCAATGCGAGATTCTCTCCAGCTGCTTTATTCTTTTTTGCTTTAGCTTCGGCCACAAGTTCTTTGGCACGATTCTTCATCGCTTCTCGTTCAAACTCTGAGAATCCCTCAAACTTTTTTTTGGTGGCTGCTGGCATAGCGTCTCCTTTACGTTTTCGGTGCGTTTTCCCTCTCTTCCAGTAACTGTAACAGCTTTGTGGTGGTGGTCCAGTTACGAATCGTCATCGACTTATATACTCGTGTTCCCACAATCTTACCCAGCCGACTTTTGGTACGCTCAGCCCCGAGGCGCTGTGAGTAGATGACGCCGTTTCCTGGCCAAATGTTGTCGACGCCCTCTCGCGGACTGAATACTTGGAGTGCGTCTTTCACGTCAGCATCAATGAGAAAGATAACGTCACTGTAGTAAATGTCAGGTTGTTCACCGAAGCCTTTTGGCTTGTGATCAATCACTGCTTGCAGTTGTTTATAGCTCAAAACGAGAACTTTAATCAACTCACTATTCAACTTGAAACTTTTAATGAGTGATTTTTCGATTAGCTCTTTTACTTCAGCGGGCTGTTTGTCAGTATGGATGATTGCATTACCACTCGCAATGTAGGTAGAAACGTTCGAAAACTGTAAATCTTCCAAACACTTTCGCAGTTCTCCCATTGGGATCTTGTTTTTACCACCAACGTTAATACCGCGAAGAAGGATGACGTAGGTTTGCATAGGTTTGATTACTTCCTCAAAATCTTGTCCATAGCTTTTCCCTTTGCCAGTTCGTCAATCAACTTATCCAAGTAGCGTACTTCTTTCATCAATGGATCTTCTATCTCTTCCAATCGGACACCGCAGACCACACCAGTAATTAAGGATCGTAACGGGTTGAGCTTGGGAGCGTCAGCAAAGAAGTCTTCTAAGTTGGTCTGTTTTTCAATTTGTGCTTCCAACTCCTTTTGAGAGTACCCTGTTAACCAAGTAATAATTTGATCAACTTCTGCTTTAGTGCGACCTTTGCGCTCCGCCTTAGCAACATACTCAGGATAAACTCTGGCAAAGCTCATTGTGTAAATGCGGTGCTTTTGCATATAACGTTGTTGGCTGCGAGGCCATCCTTGTACTTTTATGTTAGTGAACTTTTCGCCTTTGCTTGCTAAGTACGTACTGTACCGAAGGACTTATCTTTTTATCCTTCCGATGAATACAACCAATCCAGCAGCACGGTCGACGAACACCCTCTTTCAGTTCCTGAACTGCTCGGTGTATATGCTCTTTTCTGGTCTCTTCTTTCTTGACAAAGGTGACCCAACAAATCCATTCGTTACGTGCAAGTGGGGTGAGTCCTTCCCAAATGGTCAGGGCTTTGGCATCAGCAGTTAACGCTTTCTTTAAATCTTCTGGGACTCTGTGAACTACGCCACCTGAGATAACTTTTTTAGTCATAGGGTTATTTTACTATAGGGTAATCATCTCATAGTATCTCTTAACCATCTTTCCGATAAAATAGAACTCAATGCACTCTCACAATCATGGGAAAACGAGTAACATCTCCTGGGCGATCTTACTGAATCTGGCCTTCACCATTCTAGAAGTTATTGGTGGACTGCTGACAAACAGTTTGACGATCTTGTCTGATGCTCTTCACGATTTTGGTGATAGTTTAGTGCTCATCTTGGCTTGGTTTGCCGAAAAAAAAGCAGAACGAAAACCAGATCACAAGCGTACATTTGGCTATAAAAGATTGTCGTTGGCTGCAGCAGTGATTACCTCTGTTGTACTTGTCAGTGGCTCGCTTTTTATCTTAAGTCAGGCGGTTCCTCGGTTGTTCAACCCCGAGCCAGTAAACTCTCAAGGAATGATTCTATTAGCTATTATCGGAGTGACGTTTAACGGTTTAGGGTTCTTAAAACTGCGGAGTGGTGAGAGTATGAATGAAAGAGCCCTCACATGGCACTTATTAGAAGATGTGCTTGGCTGGGTCGTAGTTTTGATCGGCAGTGTAATTATGTTTTTCTGGAACAACCCAATCATTGATCCAATTATGACCATCGGCTATAGCATTTTTATTTTGTGGGGCGTCAGTAAAAATTTGAAAGAAAGCCTTAATATTTTAATGCAAGGTGTTCCAAGTCATATCAATCTAGAACATCTCGAAAAAGGTTTGCTAAGTCTGAAAGATGTAGTCGCCGTTCATGATGTTCATGTCTGGTCGTTAGATGGTCAAACAGATGTTTTTACAGGCCATGTAGTAGTAAAAGATGACGTTATAAAAAAGAGCGAAGTTCTCAAAACTGCCATTAAAGAAGAGCTTAGTAAACATCACATTGAGCACTCAACGTTAGAGTTGGAAAGTGAGAGCGCCTGTTCGGGGATAGACTGTCAGAACCAGCACGACCATCCTCACACGTACGGAGTGAGTAGTTAATGCTGTATCAATAAATCAGGAGTGAAAGCAAAAGTATGAAAGAAATGCAGTTCTCCATTCAAATACACGCCACTAAAAAAAATGTCTGGAATACTTTGTGGCAAGACGAAACATTTCGGCAGTGGGCCAGTATCATCGACCCAGAAACGTATATGGTCGGTGAGCTAAAAGAAGGCAGTGAAGTACAGTTCTTCTCCGCTGCGAACGGCTACGGCGTTACTAGTTTGGTGGAAAAGGTCGTCGAAGGCGAGTTCTTACTGCTTAGACATAGTGCAGATACACAGCAAACCGGAAAACAAACACGAGAGAAACAGTGGACTGGCGGCAAAGAGAGCTACACGCTAACAGAGCAAGATGGAACTACGACGCTAAACGTTGCCTTTGAAGTTCCAGCAGAACTGGAAGAGTACTTTACGAAAACCTATCCCAAAGCTTTGGAGCGAGTGAAAGAGTTGGCGGAGAGTAAGGGGTAAAACTCACTAGCTGAGTAGTCTGCCTTTGTCACCAACATTCATACCACACATAAAAAAAGTGGTTTACATTGAGACCTACAGTACGGGAAAATTATAACTTAGAGCCTATAGTAATTTACTATTACTTGTGGTATATTGACCCCTGCCTTTTGGCAAGGCGCTCTTTCAAATCAGTGAACAGGGGTAAAGTTGTATGTCGTATATCGACGAAATTGCAGCTAGAATCACTCAACTTCGGAGTGAGCAACACAGCCTTCAAGATATCGCCATCGCATTAAAACAAGACGGCTACCACATCGAGAATGTGGAAGCAGCTTTCAAACAGGCTGGCTTTCAAGCACGGGTTACTCGTGAGAGATTCCTTTGCATCCCGATGGTTATGTTGACCGTCCAAGACAACACCCCACTTCAACGAATCCGTGAGCAGGCCACCGCAGCGGTGACTAAGCTCAAGACGGGCTCGAACACCGAAGAATTAAAACAACTTGGCGCCATGACTGCCCAAAAGTACGACATGCATGCAGTCGTTAACTGGGCGGACGGCAAGAGTTAACTTTTCATTCTCGCGCTTGCCAAAAGGAGCTGAGGCACTACACAACAACGTTCTCGTTGTCTGTCCCTGGTGCCTCACACCTTAAATTTAAATTTTCTATAACTTTGCAGTTCTGCATCACCTTTCTTTTAGAAAGGTGTGATTCGCGATTGCAGCACAACTCCTCATTTCCGAAAGGATGTAAAAAAAATAGCGGATGCGAGTTTTCTTGGGCTATAGAAATGGTATGAATTCCGACGAACGGACGGGTGAGCTTGAATACCTCGATTTTACGGCGAAAGAAGTGAATCGATTTCTAGCTTAGAAATAAATCAAGGCTGTTTGTAGCAGGCTAGTGGGAAAGTGACTTTTATTGGTTGCCTAAAGACTGGATGTTGAAGTATCAACTCGCCTTTATCAAGTCTTGTTAAAGCAGCTCTTTGCTCTTCATCCATAGACCGATAATGGGCCGTATATACTTCTGTGGATCCTGTTCTGCCATACACTTTGGTCGCAGAATTACCTGTAACACGAGGATGAACTGCGCTCAAAAATTGTTGGGCCGATACCAGAATTAAACCTAAAGAACGACCTCTTTCAGCTATATCTAAAATTTGCTCAATTATTGGTGAAGTATCTCCTCTATCGGGAGCAAATTTATTTAGCTCGTCAACAAAAATCAAAACCTTTTTGGGAAGAGGCGTTTGTCTATTATCGTCCGGCTCAAAAAATAAACCATAGATTGTTTTCAAAACGTCTCCAAATACAAGGGTTTGTTCTTCATCTTTTAATAGAGCTATGTCAACAACAAAAGTATTTCCACCGGTCAGCTCTTTTCCCAATTCTGAACTTAAAGATATTTCAAATTGGGACCTACGGGGAACAAATACCCCACTTTGACGAGTCTGAACAATTCTTCTTAATTGTCTGCGAAATCTACCTACCGAAGCAGCTGCAATATCTCCAAATTTCTTAGCTGCTCCATTTGATACGAATGGAGAGTTATTAATCAAAGCATTCCAGTCACTAACTTGTGACCACTCTTGATTAGGGCTTAGTAACTTGTCTGTTAGTTCTCCAACCATTGAATCTAGAGTTTGATTTGCATCTGGGATATTGCTAAAAAGAAGACCTAATTTGTCTACAGCATCCTTTAATTCATAAGCATAAGTTTTATATTTACTTGCATCAGGTGGGTTTTGACTATTAGGTCCATATCCATCTTTATTTCTTGGAAGATAGTACTTCACATTTTTAAATGGTTCGCATTCCAATCCTAAGTCTGTCCATTTCTTTTTAGCCTCAGGGGTTAGTTTTTCGTTTACCTCGTCTATATGGAGTAAGTCACCGTGTTTAACATTTAAAATAACCACAGCAACTTCATTTTCAGGTAGTTTTTGCATCATCGACTGAATTAAGAACATTGCATAAGAAGTCTTTGTCGCCAAACCTGAAATGCCAGAGATATTAATGTGTGCAGCTTCTGGTCCCAAAGTAAACCGTTTATCAATGTAAGCCTTCGAATTTGTTTTATTACTAAGTTCTATTTGACCTGCAACTATACGGTCTTCTTCTGCCATCTCATCGATACCTAGAGCAGTTTCAATACCTTTAGCATCTGGATACTTCACTTTGGACTCACTCCTCAAGGGCATGTATGTTTTTGAGGTGTTTTTCATTACCTTAGCTTTTGCGATTGTTGCGCCTTGTCGTGGGGTATTTGGTTCTTCTGTAAACTCACCAAAGTTGTTTGAGATATAATTCGATAGGTGTGAGAAAGAATCTGTAATATGCTCAAGAGCCGTTACTAATCCATAAGTTTTACTTCCATCTGTATGGTCTCCTTCAACGATGTCAAAAGGATTAACTGATACATCATCACTCAGCCAGAAGCTAAATGTTTCAGATGTAGAGGGATCCTTTTCTGTGGCGGATACTCTACCTATCGTTTTTTGTTCTTCATCTTGCGGCATATATCTCCTTTAGTTTAGGCCATTTAATTAAACCTTTAAAAACCTCTCTTGAGTAGAAAGATGTTTTTAAAAACTTCTCAGTAAGAAAAACAGGGTAAATATGGGCGTGCCATCTACTGTCTAAACCATGAGGCGAGACTGTCCTCTCGGCTAAAAGACAACTAGAAATAGTATCAATGTAATCAACATCGATTTTCTCTCCAGCTACTTTTGCTGGAACTTCAACTTTGATGACACCCATCAAAGGGTAATCCACTTCACCCTGTGCTCTCATTCTTAAATACCAAAAAATAACCTTTCCTCCAGAAGTAAAAAAGGCGGGTGTCCTACACTCAGCTTCTAAGCCAGCTAATAACCTAGGTAGGTTTTTAATTTCTTGCTCACCTCTCCCAAAAACATCAAATTTAGGCTTGTGAGTAAAAGACTTTGATATTGCGACAGCATTTTTAGGAACACTTTGGCCCCAGCCAAACGAACCAGATCTTATAGTTCCATCTATAACGAAACAATCTTGGGTTTGTTGACCCAATTGCATTGCTAATTCACGTTCAATAGCTCTCATTCTGCTTTTCGCTATACCTGTAGCACGATTAGTAATGTCTTCAGTGACATTTGCTTCTCCTAAATTCTCATCATTCCCAGAAGTATCGACAACTTCAATACCACCACTGGTGGATGATTGGGCTGTCTGTTGAATTTTAGCTACCGCAGTTGTTGATAAAGAACTAAATGGTAGAAGCAACAGAACTTTCTCAATATATAGAGATTTCTCCATCATCCCATTATCTTTTCGGTGTAGAGCAGCTGCTCCAATTTGAGCCATAACGATTGGAAAGTTCCTGTCATTTTCCATTCCTGTACCTAAAACATAGGTCTGGACTGACCCATCTATAAAATAACGAAATAAATGCTTCTCTGAACGTGCTACAATCGGAAGATTTTTATATATAAAATTTGGCTTTACAGACTCGGCGAACGCTTCAACAACATTATCATCACTGGAAACTATCGTCTCCTCAAAACGTCTTTCCTCATCAGGCGTTTGCAAGAGCTCTATTGCTCCCCCACTCGCTGGTAAAATGTCCACACAAGATGCTATTGCTTCGAGGGTCGGTGCGATATTTATCGTCTTCATAATCTGTAGAAATTTGCCTACCTAACCGCTCTATTGTACTCTTACAATCTCCTATTTCACAACCTAACCAACGCCTGTTCATTCGCTCTGCAACGACATACGTAGTTCCACTCCCCCCAAAAGCTGTCTCTTATACACATCT
>DBDU01000009.1 GCA_002293725.1 Patescibacteria group bacterium UBA924
TGCGGTCAACTAAAACAAAGTCTACAGATTTTCTGTCAATTTTATTTCTAAAAGTGTAACCTTTTGTTGAGTCAATTTCGAATAGCTTATCGAGGTTTATCTGAGGAAAAATATAGTATTGATCTCCATATTGAGCCTCTAATTTCCTAAAAAAGGCTTGCTCTGCCGAGGTCATAACTGATAGCTTTTTTCGATAAGGAAATGCCTGGTCTTTTTTGTTCATTAGGCTAGCTAGAATACCCAAGATGCCAAACAAGATAACAACGACGGCTAAAACTTGAATGAGTGGTAAGTAGACCAAGAGGTTAGATAAAAACATGAACTATATTTCCTGTTCATACTGACATTTATTTCATACTCTGTCAAAGTATGAAAAGTATTTACCAGGCTTTCGGGGAAAGCGTCAAGAAAAGACGCAAAGAGCTTGGTGTATCTCAAGAAGATTTAGCTTTTCAAATAAAGCGTGACGTTCGTTCGGTGATTGCTATTGAGACTGGTGACAGGAATCCTACACTTAAAACCATTTACAGCCTTTGCAAGGCATTAAAGATTTCATCTTCAAAACTTTTGTCATTTTAGAACTTTACAGTCTTGAGTTTGCTGTTATATTTTGACCTAAATATACAGCTTTGAGAGATGTTGCAAAAAACTCAAAACCTAAACTTCATAAATCGGGGTTGGCACTAGATGTCAACAATTCACAATAACCAATAGCCCTTTGATCCGAGGGGGCGTATTCTCAAATTCATTTCACTCACGTCTAAAAAACTCTCAAGGTTCAGAAATGGACTTGAGTGTCTTACTACCCTGGTTGCTTCAATAGCGAGCATAGCTCATCAATTGTTTCTTCAATAAAAAATCTTCAGGAAAATGAGGATTTAATTGCGTATTCGTTGTTTTATCTAGGAAGAGCTCTTTGGCATTACTCCCAACTGAAGAAAGGAGTATCCCAAGATGAAAAGCTTGAGCAGAGAAAAAGCTGATGCTTTGATCGGTGAGACTGATCGCGGGAGCGATCTACCTCCTAGACTTGATAGTACCGTCATAACTAGTTTATTTGGTGAGATTGGTAGGAGATTCGCGGTAAATGGTTCAGTGATAGAAGCAGCAAAAATTCGCATAGTTAAGACGGGGCAACGTCTTGAAATCTATCAGTATGAAAAACCTCTCTTACTTCATCGAAAGACTTACCAAAAGGGTTTAGACAGAAAAAGACCTGAAAGAGGTCAAGAATATCGTAGTCGGAAAGCACATAGGGCTAATAACACACTGCGCCGATTAGCAAATGGAAATTTTATCGAAAGGGTAGTGTTCGTTACTCTAACTTTCAATAATGATCAGACCTTTGACATCAGCGATATTTCAGCCTCAAATAAAAGGCTTCGTGCCTTTATTAAAAGATTGCAGCTCAGGTTTCCAGAATTGAAGTACATAGCCGTGCTGGAGTTCCAGCAAAGAGGGGCAGTTCACTATCATCTCTTATGTAATCTTCCTTATATCGAAAAAGAAGAACTATCGAGTATCTGGAGTCATGGATTCGTTGATATACAGTACGTTCAAGATACTCAGAAAATAGGCGGGTACTTAGCGAAGTACATGGCCAAAAACAGCACTGATCCTCGTTTTTCTGAACATCGAAGTTATTTTACGTCAAAAAATTTGGAGAGACCTCAAACCTTTTATGGTTTCCAAGCTCTAATAATGTTGGATAAGTCACTTCAAGAAAAGATGTCACTAGCTTTTCAAAATGAGTATTACAGTCGTTTTAATGGGAAGGTTAACTTTGGAGAGTATAATCTGAACTATATTTCACCTTTTGATGGCAAGAAGAAAGACAAATGAGATACTTTATTTACTGTCGAAAATCTTCTGAAGAAGATACACGACAAATTCAGTCATTAGATACTCAACTCAGATTACTCTCTGACTTAGCTGCAAATAACAAGTTGGAAGTTGTTGAAGTCTTTAAGGAGTCAAAGAGCGCCAGGTTAGCTAACAACCGTCCTTTGTTTAACCTGATGCTTGAACGTATACAAAAAGGAGAAGCGGATGGATTACTTGTAGTTCATACGGATCGTTTAGCTCGAAATTTTACTGACGCTGGATTAGTTATCACCTTGCTTGAAACGGGGGAGCTTAAAGAAGTACGAACTCCGACTAATCTTTACAACACGACGCAATCACTTCTCTATATGGGCTTTGATTTTGTGTTTGCAGCTCATTACTCACGAGATTTATCTGTAAAAGTTAAAGCAGGAATGGAAAGTAAATTACTCAAGGGTGAGTATCCTGGTCATGCCCCATTAGGCTATTTGAATGTTCGCCCTGGTAAAGGAATTATTCCTGACCCTCAACGATCATTGTTTATTACTGAAGCGTTTAATCTTTTTGCCTCAGGAGCGTATTCGCTCAAAGCATTATCTAAAACTCTTTACAAAAATGGCTTCAGAACAAAATTGGGGAAACGCGCATACACTTCTGTCATTCATCGAATTCTTACCAATCCTGATTACAACGGAGTTATTGTTCGCAAAGGAAAAACCTATCCAGGTAAGCACAAACCTTTAACAACAAAAGCTATTTTTGATACCGTTCAGGAACGCTTAGCTAATAAGAGTAGACCGCGTAAACAAATTCATAACTTTATCTATCGGGACTTCATGAACTGTTCTGTCTGTGGTTGCAAAATCACGGCGGGAATAGCAAAACATAAATATACTTATTACAGGTGTACCAACGGCAAAGGACACTGTGAGCAACATAAAAACTACTGGAGCGTGGATAAGGTAGAGAGCTTATTTCAGGACTTTTTCTCTGAGATCACACTTAGTTCGGACTTGGCACAAAGTTCGTTTAATCTCTACAGAGATTCCGTCTTAGAGGGTAAAAAAAGTGAGGAGAATCACTTAGCTGTATTACAGCAACAACTTGATTCTGTGCGTAAAAGGCTTGGACGGCTCGAAGATATGTGGCTCGAAGAACGTATTAGTTCGAATCACTACGATACTAAAAGGAAAGAGCTATTAAAAGAACAATCAGACGTAGAGAACTCACTCAAAGGTTGTAGAAACGCAGACCCTCATTCAACTTTGGAACTTGTTGAAGAAATCAAAAACCAGGCAATTTCCCTCGATAAAATTTTTTCAGAGGGTGATGACCAGGTAAAACAGGATTTATTACGTTCCGTACTTTGGAACTGCACTTTTCAGAATGGAAAAATTGTTTCTACCAGGCTAAATAAACTCTGGCAACCACTCGAAAATTTGAATAAAACTTCGGAAATTGAAATATGGCGGAAGTGGTGGGATTCGAACCCACGGGACCCGTGAGGGTCGCGATTTAGCAAACCGCTGCCATTGGCCACTAGGCGACACTTCCGTGTCAGCCGATTGTACCTCACCAGTTCGCTTTCCTGTAGGCCTTTTTTGTCTGGCATAATACCCCCATGCAATCTAGCTTTCACACGCTTTCTACTGCCAAGGTTTTAACTACTCTCAACTCTGACCCCAAAAAGGGCTTAACTGAAAAAGAAAGAGAGAAAAGACTGGCTGAGTACGGCCAAAACGTTTTACCCACTCCGCCTTCTCCCTCTCTGTTTAAGCAGATTCTTGCTCAACTCGTAAACCCAATTGTGCTGTTACTTTTAGGAACTGCCAGTATTGCGGCTTTTACCGGGAAGGCTTTTGACTCTGGATTGATCTTTGCCATTGTTATCTTTATGGCAGGTGTGGGTGTTTTTTTGGAACGTCAGTCAGAGAAGTCGCTGGAAAAGTTGAAGTCATTGCAGGCGTCAACAACCACGGTCTTAATCAAAGGAGTGCCAACCATTATCCCGAGTGAAGAGGTTGTGCCGGGAGATATTATTCAGCTGCAAGATGGGGAAACGGTTCCTGCTGACGCTCGAGTAGTTACGGCCAGCAACATTCGTACTGATGAAGCGGCCTTAACGGGAGAGTCGCTCCCTGTTCGCAAGCAAGAAAAGAAGCTTCCAGAAAAAACTCCCTTAGCTGAACAAACAAACATGATTTTTGCAGGGACAGCTGTAGTTGAAGGGGCAGTGACGGCCATAGTGGTCAAGACAGGTCAGCATACCGAAGTAGGAAAGATTGCGAACTTAATTAATCAATCAGAGCAAGCCGAAACACCACTTCAACAAGAGTTAGAAAAAATTGGTAAGTTCCTTCTATACGTCACCATTGCTAGTGCCAGCGTCATCCTGGTTGTATTTTTGCTTCGTGGACAGTCTGTGATTGACTCTTTAATGACAACATCATCGCTAGCCATTGCGTTTGTGCCAGAAGGTTTAAGCGCAGTTTTAACCGTTACGTTAGCCTTAGCAGTTTCAGAAATGGTGGCGAAAAAAGTAATTGTGAAACGGCTGCTGGCTGCTGAAGGACTAGGTTCGGTGACGCATATTGCTACCGATAAGACCGGTACTATTACTGAAGGACGAATGCGGGTGGCCAAACTCTATCTCAGTAATAAAACTTTTGATGTGGGAGATAAGGATCTTAAAAAGCACGCGGCGTATGAACGGTTAATGGCAATCGTTCGTTTCTGTAACAATAATAAGGGTCCGACTGAACAAGCGTTGGTAGGTTTTCTAGAAGATGAGGGTTTTAGTTTTGAGCTCGAAGGCCGTCGGCAAGAGTATCGTTTTACCAGCGATGTGAAGCGGATGAGTGTAGTTCATGAAAACGCTGGAGAAGTAATGTTGTTGAGCAAAGGTGCTCCCGACGTCTTGATCCCACTTTGTACGACCAATATTGAGGGGAAGAACGCTTCTTTTTCTGCCAAAGCAAAGTCTCACGCGCTGGAGGTTGCTGAGGAACTTGCTAGTCAAGGTTTCCGAGTACTCGCCGTAGCTGACAAAGTTTATTCTGGCCGAGTGGCTGATGATAATCGCGAAGCAGAAGAAACAGAGCTGTGTTTTGTTGGGTTGGTGGCCTTAATGGATCCGCTTAGACCAACGGTTAAAGAAACAGTGGACGGACTGCGAGCGGCTGGAGTAACACCACTGATGATTACCGGTGATCATCCTGCTATTGCTCGGTACATAGCGCTGCAAGCAGGAATTATTAGTGATAAAAAAGAGAAAGTCCTTACCGGTAACGATTTAGATAAAGTTCTGGTTCGTTCTGTTTTACCAGAAAACGAACAGCAGCTCCTAAATGCACGAGTCTTCGCACGAGTACGGCCAGAGCACAAAGTGCTCTTGGTCGATTTCTATCAACAACAAGGCTATCGTTTAGCAATGACCGGTGATGGAGTGAACGACGCGGCGGCTATTAAAAAAGCTAACGTCGGAATTGCGATGAGTAATGGAGTTGGTTTGACTAAAGATATCGCCGACGTGGTCATTACTGGTTCCTACGACGCACTGCTACGTGCTGTGGCCATTGGTCGAACAGTCAAGCTGCGAACACAACTCTATCTGCATTACCTCCTTTCTGGCAACTCTTGTCAGGTAGGAATCTTCTTTGTGGCAGTGTTGTTTAACACGCCTATTCCTCTAACTTCAGCGATGCTGCTGTTAATTAATATCTTTACTGATGCGGCTCCGGCAATGGCAATGGCTGTTGAACCAGAAGATCCAGCTGTTATTAAAGGAAGAGCAAATGCCACCAGCAGTATTTTGTCGCCGACGTTACTGCGGGGAATTATTGTTCAAGCATTGTTATCAACCGCTTTGTTAAGCGGGGTCTTTTTCTACTTTTTACCTCAGGGAATTGAGATTGCTCGGACCGCAGTTTTTACGATCTATCTGTTCCAAAAGGCTTTGCGAGGGATGACTGCACGTAGCTTCACGCGCTCAATTCTGGAGTATGGTTTAACCACTAACTGGATGATGAACATCGCTTTACCAACAGTCTTTATTGCATGGTGGATAATGTGCTACCTTTTCCCTCAGGTATTTGGAATGGTGAGTTTACAGCTCTCCACAGTTGCTGCATTGCTGGGATTAGCCCTTCTGCTACCGATTGCTGAAGAGTTGACTAAAAAGTGGAATGCAGTTGCACTTCAGAATAAGGCTGAATGAAAAAAGAAGAGTATCAGTTAATGGCAGATCAACAGCAGTGGCATTGGTGGTACCAAACGAAACGAAGGTACTTAGATCAGCTATTACGCACATTAGACTTACCCCCTAAAGCTAAAATTTTGGATCTCGGTTCTGGAGTGGGGGCTAACTTTCCCCTGTTAAGAAGGTTTGGCGCGGTTAGTGGAGCGGAGTACTCAAAGGAAGGCAGAGAGCTCACGCGGCGGTATCACCCTGAAGCTGTGGTCGCAGCCGACTTAAACACTTTTAGCCCTAAAAAAAATGAGTATGACGTCATTACTATCTTAGACGTTCTTTATCATCAAAATATTAAAAGTGATGAGGCTGTTTTAAAAAAGGCAGTGACTGGACTTAAAAATGGAGGTTACTTAGTTGTAACAGACTGTGCTCAACCCTGGTTGTTCGGTCCTCATGATGTTTCTAATATGGCAAGGCAACGATATCGTAAAAGTGAGCTAGAACAGAAGGTGAGTCAATCAGGATGTAAGATTCTTCGTAGTTCTTATCTCTTTGGTTTCTCATTTCCGCTCTTTGCGGGCACTCGACTCTTTCAGAGATGGAAGGGGATAAATAATGATGCAAAAAGTCAGAATGATTGGTTAAACTGGGTGTTAACACAAGTTGGTGGGTTAGAGGCGAAAATTTTCAGATATCTTAATATTCCACTAGGTAGCAGCATCGTTGTTCTCGCCCAAAAAGTATGAACTCCAATATGAAAACATTTTCTACGCTCGAATTTTTTCTGGCAAGGAAAAGAAAAATTCAACATTGGCAGGTTATTGCGGCACTTTTGTCTTTGATTGCAGTTGGCTTACTCCTGAGACTAGGTCCCTTGATACATCGAGACTTTTGGATGGATGAGCTGTACACCATCTTCTTCGCAAGTAGTAAGACGTCAATTTGGGAGAGCGTGATTCATCCTGTAGATGATCGTCCGCCACTGTTTTATCTGTTTGTTCGTTTCTTATTGGCATTTGGAACGGATAAGGTTCTGTTGCGACTACCAAGTTTATTTTTTTCTTTAAGTTGCATTCCATTGGCGTACCTTATTTTTCAAAAAAGTTCTAAAGTTACCGGATTAGTAGCAGCAGCCGTAATGACCTTTACACCTTTTTTGATTGAGTACGGCTGGCAGCTCAGAGACTACGGACTCTTACTTCCTTTGGCTCTTCTTTCGACAGGCCTAACACTTGAATTACTTGAACGGTTGAGCCACAAGCAACGCATTACCACGCGCTTGCTGCTAGCTTTAACACTCTGCAATGCTTTAGGTTGTTTAGTGAACTATGTCTATCTTTTTTTCTTAGCTGCACTACTGCTGTCAGCCTTCGGCATTGCTTTACTCACTGTTAGGCAGAACAAAAAAGTGCTTTCTACTTTTATTCATTTACTGCTTTTTCATCTTCCTTTGCTACTTCTTTTAGGTTACTACCTCAATCTTCAACGCCAGACGATTATTTTAGTTACTGAGTGGATTCCAGACCCAAATCAAAAAGCTATTATTAATCTTTTTTCAGTTGCGAATGGGGTGGGGTTTCACTTTGACCCTGTTTTTGACGAAAAACCATCACGGACTGCACTCATTTTGCTATTTACTGCAGTTATCTATCTTTGCGCAACTGTGATAATTTTTTTCAGTCGAAAGGTAGAGAGCAAGCTCAAAAATGCAGTTTTACTCGGTTTCTTTACATTGACTGGAAGTCTTTTACTTTGTCTGGCAACCTCATCCTATCTCGATAGATCACTGTTCATTCCTCGGACATTTCTGCCAGGTGCAGTTGCTTTTAGTTTAGGGGTAGCAGTTTGTATTACTTATCTAGTGCGCAACATTTTCTTTTCCCAGCTTGCACTGTTTCCCTTATTTGCAATCTTGGCAGGTTTCTTGGGCTTTTTATTCTTTGATGAGTACTTTCACCACCATCCGTTTTTGTTTAAAGATGGCACACTCGGACAGTATACCTATGAAGGTCGTTTGGTTGATGAAGTGAGGACCCAAATGGATAGTCAAACTCAGGTTATCTTTGTTCCTAGACACTACCAAGATCTGTACATGGCAAGTTACTTTAGACGTGAGCCAGAACGCGGCCAGTTTGCATACTATGTTGAAGAAGACATGAACTTAAAGGTAGCCTTGGAATCTGGCAAGAAAACTGACTTTATTCTTTTCATTAATACCGGTTTAACTAACCCTGAAGAAGCAAAACTTTTTTACAGCCCTGGATATATCAAGTACAGTTTTGAGAGGTTACGGCGAGCTCGAGAGTTATGTGGTGGTATTTTCGTAAAGGCTGGAAGAAACTATGCTTTTGACGTCGAGAAGTGTGTGGCCACGCAGAGCGCTGCTAGTACAGATATCGAATCTCATTTACCATAATCTCATGAACTTACGTCAGTCTTATAAGAAAGTTCGTGCGCGCTTAAATAAGCCTGTCCTTATCAGCAAAAGGTGGCCGGATTACGTATTTGTGTTTTTTCTTTGCTTAGGAATTTTTTTGCGACTTGGTCCATTGGTACATAAGGATCTCTGGCAAGATGAGCTCTTTAGTATTAGTTTTGCATCTAAGGAATACTCACCGCTACTCCACATTCTTCATCCGCTAGATGATCGGCCACCGTTATTTTATCTGTTTGTCAAAACACAGCTGCTGTTCAGTCACGATAAGATCTTTCTCCGTTTGCCGAGCTTACTTTCCTCAACGGCTGTTATTGCGATCGTGTACGTGATGTTTAGAAAGAAGCATCCAGGGATTGCTCTAACGCTCACGGCAATGGCGACTCTCTCTCCTTACTTAATTTCCTTCAGTTGGCAGGTAAGAGACTACGGACTAATGCTGAGCATAACTGCTTTGGCAATTTACATACTTTATCAACAACTGCTCCAAATTGAGGCAAAGAAAAAAATAAGTTGGAGAGCAGTGAGCGTATATGCTGTCTCTTATACACATCT
>DBDU01000008.1 GCA_002293725.1 Patescibacteria group bacterium UBA924
CATGCCAGCTTGAACTGCGAAGAACTCCAGAGGAAGGGGAAGGAGTGGAACAGTGCCCAAGAAATTTTCTAACCAAGGCGTTGCATAGAGGAGACCAAGATACATTCCTCCCCAGCCCAGTAATGAACCTACTACACCATAAATAATACCCTCATAAATAAATGGAGCGCGAACGTACCACTTGGAAGCACCGATGATTCTCATGATCTGAATAGCGCGTCGTTTACTAACGACCTTTAAGCCGGTAACGATAATAATTAAAAGCAGAGAGGTAAAGCTTAAGACGATCACGCTGCCTACGCCAATATAGCGAATCGACTTTGTCCAAGATTGCAGCTGTTCAACCACGTCTTCTTGATAAACCACCTCATCAATACCTTGAGCACCTTCTAAGTCAGCTTTAATTTGAGGTAAGTTGGTAGAGTCGACACCGGAAACTTCGATACTGGCTGGTAAGATGTCGGCAGTGACGAGTTCTAGCAGTAAAGGATCTTCCTTGTTATCCTCTTGGTAGATTTCTAATGCTTTCTCTTTACTAATCACCGTTACATTACTGACGTATGATTTACCTTTCATGGTACTTTCCAAGGCTTGAATAACTGCTGGGTCAGCATCAATGGTGAAGAAAGCCGTAATTTGAGGTCGAGTTTCAAAATAACGCAGAACAGTGTTGGCACTGAAAAGGAAAAGGGAGAAGACGTAGCCGACAAAGAAGGTAATTGAAACCAAGATCATCACAGCCAATGTTTGGTATGGAGATCGGCGGATGTTTGTCAGGGCAGCGGACAAGTGTTTCATAACTCTTCAATCATAATATCTACTGGTGGTTTCGTTTTGGAACTACGTTTTTCTACTTTTTCTTCTTTTGTTTGCAGATCAAGTTTTTCGGTTTTTTTCAACTTCTCACTTGGCTCTTCTTTACGACCATCTTGTTTATCAAGCTTAGGGCCGTTTTTTTTAACTTTCTCTTCTTCTTTTACTTTGGGTTTCCGTTTGAAGAGAGGGAAGTTAATACTAGGGAAGCGTCGCTTTTTAGGTTCAGGTTTAGCTTCTGTAGTGGGGTGATCACTATCAAGTGATGCGACTTCTTTTGCAATAGCCTCGTCTTTTAGCTCAAGTTTGGTGGCTTTTTTCTCTGGAGTTTTACTCTCTTTAGGCTGGTCTTCACTCGTAGTTTTCTTCGCTGATTTGCGTGCAGTGGGCTTAGCGGGTGTATCTTCGATTAACCGTCCCTTCTCCATTTTAAGACGACGGTGACCTAGTGTTTCCAAGACTGTGACATCATGAGTCGCAAAGAAGATAGTGGTGCCGAGTTCATGAATCTTGTCGAACAGACGGGCAATCATCAATGTGTTCTCAGGATCGAGGTTGCCGGTAGGCTCATCAGCTAGTAAGACGTTGGGTGCAGTAGCAAGAGCTCGGGCGATACCTACACGTTGAGACTCACCTCCGGAAAGTTCAGAAGGGAATGAGTATGCTTTATCAGTTAACTGGACAAGTTCAAGCAAATCGGTGACTCGTTCTTCAATCTCGCTTTGAGGTTTACCAATAATTTCCAGTGCTAAAGCTACATTTTCCCAAACATTCAATTCTGGGAGAAGACGGTAATCTTGGTAGACGACACCAATTTTGCGACGATGATGATGTAGCTTGCTATTCTTTACTTTGCTTAAAGGAACACCTTCAAACTCGATATCACCGTCACTTGGAAGATACTCTTTGGTTAAGAGCTTTAAGAGTGTCGTTTTTCCTGATCCAGAATGACCGGTTAGGAAAAGGAACTCGCCTTCTTCGACTGAAAACGTCACCTCTTCAACAGCTGGAGGATTATCGCCAAACTGCTTAGTGACTTGTGAAAAAACAATCATTACTCGTTGCCGCCCTCAGTAGCTGAGCCTGCTCTTTGCGAATCAGCCGGAGGTTGGGCATTTACCTCCACTACTTTGACACGACCAACATCCATTAACCAACCAGCTTTTTGTCCTTTGAAAGTTTCTCCCCAAACTTGTACTCTCATTCCGTCAAACTTGTCCAGATCTGTTGAGGATGAGGTTAGGTATACGTTTTGACTAGGACCCCCTTCACGAAGGAGCTTGTGGGAACCTTCACCATCAAGTCCACCCAGTTCTAGGTATCCCTCGGCACTGTCTTTAAAATCTTTTTCCTCGGGACTTCCAAAAACGTCGCCTTCTCTAACCGCGCCGGTAGCAACTTGCTGTAATGGTACGCCACTTTCGCCGGCGTTACTTTGTTCTTTTGCATTGAGTTTACTGAGCCCAACACCCGTGGCAGTCCCACCGAGTAAGACGAGGACTGATAAGATGAGAAACATTTTGTTGTTACTCTTCATGGGGACTTCTCCTTGTTGATACACCCGATTGAGCGAATCCTGTTGAGCTTCCTCTTTGGAAGGATCGAAAGTCATTTCGTGAACTTGAAACGAGTCTTGCATCAGCTGATCATACAATAGGGAAGGCGCGGCATCTACCCGAAGATGACCTAGAGAGACTTTACTTCTGCTTGAATAAACTCGTCAAGGTCTCCGTCTAAAACAGCAGTAGTGTCGCTAGTCTCAACTTCTGTTCGCGTATCTTTAACTAGATGATAGGGGTGCAAAACATAGTTGCGAATCTGATTTCCCCAACTGGCATTGACGTGTTGACCTTTAATCTGGGCGAGCTCTTCGTCCATCTTTTCTTCTTCTAAACGAGCCAGCTTGGCTCGGAGTAGAGAAAGAGCACGGGCTTTGTTCTGTACTTGGGAGCGTTCTTCGCGGCACTTGACCACGATACCCGTCGGGATATGCGTCAGCTCTACAGCTGTATTGACCTTATTCACGTTCTGCCCCCCAGCTCCACCGGCTCGGGAAAAATGCCAATCAAGCTCTTCTTCTTTAATTATTACTTCGGTATCGTCTTCCTCAATCAATGGCAGAACTTCAACTAAGGAAAACGAGGTTTGGCGCAAATTATCAGCGTTAAAAGGACTTTGTCGAACCAACCGATGAGTGCCTCGCTCACCTTTAAGATATCCATAAGCATATGGGACCGGAATCTCATACTCGACAGACTTAATGCCCGCATCTTCACCACGTGACTCTTCAATCAAGGTGTACTTCCAGCCTTTTCGTTCACAGTATCGGGTATACATCCGTTGCAGCATACTGGCCCAGTCCATTGCTTCTGTTCCGCCTTGGCCAGAATGAATTGACAGAATGGCCCCATGGCTATCGTACTTACCGTTGAGGAACTGACTTAGCTCTAGTGTTTTGGTGGCGGCT
The DNA here is from genome assembly GCA_002293725.1 of Patescibacteria group bacterium UBA924. Lineage (GTDB taxonomy): Bacteria > Patescibacteriota > Microgenomatia > UBA1400 > PJMF01 > UBA924. The sequence continues at coordinate 3,281 of DBDU01000008.1, forward strand.
TCTAGCTGACGAACCGCTTGCGCAACTTCTTGTTCAGTCTGTTCATCGGTATCTGTTTCGGCATAAAGTTCTAAGTAAGCTTGGACGTCACTAGTTAACTTCTGGACGTTCTTAATCTGCTCAAGAGAAGTTTTATAGCTGGAGAGTTGGCGCATGATGCTTTTAGCTTCTGGTTTTGTCCAAAAAGCAGAGTCATAGGTCTGCTCTTCAACATCCTGAATTTGCTGTACTAAATCGTCGGTAGGTGAGACAGCCAGCAACTCTGTGGCCTTGGCTAAAATGGTATCAATACTTTCACGAAGGGTTTGATTCATAAAGGTGTAATGCGAGTGCCATTGTAACAAATTTTCTCGAGTAAAGCTCACTCAAGATTCAATGTAACGTCATCTTCGAGGAGAAAATCGAATTTTTTTGTTGGTGTAACTACTTGATATGGAGTAGGAGGAAGGCCAGCTTGCTTCTGAATAGTGAAAGGAGAAAGTGGTAACTCAGGATGAACTAAAGTTGCAGAAATAGTAGCAACTTGTTGAGCTGGAACAGGTACCAAAAAACCCAGTTGACGTAACTCATTTCCAGTACTGGTAGTGATGAGCTGATCATCCCATTGGGTTTCCACTTGACCATTAATAAGGAGTGTTTGGAGCTGATAGCTGGGTGGTACAAAAAGTCGTTGATAGTTAATATAGTCACCATTTTCTTGGCGCAAGTTTGTAACAGAATTCTGGTTAGTGAACTCAGTAGTGTAGGTAAGGCTTTGCGTCAGTAGTTGGAGTTCTACTCTACGTGTTACGAGTCGATTTGCTTTATTAATACCCACATTGGACTCGACTGCAAAGAGATAACGACTACTTTGAGGTAAGGAAATCTGACCTGTCATTTTTAGAGCGGTGAAAAGTTGTTGAAGTTCTGAGGTCTTGGCATATCCTTGTAAGTGCTTTTGCTTGATCATCTGCCCCAAAAGGGAGAAGAACTGTTCTGGTTGTTGTTGAACTTTCTCAGTGAGTTGAATCTTTAGTTGAGTAAAGACGGCTTGCAAAAACTGACGTTTTTGTTGAGAACCAGGAAAGAACTGGTGGCGGTCGGCACGAGCTAAAGTAGCCAAATTCTCTGAGGTGACTGTCTGGGAGTAATCAGGAAGATAGAGTGGGCCGGTAAGTTTGAGAAGCGCTTCGACAACTTCTACGTTCATCGCAACTACCGCTTCGACCTCTGTTTCCTTTCCTAAGGCTAAAAATTGAGCGACTTCTTGGGCAGCAGTAGGAAAATCAGGACTCCAATTCGAGTCGGGTAGACGAAGTCCCTTGCCACTACTTAGGTACTCTTCTGCTCCAGGTGGAGCAGGAGTATAGCCAGTGTACTGCCCATCTGGGACATAGATATCTTGGACTTCTAAACGATCGATTGAACCGTCTTTAAGTTCCAAGATCACGTATGAACCCATGAATCCACCAGTAGCTCGCAGCTCATCGGTATTTTGAAGCAAAATAACAATTTTATGGTTGCCGACCAATAAAGACTGTCCGACCTGAGTAAACTGGGCAGCGAGCAGCTTGCTTTCGGCTTTGTTTTCAGTGACAGCCAGAACAAGGGGTGGAGGGAGCTGCTGGGAGAAGAGTGGCGATAGTATCCGAGCTTGGGAGTATGTATCCAGCCAGGATTGGAAAAGAGTACCAAGTTGGGGGAGTTGTTGGGCAAGTTCGCTGGCTACAACCTGTGTGTCATGACTTTGACTAAACGCTAGCGGAATGTACTGCTCAACGATGCTGGCCACTTGGCTACCTTGGATGCCGAGTTGTAAAGATGTGCCAATCAAGTGAACGTCGGCAGAGGCTCTGCCTAATGTAGTATCAATCGGCCAGAATAAGATCGAAGCAATTCTGAACTTGTGCTGAGCTTTATCAAACTCACGTTGACGAAGATCAACAAAACCGGCCCAGCTTAATAAAGCCGTTAAAGAAAGCCATCCAGCGATAACAAGCAGCAGTGCACAACTAAGAAGAAGAGTGCGTTTGGACACTGGCCTATTCTAGCCGACTGTGCTTAGAAAGTGATGCCGGTGATTTGATCACCAATCTGAAGACTGCGTAGTACATCCATTCCAGAGGTAACTTTACCAAAAACAGCATGTTTCCCGTCTAACCAAGGAGTAGCCTCATAGGTAATGAAGAACTGACTCCCACCGGTGTTAGGACCAGCGTTCGCCATTGAGAGAACACCTTCACTGTCATGCTTGAGCGTAGGATCAAACTCATCAGCAATGGTATATCCAGGTCCGCCTGTTCCCCATAATGCTTGTTTAGAGTCATCCTTGGTTAAAGGATCACCCACTTGTGCCATAAAGTCTTCGATAATGCGATGGAACTTGATCCCATCATAGTAGCCAGATTTGGCCAATGTTAGAAAGTTGGTTACAGTTAAGGGAACTTTGTCGGGGTAAAGCTCAACGACGATATCACCCTTAGACGTTTTAATCGTAGCTTGGGTGGCTGTAATTGGTTCAAAGTCGGCTAAAGTTTTCATACTCTCACTCTCCTGTGGCATATTTTGTGTGGTGTTGGTGCCATCAGCACCAGTTTCTTGAATTAGAGTCGATCCATCGGCTGAGTATAAATCAGGGCGAGTACCTCTTCCTCGAGCCACAATGAAAGCGGCGACTAAAAGCAGGAAGAGAATTAAAATGGCAACGTTGCGCATGTTTCAGAAACTATAATTCATGCTTCTCAGAACTGCAAGTGATTTCTTGATATACTCCAATGCTGGGTATCCGTGATTTGATTCTGTTAAGATGAGTATATGGCTAAACTTTCAAACAGCCTTCGTCGGACTCCCGTTTACATTTTGCACGGTTGGGCTATCGACGAAAATAACGAGCAAAAGTGGCAGCCTTTTATCGAGTTTATCGAGAAGGAAGGTTGGCAAGTTCACTTTTTAGGTTTGCCTGGTCTTACTACTCCCTTGGATAAGGTTTGGCAGCTCAATGATTATGTGAACTGGGTACATCAAGAGCTGAGTAGTCAGCCCAAAGTGATCCTGATAGGACATTCTTTTGGTGGTCAACTTGCCGTGCGTTACGCAAGTGTTTTTCCAGAGCAAGTTGAGCGATTAGTTTTACTTGATCCTGCTGGTATCCGACCGTTTACGCTCAAAGCACGCGTCAAGAGAAAAGTATTTGGAACAGCTGCCAAACTGGGGAAGGTTTTCTTTCCGTTGCAAATGGGACGAGTAATCTTACATAAAATGGCTGGTGAAAAAGACTACTTACAAGCATCACCAACCATGCGCAAGACGATGCAAAATGTTTTAGAGGATGAAGTACGAGCTGACCTTGGAAGAGTGAGTGCCCCAACTTGTATTATTTGGGGAGATTTAGATACGGCCACACCTGTCAGTCATGCTCAGATTTTTTCGGCTGGAATTGCTCATAGTCAGCTACACTTTATCTCTGGCGCTCGGCATTCACCTCAGTTCACTCATGTTGAGCAGACAGCAAAACAAGTACTAATATTTCTAGAGCAGAGCTATCAAGAGTAAGTATGTGGTTGTTCTTCTTTTTTCTTCTTCTCACTTTACCGTTCGTACTTGTTCGTACGATCCGTTGGCTAGCTATCATTCAGCAAAAAGAGTACAGACTTGATCGCCTTTGGGCTTTCTTTCACTCTGCTGAGGGAAGAGCAGAGTTATTCAGGTTCTGGTCTAAGCCAAAAGACTTTACCCGACTAGGGATGAAGCGCCCACGACCAACTCACCGGGTGCTGCTGGTGGCACTACTCAGTAGCTTGGTACTGTTGTTGGAGATGGGTGGTGTTTTGGTGCTTTCAATGCTCCAGTTGCCTTCTCCTGGATACTTTTGGGCAGTTGTTCTGTGGGTTGTACTCTACTTGCTCTTACCATTGACAGTGATTATTGGGTCACTGCCAACGATGATTTTATCGGCACTGATAACATACCGAACTCTGAGCCAAGCACGTAGCAAGCTTCTGCAAACGAAGCCAAGAGTTATTGGGATTGGCGGAAGTTATGGGAAGACCTCAACCAAACATCTGCTACATCACTTTCTATCCCAGAAGTACACCGTTTTTGTCACACCCAAGTCCTTTAATACCAAGTTATCAGTTGCTCAGAGCATAGTTGCGGGATACAAGAAACAACAGATCGCGCTCTTAGAGTACGGAGCATACATCACGGGGGAGATCGCTTATCTCACTACCTGGTTTCCACCTGAAATAGCAGTTGAAACTGGCTTCACACCTCAGCACTTAAGTTTATTTGGAACACGGGAGAACAGTATTCTGGCTGAGTCAGAGTTAATTGCTGCTCTGCCCGAAAATGGAGTTGTCTTTTGTAACGGTCAAGATAGTGGAGCGGTAGAGATCTGCAAAACGGGCGCCCAAGATAATCATGCTCAAATCAAGATGTACTCTGGCAGCCAATCTTTAATTGCGCTTGAAAATTCCCGTCTAAATGACAAAGGTGAACTACAAGTAACCTGGAAGAAAAAGAAGATTCAAACAAAATTAATTGGTCTGCAGTACTTGGTCAACCTCCAGGCTGCTTTTTTGGTTAGTCAAGAGTTTGGCCTTTCGGATAGTGAGATCATTGAGGCGGCCGAGACATTCCAGCCCAACAGCTCCTTTATCGAAGCGATGACACTTAAAACGGGAGCTTACTTCATTAATGATGGTGGCACCAGTAATCCAATGGGTTTCAATGCCGCTCTAGATTTGCTGGCCGCACTTCCATATCCCAAGAAGGTACTACTTACCGCAGGGATGATCGACCTAGGTGAAGAAAGTCGGCAGATCCACTTTCGCTTAGCGACCAAAGCCAAAGAATTACAGCTGACTGTTGCTCACGTGGGCATTGATGGTCATGATGAGTTTGCGGAAGTTTTTGCCGAAGAGTTGGTGACAGATCTCGACGCGGTGCAAACATTGATCAAACATACAGACGAGCAGACCGTTATTCTTTTAGAAGGTAAAGTACCCAAAGTACTTGAAGATCAAATCACTGCCTTAGTACAAAGATAACTATGCCAAAACCGTTATTTCATAGCTTAGGATCAAACTACTCTTCTGATTTAGTAGCGATCGCCAATCAATATACTGATGATCCATTACGTCACCAAGATGAGCAGAGTAAGCTTCTGCTAGAAGCATTAGAAACTCGCTTTTCTGGTACTGGTATGTTGGTGTACAAAGGACGCGATGCGATTGAACTAGCATTGCGACCAATCGCCCAGTCTCTCTCCCGAACAGGAAAACAGCTCGGTGTCCTGACACAAGGATTAGCCTGTCACGCGATTGAAGAAGGAATCGTGCGTGCGGGACTCTTTCCTGTCTATGCTGACCTCGCTGAAGGCAGTTTAGGGCCTTCAGTAGAGACATTAAAAGCAGCCCTTGAACGCGCAAAAGAATCGAGCATTGAAGTAAAAGTAGTCTTCTTACAACACTTATTGGGGTATGTAAACGACGTTCAAGCTATCAGTGAGTTTTGTAAGAAGCATCAACTCATACTGATTGAAGATTTAGCTCAGAGCTTTGGCGCGAGTGACGTCCAGCATCGTCAGGTAGGAACACTAGCTGACGTGGTAATTTTTTCTTTTGGTCGAGACAAAGTACTTGATGGTGTTTCAGGTGGAGCGGTACTGTTTAAGCAGTCATTTTGGAAGCAGGTAGATTTGGATGCAGAGTGGGTGAAGATTCATCTACCGACAGAGTTTCCACCCCAAAATGTGGTAAAAAAAGAGCTTTTTTACCCTGGTCTAACTCAGTTTATTCGACAAACTCATCAAGTATTAGTGGGGAAAGTTGTCTTTAAAATTGCTCGAATGTTTGGCTTTTTAACTTCTCCAATTGCCGCCGCAGTGGCTTATCCTACCTTACTACCGGCAGGATATGTCAGCTTAGTGTTATGGCAACTCAAACATCTAGAGGCTCAACTTACGCATCGTCGCGAACTAGCAACATTTTATCTACATGAACTGCAAAGCATCCCGGAAGTGAAATCATATTTGGCGGAGGATCGCATAGCTCATGATGTACATTTGCGTGTCCCTGTACTGATGGACTCAGCAACATCACTGCAAAAATTTTTAGCTAACTGCACTGCGGAAAATATTCATATTACAGATAGATGGTATCGTAATGTCGTTGATTCTGGTTCGCTACGTTATCCAACGCTTTATAAAGCAGGAACATGTCCAGTTGCAGAGTCTACTGCAGAGCGGTTGCTTAACTTACCAACTCATCAATACATTACCCGTCAGGATGCCAAGCGTATTATGACCATACTACGGTCAGCTCAAGGAGAAGCCTAATGTCACTCACACTGCAAACGTCTTTAGTTGAGTCTAAAGAAGCTTGGGAAGCTTTCTTGGCTACATCTCCAACAGCTAACTTTCTTCAGTCTTGGAACTGGGGAGTGTTTCATCAAAAGTTAGGAAAGAAAGTTTTTCCACTTGGTCTTTTTCAGAATGATCAACAAGTTGGAGCGGCGATGGTGGTCAAAGAAGAAGCCAAACGAGGGAACTACCTGACTGTGGCAGGTGGTCCGCTCCTTAATTGGCAAGATGCCACTCAGCTGCAAACAGTGTTTGATGCGTTACGACAACTTGCTCAACAAGAGGGTTGTCAATTTGTCAGAGTTCGACCACAAGAACGTGAGACCGATCAACTTCGAGATATTGTCCGCCAACTAGGTTTGCAACAGTCCCCTATGCACTTAACAGCTGACTTAACTCTTCAACTAGACTTAACCCAAAGTGAAGAGGAGTTGTTGGCTGGAATGAGAAAAAACACTCGCTACGAAGTTCGCCGAGCTGAGAAGTTGGGAGTAGAAGTGCGACAGTCCGAAGATCCTAATGATATTCAGGCTTTTTATGATCAGCAATTAGAAGTGGCTAAACGACACAACTTTGTGCCATTTAGTTATCAATTTTTGCACGAACAGTTCATTACCTTTGCACGAGATCATCAAGTGAAACTCTTCCACTCCTACCATGAAGGCAAGCTATTAGCTTCGGCCTTTATCATTTTCTATCACCAAGAGGCTGTCTATCACTATGGTGTTTCAACAGCGGCAAATGAGAAACTCCCTGGTTCATATGCCTGCCAATGGGCGGCAATTCGATGGGCGAAAGAAAATGGTGGATTAAAGTACAACTTTTGGGGAATTGCACCCCAAGATCAGACAGAGCATCGCTTTGCTGGCGTCTCACTCTTTAAACGTGGTTTTGGGGGTGAAGAAGTTCAGTATTTACCTGCCCATGACCTTCCAGTGAGTGCTGGCTATCAAGTGGTACGCGGATTTGAGCTGATTCGTAAAAAGTTGCGTAAGCTATAAGCTTAGCGACTAATGGTGTACTTATCCAAGTATTTAAGGAAGATAACTGGTGGATCTTCAGAAAAGAACTGCTGGAAGTCGGTGTAGATCTCGGCTCGACGACGTTGATCGTCAGTTTGTCGGCCACGTTCCAATAAACTGTCGATACGCGTATTCCGATAGCCGGTAAAGTTGGTCGGCTGTCCAGTGTGCCACAGCGCGTATTGATCTGGGTCAGGTGGTACTGTTTGGCCGATGAGTAAAGTTTGGAAGTTACTGGTATCTGCAAAGCTGTTAACTGAAACTTGTACCTGCATTTTTAAGTTTTCACATAACTCTTTTTCTTTAATATCTTTACTGTTTTGGCAGACCGTCGCGGCGTCTTGTCCGAGCTGCTCCCAATTAGAGCGAATGCGTTCCGCTTCTTCAATAAAGTTAGTAGTGGTGGTCAAGGTGAACTGAATTGGTGTTCTGGGTAGACCATTTGGTGTTAAGAGTAGTTCGATCGCCCGCTCTTTATCAAAGTCATAAATCTTTGATACATCTGCGTAGGCCCATGAAAGAGGGCTAATTGGGTCAGTGGCTCGAGAGTCATCAGCAGGCTTTTCAACGCCATAGTTGAGTGCCAACCGAAGTTCCTTATTTTTAAATAGGTCGTCATTTAGGTTAAAAAAGACGCCAAGATAGGTGTGTTGGTCGAGTGTTTTCTCTAAAGTAATATTTGGCCAGTCAGCGAGTTGCTGTGGGTTTGAAAGGTTTGGAAGCTCGTCGACCTCACCCCGTTCAAAGCCCGCAATAGCGTCAGCTTCGGTAACGTAAAAACGATAGATCAATTGGTCATTCGGACCGTCAAGTGTTAGCTCGGTTAAACGTCCACCACCAGCTCGCTCGTCATAACGAATGAGTTGATATTGACCCGTGCCAATGATCTTGCGTCGTTCAAAGAAGTAAAGATAAGGTTCGGTGCTTTGGCGGAAGACTGGTTCAGCCACTACTGTGGGAAAAGGTGAGAAAGGATCGTTCAGCTTAAAGATAATCTCATTCTGATTCGTAATGATCTGAACGTCTTTAAAGTTATAGCTAAGATCATCAGGAGTAACTGGTTCGCCATCTTGCCACAAGACATTTTGGCGAAGCAAGAAGCGATAGGTCTTGCCGTCATCTTCGATAATCCAACGCTCTGCCAAACTCCCAGCTGCAGAGCCATCTTCATTAAGTTTAGTCAGACCTGTACTAATATTTTCTTGAATGTTTCGAGGTAAGTTATCAAGGGTAAAGCTGCCCACAACTCCGATGTATCTGCGTGGCTTGAAGTTAATTTTTTGGACCACAAAGGGAAGAAAGACTGAAAAAAGCAAGATCGCACCAATCACCGACGCTAAGACAATCACGCCGTGTTTACGGAAGAAGGTGGAGATGTACCAGTAGAACTTTCTCATTGTGTCGTCGGCAGTTACGACCGAACAACTAAGTTGGCAACGGAGAGTGCTGCAAAGACAACGACGCCCACAATAGTGAGAATGAACACGACGCGTTCAACTCCTCGCTTAGTGTGATAGGTTTCGCCGCCACCGCCCCAGCTTGTTCCTAAACCAGAACCTTGAGCTTGTAGCAAGATTGCTCCAGTCAATAGGACTGAGACAACGATTTGTACGATCAATAAAACTTCTCGCATAGCTTCCTAAATTGTAACACTTTTGATAGTGCTGTCTGCTGTCAGCTTTAGACTAAGCGGCCACTTGTTGTTGTCGTGTCTCACGCATCACTGTGACGGTTACAGTTCCTGGATACGTCATCTCATTCTTGATGCGATCGCGAATCTTCATGGCCAGAACTTGAACATCATCGTCTTTTGATTTCTCTGGGATCAGCATCACGCGAACTTCACGGCCTGCCTGAATCGCAAAGGCGTGATCAACTTCTGGGTAGGAAGTGGCAATTGTTTCTAGCTTCTCCAAACGTTGGACGTATTCTTCGTAGTTTTCATAACGAGCACCCGGTCTGGCACCAGAAATGGCGTCTGAGATGTAGACCACCATAGATTCAGGACTGGTGAACGGTTCATCTTCGTGGTGCTGCGCAATACAGTCGATAACGGATTTAGGTAAGCCGAACTTCTTAGCAATTTTCACACCCAGTTCAATGTGACTGCCTTCTTCATCTGGACTGACTTTACCAATATCATGAAGTAAACAACCAAGTTTAACGACATTTACATCTAATCCGAGTTCATGTGCCAACTTAATACCAATCTTGGTTTCTTCCAACGTATGGGCAATTAGGTTTTGACCGTATGAGAAACGATACTTGAAACGACCAAGCATCTGCATCAGTTCGGCTGGAAGGTTATAAACTCCGACTTCATGACAGAGTCGTTTGCCTTCCTCGAACATAATCCGGTCGAGCTCAGTAGATACTTTTTTGACGACTTCTTCAATACGTGCTGGTTGGATACGACCATCTTTGACTAAACGCTCCAAGGAGATACGAGCGATCTCACGACGGACAGGGTCGAAACAAGACAAACGAACTTCGGTGGGAGAAACGTCGAGGTCAACATCTACTCCAGTTACTCGCTCGAAAGTACGAATGTTACGACCGGCTTTTCCAATAATCCGACTTTTATCTTCTTCAGAAGCGAGCTGCACTACCGAAACGGTGTACTCAGCCACATAGTCAGTAGCACCATGTTTCATGGCATCCACTAAAATTTCACGAACGCGCTCTTGAGCTTCATTTTTAGACTCTTCTTCTTTTTGACGAATAAAGGTGGCCATTTCTTTAGCCAACTTTTTCTCTAATGACTCAAACAGATTAGCTTTCGCTTCATCTTGAGTCATACCGGAAACGGATTCGAGGCGCTCCAGAACTTGCTGTTTGGTTTCTTCTAACTTTTGACGTTGTTCTGTTAAGTCGCGGCGAACTTTTTCTAACTGTTGGTCTCGCTCATCAAGTTGAGAGAGGCGAGAGTCGATCCGATCAATTTTTTGATCAAGTGAACGCTGCTGATCTTCGAGTGATTTACTCAGCTGACGAGTTTCTTGCTCTGCTTTCGTGCGGATCGCCAATGCTTCGTCTTTTGCTTCGACAATGATCTCGCGGGCTCGAGCTTGTGCTTCACGAACTACGGCTTGAGAGTCTACATTAATAGGTTTGGACTGTTGCTGAGGAACAGCTGGTGGTGAGACAGGGCGGATAGGCGCTGGCTTTTGTGCCCCCGTTTTGTGCTGGTCAGCTCCCTGCTGTTGAGCTTTGGGCTGAGGACGAGCAGGCTGAGCCTGACGAGGTTGAGTTGCTTTAACGGAAGAACTCGGTTGTTTTCCGTTCGCAAACAAGTTTGATAGATTTCCAAAAAATGACATAGTACTCCAATTCTGCCTGACATCAACGTCAGGGTACTAGTCACTTGTCAAACTACTTAGGAAGGTCCCAGCGGAGGAGTGCCCCGAACTGCTAAGCAGGGGGATGTATCTGTATGGCTAACTTCGAGTGAAGACCAAATCATACTAATGAAATAATTCCGCTATTCTTACGTAGTTTTTACAAGTAACTTAGTTTCTAAGCCTCCATTGTACCTTTTTTTACGTCTGAGTCAATGCTATAGGCCAGATTTTCCAGAGGTGAGCTTGAGATTGACTGACTCCGATAGGGCACCTTTTTGCTGTGGTATATAGCTACTCAGCTTTGGTCACTTCTTCTTTTGTGGCTTTGGAAGAAGGCTTCACCTTTTCCCAAATAGCACGCTCCACCTCTTTCATCACCTGTGGATTCGTTTTGAGGTAGTCTTTCGCGGCTTCTTTGCCTTGACCAATAACTTGTCCTTTATACTTGTAGAAGCTGCCGCTTTTCTCGAGAATACCTTTCTCACTGCCAATATCAACGACGTCTCCTTCTCGAGAAATACCGTTGGCATCCATGTCAAACTCAGCAATCCGGAATGGTGGTGAGAGTTTGTTTTTCACTACTTTGACACGGTGGCGACTGCCCACAATTTGATCACCTTCTTGGATATTGCCAATTTTACGGATATCTAACCGTTGAGAAGCGTAGAACTTAAGAGCGTTTCCACCTGTGGTGGTCTCTGGATTTCCAAACATGACGCCGATCTTCATACGCAGTTGGTTTGTGAAAATAACCAAAGTTTTCGTTTTATTAATAGCAGCTGTCAGCTTACGCATAGCCTGGGACATTAGCCGAGCTTGTAAACCCATCTGAGCGTCACCCATGTCTCCCTCAATTTCTGCTTTGGGAACTAAGGCAGCAACAGAGTCAATGACAATAATGTCTAAACCTCCAGATCTAATCAGCGTCTCTGCGATTTCGAGTGCTTGTTCGCCGTAATCAGGTTGAGAGATAAATAAGTTGTCGATGTTCACGCCAATATTTTGTGCACGAACAGGATCAAGTGCATGTTCGACGTCAATAAAAGCAGCCACGCCGCCAGCCTTCTGGACGTCGGCAATAGCATGCAAACATAGTGTTGTTTTTCCGGATGCCTCTGGACCATAAATTTCAACGATCCGACCTCTGGGGAAGCCCCCGATGCCAAGAGCCAAGTTAACGGCCAGTGAACCAGTAGAAATACTGGGAATTTGCCCGAGATTATTTACAGACTCACCCATCTTCATGATTGAGCCCTTGCCAAACTGCTTCTCGATTTGTTGAAGTGCAACGTTGACGGCTTGTGAACGGCCTGATTCAGTTGCGGGTTCTGGATTTTGTGCTGCGGCTTTTGCCATATGCTCCTTTTTGGACAGAGTTGTGCGAGAAGTTTCGGTTTTCTTTCTCGTTTATGCAGTACCTATACTGTAGAATTGTGACTAAAATAGCAAGTGGTTCTTACATCTTCCGTAGTAAATGGGTAAGAAGACAGTTGGAAACCAGGTTCGGGGAGTAGTTCAGATGGCTAGAATGCTCGCATGGGGTGCGAGTGGTCGCAGGTTCGAGTCCTGTCTCCCCGACAAATATATATCTTGACCTCTTTTGCGTCTCTTTTTTTCTCAGTATACTGATGGCATGCCACCTCGCCATTCTAATAAAGAAGAAAAGCCGTTTCTTAAAAAAATTGCCCCGTACTTACTTATTTTTGGTGTTCTTGTCGCCAGTTTTATTTTTTCCAGAGTAATTCCGAATGCTGGTGCCGCCTTTCGAACTTTTCCTGAAGGTCTGTACCTAACGGTTGCGTTGATATTTGCGATCGGATTTGGGACAAGAAAGTTCTCTAAAAAAGTCTTTATTCCATCTTTTGTGTTAGCAATTTTGATGGGAATTGCGCTTCAGCCGCTTTTTAGTTCGTTAACCGAAAACTTTTCGACGCTCTCAATTATCAATGAGTTTTTAGCCGCATTGATCTTATTCGGCAGTGGTGTAGAGATGCCGTGGCATAGCTTTAAGAAGTACTTTGGTCCTGTGGCAAGTTTAGCTTTATTTGGCATGTTGGTGTCAGTTTTAGTTTTTGCCTTGATCTTAGAAGCCTTAACAAATATTGCAGGAATTGATATTCCTGCTTCCTCGTTCTTACTCATGGCGGCCATCTTAGCCGCTGTTGAGCCTTCAGCAATTATTCCGATGTTTAAGAAGTTGCGGTTTGCAGACCGAAAAATTAAAGATGTCGCTATTGCTGAAGGAGCTGTGAATGATGTTACTGGTACGGTCATTACTCGTTTCTTCTTAGTTGGCGCTTTGGCAGTTTCTGGAGAGGGAAAGACTGTACTAGATACATTCATTCCATTACTTAGGCGAGAACACTTCGATATGTTTGCACTAGAGATAATTTGGGGAGTGGTGGTCGGTATCATTGGGGCAAAGATTTTGAGTATGTGGTACAACGCTGAAACCACAGAGAGAGATAATCCGGCACTTTTCTTTGCTGTCCCAATCTTTAGTTATGCACTTGGTAGCATCATTGGGGGTTCGGGGTACTTGGCTGCTTTTGTGGCTGGTTTGCTCTACCAAACGTCGACCAGCACACGGAATGTGGCACACTTCTTTGAAACCTTTAATAGTCACTTAGTTGTGCCAGTTATTTTCGTATTATTAGGAGCAGTAATTCCTATCCCAGCGTTAGTTCAAACTGCTGCTATCGGTATTATTGCGTCGTTGCTGTTTATGTTTGTGGTTCGTCCGCTAGTAGTCTTTTCTAGCTTGGTGCCATGGATGTTTGGCCAAAATCGACAGTTTACATTTTCTGAGTATCTTTTCTTAAGTACTATTCGTGAAACCGGTGGAGTTTCAGCCGTGCTGCTCTTAATTATTGCTTCGCAGGGAGTGGCGGGAATTGACTATATTTTCGGGATTGGATTTTGGGTCATCTTTATGACCTTGATTGTTGAGCCACCATTAACGCCGTGGCTCACTCAAAAGTTAAAGCTAGCTGAACCTATTGAAGAGTAGATCAGCTATTGTCTACGACAAAAAGGAGCTTTTCCATATCAGCGGGCTCGATTCCTAATCTGCGGCTACTTTCTTCAGTTTGATAGGACTCGCTCTGATGATAGTAAGTAGAGGTAATACTTTCCGCATTTCTTTCTTGAATTGCAGCTGACTCCACAATAATACTGCCTGGTTCAGCCCATTGATCTGGATTGAAAAGTGTAAATAAAGTAATAAAAGTTTGAATATCTTGAGTTGCTGCCAGGTGCATCCAAAAACTGTCCGTAAAAACACCTTCATCAGCGGCACGCATGTAGGCCAAGATCTCGTTAATATCACTAGGTTCATCAACGTAGTCAAACTGGTTGCCTTCTTGAGGCGTAACTGTTTGAGTCAGCTCGGTATAGAAGTTACTTACTTCTTCTTCTGTGTAAAACTCCTGTTTGCTTGGGTGAGTAGAAAGAGGGAAGCCAACAGGAGTTGCCGAAGGAGATTGCTGAACTTTGATTGCGTGCTGTCTCAAAAAGTGCTTGTCAGAGATGAGCATGATAAAGCTATCGGGATTCTTTTTTCTAGCAGCTTCCGCAAGCTGAGCTAGCTGCTGGTCACTGAATCGTTTTTCGCTGCTACTGCCAGATTGAGCGAGGAGGACGACTTTACGGTTACCAAGGGTTTCGCGAATCCGACCGGCATACTCTGCCACTTTTTCTTCATCGTAGTGTTGTAAAGGGCCAGACTCGCTTCGCCACAGACGGGGAGGCAGGTCGTAGACTTCTGGTGCTACATTTACCCCTAAAGTCACAGAGAAAATCCATAGTCGTTGCTGATAGAAAGTTCCTTCATCTCTAGTTTTCCGGTCAAGAACTTTAGTCGCCATGCCCACTTGTAAGATAAGCTCACTCAACTCATTAATGTTCTGCTCATCCGGTTCGTTTGAGACAAGATGAATATGTTCTGGATTAAGACCCTCTTGCTGACATAAAACATGGAGGACTTCCATCAGCGCAGACTGGGTCAGAAGAGCATCGCCGTGCTTCGTGGTACTCGTAAGGTAAAGTGGCTGTTCCTGGCGAATTTTCTCGCTGATAGTTTGGCGAAACTTAGCAACTCTTTCTGCAAAGGCAGATTTTTCCTTAGGCTGGGTTTCTTCAGTGCTCAGCTCGGTGCCCTTATCTTGATGCATTATTTGAGTATAGAATAGAACAAGATCTTGTGCAGAAGCTGTTAGGAGAAGGGAACAGTGTGGAAGAAAAAAAGTACATTCTGAATGCTGATATTGTTCGCATCTTTGCTCTCTTTGCGGTGGTTGGAATTCACCTTCTTAATCCGATCTACTCACGACCCGACTTTTTTAACGGAACATTTTGGTGGCTGACATTTGCCCTTAACTGTCTCTTTCGTGTCAGCGTGCCGCTATTCGTAATGTTGAGTGGTTACTTAGTCTTACCGAAAGAAGCTACATTGACTGAAAATCTCCACCGAGCTTGGAAGCGAATAGTTGTGCCACTTCTGAGTTTTTACTTCATTGGTTACGTCTATAACTTAACTACTGCATATCTTCGACAAGAGCCATTTGACTACAGCTCGCTTGTTCACAACCTAAGTAAAAATGGATATAGCTATCTTTATTTCCTAGTTATTCTAGCGTTTTTATACGTTTTAATACCCTTTTTTCAGGCCGTGCTACAAAAGAAAGACAGGCAGTTAACGGCTTATGTCATTATTTTCTTCTTTCTGAATGGCCTAGTTGCCACATTTGCGCGTTACTTTAGCCTACGAGTAGGAGACGTTTTCAATACCTACACAACCTGGGTTTTGTGGGTTGGGTACTTCTTGTTGGGCTACTGGATCCGTGAACATCTTCCTGATTTAGGAAAGTACACAAAACAGCTGTTGGCGCTCTTTGGATTAGGTTATGTAGTAACTCTCGTTTGGACGTACTGGAGCTACTTTCTGCACTGGCGAGGCGAAGATATCTTCTATATAGGTTTCCAGTCGTATCCAGAAGAGTATTTAAGTATTGGTGTGACAGTAATGTCTATAAGTTTATTTATTTTAGCGATGGGGACTACTCGTTTTAGTCAATTTTTCCACTCGATAACAGCTAAGCATCGACTTCAGTGGTGGGCACAGATTAGTTTTGGTGTTTACTTAGTCCACCCCTTGGTAATTGACTTTCTTCATCGGTTTTGTGGAGTTACGGCTGATAGTCCACTCATGCCAAATATAACAGTGTATGTGCTGGTAAGTGCTACTCTCACTTTTGGAATTAGTATTTGCTTGTCAGCTCTCTTAAATAAGTTGCCATACTTCAAAGCAGTGGTAGGTAAATAATACACATTCTTGACACACATCTAGTCGAGGAATAGAATGAGATTATCGTCCAAGTTCCTTTTATTATAGGGCAAAACCTTGTTCAAAAGATTAATGACGATAGCGCAAACACATGCGCTAATGATTGGGTTTGGCTTTGAAGGTATGGGGATTGGTAGCGTTGCGCTCGATCTCCCCGTCTGGATTGGCTTGCCAGTCATGCTGATCGGCGGCGGTTTAATGTTGTACGCAACACATAAATCGTATGTCCGTTAAGTGAAGACCAGCCGGGGGACTCCCCGACTGGCCTTTTTGTATTTGATCAACTACACTCAGGCTATGGCCTCTCCCTTTCAAGAAGCGTATCAAAAACTTAACCCCCTGCAGAAAAAAGTAGTGGACACCATTGATGGCCCGATGATGGTAATTGCGGGTCCAGGAACCGGGAAAACACAAGTTTTAACTGTTCGTATTGCCAATATCCTGAAGCAGACAGATACGTCTCCCGGAAGTATTTTGGCACTAACTTTTACAGAATCTGGCGCTCACACTATGCGCCAGCGATTAATTCAGTACCTTGGAACCGATGCCTATAAAGTAAGAATCGAAACATTTCATGCTTTTTGTGATGACGTGATTCGTAACTTTCCTGAGTACTTTCCTCTTCCTTTACATAGCCAACCTTTAAGCGATATTGAAAAGTTCCAAGCTTTTGAACAGTTGCTTCAAACGCTTCCCTTAACAAGTCTAAAAACAATTAACTCACCATTTCATTATTTGAAACCTGTGATGAAAGCAATCTCCGATCTGAAAAGAGAAGGCATCTCGGTTGCACGTTATCAACAGCTTGTAAAAGAAGAAGAAGAGCTTTTTCAATCTGAAAAAAATGAACTAAAAAAAACTGCTTTGACAAAACGGGAAAAAGAGTTAGCCAAAATGAAAGAGATTGGGGTTCTGTTTCAGCAGTATCAAGAGTTACTCACCCAACAGAAACGTTATGACTATGATGACATGATCTGTTTTGTAGTTGAGGCGTTTCAGCAGAGTGCAGAACTGCTGGCAGAGTATCAAGAGAAGTTTCTTTATATTTTGGTAGATGAGTATCAGGATACCAATGCAGCCCAAAATAAAGTGGTTGACCTGTTGGCCTCGTATTGGGGAGAAGCAGCAAACGTCTGTGTAGTGGGAGACCCACATCAATCAATCTATCGCTTTCAAGGAGCTTCATTAGAAAACACCTTGGGATTTTTACATCGTTATCCCAATGCAACAGTTATAACCTTACGAAATGGCTATCGTAGTCCTCAGTCAGTTTATGATGCTGCAGCTGCAGTAATTCAACATAACCCGCCACTCGAAAAGGAAGTTGGTCAACTTTCTTCACAAGTACTTGAGAGCTTAAATGAAGGTTTAAACAAGCCATTACTTAGCCAGCAAAACGCGCAAGCAAAAAAGGCAGTTGAGGTAGTAGCTCTAGCGACGGAACAACATGAACAGATGTTTCTTGTTCAACAAGTTCAGCATCTTTTAAAAACGGGAGTTGATGCGCAAGAAGTTGCCGTCTTATATCGAAATAATGCCGATAGCGTTGATCTTCAAGATGTTTTTGCCAAACACGGAATCTCCGTCGCGGTGGAACTAAAACGAGACATTCTCCAAGCTGAAGTAATTCAGCACCTGTTCCTCTTATTAAGAAGTATTTTGCAAATTAGAAGTGGAGTGGATGGACCAGAGCTTGCATCACTTTTATTTGCGCCTTGGTGGCAGTTAGAAAAGTTAACAGTGATGAAGGTGTTGCGAGCGGCTGGCAAAACAAACAATACAGTCTATGAACGTATTGCTCAAGGCTATGTGGAGTTGATAAAGCTGCAGGAGACAAAAGACCTTACCCCGCTTGATTTTCAAACTTTGGAAGACTTCTTTGAGCGTTTACGTACCTGGGCAATGGATGAACCCAACACGCCATTTGGGTACTGGTTTGAAGGCGTACTAGAGACCTCAGGTTTTATTGAATGGCTGACTCGACAGCCAAATAGAGTAGAGCTTTTAGAGTATGTGAATGCATTGCTTCGGTTTGTTCGTCAATTGACTGCGGGAGGTTCGCGTTTAGATTTAAATGGGTTTCTTCACATCGTGGCCACAATGCAAGAGCATCAACTGGCGGTTCCTGTTGACACAACAGTTCTCCAAACAACGGGCGTAACATTTTCAACCACTCACAAAGCCAAAGGTAGAGAGTGGGAGTACGTTTTTATCATGCAGTGTGTCGACGGAAAGTGGGGAGGTAGTAAGGCGAGTCGTTCACTCCCTTTGCCGGCTGGTGTACTAGAGTTTGACCTACACGCCCCGGAAAGTACAGCAGATGATGATCGACGGTTATTTTACGTCGCACTCACTCGTGCCAAGAAAAAAGTAACGATCTCGTACCCGGAAACGGTGATGTCAGGACAGCATACAAAGCAAGTTCTCGAAAGCATCTTTATTCATGAGATTCCCGATAGTGAAAAAAAAGTTGTTCATCAAGAGTTTAGTGAGAGTGAGACCACTCAGTTCTTGGAAAAAATTGTTACCCCAAAGCCACTGGTTGATTGGAACGAGAAAGAGAGGGCTTGGTTGCAACAACTGGTTCAAGAGATGTCATTATCAGTATCTGCTCTGAATACGTACTTACGCTCACCACAAGAGTTTTTAGCTCGGTATCTTTTAAAAATGCCTCAACGTCTAGACGCTCGCTTGGCGTATGGAACAGCCATGCACGCGGCCTTAGAAAAAATCTATCGAGAGTGGCTCGAGCAACATAAACTGCCTATTGAAGGAGAAGTTCAAGCCTATTTTTCACAGATCTTGGAAAAACAAGGTCTACCATCCACGGAGTTTGAGCTAAGAAAAGCAAAAGGGTTTCAAACGCTACACGATTACCTTCAGCGACCAATTGAGCAGTCACAGCCAGTATTTTTGGAGAAGTTTTTTGGCTATGGTTCTAGCACCACCATCTTAGAAGATGTCCGTTTGACTGGCAGAATTGACCGTGCCGACTGGCTTGATCAGAATCTTAAAACTGTTCGTGTTTTTGACTATAAAACTGGGAGGAGCAAGACGCTGAATGAGATTGATGGAAAGGTGGGGACGAGTGAGTACTCAGAGCGAGAGTTGCAGTTACCGGAAGCCATTCGAGGACCTCTGAAACGACAGCTACTATTTTACAAGCTACTTTGTCAGCTGGATGCGTCTTTTATGGGGGATGTTCAATCTGGAGTCTTTGAGTTTATTGATCCAGACACTAGTACTGGAAAGTATGTGACGAGAGAGCTTCCTTTGCTTGACGACGACGTTGAGCTCTTAAAAGAACTTATTCTTGAAGTAATGAATGAGATTAGATCTCTCTCATTTCTTACTTCCAACTCTTAATACTGAAGTAGACTGAATTGGCAAACTTGGTATTAACGGGAATACCAGTCCAGTTGGGGAAGAAGAGCAAGAAAACAACCCAGGCTGCAAGCAGAACAAGACCGACATATAACAAGCCATGTTTGTACGTTCGCCAGACACGCATCATCCAGTAGGCTAAGAGAATAGCTAATAGCGGAACCGCAGGTGTGTAATGATAAAAGAACATGATCCGAGGTGACAGATTCCAGGGAAACCAAACTGCAAAGTAGGCGACGGCTAAGTAAAACAGTTTCCCTAACCCAGTATTTACGTCAGTGAACGCTAAAACTGCCTCACGAACTTTGTGCAGTAAGCCTTTGCTCTTACCAGTAACTTTTTTATTGAGTTGTTTAAACATGTGAACGAAGAGTGCTAAGACAGTTGTAATAACTGCTAAATCTCCAAACCAAAAGAGCACAGGGTTACCCTGGGCGTAAATGTTGGCAATTTTGCCCTCATCGTACTTGACATACATCCAGACTGGTCGAAGGTTGAGGAACCACTCTAATGGACGAGATTGGTAGTTATGAGTTGCTTCTAAAGTGGTCTGATACCAGATGATTTGGTGGTGCAGTTCTGAAAAGTGGGAAATTAACCGTTTACATCCACCCCTAGCTTCAAGGCTTTCCCAGAACGTGTCATTTCCAGTCACTGTCTTCATCACTGATACCCAAGTAGAAGACTCTTGACTGCAGTAACACTCGCCATTTAACGGTCGATCAAGCTCGCAAACAAACGACTTACCCTGAAGGAACATGTGGGTGTACGACAAGAAATAAACAGCAAAGGGAAGTGCGACTAAGATAATAAAACGAGCTAACAGCGTTTTCAGCGCTTTTACTTTAGTGGGGGCAATAGCAGAAAGCTTGGTAAGTAGGAAAAGTAATTCAAAGAACCAGATCACACCGAGTCCGAACAGTCCAGACCACTTTGTTCCCATAGCAACTCCCGCACAGATGCCGCTTAGGACTAACCGCTTAAATAGCATCGAGCGAGCTGCAGATAACTGCTGAGGATGGTCAATCACCTTTTGTAACAACTGTCGGTACCAAAAGTACACTATGAACGTGAGGAGTAACCAAAAAGTGACATGAATGTCGTTCATGGCTAAACGTGATTGGACTAAGAGTAAACCATCAAGCGAAGCCAAGAAGGCAGCTATTAAGGCAATACGCTTATCCTTAAAAATGAGGCGAGCCAGCTCAGCTGTGAGATAGATCACTCCAACGCCAAAGAGCACCGAGCTAATCCGCCAGCCCATTGGGGTTTCACCAAACACTTTAATTCCTAAAGCCTGAGTGTACTTAGCTAGAGGCGGGTGAAGCCAATCAACTGCAGTATTAGGCTCAATAGGATCGTTCCACCACTCATATGCACGAACGTCATTTCGAGCAATTAACTTGGCAGTGACGGTGTGGTAGACCTCATCAAAGATGTAGCTTTGGATCTCTCCCACTCGGTAAAAACGGACCACAAAAGCGAAGAAACAAAGAATAAGGAGACAGAGCTTGTAGTTTTTTTCTAACCAAGTTTGCACAACGTATAGATTATCCAACCACGTAGAGAACAACAAGAGTGACTATGCCAAACAAGAAAGCAGTCGTAAGAAGTGGTTTGTCACGTAGCAAGACAGTTTCGGGTGACTCACCTTGGTTATCTTCATAAATTAAAAGCAGATACCTCATCACCCCAAAAATAACTAAGGGCACTGTTAACATGAGTAACTTTTCTGACTGTAGGGTGCGTGGCAGAAGTGTATAGACTTCTAACAGACCTCCTTCAGGACGAATGCTATCTCGTTGGAAAGCAAAAAGTGCGTAGGTCAACCAGGTTGAGTTGGCGAACATAGCTGTGTATTGATCAAGTAAGCGTTGGCTGTAATTTTTAAGCGTTTTTCGCGTTTTACCTAAACCTTTAACGGGTGGCTCTAGGGTACTCTCAGGTAAGTTCTTCCCTGTTAATAATGTCCGTTCACTCTGTCTTTTACCGACCGCTAAGAACAGAGAGGCTGAGATGACTGTCAGCAGAAACCAGACACTCATATGCAAGTTAACGACCACGGCTCCGGCATAGATCCGCAGTAGAAAACCAGCTGCAATCGAGAGCACATCAAGAATAGGGATGTTCTTCGTTACCGTGGCGTACAAGATTTGCAACATGAAGTAAGCGGCGATAGTCACCCTAAAGAAAGGCTGAAGATAGAGAGATAACCAGATCACTAAACCTAACAACATAACGACTGTAATCCCTGCAGCTCGAATAGATAGCTGTCCAGAAGCCAACGGTCGTTTGCGCTTGAAAGGGTGAACTCGGTCCGCCTCAATATCAATGATGTCGTTGATGATGTAGACGGCAGAAGTTAAGAGACAGAAGATAAGAACAGCGAAGGTGACGGTGAAAAAATACGGCCACTCGTTGGTAGGAGCGTAAAAGAAGAAGCCAGAGAAGATTAAAGCCGCATAGAGGGCAAAGTTCTTAATCCACTGTCGAGGGCGAGCGGTTTTAAGAAGAAGATAGATCAGATTTGGTTTCATACTACTCGTTGCTTGTGAGTGTACCGTAGTTTTGCCCAAACTAACAAGAAAAATACAGTAGCGCTTGCAGCAAGTATAGCCAAAATCTTACCACGAGTATCTAAGACAAGAGAGAGCACTCCTAAGCTAAAACTGGTAACCCAGTAAAAAATGGCAATCCGTTTCCTGCCCCAGCCGAACACATCAAGAAGTTTATGATGTAAATGACCGCGATCACCCCAAAGTGGTGACTTCCCGGCAAGGAGGCGTCGAGTAATAGTAAAGATTGCGTCGGCGGTAGGAACAGCCAAAACCATCACGGTGGTGGCAAACTTTGCACCAGACAAGATAGCCAGAACCGCCAGGAAAAATCCAGCCAAGGAACCTGCTCCATATCCGGACATAATCCGCTGGGGATAGAAATTCCAGATTAAAAAGCCAGCAAATGCACCTGAAACAATAAATGCGAGCTCTGCGGTCTGTAGCTGTGAAGGGTCTCCGGCAAACCGAAGAGCCAAAATTCCAATAAAGGCCGCTGCAATAGCAACAAAACCAGGCATCTGGCCATCTACTCCTTTAGACCAGTTGACAATGTTCATGTTCCACAAGATGAAAAAGACTGCTAATAGGTCAGACAGAATCCAAATGCTCCGTTCTTCACCAAGCAAGTTAAAGATGAGCTGTGGTTGGTCAAAGTGAATAACTCCCGGACCAAAAGGATTAGTTACATAGGCAATTCCAATGCCACTACCTACCACGGCTAAGGCAGCAGCTAAGCCTGTAAAGATACGAATTTTAGGATTGAGATCGTAAATATCATCTAACGTCCCGACCACAGTTAAGATAAAGGCACCCAGTAAGATTCCAATTAGGTGCTTATCAATCTGTAAAAAGAGCAGTGCTGCAAGAAAGACAGCCCCAAAGATAACCAAGCCTCCCCCACGAGGAACAGCATTTTTGTGGGTAACTTTCGCATGCTTATTTGTTTTAGGATCATCGACCCAGTTGTGTTTAAGGTAAATTCGAATGACTGTCGGAGTGATGAAAAAGGCGAGCGTAAATGCGATGATGAAAAGAAGTGCCAGCATAGCTCACCAAATAATAAAGATAATTCTAATAGCAGCCACAATACAAAGTGCTTGTAATGTTAGAGTAACCCAACCAAACAGCTGATTCATGACACGATTATAAGAACGGAGAGTCGGTAAAATCACTAGATGCAAGATAGTAATAGTGAACGAGAAAGCTGGAAAGAAGAATAACCAAACCTTATCGGCAACATAGTCAGTTGGTTCACCTAAAGAGTAAAAGATAGGAATTACTGGTTGGAGTCGAAAGTAGGCGATGGTAACAACTAACGTCAACGCACAGCTTGAGAGAAGCGACAAGATGAAGTACGTGCGTAAATACTTGGGAAGCCGAAAAGATCGTTGGCCATTGTTAGACATTAAAGTTACCATGCCTTGATTATATCAACGAGTTGAACGTCGCCAGACGGTCATTGTCGGATACTCAGAGTTGGGAATGTACTCACTCATTAAGTACTCACGAAGTCCGGGGAGCGGGACTTGATCTTTCATCACCACGACCAGTGTTGGCTTCTTAGCTTCTATAGCAGTGATTGTTTCTTGGTAAGCGTTAAAGTCGTCGATGTGGAAAGCAACGGTAAACCGGCCAACGGGATTTTTACCACTTAGCGCGTACAGCAATGGATTATTTCCCCAAATAAAGACTTCCATATCTGGAGAACGACGTAAGATCTTTGCTACTTGGTAGTTGTCCTTAAGAACAGGATTAAACTGATCTCGATACTCTTCCCAGCTAATTTGTTGCGTAGCGAGTTTATAGAAAAGATCATAGTAACGTAGCGTTGGGTAAGGCCGAACGTGCAATAGATTGAGAGTTACCAATAGAGTAGAGATAACGATGAACGTACCAGCTGCTTCAATAACTGGCTTCGTAGAGTCTGTTTCACAAAGTAACACGCCATTTTTGCCCGGCTTACACCGACGAATGGTTAGGACAATAATCCAAACTGTAATTGCCACGATTATTGCTAATGCAGGGAAGACCTGCAGGAAGTAGTGTGGATACGGTCGGTTGGAAAGAGTCGCCGCAAATAACGTTAATCCAAGCCAGCTACTGGCAAACAGAAATGCTTTAGAGAAGTGCTTGTGCAAGACGGTTAGGATGTAGACCCAAACTCCAAAAAGTAGCACTTTCCCTTTCAGGGTAAAGAAAAAAGCAATGAGGGCAGAAGGAAACTGGGGATTCCAACTACCAGCATATCTAAAGTTATAGAGTAAGCCGTAATCAATGTACTGAGGTAAGCTACCGCGGAGGAAGTAGTAAACAATCGAAATGAGGATGACTGACAACCAACCAACAAACACAATTCCTAACTGAGTAACGATCGAACCTAAGCTAGATCTAGAGGCTAAGAGGGCTTGTGTAAAGGTTACTTCATTGGCTTTAGCTCTAGAAATCGCTTCCACATAGACAAACCACCCCACCATAAAGAACATCGCAAAGTCAAAAATAGCTGGGACCTTGGTTAAGGTTGCTAGTCCCATCAATGCACCGCTGATCAGTAACCAAATTGTATTCGAGGTGGATTTAACGATATAGGAACGATGAGGGAGTTTACGAGAGGGCTGAAGGAATGCCTGATACAACCGAGTTTGACGAAATGCTAATATGCCTAAAAGAGCGAACATCATTACGAATGTTTCTCCATTTGGAATGTTTCCCTCAAACCGTGGAAGGTTGGTGTAGAGAATAAAAATGATCAAAGCAAATAAACGCTGACTTTTTCGGACAAAGAAGTCTTTAAGCAGAATATAGAATGCGATCGTGCTAACAATGGTGGCAGCCGTTCCTAGCATGCGAAAACCAAATTGTGAGCCGGAGAATAAAGCAAAGTAGTAAATTAAAGGCGTCTTATGATCAATAATATCAACGTAAAGTCGCTCTCCTGCCCGTAAACTATTTCCTAACGTCAGATAAATTGCTTCGTCGCCATACCAGTAGGGTTCGGCAATTGTGGGCACACGAATGAAGAGAACGATTAACGCTAACGCCAACAAAAATGCGTGTTTGTCAAGAAAAATATCGAGTTTGCGAAAGTTCCGCCACAGCCAACGACCTAACATAAAACTCATTATGAACGAAGTTGGAGATGCGTGCAATTCAGAAGATTAGACTTTCTCGGTCACGCGATACTCAATGTACTTGCCTAGCATCAAGCGAGTATGTGCATCTAAACCTGGTAAGGCAGAGAAGAAGAAACCAATAATAGGTAGCATTAAGAACTCTAAAGGTTGGAAAATATATGAAAGAGGGTTTCTTCTGTTAGGACGAGGCGGGCGGTTAACGGCATCAATCACAAAGATCACAAACATCGACAAGAGTGAGAGGGTCAGCAGAAACGAAGTTACTTGTGGAAGTGTCTTTCCTAAAATAGTTCGACTGAACTCTGGATTGAGTAGTGGCGGTAAGATCGCAGAGGTTGTAATAGCAAACCAGTTTACTGGCCACAAGAAGTGATCCTCAATGGTTTTAAATACCCGAACGGTTTTATCCCAAAAAGGAATGCCGTCACTCAAGATGTACTGACGAATGATGTAGGCATCGTCACTGACTCCCCAGGCCCAACGCTGTAGCTGCTGGTACTGGTTCTTCATTGCTGGAATAAATGACTTTGCTTCGGCGGCATCGGCATACACAGGCAAAAAGATGGGCTCCACCTCAAAGTCACCTTTTTTGGCAAAGTAAGACTTGAAGAAGAGACGATAATCTTCTGGAATTACA
Organism: Patescibacteria group bacterium UBA924; assembly: GCA_002293725.1. Taxonomy (GTDB): domain Bacteria; phylum Patescibacteriota; class Microgenomatia; order UBA1400; family PJMF01; genus UBA924. The sequence goes on from DBDU01000008.1 coordinate 29,038, forward strand.
TCAGTATCCCAGTAGCCAATATCATGCACGTGTTTGAGAGAAGTGCTATACGTTGAAAAGTTAACTAGGCGATCTTTTCTCATCAAGATGTACATCTGGGTGACAGAGAAAACGGCCGAAAGTACCCGGATAGGTGCATGTACTTTCCAGATGTTGTTATAGAAAACGATGCCGCCCTGCCAAATCTTATTGAATGGTTTCTTGGTACCTAAAAAGTCATACGTCAGGTTAGTAAAGTAAGAGTGATGAAAAAGAGCATCAGCGTCTTCACTGCTAATCGTAACGTCTTCAATAGGAATGCCTTTCTTATCAATCAACAACTCTTTCGCTCGTTTCGCTCCCCAACTGGTGTTAGAGGACTTACCTTTAACTTCACCTTCGATATCGGGATGTTCTGTGGTCCATAGATCTCCAAAGATCTTGCCGAACTCTTTTTTCAGCTGAACTGCTTTCTCTCGAGCTGCAGAGCCTTCACGCTCTTCAAATGACAACATAATGTGAATATTCTTGAGTGGATAGGTCTGTTGAGAGAGTGCGTGAAGGGTACGTTGTAAGGTTGAAACTGGTTCCTGATAGGTGGGAATAATGATAATGTGGTGAATCTTGTCCCATCGTTCTGGGAAAGACTTTTTAATATCAGCTACCCAGTTGTAACGACTTGAGGCTCGAATTCTAAAGTTGGCAACAATTGAAAGGATGGCAATGTTAATTGATCGATATAACCAGTACACGGCAAACGTAATCACGTAGTACGCCACTAGGGTAGGAACGACGAAAGAGCCCCAGACAGGAAATAAGATTAATGACCAAGAAACAAAACCTGGCAAAATCTCTAGTGCACGTTGAGTACGAATGGGATGGCGACGAAAGTAACGCTTAATCATTGGATATCTTCATTGTAACGCAGATCATCCCCGGGGTTGTAGAGTTGGAAATAACCGATAACTGTTTTTCAAAAGCTGTTCTGGATCCACTGCTAACTCAGTTTGGAGAAACTCGACTGTTTTTGAGATCATCCAAGGGGCACAGGGCTGGCCGCGAAATGGGACAGGGGGTAAAAAAGGCGCATCAGTTTCTACCAACAGATGATCTGGTGGAGTAGTACTGACCAGTGTGCGGATATGATCAGCCGTTTTGTAGGTAACGTTTCCGGCTACACTTACATACGCGCCTCGACTTAATGCTTCTTGCACATATGTTAAAGGGCCAGAAACACAGTGCAACACAAACTCACCAGCAAACTGTTCTTCTTTCAATATCTGCAGAACGTCCAAGTAAGCCGTCTCTGTTTTATCGCGTACGTGAAGGAGCGCCGGTAACTTTCGATGAGTAGCTAGCTGAAGATGCAGGCGCAGCGCCTGTTGTTGTTTGGTTTGGCTAACTTCAATCTGGTTGGTCGTCATCCCGTCAAAACGAAAGTAGTCTAAGCCAGTCTCGCCAATGGCTACCATTTTAGGATCATCAAGCCGGGTAAGAGTATCAACGTCCTTTTCCGGTGAGCGGTCTACATCATAGTACTCTCCAGGGTGAATCCCAATGGCGGCGCCAAAAGCTGTCTCTTGGTTGGCTAGTGCGATGGCGTACTGACTGGTAGGAATGTCAGTACCAACCACAACACTGCCTACTAGACCGTGTGCTTGTGCTTCTTGCCAAGCTGTTTGCCAAAGGGAAGAGTCGTTCTGACTGTACAACGGCTCAAGGTTGTAGTGGCTGTGGGTATCAAAAATCTGCATCTGTTCTACTCAGCTAATCGAGGGAAAAGTGGCTGCATGGCCGCAATTTTTTCTTTACTGAAGTGTTCTAAGATATGTTTGGCGGTCTTAGGCATGAAAGGCTGGAGAAGGAAGGAAAGCTTTTGAATTGCCGATACCGCTTTAACTAAAGCTGCATGCCGCTCATCACCTTCTAACTTCCACGGTTTATCTTGATTGAGTTGTTGGTCAATCTTCGTTAAGTCTGCCTGTAAGATTTGGGCAGCCGTTGAAAGCTCGTATTGGTTCATTGCTTCAAAGTAGGTTGGATGATCTTGTAATACCTCTTTACTCAATGGGGTAAAAGCAAGCTCTTCCGTTGAAGCGAGCTTTGCTACTCGTGAACAAAGATTACCGAAACCGTTTGCTAACTCAGCCGTATAAAGCTCTGTAAAACGAGAGTAACTGAAGTCACCATCGGAGTGAGTTGGAATCTCTCTAAGCAGGTAGTAACGAACTGGTTCAAGTCCGTACTTACCAACTAAGGAAAAAGGATCAATGACATTTCCCAAGCTTTTACTCATTTTTTGACCATCGGCAGTGATATATCCGTGCACGAACACTGTCGCTGGGGTAGGTAACCCAGCCGAAAGCAGCATGCCAATCCAGTAAACTGAGTGGAAACGATTAATGCCTTTGCCAATGACATGAACATCAGCCGGCCAGTACTTCTCAAAGAGCGCATCATCGTAACCCCAACCCATCGCAGTCATATAAATAGCTAAAGCATCAAACCAGACGTACATCACTTGATTTTCATCATCAGGAACAGGCACGCCAACTCCTCGAGCTCTTTTGACAGATCGAGAGACACTAAAGTCTTCTAGCCCTTTACGAATAAAACCAAGCATCTCGTTGCGATACTGCTCAGAGACGATGTTTAGTTGTCCCCGCTCAATTAAGTGCAGAATAGTGTCTTGATATTTAGAAAGGCGGAAGAAGTAGTTTTCTTCTTCAACTTCTTCTGGTGGAACCAGGTGCTCAGGGCACTTGCCGTCAATGAGCTCATCAGGTGAGTAGAAAGACTCACAGCCAACACAGTACAAACCCTTATAAGTCTTTTTGTAAATGTCATCTGAGGCTTGGCAGCGTCTCCAAAGCTCTTGGACTCCTGGCCAGTGTAACTTTTGGTCACTGCCACGACGAAAGCCGGTAAGTTGAATGTCAAAGAAGTTGTAGGCATCTTCAAAGATGACTGCGTACTCATCTAACCACTCTTGAGCAGTTTTTCCTGCTTTCTCTGCAGCTTGAACATTCTTAAGGCTGTTCTCATCTGTGCCTGCACCAAACCAAACGTCTTTTCCAAGAATATCGCGTTGGTATCGTGAAATAGCGTCTGCCTGGAACCACTCTAAGACATGACCAAGGTGTGGTTTGGCATTCACGTAAGGAATAGCGGTAGTGATTGAGAACGTATGTTGTTTACTTGGCACGATCTTGATTATAGCAAGTTACTTGCCAAAGAAGCGACGTTTTCTTTTTCGTCCGTGTTTGGGAGTGTGCTTAGGTGGTTCGGTAAATGGTTGTAACTCCGGGTTACGTGCAGCTTCGCTGCGACTAGCAGAGTACTTCCACTGTGGGAGTTTAGGCAACGACAACGTCCCTTTTGCTTGGCTGACTAACCGTGACACAAGCAGAACAGCAAGCTCAATACTGATCAGACTTAAGGTTATCCAAAAAGTAAGAGGAACCGTTAGCACTTGCTGAAGTCGTAAAAAAAGTAACGCTGTAAGCCCGAGACTAATGAGGAATCCTCTTCTGCTATTTAAGAAAAGAAAACTAAACAGACAGAAGTGTCCCGCTGCGGCGACGGCTAACAGAGGTAAGTAGGTGTTAGGAAGCAAAACGTTTTGAATACTAGCTGGTTCAATCGTCAAAAAAATAAATGCTACCCCAATGTAGGCTAGCAGTCCGAGCATTAGGATTGGCAGATGGAGAAAGTACTCTTTCCAGGGAATGGCAGGTAAAGAAACAGAAGGAAGAGTAGATTGTTCCTTGGGAGAGAAACGTGGACGGAAAATTGGCTTATTTGGAGGCGCAACAGGGCGTCGCGACTTAGCCAAGGAACGTACTGGTTCTGGCGTTGTATCTTCGAGTTGAAGTGGTCTGAGGATGCTCGACATGCTATAAATAAAGACTCTATGATCATAGAAGTTCTTGTTCTCGCCGTCATCATTGGAATTGGTTTTGTAGCACTGGGATTCTTTCTTTCCATGCAGTTACAGATGTTTAGAGGTGAGAAACAAGTCATTCAAGTCGACTTGGCCAATAAACAACGCAGTATCGAAAAGCTAGTTGAGTCAATTCAAAAAGATCTGCAACAACGCCAACAAGAGATTCGCAGTCTTGAACAGGATCGGGTCAAAAAGTTTTCTGAGCTTACCGCGACTTTAGATAGCCATCGTCAACTGACACAACAGCTGCAAGTAAGTACCACTCAACTAGCCACTGTGTTGTCAAACAATCAGATGCGAGGGGGTTGGGGAGAACGAATTCTGGAAGACTTGCTGCAGTCAAATGGCTTAGTGGAAGGCGTCCACTATAAGAAACAGCTCTCTCAAATTGGTGGTCTGCGACCAGATATAACTCTGCTTCTCCCCAATCAACGGACTGTGCCGGTGGATGTAAAGTTCCCGTATGCAGAGATTCAAAAGATGGCGATGGCAGACTCAAAGGCTGCTAAGGATCAACATATCAGACAGTTTATTGTTGACGTGCGTGGGAAGATTCACAAAGTTTCAGAGTATATTCGTCCAGACCAAGAAACGCTAGATTATGCAATCTTGTTCGTGCCGAATGAGATGATTTTTTCGTTTATTAATCAAAACTTCCCTGACTTAGTTGATGAAGCAATGAGTAAACGAGTACTGATCGTTTCACCTTTCACTTTCCTGATTGTGGCTCGTACTATTCTCGAAAGTTATCGAAACTTTATGATTGAGGATAAGCTCCGAGACATCGTCGGCATTGTGGGTGAGTTTAGACAAGAATGGAATAAGTTTAACGAAGAGTTCAGAAAGTTTGGTCGCTCAATCGAGACCCTCAAAGGAGGCTTTGAAACGCTGACTACTACCAGAACGAATCAAATGGAGAGAAAGATCTTGAAAATTGAAGAGTATCAAGGTGGTCAGTTACTAGAAGAAACTAGCGAACGTTCAAGTGCTTCGCGAAAAAGCTCACGTCGCGAGACACTGCCTCTTCCCAACCGGGACGCATAAAGTGATTTCCACCCTGATAGACATAGTAAGTAATATCAATTGGTTTGAAGTAGGCATCTTCCACTCGAATGGACGTATTCACGGAGGCTAAGTTATCACGTGTTAAAACGTTGTCAGACAAGATTCTGGCGCTCGTGGACCCATCTTGGGAAGCTGCAAGTTGAGTTGCAGCAGATGAAGAAGGGCTGGCAGCGATTAGAACAGGAGAAGGAACCGCGCTGGCAGTGGCAGCAATCGCCGCTTTTCGCTCATTTTCTAGTTGGGTCTGTTGAGCGATCAGGCGTTCTTGCTCAAAAGTACGACGGTCATTCTCAGCTTTGATTTTTTTGACAAACTCATCAGACCATTTTTTAGGAACGGCATCGTCAGCCGTACCTTGATGAAGTTGAACAGGACTACGTAATCGGTTGAGATGTTGCGTAAGGGAGTACTCTTGAACGTTATACACTTGTTCAAACCCAGCCAGTGCTGACCGCATACCAGCCCCGCCATCATCCATCTCGTCGCTGTAGTAAAGTACGGAGTATGGAAAAGGTGCTGTGACAGGTGCCCAAACTGCTAAGGGAATAGGTTCGCCAATAGCTTCAAGGGTAGTAATGGCAATCTGACCGCCGTTGCTGTGTGCCCAAATTCCCATTTTATTTGGATTCATTTTAAACGTCGCATCTTTAAAGGTGAGGCTGTTATGAAGTCTTAACGACTGGATTAGCTCAATGACATTGACTGGCTTTTCAAAGCGACTTTCCCAGCCAGGACCTGGTTGATCACTGTTTCCGAAACCTAAGAAGTCAGGTGCAACCGTAATATAACCAGCTTTAGCAAACTCGCTGGCTACAGGACTCGTCCCCGAACCCGTATGAAACTCTTCTGCGTCTACGTAACCACGAACCATGACAATTACGGGCGCTTCTTTTTCTGTGGCCGTAACAGGAATGTTGAGCTGGCCGCTCATTTTTTTACCGAGTGTTTTGTAGGAAAAGACGTATGAAGTGTAGGCGGTATTTCTTTCTAAGACGCGCTCAATCGTGATCTCGCTGACTTGAAAAGGATACGACTGTAAGTTTTGGATACTGTATTTTCGCAGGGGCTCATCTGGAGTGGGATCTGGGGGAACGAGAGGTAGTGCCGGCTGGCTTGTCTGTCGGCCCAGAACTTTAGGATAGTAACTTCCCGCTAAGAAACCAACGCTAAAGGAGCCAACCAAGAGTAGCGCCACAATCATGGCGAGATAACTTCGTCGTTTGGTTATTTTTGCGGAGTGAGTTACTACAGTATCTTCCATACTTCTTACTCATTGTAACAAAAACACCTCGCCATGAAAGCGAGGTGTTTAATTCACTGTCAAACTGAGTCCTACTCAGCTTTTTTTGGTGAGCCTTTGTAGCTACCACGGATCTCAAACAAGATGTAGAAACCGATAGCAAGACCGATTAATCCGCCGACGATAGAAGCGGTTTGTCCTTGAAGTAGTGACAACACAATGTCGACTACGCTGAGCAGTTGTGCCCAAAATAAGAACACCCAACCACGCATCATCTGTTGGCGAAGTGGTGAGAAGGCCATTAAGAGCAAGATAGAGTTAGCCAAGGTAACTACCATGGTGACAATCGTCACGAACATGAAGTATGGACTCAATGTCATGATTGAGCCTAAGCTCCCTAAAATACCGATTAATGGACCAGCAATTAGGCCAAGTACACCACCAAGTAGTGCTAACCATGGAGCGATCTTAACCAGGATATCGACGATGGATGAAGGGAGATGAGGCAGTCCCTTAAAAACGTCGCCAACCTGATCAATAAAGCCCATTGCTTTGGCATCAGTCAGCTTTTCTGTATAGTCTGCCATGCGCCTCCTTATTTTTTACTTTGAATCAGTATATAGCACTGTCAAGAACAAGTCATCAATAGAGAAAAAAAAGGGAAAAGTGTTGAGGGTGGGTGAAGACGCCGAAGCGCTCCACCCACCTTCGTTTATGGTGCCCTCATGTCTGCGTCAGGCGATGTCTATTCGAGCCGTGCAAACATGAAGGCGGGGTTCGGATGCGCCGGGGTGGCGCTGCGAGTGGCGGTGGGGTGCGCGTTGGTGCGTTCCATCGCCTGCGGGGTGGGGTCGTTCATCTCTGCAATACCTCCATCCAACCGAACTTTTTTTTGCGCGGGCTTGTGGCCTTTGCAAAAGCAAATATATCATGCTCAAACCAGCTCGCAAGAGGCTGTTTGAACGTGTACGATGATGAAGTGCACAAACGTCAACTTCTCCAATTACTAGGAATTACTCTCTTCCTCACCACAGTCTTTTTTGGGCGAGATTTAATGACTGAGTTCAACAGGGAAGTTGGTGTTGCACAGCAACTATGGGAAAGTTTTATTAGTTCAATAGATGAACCGGATGAAGCTACAGTTTTAGGGGCGTCGACTTCTACCGAACTTTATCCAGTTACACAAGTTGTCGATGGAGATACGCTCAAGGTCCAGCTTGGAGATAAAAAAGAGACTGTACGAGTTGTCGGGATCAACACCCCAGAAACGGTAGACCCTCGGAAGTCTGTAGAGTGTTTTGGAAAGGAAGCAAGTAATCGAGCTAAAGAGTTGCTGATGGGACAGACAGTGCGGTTGGAGAGTGACTCCACTCAAAGCGACCGTGACCGGTATGGCCGCTTGCTGCGTTTTGTTTTTCTAGCAAATGGTGATGATGTAGGAAAACAGCTGATAGAAGAGGGATTTGCTCAGGAGTCTTTGTACAGCAATACTCCTCATAAGTATCGACAAAGTTATCTAGAAGCTCAAGAGAGAGCGCAAGCAGAAAAACGGGGACTGTGGGCAGAGGAGAGTTGTCCTATGGAGTAGCAGTGGGAGCAAGAACTGTTTGACCAGAGGTCTTGAGTTGAATAGCGTGTTCCTGGAAAGAAAGGCCCAATGTTTGAGGGTCAACTTCAACTGTTACAAGCAGTCCTTTTTGAACTTCTGGTCGGAAGTATTGATCGAAAACCATATTACCTAGGGAGTAGTAAATTCGCTTTCCTTTATAGTCTTCCTGATTTTGAACTACGTGAGGGTGTGAACCAATAACTATGTCTACGCCCTGATCCACAAACCGATGAGCTTGGTTAGTAATCACCTCGTTAGCAGTAGGAACGTACTCGTTTCCCCAATGCGTATACATAATTAAAAGGTCAACTTGTGGGCGAACTGCTTCAATATCAGTCAGAGCATGAGTAAAGCCGTCAGCAGTGAATTGATTGTAATTAACAAAACCAATCTTCACTCCAGAGAACTCAAGTATCAGCGAACGTTCATTACTGTTAGTTTCACTTCCAGTATCACCGAAAAAGTGAACATTAGCATCCGTTAAGTACTTTTTGGTTTGTACTACCCCGTCTTGACCAAAGTTTTGAATATGATTATTTCCTAGATTAACAACTCGTAATTTTTGATCGTAAAGCGTAGTTGCTACCATTGGATCAAAAGTGAAGATAAAGTTAGCCGGCGAGCCGGGGATACTACCAACACTTTTAGAAGCATTATTGGTGACTGGTCCTTCCAGGTTCGCGATTACAGCTGTATGACTTTCAAAAAGAGGAACTAGCTCCTGCAAAATAAAAGCATGACCTACTTGGTTCATTTTCTGTCTGATTGTTCTATCAAACATTAGATCACCTCCAAAAAGAAGACGGATGGCTTCTTGGTGAGGTGAAGACTGAGTAGAAGGTGGCGGCAGTGTGACGGGTTTAATAGGTGGTAAAGGAGTTGCTCCAAGAGGAATAAATCGAGCACTGACATAGCTTGTAACGGTGTGTTCGTCCTGGCCACTTATTTTGAAAGAGTCTGTGTTTTCAACAAGCTGGAAAGTGTGAGGAAGAGTTTGAAGATAACCGAACAGAGTTGCCATACAGACCTTACAATCACTGTCAATTTGGTTGATGGTTTGCAGATCCTGTTTAGCCAATGCCAGAATACTCTGTTGATCGTCTTTGACTGCTTGGTCACTCGGTTTATTATGCGAAAAGTCACTACTGATGACTACTAATGTTTCCGTAGGATCAAAAACAGTATGGAGTGCCCTCCCTAAACTTTCATACTGCTGATACTGATCACTTTGCCGCAGGACAATAGGAATCAATGAGGCATCCGGAAACTGTTTTTTCAGAAATGGAACGATGGTATAGATTCCGTGCTCGTTTAAAAAAGATCGATCTTGCAGACGAAGTGGGTTACCTGCTAACAAAGCTTCTTGTTGAGCAATGTTGACGGTCATCTCTCCATACGGCGTGGCCCACTTGGCGTTGGTAGTCACTCCTAGCAATGAGTTATCGGTAATATTGTCAAAGTGATCTGGGCTAATGAGTATGATCGTTTTTATATTAGTGGGGTCAATGCCAGTTAGAGTACGAGCGATTACCGACTTTGCTAAAAAATGGTGAGAGGTGACTGCGGCATAAGCCACTGAGCTTTGAGAGGCGACAGCTTCAGCAAATGCTTGGTCATACTCTGCTTGGTTGTGATAAAAACTTTGCAGCGTTAAAACTTCTTGATTAGAAAGACTTGGGATCAACGTTGTTTTAGGAAAGAAAACTCTAATCGCTAGGCCAATAAAAATGCAGACACAGACAAACAATAGCCCGCTCAAAAAGAATTTTGAAGAAGGCTTCATTGGCTGATCAGGTCTCTTACCCAGAAAGGACGGCTGGGGAGCTGATTGGGAGGATAGTTCTTCTCTTGCCATGTTTGATCAGTCTCGCGGCTATCTAATGGACCAGTAAACTCATAATGAGAAAAGACTAAGCCTTTTGTTAAACGAGTACCATTTGTATCCTTAACGGCAACATAAATATAATCAGGAATCCCGGTAGCTTCGTATAAGATCTGACCTTGAACGGCGTCAGTATGTACATCAGCAATTACCGCCGAACGGGCATTTGCTTCAATTGATTGTTCATTGGGTAATGGCCTAATAACAGAGTCTAGCTGACCCCCTTCGCTACGGAGCTTCTCAAAGTCATCGTCACTAATCACTTCATTCGCCAACTGTTTAACCGCAATGTCTCTAAAGAAAGTGACCGACTCATCAAACTGTAGGTGACGACCCGCAAACTCCTGAGGTAACGCATCACTGTTTTTAAGTCCAGCTTGTGTGTACTTAGACAGAGCAAGTAAACGGTCATAGAAAGGAATATTTGGCTCAACGTATCCCTTAGGAACTGGAGGTGGATCTTCATCACCACCCGCCCCAAGTTCAGCATAGCTTTGCTTTGAGTAGAGAAGCGTATCGTGTTTTAACTCTGTCCAAGAACCAAGAGAAGCTTGGAGGTTTTTGACCTTCCAGTAGGGTGAACGCATGAAAGATGGATAACCACTCACTGTTTGGTAATCGGTGAAAACAGATTGCAACGTAAAAAGCCAACTCCAGTACATGTTCTGATTCCACTGAGCTTGATCAAGCTTGCTAAACTGCTCTTTGAGCATGGCTAACTTTTGACCTAGAACATGTTGAGATTCGGGAGCGTTCGTTAGGATCCACTCAGGAATGAACTGGTCTGCCGTCGTGTTCCCAAGCGCAGACATTACCAAAAGACCTGTCGTATTGCTGGGGAGGCTTTCACCCGTCTCTGGATCGGGTTTTTCCTGTCCTTGAGTTAAGGTGGTAAAGATGAATGCATCGGGTGTAAATCGTTGACCAAAGAAACGAAAACCTTGAGTACTGTCTTGAAGCTCTTCTTTGGTTTGACCCAGTACTTCTTCCCCAATAATTACGGAAGACATAATTTGAGGCTTAGGCAAGAGGCCAATTAACAGTTGAGCATTTTGTAGTTGACGTTGAGTAATGGAGGAGTCAGAGATGGCTGCTTTTTGCAGGACTTCTTGATACTGTTTCCAACTCAAATCATCGCTCTCTCCAACCAAGAAAGCAGTTGGCGTGTAGATGTTACTCCACAACGTTTGGGATGTAGGAGAGTCCATGAATTGAGTAATGTGTAAAGCATCACGAGTTAGTGCGTCACTTTTGACTAAAAAGTTGGTTCGGCCGTACCACATCATTGCTCGGAAGTAAGCACGTAGCATCGCATTTTTAGCATAGTGTCCACGTGGTGTGTATTGAGTATAGTCTTCAGTAATGTTGAGGTTCTCAGCACGATTAGGTTCCTCGAAAAGTGGAGGTGCAGTTACCTGTTGGTGATCAAAAATAAGTTTTAACTCGGCTACAGCGCGGTCGTAGGCTGCTTGACTCAACTGAGGCTTGAGTTTGTCGAGGTTTGCTTCTGCGGTAGTGATATTGTCATTAACACTGTCGCCGACAATTTGATTGTTTACGTCAGCACTAACTGTTTGCAGGATCACAGTTGGAACGGCAAAGTACGTAGTCAAGCGATCGTAGCTAGCTTTTTCGGTGGGATCGTTCGTCGCATCACGTTTGCTGACTGCCAGTTTGAAGAGCGCTTCAGACAACTCAGTAAGTTTGGGCAGAAAGACAGATTGTTCAATGTACTCAATCTCTTTAGAAACCAAGCGATGGTATACATGAAGGAGATAGTCAGTAGTAATAAAGACACTGTTTTCGGGGGCACGATTGAAAATAGAGTATCCGCCAATCTCTTGGTATAAACCAGTCCAGTCATCGCTGCGCATAGTTGGATCGTCGGGATTATCACTGTAAAACTTATCTAAGTTGGGAGTGATCACAAAAGCATTCGCTCCAAGATACGTCTTCTCGGTTGCACTAAATGGCCGATCTTTGCGTTCAAAGTTTGACAGGTTACTCAGTTCACTAACGGCAACTTGGGTATCAGGAAGGGATGCCGTGAAAGGAGTAATTTCGAGATGATAATCAGCAAATGGAGAAGGTGAGGCAGGAGTGAGAGTTTGAGATGCTGGATCTGCAGATTGAAGGTGGCGGGATAGAAAAAGCTTCCAGACACCAAAACCAGCTATCAAAATAATGACCATCACCAGTGCCCCACTTACCAAGGTCATTGCTTGCGTTCGATTCATGTCTATACAGTATGCAGTTTTACTTGATCCTATGCAAGTTTCGCATCTCTATATAAGAATGATTAAAGGTGCTGATTAGGCAGCACCAACTGCTTGATCAGAAGAGAGTTCGGCCTCAACCATAATTTGAAGAAGGCGCTGACCTACAAAAGTAATTCCCTCAATAATCTGTTGTTTCTCAGGTCGACTCAATGTTTTATAGAGGTTTACTTCTCGTTCGGCAGTTGTTCCATCGGCAAGCTGGTAGGTCTGTACAACTCTCTCAGTTGAGCGTGGATCAATAAAGGTTGACAGTTTTTCTAGCTCAATTTTGGCTTTAGGTGCTAACTCACTCACCATCTCCATTAAAATTGGCAGCGTACTGACAATATAGGTAAAGTTGTTCGGACGAAGTTTATTTCGTTCCAAAATCTGACGGCCTAGCTCACCATACGTGCTCTCAACTTTCTTTTCCCAGGCTAATCTAGCGGCTTCATCATCGTTAAAATAGTCTTCGACTATAGGTGATTCAAGATACTCGTAGACGAGTTCTAAGAGTGAGTGAATAGTTTCATCGGGAAACTTTTTTTGAAGCAGTTCTTTAGTACTACGAGCCACACGAATTCCGGCAAAGATATCAATGCCATGGTCTGTGTTCTCGCCGGCAATGATCTTATGGCGAACACGAGCTCTGTCTCCAAGCTGAGCCATCCGATTTGCTGTGGAGTCATTTTGAGACTCAATGCCGTGATGTGTCTGTCCTGCTTCAATTTTTGCCATATATAGCAATCTTCAACTTTGCTTAATCATACGCGTTAAATTTACTGAGATTAAAGTAGCTCTTTAGTCTAATAAAAAAAGCCGCGCAGTATATTAACAAGTAAAGACCTGAATGTCAATATTATAGGACTATGTTGAAAAGTGGGTTGAAGACCTCATCGTTCGCTGTTTTTTTTGAAAAAGCATGTATCGTCATGGTATGCGTCTTTTTCACGCTTTAATAAATATCCTATAACTGTCTCTTATACACATCT
>DBDU01000001.1 GCA_002293725.1 Patescibacteria group bacterium UBA924
CGTGGCCTTGACTGATAATGGAGTGTCAGTTGCTGCCACAGAAGGATCAGAGCTAGTCGGAGCTTCCTTTAACTTCATCAAGCCTGCTGCCCGAAGCGGAGAGTATGCTTTATATGTCCATATGCTGGGCACACGGCAAGAACGTCAAGGTAAAGGAGTTGGTCGGAAGATCATGAGAGAAAACTATCGTTTAATTGAGAGCGGTGAGTTAGGACCTGGATTGACTGAAGTTAAGTTGACCTCGGATCCATTAGAAGCGAAGAATGTCATGTTCTATCTTCATCACTTGGGAATGATAGTTCAGACATATAAACCTGACGCATACAAAACTTTAAGTACCACAGGAGCAGAACAACATAAAGGACTACCTGCTGACAGATTTGTCTATACCGCTCAGCCCATTACACCCTGGGTTCGAGAGAGACGACTCCCTACCCCTGATGTCTATGCTAACTACGTTAACCAAAATCCAACTGCTGTGAGGACGTTTGCTGAGAACAAGGAAAGAAGTGCTGCGGGTGAAACCTCTTCTCCTGTGGTGTTAGTGGAAGTGCCGATGCAGATTGAGGCTATCAAACACGCAAGTATGGCAGAAGCTCAAGATTGGAGAAGATATCATCAAACGGTGTTCGCTTCTTTATTTATAGAGTCTGCTGGATTTTCAGCGGTTGATGCTGTTACCCTGTTAAGTGAGGGCATACCAAGACAGTTTATTGTATGCATGCGTAACTTTGATCAAGAAAATCCTGAGTGTTTGCTTCAACAGATTGAGAACTACTAGGTAGGACAAGGGGGTTCCAATATGGCATCAGCAACTCGCACATCAAGCATGGGTGAACTCTTTCCCGATCTTCTGGTGCAGTCAGAAGTCATTATTCTTGACTTTAGCCAAATTCCCGATGACCTTCCTGACTATAAGAACATCAAGCAGTTTTTTGCGCGTTGCGAGGCTGAGGGAGTAAATCCACGACTAGCTGAGCAACGTCAAAAATTTAATGATAACTTTCTACACCAAAGTGGAAAACGCTACTTAATTGGTCGTTATGGAGAAGATCGTATCGCGATGTTGAAGGGTTCCAAGATTGCTCAGGAAGGACGGTCGATTCACTTAGGACTAGATATTTTTACCCAGGACATGGAGCCACTATACGCTCCATGTGATGGTGAGGTCGTAGATGTAGGGAGGCAAAAAGGGAGCTTTACCTTTGGGTACTATCTGATTTTCAAACCAAGTAACCCTTTGATCAAAGAGTATATTTTTTTAGGTCACTTGTCGCAGAAATTGCCACCACTCGGGAAAGTTGCTGCTGGAGACCAAATTGCTACATTGGGAGACTATGTTGAAGATGAGAATGGTGGCTGGTCACGACACGTGCACGTTCAGCTGCTCACTCACTTGCCAGAACCTGGCACCCAACCGAGAGGATACTCTACGAAGCAAGACATGGATCGGTACCTTACCGAGTTCCCTGATCCTACTCCAATTATCTTAAAGTAAAAATAAGTTGTGCACCCAGAGGGATTCGAACCCCCGACCTACTGTTCCGAAGACAGTCGCTCTATCCAGCTGAGCTATAGGTGCATCTTCTGCGACGAAGTCGCTACGGTATTATACCAAGCAATACGTCATCAATCTGTGTAGACTTTTGGGTTGTTTTAGTTAGGATAGTAAAAACGTGATCAAATACAGAAAGGATCACATGAAAATCAAGTACTACCCAATGGTAAATCGTTTTATGACCTTCTTTAAGGTACGGGAGTCGCTGGACCGTCCTTACAGCTCTGTGGCAGATCACAGCTTCAAAAAACCTTTTATTACTATTGCCAGGGAACCAGGGAGTGGCGGAGTGCCCATTGCTAAAGCAGTGGCAAAAAAACTCGGTTTTACCTGTCTTGATGAACAGTTGATTGAAGAGATCGCTAAGTCGACTAAACAGCGGAAAGAGCTCATTAAAGCCGTTGACGAAAAGAATCGTACGCACGTGGAAGATATTGTCCAGTCGTTACTCAACCCTGACTACGTTGATGATGTGAAGTACGTGACCGAACTCACCAAAGTGGTTTTGGCGTATGCACTCCAGGGAGACGTTGTGATCGTGGGACGTGGCGCAAACTTTTTAACACCGTTTGCGAAAGGTCTCCATGTCAACATTACAGCTCCTTACGAGACGCGGATTCAACGAGCGATGGACTTTGAGGGCTTCTCTCGTAAAAAAGCAGAAGAAGTGATTGCCAAAGTTGAAAAAGAACGGAAAGAGTTTGTGAAACAGTACTTTCGGAAAGATCCGTCGAAGATTAACTCATATGATTTAACTTTGAATACGTCGTACTTTTCAGTTGAGAAGGCGCGAGATCTGATTGTTGATGCCTTTCACAATAAGTTTCCTTGGTATGAAAAGACCTTTGGCTTCTTTAACTTGCCAAGTAAAAAAGAGTGATCATGACAATTGCTGAGATCTATGCCAAGTATCGGATCATGCCGAACTTGCAGCAACACATGTTTCGAGTGGCTGGCGTAGCTGAGCTGATCGCTGATCAATTACTCCACCCAACCGTGGAACTTGATCAGTCATTTACCCCTCAAGATCGCAAAGATGTCGTTACCGCTGCCTTGCTACATGACATGGGAAACATTGTTAAGTTCAAACTGGACTACTTTCCCGAGTTCTTGCAGCCTGAAGGAGCTGACTATTGGCAAGCTGTGCAGCAAGAGTTCTGGGATGTGTATGGGAAAAATGCTCACCAAGCCACACTATCAATTTTAAAAGAGTTGGAAGTTTCAGAGCGAGTAACTGAGTTAGTCAATGCCGTCAGCTTTAACAAAGCTAAAAGAAACCTCGACTCAGATGATTTTGCTTGTAAAGTCTGTGCATATGCTGACATGCGAGTAGCTCCCCACGGGGTAGTTTCTTTAGAAGAAAGATTTGCTGATGGTCGGAAACGTTATCAGCCTGAAGACAAGAAAGATACTTTCTCATATGTGATGGCAGCGTATCTCAGAAAGCTAGAAAAACAACTGTTTGCAGTGGTCTCATTAGTGCCAACTGAGATAGACGACATCAAGGTGAGTAAGTTATTTTCCACCTACCCAGACTGGGAAGTTTGAAGTACACAAAAAAACCACCAGATGGTGGTTTTATGTTGAGCGAGAAACGGGACTCGAACCCGCGACCTTCTCCTTGGCAAGGAGAAGTGGCAACCCTTTTAGGTCTCTTTTTAACAGACTACTATATTTATCAAACGCAAGTATAATGTCTCTTCCCTATTTATTTAGCCGCCTCTTTCCCATTCTTTAACCCAACACTTCAGGCTTAATCAGCACTTGAACCGGAACTCAGATATTCAATTTCAAAACTATTATGATGATGCTTTTGATTCGACAGAGATTCAAAAAGTTGCATTCATTTCTCACAGCTTAGTCAAAACGCTTCTTGGTATGCCACTCGTTTGTGTGAAAAAAATAGCTAGTCTATCGAATACGTAAGTATCGAGTTCGTTCGCCGTATAAGGGTATCTCGAACGGCATGAATCAACTGGAACAATCACTTGCTCAATCTTTGGTCTCTTTGAACCTGACATTGGGATATTGTCAGCAGGTGGGTCTTTCTCAGGTTTGGCAGTAGATGCTTTTTGTTCAATTTTTGTTTCTTGTTGGAATATATAGAGCAGTTATACATTCGCGATGCCTTCCACAATGCTTTTAATTTGTTCTTCCGTTTCTGGATGCTCGGCAAAAATCTTCTGTACTGCGGCCACTCTTTTTTGACCATATGGCAGTTTATGGATCTCAGTGTTCGCTGCTTCGAGGGTTGCATCTTTTTCGAACAATAAACCTACAGTTCGAGAAATATTGAGACAAAGCCGTGCTGTCTCCGCTAACATGCCAGCAGCCATAAGAACGTTGTCTTCATCCTCAAGTGGGCCATTGTGTAGCCCTACTTTTCCATCATTTTCTTCTAGTATCGGTGTACAAGACTCCGCATTCCCAGCATGAGAAATTTGGCAAATATACGCATAAAATGTTCGCATCTGTTCATTCAGCAGTCCTTCGTCAGGGAGCATGTCTGAAAATTTCCATCCCTGCTTTCCTCTGAACTCAGTCATCCATTGGTTTGCTCTTTCATCAGTTGTGTCGCTCAAGAGATATTGCAGACGAAGGTCAATTTCAAAGATAGTTCGCACTATAGATGCACCCTCGAGCCAGTATCCAGATTGACATTCTTCGATAACGCGCCGCAAGCAACGTTGAGCTCTGGTCAGTATCAGGAAGGCACACCATTGCTTTGTGGTAAGACGAGGTTGAGCAAAAAGTTTCGATGCCAAAAAGTTGTATTGTCCTACTGCATGAGCATACTTAAGCTCATCGACAAATCTCTTCGTGAACATTGATTCAAATTGTGCCTCAGCCTCATCGAGATTAAGTGGGTGTGTTTCGGTAGATGTTTGGGTCATGAGCCGAAGAATACTACTGCCTAATAGTTGGAGCAAGCATACAAACTACATCAATTTGGCATAACCTTTGACACTTTACACGGAACTGCTTAATCATACCCCTTTCGGGGTAATGCCTTAGAAACGCATCGCTATCACCGTACCGGATCAACTCTTTTACTTATTTTAGCCAGTTCTCCTTCGACCGTGAACAAACTCGGGCTGAAGTTATTTGCACTGCAATTTCTCGCTTTCTCAACTCTGAAAAAAGAGAGGTCAAGCAATAAAAGAAGTATTTTGTGACCAATTTTGAACGGTCTCGCCATAAAATAAGGAGCCTCTTTTATGAAAGCCGCCATAATTTTTCCAATCATTTTTCTTTGTATATGCCTTTTGTATGCCTTGTTCCTCAACCATCACGGCGTCTGCTCATTGCCACTTCGAGGTTTGTATGAGGAAGAATGTCAAATGAAGGCAATTACGGTTGTGGGTTTGGTTTCTTCAGTTGCGCTGAGCGCGGTGACTTTTCAACGACAGACTCATCAGGGGAAGCATTCACGATAATCTGTTTGTCTTTATGTAGGTGTCCTTTAAATTCTTTGTAATCATCCGTTGGCCAGTACCAAACCTCTTCATATGGTTGGCCTGCAAAAGTGTATTCACAGTAGACATGCGGGAAATTATAGTATTCATCGCCATCCCAATCTATCGCTACGATACTGTCATACGGTATGTTTCCAATGACAAAAGCGTTAATGAAAAATGCTCCTGCTGGAGCTGTTTCCCCTGCCTTGATTACTCGCCAGGATCTATCTTCATTAATCTGGATTTGCTCAATACCAACAATTAGCGATAACCCACGGTAGTACGGTCTTAAGACTTCAGCCTTGAACCATGGGGAAATTCCAATGCCGCAGTCATAGTAATTACTGTCTGGGTACGTGTTATCTTGGTGAACATCTCGGACTATGATTTCGCTTGGTTTCTTCGCCCAGTACTCCGTCTCGGTTTTTTTCTTCATTGCAATTCGGCGTTTGATATTAGTCATAGCATTGGCCTTCTTGTGCATCACGTCTATTCCAAAGAAAATATAGAGCAAATCATGATGCTGGCTAAATAGGATTGTCTCGAGTACTGAGCCAGTAGTGATGTCAATTGAACTGAGACCTTTGCCATGGGCGTATTCAACTATTTTTTCCCAGTCTTCGCGGCTGACGTCGCAGGACAAAATAAGCCGGTACTCATCAGGTAACTGTTTGTTTCGGCTTGTAACGTCGTCAATGATGGCTTTGATTTCACTCAAGGAAATGTTTTTGTAATTCTTGCATTGGATAAACCACCGCTGAACTCCTCCATCTATCACTAGTTCAGTATAAATATCCACGCCCTTTTCTTTGCCTTTACGGCCGTGGTGTTTGATTGATTTCCAATTGTGAAGTCTGAACACAATGCCTAGACACAAGTCTTCGAATCGTGATGGTTTGAGGTCAGTGAATGGAAGTGGATTGGTAGTTCTAGTGACAGACATATCCATATTTTACCCCAAAGATGGCAGTTCAACTCAAAAAACCCATTGGGGGATGCTCTGATAGTCAGATTGCTCTAGGTTGGACGCTGAAAGGAAAAGTTAAAGACAAGAAACTTCTTAACCAGGCTCAATTAGCAACGAAGGCTAACGCACTGCTGAAAGAATCTAGTTCAATACTCCAATGGGTTCCTCGGGAGTCTAACAACGCAGGCCATTACCTTGAGGAGAAGTACAGTATTTAAGATTAGCTTTTAACAGACTTCATGCCAATTTTGATCAAATGAACAATAAAGTCCTCAACGCCAGTGTCATCCCCCCGCCAATAGCTTCAATAAAACCTCGTGGTATTCAAATACCCCTTTTCTTATGCCTTCTTTTAAGTTCGCGGTAGAATGCAGGTATGTGGATTCTCGAACTCATCAGAAATAACTGGCAAACCCTCATCATCGTTTTCAACCCTGTTAGTGCTGTCGCGGTATGGGTATTTCTCAATCTTATCTGGCCAGAACTCCAACGATGGAGAGAAATACGAAGACAAATCATTTCTGCTCTTACTAAGTATGGGAATGTTGCACCTGCACATGTTTTTGAGGGGAATATTCTCAAAGTTCATAATCGAGATGAACTCAAGAAAGCCGAAGACCATATTCGAGAACTTGCAGGAGATATTGAGTCACTGCGCCATACTGATGTTTATAGAAGCTTTCTGGTTTTCATTCCAGGTATCCCAAAACCAGAAGGACTTGAAAAAATTAAATCCAATCTAATTGGATGGGCCAATACGAATTGGTCCTGTCTCTTATACACATCT
>DBDU01000016.1 GCA_002293725.1 Patescibacteria group bacterium UBA924
GCTCCGCGCAGGTCAGCTCCGTACAGGTTAGCTCCGTACAGGTTAGCTCCGCGCAGGTCAGCTCCGTACAGGTTAGCTCCGCGCAGGTCAGCTCCGTACAGGTTAGCTCCGCGACGGGATGCCTCTTCAACCGTTTTTCGAAGTGAATTTTCTTCAGCTTCGTATTCGAACAGCAGGGATCCAGTGATCCAATGAGTGATTTGGATTTTCACTTTTGTCATAAAAACGCTCCTTGTAGTTGATTAATAAATTGGTCAGGGTTACACCGTTTGAGAAGGTTGAGTTGAGTAGAGAAGAGCTTAAAATCAATGGTGAGCCTATCTTTTCTTTTTCCCGTTGCTCCGTTTTCGATTTGCTGAGTGACTTCTTGAATTTTTGATTCAAGAACCCTTACCTTCTCTTCAAGTGGTATAAGTGGTTTTTGCAAGACTTCTAAATCAGAATTAGTACTACAGAAGTGTGAAGTTTTGACATTTGACTGGTTATCATGAACAAGTTTGAAATGACCTGGCTCTGTATTCACGATGTTGAACCCCTGATCTCTTAGCTCATATATTCGAGCGTTGTATTGTGCAATTCCAACCCCTTGCGGTTGTGGAGCTAGCATCTCCCAAACATAAACGCCACGATCTCCACGTTCCTTAAGAAAACGGAGAAGAGACTGTTGTTGCGTTTTTGCTGACATGCTAGACAGCCCTCCCCACTGTTTGACGAGCTTTGGAGAGTAACTCTTGGCTCTGTTCTTTAGTCATTGGGTTGACAATCTGTGGGGGTTGAAAAGTCGATTTTTGACTTCGGGTTTTAAAGTCTTTTTTGACTGCGTTAAACAAAAAAGCTTTGTAGTTCTTGTACCTCACACCATGCTGTTTGCAGTAGTTGACAAGATCTTCAGCTTTTGAAGTCAATTGTTTTTCTGTGAGCTCAAAGCGATGTACAAACTCAGTGACATCTGTTTGAGGAATATTTTGCAAGTACGAAATTGAAGCGGTGAGTATCTTCTTCTCTTCTTTTTCTTCTTCTCCTTCTTCTTCTATACCCGACACTGACACGATCTTGTCTCTATGCTGTTCCGACAATGTCGGAATATCATCGTGATGTTGTCGGGACTTTCTCCCGACTTGTTTTGATCTGGACTTTTGTTTAATTTTTGAAGCATATTCATCTAATCGTTCTAGAATTAACGGGCAATAGAGTTTTCCATCTTTTTTATAAAGAATTTGTTTTTCATTACAAAACACTAGGAAATCTTTTAATTCTTCAATTGTGCACGCACATTCATCAGCCAAAGTACCCAAATCGTGACGCGCATCTACACAGCCCCATTCATCGATGTTATCGCTTTTGACGTTCTGAGCGATCACTTCTAAAAGAGAGCAGTAGATACCGTACCCAGCAGCACCAAATTGTTTTTTGATGATCTTTACTGAAATCTCATTTCTATCTGTAGCAAAATGTTTAAACCAGTTCATGTCCCCTCACCGGACGCTCTATACAGAGCCTCGCAAGACAATTATTTGACTTTTAACGTGTTACTCCGCTATCTTTCCAGATCTCATTTTCTTCGTCCCACTCTGACATTCTTCTCCCAGCAGAACAGCCCCTTGCGTAAGCGACATCCAAGCACATGAGTGTTCGGAGTGTGACCTCTGTAACTAAACGTTGAATCTTGGCAACACGGTAAATTTGTATATTTCGAAGCTGCTCATTCGAAAAATCCCCAGTCGCATCTTCAAGAATGGCGTTTGCCTCTCTTCCAATATGTTCAATTTGTGCTAAGAGAGAAAGTTCTTGAATCATTTCTTCCTCCGTGTTGTTTTTTGTACTTCAAGCGCTTCACTTACATCATCGACGAACTCATCGCTGGTAGACTGATCAAACTCTTCTTCTTTAGGAGCCTCAGGTTGTTCAACATCGGGGTATTTACTGAGGTTGTTTACTACCTGTTCAAACTGCTTGAACGTAAGTCCATGCAGTGATTTCAATGAAAAGAACTCTAGGATACGCTGCACTGTCTTTCCTTTGCGCTCAATTAATGCTTCTAATGTTGAAATCTGATCAGGAGAAACCATGAGAGTCTCTACACCAGAATCAGCCCACTGTTGAAACATCTTTCCTATTTCTTGGGTAATAACGAACGGATCAAGATCAATAAAAATTCCAGTTCGATCTTTACTCGCAACAGCTAAATGCCCCTCACGATCTATCGTAAAGTTTGCTGTTAACTCATACTCAAAACCATCGCGTTGTATCTCTTTCGTTCCTACTTTTTTCACCTTATTATCAACTTGAATGGTGTCTGTTTTTGAACGAAGTGTAGTGATGATGTGACAGCTTGAAGTTACAATCTTTTCAATAAACTTTTGGTGTCGTGGAGTCATTTTCGACCATGCGGCCCAAGTATTTCCTTTAAACTTTGCATCAGCGAGAGATTGATTGAGCTCCAAAACACCACCTTTGCCATCCCACTCATGCGTGACAGAGTCAATGATGATCAGATCCATACCAGCAACTTCAGCAGCGTGAATTGCCTCAATGTACCGTTCAGGACTATATGGTGCAGAGAGCTGAATAACGTTATAGGCACCTAAATGGTCATATAGATCTGCACTTCCATTTTCAGTATCAATGATGCAAATCTTTTCAGCAGGACACATCCCTAACGCTAAAAGTAGCGCTGAGTATGTTTTTCCTGACCCAGACGGACCAGAAAGTCCGATTCGAAGTCTCGCTTTTTGTTTTTGAGCTCTGCGAATTTGCAGCGTACTTCCTTGTTGTGCTATAGTGTCCATACAAGTCCTTTCTTACGACCCTGTTACAGCAGGGTCATTTAATTACTCCCTCACTAAATGCTTCTTGATCGGTCTCACACCAATAGGCTTCTTTAAATGGTTCATGCTCTCCAAACACATAGGTTTTAATTAGCTGGCTACCACACAATGGACAGAGCGCATTCACCTTTTCTGTTAACCGCTGTTCAATGCGGGATTTCAATCGATATTTCTTTCGAAGTTTATTGAGATATGATCTTGTCACTCGATACTTTTCTTCGGTTAATGTAGATCCGCGCAGTAGATAGTGATGCAAGATCTTTTTTTCTTCATTTCCCGAGTACAACGGTCTTCTTCCACTAGACATATTTACTTTCTATACCAACTTGGCGTCTGGCAGCTGGCAAATGTATTCCCTTTGCTATCTCTAAGAATTGGACCCCATTCACGCGCCCAACCTTTTTGAATCGCATACGCAGTTGTTCTTGCTGATTCTTTAAAGTCATATCGAGATCCAATGTCTTGCGCGTGACCATCTTTCATCATCTCTTTTCTCATACGAACCCATGTATCTTCATGAAACTGGAATGGTCCACCAGCAAGCCCACCATCCCCATGCGCGTCAGGGTTTGAACCATGACCATTTTCTCGGTGCGCTAAACAGTGCATGATCATGCGAGCTTCTGAGGAATGCGTAGGCAGAAACTCGTTTACAGCTTCACCAATCCACGTATCAACGTTTTCGTTTTTATCAATGACGACTGTTTTTTCTTGAGTAACAACTTCAGTTTTTGCTTCCACAACAACACGCTCCGGACGAAGTTGCATTATGAGCAGGCTAAGAATGACAAAAGAGGAAAGAGCTATAACAGTCTGATATCTCCCGATGACTCGGTCAGATGAATGCTCATAACGGGAATGACCGATATAGTGTCGAAGTACGAGACCTTTGTTGTGAGGCCGTCGTGACTTGGCAAGTGTGTTATAGTTGCGCCCAATTAACATAAAACCCTTACTTTTCAGTAAGGGTGATGAGGGTCTCAACTTCTTTTTTTTTGTAGTTTTTTCTAAGGTGTGCTCCCCGGCTAGGATTCGAACCTAGAACCTTGTCGTTAACAGCGACCTGCTCTACCGTTGAGCTACCAGGGAATGGTCAGGCTTGTATTGTATCAAGTTCCGTCTATTTTTGAACAGTCTCTCTCAGGACGGTCTCATCTTTAAGCCTGGAGTGCAATTCCCCACTACTTCGGCTCATTTGCTATACTGCTTCTACAGTACCTTTTTAGATGGAAGGTTTATATGCTTCTTGGCAACTTCTCGGTCAGTTTGGCTGTCAAAGATCTCAAGGTTTCCAAGGAGTTTTACCAAAAACTTGGTTTTACTGTCATTCACGGTGTGGAAGAACAAGGCTGGCTGATTCTGCAGAACGGCGAGACCAATATTGGTCTGTTCCAAGGAATGTTTAAGGACAACTTGTTAACCTTTAATCCTGGCTGGGACTCCAACGGCAAAGAAGTCGACTCTTTTATGGACATTCGTGAAATCGAACAGCAGCTGAAAGCAGCCGGCATTACTTTAGACGAAGAAACGAAAGAAAAAACTGGCCCGGCTCACATCTCGCTGCGAGATCCTGACGGAAACCAGATTTTAATTGACCAACACCGCTAAATCATATAAAAGAAAGGTCACAAACCTATGCCAACACTCCATTTCTCCACTGTCATTAACGCTCCAAAGGAACAAGTTTGGAAGACGATGTTAGAAGATGCTACCTATCGTCAGTGGACAGAAGCATTCATGCCTGGCTCGCACGTGGTGGGCAACTGGAAAGAAGGGAGCAAGATTCAGTTTTTGGCAGCAGATGAGAGTGGTAAGTTGTCAGGGATGACCAGCCAAATTGCGGTGAATAAGCAGCACGAGTTCATCTCGATTCATCACTTGGGTATCGTCAACCAGGGTGTTGAGGATACAACGAGTGCTGAGGCGAAGAAGTGGGTTGGATTTGAGAACTATACGTTCACTGAGCAAGATGGACAGACTACGCTGACGGTAGATCTCGACGTTCCCCAAGAATTTGTTGAAGAAATGGAAAAGGGTTGGTCTGCGGCATTAGCCAAGCTGAAAGAGATAGCCGAAAAGTAAAGCCATTACTAGCTAGTTGCGATACTAAATCCAACCGTTCTTACGGTAGAGCTCAAGGCTTTTTTTCAAGGCGACGCGAATGTCACGCAGCAGCTCATCGTCTAACTCTTTAATGTGAAAGCAGGACTTTCCTTTCAGCATTTTTAACAGTCGGGCGGAAAAGTGACTTCTGGCTTCTTCATTGGTATAGAGAGGCATGTGGTAAAAACCAACATACGAGCTTTGGATAATTAAGCCGCCGAAGTAGATTTCTGGCCTTAACTTGCCAGCTACCACTGCTTCTTTCTTGGAAACGAGGATGTATCGGTTGGCTAAATCTTCAGTCGCGGTCAATGGTGGGACAAGCTTGGCCATTTCTTTACGTAAGGTAGTAAAGATTTCGAGTCGTTTGTCTTCGGCCATCGTCCTCCTTGGCTCAACAGAGCTTAGTCTAAGAAGTCTTGCAACCGTTTCCGTTTACTTGGATGACGAAGTTTACGCAGGGCTTTGGCTTCAATCTGGCGGATCCGTTCACGGGTAACACCAAACTTTTGCCCCACTTCTTCTAAGGTCATTGGTCGGGAGCCGTTTAAACCAAAGCGCATCTTTAAAACTTTAGCTTCCCGGTCGCTCAATGCGTTCAACACTTCATCAACGTTCTCCTTGAGCATCCGTTGACTGGTTGCTTCGTAAGGAGAAATCTGGGTTTCGTCAGCAATGAAGTCACCCAGATAACTGTCATCTTCATCGCCAATTGGAGTTTCTAAGGAAGTTGTTTTTTGAGAAATCTTCAGGATCTCACGAACCCGGTCGGGCTCCATCTCCATGGCCTTGCCAATTTCTTCTGGGGTTGGCTCACGGCCTAAGTCCTGCATCAACTTGCGCGACGTACGCATTAACTTGTTGATGGTCTCGACCATGTGAACAGGAATACGGATCGTTCGAGCTTGGTCAGCAATGGCACGAGTGATGGCTTGGCGAATCCACCAAGTTGCATAGGTGGAGAACTTAAAGCCTTTGGTCCAGTCGTACTTTTCAACTGCCCGAATTAACCCTTTGTTTCCTTCTTGAATTAAGTCTAAGAAAGTCATGCCACGACCAATGTACTTCTTGGCAATAGACACGACTAAACGAAGATTCGAGGAAGTTAACTTCTCTTTGGCTTTCTTGTCACCAGCTTCGGTACGCTGGGCTAGGTCAATTTCTTGTTCACGGGTCAGCAACGGAATTCGACCGATCTCTTTGAGGTACATCCGGACTGGATCAGTACCGGCTTTGGACTCAATACTACTGGTTAAGAGGTCAAGCTCACGTTGAACGTCTGAAGGCTGTTCGTCTTTGGTATCTTCAGAAACAGACTCAAAAATGTCGATGTTATTTTTAAGGATTTGATCGTAAAAGTCGTCGAGCTGGGTAATATAAAGCTCTGGCTCGATGACGCTTTCCAAGACTTCTTCTTGGGTAACGTAGCCACGGCTGATTGCTTTTTGGAGCAAACTATCGAAGTCATCCTGCATCGACGTTGGCATGACAGCTGGGGTGGCTGGAGCTGCTGGCAAGGTGACGTTGACTTCCTCGTTCACCACTGAGGTTGGTTGAGTGACATCGGTCTTAGCTTTTTTGTCGGCGGCTTTCTCCGCTTTTGCGGTCGCTTTAGATGGCTTGGTCGCTGGTTTTGTGTTTTCGGCTGGTGCTTGTTTTGCAGCTTTGGAAACAACTTTTGGTGCTGCTTTCTTTGCTACTGTTTTTGCAGCTGATTTTTTGACTGTTTGAGTTGCGACAACTTTTTTGGTCGCTGGTTTAGATTTTGAAGCTGTTTTAGTGGCAGGTTTTTTAGCGGTCATTTTTCTTCCTAGTGCTTTCTTTACTACAGGCTTTTTTACCGCTGCTTTGGCGGCTTTTTTGGATGGAGTTTTTTTGGGGGTTGGTTTTGGCATTGTCCTCACTGATTTGCCGGCTGTCCGTACAACGCAGTTACTAACTTTACAGATTTCAGTATTATACACACCACTAGAGAAAAAAACACCCTTCTCGCGAAGGGTGTCTCTGTTTCTAGTTAGGTAAACCTTAACTGTTGAGTGCGTTCTCGATTTCAGTCTCGAAGACACTGATATCTTGTGCACCTACAACCATCTTGCCATTGATGAAGAAAGTTGGCGTACCACTGGCACCCACTTTTGTTCCCAATGCCATATCAGCTTCAACTTCTTTGCTGAACTTGCCATCTTTGACACATTGGGTCAAGGTTGCACCGTTCAAACCGTTGGCAGTAGCGTACTCACCAAACTTGGCAGCTGCTTGATCAGCACTTAAGTTTGACCACTCATCTTGTTTGTCAAACAAGGTGTCGTGCATGGCTTCTAACTTACCTTTGTTCTGCTCAACTGCACAGCGAACAGCAATTGCTGCTGGCTTAGCATTTGGATGGAATGGTAAGGCCTGATCACGAAGCACCAACTTCACTTTACCAGTGTCGATGTACTTCTCTTTGATGGTCTTATATGCCGTGGTGTAGTGTCGAGAACAGAATGGACATTGGTAGTCTGTGAACTCAACCATTGTTACTTTGGCATTGTTCTGTCCAATTACACCGACACCACCTTCTTGAACAGCTTTCCAGTCAGCCTCAGAAAGCTCGGTTGCTGGTGCAGGAGCTGCTGCTCCTGGATCACCGGCTCCAGCGGCGATCTGGGTTCCAGTTCCGCCACCGATGCCTGCTTTTAACATTGCGTTTTCACGCCACATTGCGCCGCCTAAGAAGCCAACCACGAGTAACGATACACCCAAGAACAAAAGTCCTGCGTTATTTGTTACAAAATCGAGCATGGCGTTCATTGAGTACGGTGAGTTACTTTTCTCACTTGCCATAGAATCCTTTCATTCCTCTGTTTGGTTTTACAGCCAACCTTTTCTTTTGATGTACTATGTATACGATACAAGAATCAAGTCCGCAAGACTAGACTTGCCCTCGCATAATCATTGCGTCAACCACCCGTTGAACCGCGGTCATATATGCTGACACTCTTCCAGTTTGCCCAGTTTTTTGGTGCATCTGCCACATCTCAGTGAATGCAGTTTCCATTATTTTTTTTAAGCGAGTAGTGACTTCTTGAAGCGGCCAACTGTATCCTTGGAGATTCTGAACCCACTCAAAGTAAGAAGTGGATACGCCACCAGCATTGGCCAAGACGTCCGGCACAACAAATACGTTTCGGGCAGCCAAGACTTCATCTGCTTCTGAAGTGGTAGGGCCATTGGCCATCTCAATCACAGCCTTAGCCTGAATACGATGGGCATTTTCTTTATCGATTACACCTTCTAAAGCGGAAGGGACGAGAAGATCTACAGCTAACTCTAGCAGCTCTGCATTAGAGATCTCTTGTACTCCATCACTTGGTAAGCTGCCATGCTCTTTCTTGTAGTTGAGAACATATTCTGGATCAAGACCTTGTGGTGCATAGATACCTCCACGAGAGTCGGAGATAGCTACTACACTGTAGCCTTTTTGATGAGCAAGATAGGCAAACCAGTACCCCACATTTCCAAAACCTTGTATAGCAACTGTGATCTGCTTTTTTTCTTTCGTTGGGAAAAGCTGTTCAACCAACTTTTCCATCACCACTACTCCACCCAGTCCAGTAGCTTCTTCTCTGCCTTCAGAACCTCCCAGAGTGACCGGCTTACCAGTAAATGTTGCTAACGGATTTTCGGCAGCTGAGTGAGAACTATCGACTACCTTTGCCTGTCGTCCAACTTCTTGTTGGTACTCCTCAACCATCCAAGCCATAGTTTGAGGCGTTGTATTTACATCCGGAGCGGGAATATCAACCTGAGGTCCGATATATGGGGTAATTAATCGCGCATAGGCACGGCTCAAACGCTGCAGCTCATTTTGAGAGAGCTTTTTAGGGTCTACGACGACGCCACCTTTCCCTCCACCATAAGGAATCCCTGTTACCGCACACTTCCAAGTCATCCACGTAGAAAGCGCTTTGACTTCTTCTTTTGAAACATCAGGGTGGAAACGAATGCCACCTTTGTAAGGACCACGGGCATTGTTATGTTGGGCGCGATAGGCTTGAAATGTCTCACTACGCCCATCATCCATCTCTACTTCCAACTGACCTTCAATGACTCTGTCCGGCTCTTTCAAACGTTCGATCGCAGCGTCAAAACGGGCAGTATCTTCATCGTGATACTCGGAACGAAGGAGCCCCGCGACTTTTTCCAGTTGTTTGATCGCCTGTTGATGAGGGTTCATCGACATGGCTTTCCTTTCTACTGAGCCGCGATGATCGCGTCAGCCACCTTCTCAGCCAACTCTGGTTGAAAAGGATCGGGCAGAATGGAAGTTGCAGTTGGATCTGGCACCATTTGCGCTAAAGCATGGGCAGCCGCGTACTTCATTTGGGTAGTAATTCGAGGTAGACGCGCTTTGATCACCGCCCGAAAAACACCAGGAAACGCTAGCACGTTATTAACTTGGTTGGCGAAGTCACTGCGGCCAGTTGCTACCACCACCGCACCAGCTTGGTGAGCGAGATCTGGCAGAATTTCCGGAGTTGGGTTTGCCATGGCAAAGACAATTGCTCCAGGTGCCATACTTTTGACCATCTCAGCAGTAACTAAGTTAGGACCCGAAACACCAATGAGAACATCAGCACCTACTAAGGCGGCGGCCAAGTCGCCAGCTTCATCAGGTGTGTTGGAAAAAGGTAATAGCGCCGCTTTAAAACGGTTGTGATGCGTAGTTACATCTGGGCGACTGGGATAAACTACGCCGCGAGTATCCACCAGCTTTAACTGAGCCACTCGTTCAATGTCTGACAGCTGACTTAAAGCAGTCCAAGGACCATCTAAACCGAGTAACATCTTGGCAGTGGCTAGACCAGCGGCTCCAGCTCCGACCATCACTACTTTTAGATCGGCAAAGTTCTTTCCAACTACTTTGGCTGCATTGTGCAGCGCCGCCGTGACAACGATCGCCGTTCCATGTTGATCATCATGAAAAACTGGAATCCCAATCTCTTGGAGTGCATCTTCAACTTCAAAACAACGTGGGGCGGCAATATCTTCTAAGTTAATTCCGGCAAATGAGGGTGCGACTTGTTTGACAAACTCGATAATCTGCGACGTTTCTTGCGTATCAATAACTAAGGGAATGCTATCGACGCCAGCGAACTCGCGCATTAATAAGGACTTTCCTTCCATCACTGGCATGGCAGCTGCGGCTCCGATATTGCCTAAACCTAAAACAGCCGAGCCATCAGACACCACGGCGACGGTTCTGCCTCGCATCGTCAACTCAAACGACTCGGTGGGATCTTTGGCAATCACCCGACAGGCTTCTGCGACTCCGGGGGTGTAGGCTAAAGACAGATCGTCGCGATTCTTCACCGAGACGAGCGACTGCACGCCCAACTTCCCTTTATGTTGACGATGGTACTCCACCGACTGTTGATAAACGTCTGACATGGCAACTATCTCCTCTCCAACCAACGCTCTGCATCGATAGCTGCCGCACATCCTTGCCCAGCTGCCGTGATTGCTTGCCAGTACCGGGTATCAACTGCGTCACCACCGGCAAAGACACCTTCAACCGAAGTCATAGACGGAAAGGCTACTTTGCCTTCTTCGTCCAGCGCCGCCTTAGCCATCTCTACGCCAGCGGCTGTCACACTCTGACGAGTCAGAATAAAGCCGTGTGAATCCAACTGGAGTTGACCTTCAAAAATTCCGGTCATAGGCATATGACCAATCGCGATAAAAACGCCATCCACTGAGCGGCTCTCGGTAGCCTGAGTAGCTGTGTTGACCAATACGACTTCTTTAACTGCACCTTCACCTTTAATTTCTTGAATGCTGGTGTTGTAAAGGACGGTAACTTTTGGATGTGCCTGAACACGATCCTGCATAATCTTGCTCGCACGCATCTTCTCACCCCGAACTAAGACTGTAACCGTATCTGCAAACTTCGTCAGAGCTAAGGTATCTTCCATCGCTGCGTCACCGCCACCTACAACGATGGTGTGTTTACCACGATAGAAAGCGGCATCACAGACAGCACAAGTACTGACGCCTCTGCCTAAGAAACTACTCTCGCCAGTAACACCTAACATTCGAGAACGAGCTCCCACTGCTACTACGACTGAGTCAGCTTCAACGTCGTGCGGTTCAGCTTTAAGTGCCTCACGCATTTGGGCAAAGTCAGCTGCAGATCCTTTTTCCAGGATCTCACTGTCAGTTCCGGCGGGAAGATGCGTCCACAGTTTGAATGGTCGAGCTGAAAAGTCGACGGCGTACACATATTGGTCGATAATTTTGGCGCCGAAGCGTTCAGCTTGTTGCCGCATCTCAATCATCAACTCAGGTCCCATTTTGCCCTGAGCGAAACCGGGAAAGTTCTCAACTTCAGTAGTCAGCATTAACTGCCCACCACTTTTTTGTCCAGCAAAAAGAAGGGGTTCTAAGCTCGCCCGGCCAGTATAAATGCCAGCCGTATAGCCAGTTGGTCCACTGCCAATAATGGCAACTTTAGTCTGTTGCATATGAAGTTAGGCTGCTTGAGCTGTTGGGGCATCACCCACAACTTTAGTAATCATTTGACGATATCCTTCTTCGCCAGGGAAGCCGATCTTTCGATCAACTTCCACAACTTTGCCATCTTTTTTGTCAAAGATAATCACCGTTGGGATACTCATCACCCCAAACTGCTGAGCGAGTGAGCCAGCTTCGTCGGTGTTAACTTTAGCAATCGTGATCTGCTCTTTCATCTCGGTTGACAGCTTCTCCAATACTGGAGCAGCCATCTTGCATGGACCACACCAATCGGCGTAGAAGTCAACCATAACTGGCTTTGTAGACTCTTCGATGGTTTTCTGAAAGTTATCCTCGCCGAGGTGTAAAAGACCTTGTGGAGAGGTCGCTGTGTTTGTATCTGTCATACTTCCTTTCTTGGTGAGATCACCAGAGATCACTTGCCAAAAATACTACTTTAATAGCGGAAGAGCTCTTTTAATACTTCTTCTAACTCTTCTACTTTTCTCTCTTTATGGCATCGACTGGCTTCATTCGTCAATAAGTCACGAGCGACTCTGCCCAACGAGTTACGGGCTGCGACCACCTGCCGAACAACATCGACGCAGGCTTGGTCATTTTCATACATCGTAATTACGCCTTCGAGCTGGCCTTTAATCCGTTTTAGTTGGAGCACAATTGGGTCGTTTGACACTCACTTCTTATACCCCCAGGGGGTATGTAGTGTCAAGAGGGTGAGAAGAGTTAAAAAGATTGATAAATCATCTATCTCATCTGGACAACTTGTTGAAGAAGTTCATTATACTCAACTTTTTGATCAGCAGACATCTCATTCAAGGACTCGAGTTCTGAGATTCTGGCAGAGATCACCGCTTTCCGATCACTGAGCTGCAGCTGCTGAATATCAGCCCAAGTTTTATTCCACTCTTTACTATACTCTTTGTCACGATCAAGATCGTTAATAATTCGTAAGAACTCTTCTTCAGCGGTAATCTCAAACAAGCGTTGTTGCAGATCTTCCGCCAAACCTTGAGCAAATGTTTGCAGCGACCAGTTTTTATCAGCTGACTGCTTGGCTAAGCTTGCGACCAGTTGTTTAGCCGCAGGAACTTGCCATTCGAACTCTACAACCTGGCGTAGGAAAGTTGGCATTTGACTCGGGGCTGCCTGGAAGAGCAAAAATAAAAGGTACTGCTCCAGTCGCACTCGGCGGCTGAGTGGCTGTTCTTTGGTTGTCTGTTCTTCTGGTTCATTGGCATTCTTACGTGGTACTTTTTTCCGCTCACCCAGGACTCCAAACTTCTGTAAGTCTGTTTGGAGTGTCGACTCTTTAACCTGGAGTGTCTCTGCCAGTTTCTTAATGTAGTACTCTTTTTCGACTGCGTGACTAATCTGGCTAAAGATCGGTGCCAGCTGATTCACCACTTTTCGTTTGCCTTCCGGAGTAGAAACATCTTGCTCACTGACCGCTGCTCTCATCAAAAACTCATAGACAGAGATTGAAGAACGGACTACTTGTCGCCAGTGTTGGGGATTTGTCCGAGCTAGCTCGTCAGGGTCTTTTTGCGCTTCCTCACCAAAATCGAGCACCCGCAGCTCAATCCCAAATGGCTTGGCGACGGCGATTGCCCGCCGAGTTGCTTCAAGCCCTGCACTGTCAGTGTCAAAACAGAGCAGAACTTTCTCGACTGTTCTACTTAACAAACGCATGTGCTCTTCTGTCAGGGCTGATCCTTTGACTGCTACCACGTTATTTACATGTGCTTGAGCAGAAGAGATGACATCAAACTCGCCTTCTACCACCACCACTTCGTTTTCTTTGCGAATGTTCTGATACAGCTGGGAAAAGCCATACAGCAGCTGACTTTTATGATAAAGCAACGTTTCTGGAGTGTTGATGTACTTGGCTTCTTTAACCGCAGAGTCTAAAACTCGCCCCGAGAAACCTACTACTCTGCCACGATGATCGGTTAAAGGAAACATTAAACGATCACGAAATCGGTCATAGCTTCGGCCTGTTTGATTCTTTACCAACAAGCCTGAAGCATGAATATCTTCCATGCTGTAGTGCTTCTTATGATTGAGATACTTTAATAGGCCATCCCAACTCGGTAGCGAGTAACCGAGCTGAAAGACTTTAATCGATTCTTGGGTAGTACCGCGTTCTTTGAGATACGCTAAGGCTTTTTTACCCACTTCGTGTTCGGTGAGTAAGTAGTAGTAGTACTCTCGTGCAAGGTTGAGAATTTCTAGCAGCCGTTTGCGCTGTTCGTCTTCGTCGGTAAAGGTTTGCTTCGTTAAGGTAATTCCGGCTCGGTCGGCTAAGTACTGTAAGGCTTCGGCGAATGTCATTCCTTCGTACTTCTCTAAAAAAGTAAAGGCATCTCCTGACTCACCACAACCAAAACAGCGATAGCGTTGCAGCTGCTCGCTAACGAAAAAGGAAGGTGACTTCTCGGAGTGAAAAGGACAGAGTCCACGCCAGTTGGCACCCGATCGCTGCAGCGTTACACGCTCAGAGATTAACTGGACGACGTCAGTTGCAACTTTAACTTCTTGAATCTGGGACATGGGTATTCCTCACCTGCCAGAAGTATACCCGAAAAAGAGCCATTTGCTGAAACAACTTTAAGGGAACCTGCTACAACACTAACCCTTAATCAATGTGCAGTTCAGGGTTCTTCTTGTGCTCCATCTTTGCTTTGACAAACTCAAAGATCATTGGCACTACAGAGATACCAATGATGGCAAAGACAACAATAGTGAAGTTTTCTTTCACCGCCGGGATGTTACCAAAGAAGTAACCAGCTAAAGTGAAAGACAGTACCCACACCACACCACCAATAATGTTGTACAGAATGAACTTGCTGTAATCCATCTTACCCACACCGGCTACGAAAGGAGCAAAGGTGCGAACAATCGGCACAAAGCGAGCTAAGATAATAGTCTTACCACCATGCTTAGCGTAGAAAGCTTGTGTTTTATCAATATGCTTTTGATTGATAAACGGGACCTTTGGACTATCAATAATTTTTTGACCCAAGAAGTGACCAATCCAGTAGTTAACCGTGTCACCTAAAATCGCCGCAGCAACCAAGATGGCCAAAACAAAGAAGATATTCAAGTCACCAATGGCTGCAATTGCTCCGGTAGCAAAAAGAAGTGAGTCTCCTGGAAGGAAGGGCGTCACCACTAACCCTGTCTCAGCAAAAATAATTAAGAATAAGATTGCGTAAGTGAGAAACCCATAGTTAGAAACGATCTCGACTAAGTGTTTATCGAGATGAAGAATAAAGTCAACAAAAAGATGAATAATTTGCATATCCGTATATCTTACCACCGCCTTAAAGCGACTTGTATCATTCCCCAACAAGGAAGACAAAAATACGCTATAATCTCGAGTGCACTTGGAGGTGTCGCATAGTGGTCAATTGCACACGCCTGGAAAGCGTGATCCTTCACGGGATACAAGGGTTCGAACCCCTTCACCTCCGCCAAAGCGTCTTGGTTTGCTCCAAGACCCATCATCTATATTGAAATAGATTGATATATACTTACCAATTCCCACAAATAGCATCAAGGTCGCAAAAAAGGCCCGTAAGCTAGAAAATCGCTCAAAAATACTCAGAAGGAAAAGTCTTCGACTCTAAGCTTTTGTTATAATTTAGGTATGAATAATGTTGAAAACAACAAAAAAATAGCAGTTCAATTTCTTGAACATATTGTTAATAGAAAAATTGATGAAGCCTACCAACTAGTAAACATGGACGGCAAACATCATAGTCCTTTTTATCCGGCTGGTTTTTCCGCTCTGCAAAAAGGTATGAAGGAAAATGATGGCAACATTCCGGAAAAAAAACTAACCGTCCATCAGGTTATTGCAGAAGATAATATGGTCTCCGTATTTGTTCATCTTGCTCTTAAACCGTATGAAATGGCCGTAGTGTATATCTTCAAATTCAAAGATGGAAAAATCGATGAGCTTTGGGATTGTGGCATGCCAATTCCTGAAGAGATTAAAAATAAAGATGGTATCTTTTAAATCTCATGCCTGAAAACAAAAAAATCGACCATACTAGTCATGACTGTACTGAAAATGGGTGCGATGTTGTCATGCATTTAAATGGTGTTAAAGAAAAGAAAATTGAAATTATTGATGGATATACCATAAAATATCATGCAAATGGTGTAACTCGTTGGTCAAAAGGTAAAATTGTAGGTGGAAAAACGGATGGGTATTGGGAATGGTATCGACCTGATGGAACTTTAAAACGCTCCGGACATTTTAATATGGGAGAAGCTGTTGGTGAATGGATAACATATGACAGCAACGGTAAGCCTTATAAAGTGACTAATCGGTCTTAGTACAAGGCATGTCTTCAGCGAGCTCGTATTTTTCGGGTTCTCACAACGCAGATTGTCTGTAAAATACAGCCCATGAATCAAAAGAGTAGTTCCAATAATCTAATTAAAGATACAATTCGGCTTTTCTTGACAGGCTTTTTGATGGGGTCTGCTGATTTAGTTCCAGGAGTTTCAGGTGGAACTGTAGCCTTCTTGCTTGGTATTTATGAAGAGCTCATTTACGGAATTAAAGTTACTAGTGGACAAGCACTGCGATTACTTATTAAAGGCAAGATTAAGGAAGCAATCGCTTTAGTTCCATTTCGTTTCTTTATTCCACTTGGTCTAGGTTTGGCTTCAGCAGTCATTACTCTTTCTGGCCTTATCACACACTTCTTGGTTACTTATCCATCACTCATGTGGGCGTTTATTTTTGGACTATCAGTAGCTTCCATCATAGTAGTTAGTAAACGCGTAGTAACTTGGGATCTACATGACTATGTTGCTACTGCAGTAACAGCCGTGATTGCCTACTTTGTAGTAGGAATGGTGCCTGTTTCAACTCCTGACACTTGGCTAGCGTTCTTCCTCAGTGGAGTAATCGCAATTTGTGCCATGATTCTGCCAGGCATTTCTGGATCATTTATTTTAGTGATTCTAGGTAAGTATGAACAAGTTTTAGGAGCGATATCAGATCGCAACTTCCTTGTAATATTTATTTTTGGACTAGGGGCGTTAGTGGGTATTGCAGTTTTCTCAAGAGTCCTGAGTTGGCTATTTAAAAAACATCATGACATCATTGTCGCTCTTCTCACTGGAATAATGATTGGCTCTTTGCGCAAAGTGTGGCCATGGAAAGAAACAATTTCTACTCGCTTAAATAGCCATGGGGAGCTCGTTCCACTTGTAGAGCAGAATGTTATACCAGAAGCATTTACAAATGATGTGCTCTTCTCGCTTCTGCTTTTTGGATTAGGAGTTATAACTGTGCTTGGCCTGGAGAAGTTACAGGCTACTAAAGAAGTTACTACCGATATCGACAATCCAGCATTTACAAAAGAACATGCTAAAGCTCTCAAATCACAAGAGAGCCATCAAGTCTAATTACGATTTGAGCTCCATTTTACTTGTGTGAGTTCTGTTGCTACGATCTTGGAATGACAGATGAACAGCAACGAGCCACCACCGAAGTTGCTTCTCAAACCCCAGAACACTCTGCAGCACCTGACGTTCCCCAACCTAAAACTTCCCTTTCCATAAATGAAGCGGAAGTAAAAAGATGGATTACTAGCGAACCTAATCCCCAGTTTCAAGAAATCAAACAAAAGTTAGTCGACAACTTGGCGCTCGTCCCACATGAGGTTTTCCTTTCAGCACTGAAACGGTGTGTTTCCACATTAAACGAAAAAATCCAAGGGAGTGATTATGTAGTTCTGTGGGACAGTAAGCCACATTCCTCTAAGCGATGGGTCTACGAGCAAGCTCAACCTGAGCTCACTACCCAACCTGTGCAAGAAACGTACTTTGGCGTGTACGATGCGATGGAAGATTTTGAGTCTTTCAGAGAAATCTTAGACAAAGGCGTTGACACTTTTGTAGTGATGGATGATGCAATTTACTCGGGTGAGCAGTTTCGCAACGCAACTCTAAAGAAACTCATTGAGGTGTATAAAAAGTTTGGCTACTATCCATCCCGATTTCCTAAGATCCTTTTAGTTGCACCATACTCCACCCGAACTTTTCAAACCAATGAAGTAACACAAGCTGCCCAAGAACAAGGCATTTTGACTCTTTTAACTGAGCAGACAATGCCTACTTTAAATGATGTTCTCTCTCCGGCAGAGAGACAGGCTATTCAAGAAAGAGGTGGGACGCTTGACCTTCCTGAAGATGCTAAAGAACGGGGGATGCTTGATCCCAATGATAACCAAGTCTTTTTTGGAGCAACGCTGACAGCATTTGACCATCGTGTAGCCGACGCACACTCTTTCTGTGAGCCACTCGCCTATAGACTTGGTGTCCAAACCGATAAACCATATGCTGACTCAACAACTTCGTACTTTGATAAAGAAGAACAAGAGTATAAAGCCTACCAAACAAAAAGACTCCAAAAAGCTGAAGAGATTAGAGCACAAAAGACGACATAGTTCTTTAGGTTTACACCACTGTCTGAAGTTGATACAACAACTACATGACTTCATTTCTTCCCCTCCATACCGGCCAGCAGTTCCCAATCTTAGGACTTGGAACTTGGAATACCCCCAAAGACAAAGTGGGCACTGCGGTAAAGTTTGCTCTCCAAGAAGCCGGCTATCGTCATCTCGATTGTGCCAGTATCTACGGGAACGAGAAAGAAATTGGTGCAGCACTAGGTGAGCTGTTTGCTAGCTCTAGCATAAAGCGTGAAGACATTTTTATTACCAGTAAGTTATGGAACACTGACCATGATCCTGCTGATGTTGAAGCAGCGTGTCGCAAAACTTTGCACGACCTTCAACTTGAGTATCTTGATCTCTACTTAGTTCACTGGGGCATCGCTTTTCCCCACGGTAAAGACTTAGAACCACTTGATCCACAGGGTAAAGTGAAACGTATTCCAGTTTCTATTCAAGCAACTTGGAAAGCAATGGAGAGCTTAGTGGATAAAGGCTTAGTCAAGGCAATCGGCGTCGCAAACTTTACGACTACGATGTTAATTGACCTGCTTACCTATGCCGTAATCAAACCTGCAACGAATCAGATTGAGCTTCATCCCTACAACGTCCAAGCAGGATTAGTAAAGTTCTGCCAACAAGAAGGAATTGTAGTTACTGCGTACTCACCATTGGGTTCACCAGGCGGTCTCAGAGAAGGTGATCCTACTTTGCTCGATGATGAGGTAGTCCAGCAGATTGCTCGTGTCCACAAAAAACCAGCTGCACAGGTGTTAATTAGCTGGGCTTTACAACGGCAAACGGTTGCCATACCTAAAAGTGTCTCACCAGAACGAATCTTGGAAAATATTGGAGCATTAAATCTTGAATTGAGTGAAGAAGAAGTCAGTCGCTTAGACCAACTAGATAAGAAGTATCGTTTTGTGAACCCAAGTAGATGGTGGGGAGTCTCCTACTTTGAGTAGCGTGATGCTGCAACTATGGTTATCATCGGACACGATCAAGAGTCATTTCTCCAGATGGAGCCGCAAGAGCGTAAGCGTCGGGAGATTGCTGACTTAGTATATGCGAGTGACGACGTTCGCCAACGTATTCGTAACCACGCCTTTGATCTGCCGAATGGCAAGTTAGCTCCTTCCGAGCAAGTCTTTTGGCAGATTCATAATCTCCATGCTGGCAAGAACTTTTACCGAGCAATTAATGTTGACCACTCTGGCCAACAGATCAGTGAAAACGTGCAAACGCTCGCGAACTACTTTTCCGAGTCCGAGTCTACGGACCAAGTTGGAAGGCTGAGAACAGTTTCGACGAGTGTTGATGGCTTTTTAAATGTACACGTTGAGTCCTTACCTACTTTAGAACGTGCATTTTTTGCCGCGATCGATAAGCTCCTTCAGCTCTCAAACCTCACCGAGCTGCCACTGGAAACTAAGCTACAGTTCTTAGCTCGAGTCGAAGTTATCCAGACACTTTGTCACTTTCCAGTTGATTTGTCTGGCAGAACGATTGAAGACTTCATGGTGTATATTGCGGATCGAATGGGGGTTCAGCTCACGTTTTCCGAGTCAGGATTTCGAGGATTTATTAAAGGAGAAACAATTGAAGAAGCAGATCGCTGGCGAGATAGGCTCAGACGCGCTACTCTCCAAGAAATCACAGCCAGTGCAGTTGATCTTTTCCCTGATATTCCCGAAGAAGCTGCGCGTCAATTTGTCCATGGTTTGTATAACAAAAATACCCAGTCACCGCTGGAAAGTACTCAAGAAGCGGCAGAGTTTCTCTCTGAGTTCGCCTTAGATACAGGCGTTTATAACTCGACACAACAGCTAGAAGTTGTGGACACGTCTTACTATCTTTTACGCCACGAACTCTCGAGATTAACGACAGAGTTAATTGGCACATTTTTCCTCCAAACAGAAGGATCACTGTGGGAAGTTTTTCATGAACAGCTTGATGAGTTTGTGGAAACACTTGAAAAAGGAACGCGAACAACCTATCACGAAGATCCTCATTACGGACTTGCTTATGTCATGAAACATCTCTCAATGGCACAAGGGAGTATCTTCAAGAGTGATTACGCGGAAGCTTGGACAGAAGTGGAAAAAGCTGCTCAGCTTTTACGAAAGGTAACCGTTAAAGTTGAGAAGAGACAACAGGCAGATCGTCAAACTGTTGATCAAACATGGTTCTTAACTCACTTCTCCAAAAAAGTTCAGGCGGTGTATCGCCTCTTAAAGCAGTACGAACATAAAAAAGAAAAAGTTGTAACAGAAAGCTAAAAAAGGTGCGTCTCAACTGTTTATTGACCATCACCATTTTTATGAAATAATCCTGAAGCTAGCAATTTCACATTTAAGGTAGTATGACGCGTCTCGAGATAAATCGTCCCACCACGGATGAGTCTGAAGTCGTGGGGCAACGTTCAACAGAAATTCAACCAGAAAACCCTAATATTGGGGCTTTAGGTTCTGCTGGCTATCAGCAAGATAGCTTACGTGTCAAAGGCTTCTGTGCTGAAATTATCCACGATGCTGACGTCTATCTTCATCACCTCGCTACTCGAGTCCTTCCTGTTTTGACAGATAATCCGACTGCTACTCGAATTATCGATCGAGCTATCATGAAACGAGGACTGACAGTTCCAACTGAGGGACTTTCGGTTCCTCTACAACGTGAAGTTGTCGTTCCCCTTGGTGGTGAGTGGGAAGGATATGATTGGGTGATGACCGGTGCACACATGCCTGGCCGCCGACTTTCAGAAGGAACAAAAACTGCTTTAGTAGACCTTGCCAATCAAGCTGCACAGTTAAGTTACGAAGCCCCCAAAGCACTTCCACCTGGGTTTTCAATGGAACGCATTACTGCCGAAAATGTTACTTTGACTGATTTAGAAACCCTCGCTGCTATTTTTGGAGCTGCGTTTAAAACATACATTAGTCCACTTAGTACGCCAGCAGACGTGCAAGCTTGGGTCTCTAGCGAGGGTATCTTCCCAGTAGTCGTCCGTAATGAGCGAGGTCGAATCGTAGCCATTGCGAATGGTGATATGGGCGAGATCATGATTAGCGGCAAACCATTCAAGTTTTTAGAGATTGGTGACTCCGCTGCTGATACACAGTACCAAATGCTGGGCTTAAACCGAAATATCAAACATCACATTATTGGTCAGGCTATCGGGATGGGCTTCCACTCTGTTCACACTGAGACTCGCGCAGCCTGGGGCTCACCCAACTTTGGTAATGCTAAAAATGGGATGGATTATCGTGGTACGCTATTCTTAAACTGTATGATTAGCGGAGAAGAAGAAGTCGCCGAAACTCAAGATCCAGAAATCGACGAGAGCTCACGCGTAATGGGCAGTTTAAATGTTTGGGCAATGACCGAGGCCAATCCTCACTGGAAGCGATACACGGAAAATTAAGATATGCCACAACAGCTCCTTTCCTCTCTAGTGGCAATTGACTCAGTCTTCCCTAAAGAGAAGGCGCTGAGTGAGTTTATTCAAGCCTGGGCAAAAGACCACACCAGTTGTGAAGTTCGCACCCAGCGTGTCGATGATGGTCGTTTTAATGTCATTCTGACTAAAAAAGCCAAGCACTCTACTGGCAAAGCTATCTTGCTTGCTGGTCACATCGATACTGTCCCCGTAGTAAATGGTTGGTCACAAGATCCTCATACACCGACGGTGAAAGATGGCAAACTAGTTGGGCTCGGAGCTTGGGACATGAAAGCTGGTAACGCGGTTCTGTTGGAGTGTGCCAAAGAGTTTACCCCTGAATACCTTGATCTAGTTATTGCCTTTACTGTTGATGAAGAGAACTACTCCGCTGGCGCACACGCCTTAATTGATGGTGGTTTTTGTGAAGGTGTGCAGTATGTGCTCGTACCGGAACCTGGCTTTACGTATGGTGACAGTGGTATCACTATCGGCCGAACTGGTCGTGCTTCTTTCTTAGTAAAGATTATTGGCAAGTCTGCACATGGCAGCTTTCCCCAAGAAGGAGTGAACGCTATTACCCAGGCGGCTCGCTTCTTAGATGAGGTGAGTGCAATCAAGTTTGCGCACGATGAAGACATGGGCGATACGATTGCCTATCCTCGCTACATACACTCACTTGCCCCTGGCTTTTCGGTTCCTGACGTTTGCGAGATTGAGATCGACTGCAAGATGGTACCCCCTGACACTGCTACCTCGGTGCTGGCACAGCTGCAAGATATGGCTAAGAAGTTGCATAAGAAGAAGGTGCTTCTGCACCTACCTGAAATTCGCTTTAAACCACGCCCAACCCCTTTTTGCTCTCCATATAAACTGGAT
This sequence comes from Patescibacteria group bacterium UBA924, assembly GCA_002293725.1. Taxonomy (GTDB): domain Bacteria; phylum Patescibacteriota; class Microgenomatia; order UBA1400; family PJMF01; genus UBA924. The sequence continues at coordinate 22,239 of DBDU01000016.1, forward strand.
CGAGAGTCAGCGTTCGTTAAGACCTGCCAAGAGATAGTCAAAGAAGTGAAAGGTAAAGCGGTGGTCTTCATCCGAGAGTCAGTAGCTGATGAGTGCATCTACGCTGAAAGACTCCAAGTCCCTGCCATCTGCATCGGTCCTGCCGGTGGAAATGCGCACCAAGCCGATGAGTATGTTGAGCTCAAGAGTGTTGAAGACCTAAAAAAAATATATCTCAACATTTTAGATAAATTAGATATTAGATAGCAGTTGCTATAGAAAAGACTACAATGACAGTTAAAGAAAATGTACAAAGAACGCCGGATGATGCCGACAACTTACCGGTTAACGGAGAAAGTGCTATGCCAACTCATGAATCAACTACCGAGTTTCTTGATCACTTAGATACGATGACTCGAGTGTTTGAAGGCTGTGGCAACATGTTGGGCATCGTGCCCTTAACGGCCGCTGGATACGAGCCAAGCGCTGATTTTCGCCAAGATGCTACTCTTCGTGCTCACTTGGCTCAATGGGGTAGACAGATTCAAAGTGATAGTGTGATGGTGTTGGTTGGTGATCCTCGCAATCGCGAAGCCCAAGGCTATCACACCTTCATGTATGTCTTTGAACCCAATGGCAGTGATGACTCAGGAATGGACGGTGGTGTCTCTACCATGTGTGGAAACGGTATCCGCGCTGTAGCAGCGTATATCCACGAGCTCGATCCTCAAGCTGAGCGCGCTGAGATCATGGCCATGAGTGGGCTTCGTTCAGTAGAGTTTGTGGACGACATGTATGCTGTCCAGATGGGAACGTTGACCCAAGCTGAAGAAGACTTGGCTAACTACATTAAGCCAGGAGCACTAGAAACCACTAATGGTGAGTACTTTAACTCACCTATCCCTGAACCTATCGTTCAGCGGCTAGCCGAGCATGGCATTAATGCTCAAACCTGGAGCATTGGTTTTAATGGTGATCGTGACGAAAACGGTAATATTGATGGCGAGCCACACTTGATCATCGAAGTCCCCGCTGACCAAGTAAAAGACATTGTGCAGTTACGCCAGTTGGCCGTAGAAGCAGGCCCAATTATCACTAAAGACACTGCTCGCTTCCCACGCGAGATCAATGCTAACTTTATTGTAGTCCAAGGATTAGACAGCGAGACGGGAAAGCTTCATGTATTGATTGCCACTCATGAGCGAAATCTGGGTGACGATGCGGATCATAGTGTTACCGCGGCTTGTGGAACCGGATCCACGGTCTCTGCTGGCACGGTACTAGGTCGATACGCGCCAGATGTACCAGACCAAGTCATTGTGGTTCACAACACTGGTGGAGATTTAGAGATCTCAAGAGACACGGACAACCCTCAACGTTTGGTAATGGTTGGTCCAGCTAACGCTTGTGACGTCGAACCACCTACTACTGTCGAAGAATAAGAAATAGCCTTCGTAGGCGAGTCAGACATTCTGTCTCGCCTACGCTGTTTTACTTCAACTTCCATATCCGCTACCATGAATACTGCAGTTTATGCATCATCCATGGCGCACTCTTATCCTACTTTGGTTAGTTCTTTTAACAATTGGTATAGCTGTAGTAGGTTGGAGCGTATTTCAATCACGACAAGAGATTCTCTCGATCGTTGACCAAAAACAAAGGACAAGCGGTAATCAAGAAGAGCAACCCTCTGACACCTTTTCTCCTGAATCACTTCAAGCTGAAGTAGCTTCGTTGAGCACACAAGTTCAGCAGCTTACACTTCAAGCTACCGCCGCGGGAAGCACGAAAACAGTCGTAGTGAATAACACCACCACTACCGTCACTCCACCTGCTTCATCAGGGAAAGTTCGTGAAGAGTTTTTACCCATGGGAGGCGGCAGCACTAACAACCGCGACTGGACGAATATGACCGCAGCTCAAATCATGTTTGACCCCAAGAAATTTGGTCAAGTTATGAGTGTCCGATTTGAAGCAGCGGGCTCGATTATTGGTGGTGAAGTACATGCTCGTCTGATTGACGTTACCCATAACGTGATCTATTACAATACGGAGCTGGTGATGAACACTAGTACGCCTACTTGGGTGAGAAGTGCGAAGTTCAGTATTCCTAACTCACCTGCCACGTATCAGGTTCAATTGCTTTCTACCAGCGGCGAAACTGCCTATCTCGAAGGTTCTCGTTTGGTCATTGAGAGTAAGTACTAACTAGCTCGCCAAGATGCTGTACACAATCTGCTCAACTTCATCTCTGACCTTTCGTGCGGCTTGAAGCTGGTAAGCCGAAAGGTCTTTGACTGGTTTAAATACTACTCGTCGTAGTTTGAGTAGAAAAGTTGGACAGAGTGCTCGATCACACAGGACCACTACTTTTCTGGCTTCCTGACACATTTCAGGCGTTAAGAGCTTAATCTGATGATGACTGATATCAACCCCTCGCTCTCTCATTACTGTGACGGCTTCGGGAGGAAGTGCGTTGTTTACCTTAGCCCGTACATCCACCACTCCAGCACTGGTTGCAAAGTCCGAGTGGGTTAAGAAGTTATAAAAGCCTTCAGCCATCTGGCTTCTGCCAATATTCGCTTGGCAGACAAACAAGATGTCTTTCATCTCTTCCTTTCCGACAAAAAAAACACCTCTGTTGGAGGTGTGATTCTTGCCGTGACGTATATATTTTTTTAGCTTATACCAGCAACAACACACCTCTCTGAAGAGGCTTCTTACCGTTTCGCTTGAATTGAGCGGTAATGTGTTGCATCGACACGATTATAGTGCTGTTCGCGTATTTGTCAAAATCCGTTTAAACCAAAGCAAAAAAGCATCAAAAAAGCCGCTCTCCTTTTGGGAAAGCGGCTCTTCTTCTATCTTATCTAGAGGGCAAGGAAGCCTACGATACCGAGGATGATCGCTAGTGCTCCAACTCCCATAGCTTTGAGCACATCTGCACTTCCGGCCACTGGCAAGCTGGTTGGCTGCTGTGGTTGTGGTGAAGGTTGCCCTTGAGCAACTGCTTGACCAGCTGGTGTACAGGTGTCGCTAGTAATGTTCGTCTCTAAGCGGCAGCGGCGTCCACTTGTAGTGTCAACACAGATCTGGCTTGCTGATTTACAGTCAGAGTTGTTGACACAAGTGTCATTACATCCAAGGACTGGTGAAGCCACTGGTGATGGATTGACGATCGAACATTGATTACTGTCACAGTTCGCTCCGTTGACACAAGCCGTTAGCTTACATGTGCCACCATTACAGGTGTGATCATTTGGACAGTCTGCATTGGTGCTACAGGTACTTCCACAAGCAGTCACTCGACATTGATCACCGCTACAACTGGCGCCGTTGACACATGCATTGAGTTTGCAAGTCCCATTGTTACAGCTATGGTCGTTTGGACACTCACTAGTGGTACTACATGAGCTGCCACAAGCAGTGACGCGACATTGATCGGTTGTACAGGCTGCTCCGTTGACACAAGCTGTGAGTTGGCAGGTTCCGTTGTTACAGGTGTGATCCTGAGGACACTCACTAGTGGTACTACATGAGCTGCCACAGACAATAGGTGTTGGCGATGGACTTACACCTGGGGTTGGGCTGACCACTGGGCTTGGAGTCACACCAGGAGTTGGTGAAGCTGCAGGACTTGGGCTCACACCTGGGGTCGGGCTTGGCTGTGGTGAAGTACCAGGAGGGACTGAAGGTTGAGGAGATGATCCTGGTGGAGTAGTTGGGGTTGGAGGCGTACATGCCACATTTGGACAGACAACCACTGCACTGACTAATGTTGAGTAGTCATTGTTAATATGTCCATTAACACATGAGTTGCTGCCACCTGTTAAGACGTCGACCTGGACACATTTACATGATTGGTTGGCGATCTGTTGGGCATTTACTGTTCCAGTAGTAACTTGAGGATTGAGCACTGTACAGTGGCCGTTAGAGTCTAACTGATCACATTGATGAATAGCGATACAGCCGCCAGGTTGGCTACTACAAGTTGTTCCCTGACAAACATCTCCACCACCACCGGTTCCTGGAGTAGCTGAAGGTCGAGGAGTAGGTGAAGATGTACCAGCGGGACCGCCACCACAGCGACCACTGCTACAGGTTACATTTGCATTACAACTTTGCTCGTTAACAAAGACGCCGTCTTGACAGGTAACTTGGGTTCGAAGGTCTTTACACGCTGTTTGACCATGGGCGACACCACCAGCACAACTGCGCTGAGTGGCGACACATTTAGAGGCATTACTTGCTCCAGCGTCGCAAACTTGACTACTAGAACACGCCGCCATCATCTCGAAAGCACCGTTATTACAACGAGCTGGTTGACGGAAACCGGCACAGGCATACCCACCACTTGGAACTCCGCCAGCACAACTGGCATATCCTGCAGCTTGTTGACGAATTTCTTGAGGTCGGCTGACTAAGTAAAGACCTACCGCTCCGCCAATCACTAAAAGAAGCAAAACAAGTCCAAGGAGAACGTATCTCAACTTAATTTTTTTCAAGCTTTCGGAGTTGATTTGGGGTAACTGCATAGAGAACCAAAGATACCAATTGTTTCAATACTAAATTTATACTCTGGTTTTTTTGGCAGAGCAACTAGAGTCTTTTCAGTGTAACAAAAAGAAGAGTCTTCGCGAAAGTACGAATATTGAGAACTGACGCTGCTACTCAGCAATAAGCTTAGTCAGGGCAAACAGAATCACGATCCCCAAGATAAATGGTACTGTTTGTTGCCAGCGTCGATCTTTCTTAAAGTCCTGATGTAGCTCTGGAATGAGGTCGGAGCTAGCGATATACAGGAACATTCCACCCGTGAAAGCTAAGAAGATCCAGATATATTCCTCGAGATTTCGTAAAAAGAAGTAACCCAACACAGCACCCACCAAAGAGGTTAAAGCTGAGAAAAAGTTCCACAGTAAAGCTTTTGTACGAGACATTCCCCCAGCAGTTAAGATAGAAAAGTCTGCAATTTCCTGAGGAATTTCATGTGCGGCAATGGCTAGTGTCGTCGTTAAACCCAGCACTGGTGAGACAAGAAATGCAGCCGTGATCGCCAAACCATCCAGCAAGTTGTGGATAGCGTCACCAACCAGGACTAAAACAGCTGATGGCTTTGTTCCATGGTCACCATGATGATGGTGAAACCAGAGTACAAATCGCTCTAAGAAAAAGAAAACCAAGATACCTCCAAAAATTGCTAGGAACAGATCTGGTTCAGGGTGAAGCTCTAGGGCTTCGGGGAGAACATCGAGGAGCGCTGCACTTAACATGACTCCTGCCGCAAAACTGACAAACCCTGAGGCGTAGTTTTGACTTTGTAACTTTTTGCTAAAGATGGTCAAAATTCCCACTATGGACACAAGACTGACAAAAAGACTACTAATCAAGATAAAAAGGAAAATCATAGATAGCGGAGATTATCTCAAATATGCAACTATTTTGCATCAAGCAGATTCGCTCGGAGGTCGTTGAAACTCTGCCCATGCTTCCAGGTAGCAACTATCCCCTTGTTGTGCTTTCCATAGCCAATACTCCACTCCCCAAAACAGAATAGTCGAGACGGGAAGTTGTGAAGCACGTTGCACGAACTGACGAAGAAGATCTGGGCTACAACTTTTGGGAGTAGAAGCTAGGTATCCCGCTTCATCCTTTTCCCAAGGCTCTGCTTGTAGCTCAGTTATCCAAACTTCTTTCTCTGCTTCGTCTAATAGGGCTGTCATCCGAGTGGTGCTGTCATCAGGTCCGATGTACCTCTCCCCACGCCAAGTATCAGCGTACTGTTGATAGTAGACATCAATCCCCACAACATCAGCATTCTCAGCTAAGACTGGTAATAACTGTCGTTTACTCAATGTATTTCCCCAGGCTGTGAGCAAGACTGGACGAGAATCGTGCTGACGAACGAGATCAACTTCTCTATCTAAAAGTGAAGTTGGAACTGTCCACTCATGCTCCCCACTTGGATCTAGTGGCTCATTCTCTACTTGCCAATGGCTAATGCAGCTAAACGTAGCGAAGTGAGAGACCGCGTGTTGTAAAAAAGTAAGTACTGCTGTCTGTGTTGCTGGTGAGTGAGGATCTTGGGCAGCCCAACTGGGGATATAAAACTCTGGCCAACGTGGCGCTTTCATGCCTAGTACTAACACCACGTTTTGCCCGTACTTCTCGCACTGATGAAGTAGCTCTTCGATGACAGTAAAGTCATACGTACCTTGCTGTTGTTCTACCTCATTCCAGTACACACACAACCTGATGTATGAAAAGCCTAGGTTCAAACACTCCTGAAAAGCCTGCTTCGGATCAAGTCCTAAGTATTGAGCTTGTCGATGACTAAAAGTAATGCCGTACTGCATGGGTGCGTAAGAAGATTCTAGTTGTAGATCATACCCTTCTTTAGTACCGTGGATAAAAGTACTTTTGAAAGACGTCATGCACGAATATGAACAGGGTATAGATATTACTGATCGCGTCAATAAACTGGAGAACGGCCTGCTCCGAGAATCTTATAACCCACAGGGCCACAAAGAGAGTCACTTTACGCTTTTACTTGGACAAGTAGAGGGTGTCGACTTCAATCTTACAGACCCAGACGGACCACTGGGTGATCGGGTAATCATGAGCGGCTTTTACCGCGCACTTGAGTATCTCATCGCTCGTTACTATCCCCAAACGGTAGATGGAGAGATGGGTTCAAGAAATCATATCTTGATGTTACCTCAGGTAATGCCACTTTTTTCTCGATCAGGAAGAGAAGTATCGCCATATATTCAAGCCGGTACTACTTTTCCTCGAAGTAGTGAGCGACTCGCTGTGAATGCTACGATCGCCATGGTCATTAATGCCAAAATGAGAGTCTTATTAGAAGGAGACCCTACTAAGTTCTTGCTGTACCAACAGTTCGGAGAGAAAAAAAAGTCAATTGAAGTAGATTACGCCGGAGCTCTTTATACCGTTACATATGACAAGTATCAGGAGCGTCGATACATCATCGCTGCCGCACTGGCGCTAGGAATTCCGGAGAGTCAATGGGACGATCTTCCCACTATCATCCCAGAGGTTCTCCCTCCATCTGCTGAAGAGCTGACTGCGGCTCAACAAAAGTTTGAGATTGAACCTGGAGCACTTCACCTCGGAGTAGTGATTAACACCTCCTTAGAAGAAAAGTTCGTTCCTCTAGCTCAATGGAAAAAGATGCTGGTAAGGATAGAGCAAGACCTCCAGCAGCAAGGGTACGACTTTGAGAGTCGACCTGTACATGTTCACGTTTTTTATAATCCTCGCAGTCCAGGAGCTCTTGATTTTCCGTTAGATCAAGTCCAGTCAACTTTTGGTGATAAACTCGGTCAGTTAAACATCCATTATTTAGGGGCAGAACTGAGTGAACTTCCAGCTGCACTACAACTACAAACGGTTCTCTTGTCTGTAGACACTGCCTTAGCTCATATTGCCGCTGCACTGCCTGAAGGCCCAGAAGTAGCGATGATCTTTGAAGATTATCACTGGCCAGCTAATGTCTGGCAGTCCAATCATAAGCAGCATCCTATTTTTAAAGGCGATGCACTAGAAGATCAGTTTCATCAGACTTCAATGTCACTTATTCACCAACAGATGAAAACTGGGAAGTAAAACACGGCCATGCCAACTCGTAACTTTGATCAACGTGCACAGTTCATGCCAGCCGATGAGAATAAAGGTGAGAACATTACCTTTTTGATTGACCGAGGCGAAGACGTGATGACTGCTCAGTATGAGGCAGCTGTTCAGCAAGCAGCTGAAACGCATCCTGGCTCTGAGCGCTTCATCTATCGACCCACATTCTTAGGGAAGCAACTGGAGAGTCGGGACGGGATTGACTTTAATCTTGCTGATCCGGGAGCTGCATTAGGTGACAGATTAATTTGGACTACTTTTTTCCGCGCTTTTGATGTTCTCTCACAACTGTATGCGGATAAGTTTCGCCCTGGGGAGCTGCCTCCGCTCCAAAATACACTTTATATCACTCCTGAAATCTTGCCCTTATTTGAAAGAGACGGACGAACAGTCTCATCACTCATTACAGGAGCGCCTCAATCCCCAAGAACCTCTGGCCGACTAAGTTTTGTGGCGCATTACTCTATGAGCGCGATGGGGGCAGCGCATGCTCGGATGGTAGGTAATGAAGGTCGCTTCCTTTCTTACCGTCAATTTGACCTTCCCGATCAGAAGAATAGTTTAGAAGTAGAGTACGGTGGGGCGTTAGCTACAGCTACTTATGATAAGTATGGTCCGAAGCGCTACACGATTGCGGCAGCCCTTGCTCTAGGTATTCCTGAGGGTGAGTGGGACTCGCTACCCACCATCGTCCCCGAAGTTTTGACTCCCCATGATGATGAGTACCGCCAAACCATCGAGCGTTTTGGTGTAAATAATGAAGCTATTAACATCGGAATCGTGATTAACTCGCAACTGCGAGTAAAAATGGCAACACTAGAGGTGTGGAAACATATTATGTTCGCCACTGGACTAGGTATCTTCCGTAAACAGCTGAATCCCAATCAACGACCCATCCATTTTAATGTTTTTTACAATCCATCCTCGCCCAGTCGGGATGACTATAAAGTAGAAGAAATGCAAGCCATGTTTCAAGACAGAATTACTTATATTTCCCCCAAAAGTGATAATGAGACAGTTGGTGAAGTAAAGTACATTGGAGCCAATTTAGCTGAGTTACCTGCGTTATTGGAAGCACAAGATGTGCTTCTTTCTGTCGATACAGCGTTGGCACATATTGGAGCAGCACTAGAGTTTGGCCCTGAGGTAATCATGATGTTTAATAACAGTCAGTTTTCTCAACAAGAGTGGCAGTCGAGCAGTAAACAACACCCCGTGCCGATGACCGGAGGGTACTCCGATCAAGTAGCTAACTTAGCCTTACAACACCTTCGCTTAAAAGCGTAATTAAGTATGCAACAGATCACACAATGGCTTACTCATCTCGCAACCGATGTTCCTCTCGAACTGTTTGTTTTTATTGGTACTGTTATTGAAGAAATTATTGCCCCGATTCCGACGCCAGTGGTTTTAGGGACGGCGGGCTACCTAGCACATCAGGCTGGTCAAGGCTGGTTCTTCCTCTTTTGGCTGGCTGCGGTAAGTTCTGTTGGCAAAACACTGGTCTCTGTGGTGTTTTACTTCTTGGGTGACAAAGCAGAGGACTTTTTCGTTCACCGCTGTGGCAAGTTCTTTGGCATTAGTCCAACAGATATCCAAAAAGCTGAACGGTGGATGAATAAAGGATGGTGGGATGAAGTCATCCTGGTTGGGTTGCGGATCGTGCCTATTGTGCCCACCTTTGCGGTATCCATTGTCTGTGGTGTCCTGCGAGTGAAAATGCGCACTTTCATTTGGACCACTTTTATTGGAACGTTAGTCCGAAGTTTCATTATTCTTGGTGTGGGTGCATTAGGTACTCAATACGCAGTCGATGCTTGGAAAACTACGGGCTCAGACCTCTTTCAAGATCCACTCACCGTAGCTTCCGGAATTATTGGTTTAATTTTGGGCGCTGGAATTGCCCTTTATCTTCGCAAGAAGATGCTTCGTCGGACTCCCCAAAAAGAGTAACGAAAACTACACTTATTGAAAGCTTCTTTTTCTATACTCTGGCCGATGTCTACATTAGCTCCCAGAGAAAAATTACAACTCCACGGCGTAAGTCAATTGAAGACAACTGAACTGGTTGCTTTGGTACTCGGCACGGGAACTGCGCAGCACTCCGTCACCGAGTTAGCCAATGAAGTTGTTGAACGTTTACAGCAACATCCATTGACTTTAGAAAAGTTAACTCAGGTGCCGGGAATTGGCATCGCAAAAGCTTGCCAGCTTTTAGCAATGATTGAGTTTGTGGAGCGAGTTCGCCCCATTGGTTTTCCAGTTATTGATCAACTAGACAAAGTTACTTCCCTTGTACCTGAACTGAGATCGGCACAAAGAGAACATATTGTGGTACTTTACCTGAATGCTCGACTTCAGCTGTTGCTAAAAGAAACGGTGGCTATTGGCAGTGTTAATCAGTCTATCGTCTCAGCCCGAGATATTTTTTCAGTTATTAAGTATCATCCGGTTAGTTCATTAATTCTTGTTCACAATCACCCCAGTGGGGTACCTCTTCCTTCCCCTGAAGACTTCATTTTTACGCAACGAATAGTTCAGGCAGCCGAGGTACTCGGAATTGAAGTTTTGGATCACGTCATCATCGCTGAAAAAGGTTGCTACTCATTTAAGGAACATCAACAGCTGTAAGTGATTTTATTTTTCTTCCACGATCTGCTTCAAAATTGCTGAAAGCTCCTCAAGCTCTACTTTCAACTGCTCCACCCTTGCCAACGCTTCGGCTACCTTTTGGCCAGTAAAAAAATGTACGGGACGCTGTGTGTGATAAGCAATTTTTTCGATGTACTCACGGTCGGGTGGAATCTTCCCACTCTCAAATGCTGAGATAGACTGGGGAGATAGTCCGATCAACTTGGCAAGATCTGCTTGACGAAGATTTTTAGCTTGCCTCGCCTGCTTAATCTTTTCGCCTAGAACTTTCGCCGCTCGTGGAGTGAGTGAACTTGCCATAGTACGGTCATCTTAACATTGTGCTATGTTCTCTGGAATCCTTGAGCTTCAAGCTGATGGACGGCGTTCCAAATACTCATCGGAACTTCCTGCTCAACTTGAAAACCCTGTTGAGCATAATCTCGCATTCGATAGACATATCCAATCATCGCGTTGATCACTCGCCTGGCACTGTGTCGTTCGTCCAAGAATGAAGTAAAGATACTAGGAAGACTTGTAATCACTACCTGTTGATTCGGCCAAATTTTTTGGAAGGTAGCGAGTGCTCGTCGTTCCATGTATGGCTTTGTGACTACTAAAAAGCTGTGGAGTTGAAGTGATTTCTCAGCTAGCAACTGACGTGTAAAAGTAATGTTTTCGCCTGTGTTCGTCGCACGATGTTCAAGCAACAGTACAGCTCTACTTACGCCATTTGCTTCCATCACCTGGGCAAACTTTTCGGCTTCCGAGAATGGTAAAAAATGACTAGAATGCCGGGAAGCCTGGCCCGTGATTACAACATACTTCGCCATTCCTCGATTGAAAAGATCTGCAGCATACTTCGCTGTTCGTAAGTCGTCATTTCCAAGAACGATCATGCACTCTGCTGGTTGAAGTGATTGATGCAGGCAGTGGTAGTTCCACAGTAAATCCGCATATGAAAGGAGTTCAGTCGAAAGAAGCTGTGCCATCATTACACCGCTATTCTACGTTATCCTGACAGAGTGTTGGCCATAAACTGTTGCATAAATGGTGAAGCGCTGTGATACAGCGAAAGCTTCCGGTACATCCACCAAAGTAACTTGTGAACCAGCACGGTGTGTTCTCCTTTTGGCGAGCGGAAAAAGACTTGGCGGAACTGCTCAATTTTTTGAGCTAGCTCCATTCCTGCTAAGTTAGGAACATCTGCCTCAATACCTAGGGCAAGGAGTGCCCCTCGTAGGGACTTCTCATCACCTGAAAGTAAACCCCGGACCAGCTGGACAATGACTTGGTGAAGCTCGGGTTGTTGGCGTAAGTCTAAAGTAAAGCCACCATCAATTGAGGCGAGTTGCTTCTCCGTTCCGTCTGGCTGACGAATAAAGTTCCCAAGATGGTCATCTAAGTTAAGTAAACCAATCTGCAGATCCTGAAATGCTCCAAAAAGCAGCTGCATAATTTCCTGGTCATCATGGCCAGCATCTGCCAATACTTTTCCTTCTACAAACTCAACCATAATCATGTACTGACCCGTAGCAATTACTTCTGGTGTGTCAAAGGTAACCGTTCGCTGATCATTACTTGATTCGTACTCAGAGAAGTACTGCGCTTCTCGTTGTTTGCTCCGCTCTTCTAAGATAATAGTGGTGATTACGTCAGTCAGGTCAACCGGAATGTCCATTTGATGACCTCGTCGCTTCATCTCAGTGAGGAAGCGCTGTAGATCTCGCACATCATGGGCAATTTGACGCATACCAATTACACCTGGTTTAACAACTTTGATCACTAGCTCTCGCAGAACTTTCTGACCATCGGGTTGAGTCTGTGCAACTTCTACTAAGTAGGCCTGACAAATTCCTGCTGATCCCAGCGGGCGAAGGTAACGGGTAATCTCAAAGTCGACGAAGTTTCCTAACTGATTCTTTTCATACTCAAAGACTTTTTGGAGTTCAGCTGGACGAACAAGCTCAGCGTTCCACAACCCTTGTTTGAATACTTCTTTTAGCTCAGTGGGAACCCACGGATAGTCTGCAACGAGCTGTGCAGATTTGATTCCTACGCTGCCAAAGCTCAGTACAGCGATATACAACATATCTTCCACTGCTAAGCGTTGCCCCATTCGATCAAGCTCAATCATCTTATTGACGATGTTACTAATTACTGTCGAGGCTTTCAGCGGTTCCATACTAACTAAAGCGGCACTTAAAATCTCTCGATACCGAGCAGTTGTTTCTGGGGTATGTCGATCACTGTCCTTGATGAACAAGGTAGCTAAGTTTTCGGCAAATGATTGACGGTCGACCCGCTCATCGTTACTGACAGAAGGGTGGAAAACATCGCCATCAGCAGAGTGCGGTAAAGAGAGTGTTGCTTCTGGTCCATACACCAATCTTTGAATAACTTGCTTTCGTTCCGCGACCGTTGCCATCAAAAATGATGTTCGTAAGTTAGAAAGGTCTGCGTTAGCCTTCCGTTCGTACTCAACAAAGATTTTTCCAGTCGGTTTAGGACTGTTTTCATCAATCAGATAAAACAAAAGCTGCCCTTTTTGATCTACGGCGAGGTCGCCAATTACATCGAAGAGCGTAACTTTATGTCGTTCTCGTTCTTGATCTTTTTGGATTCCAGATTCATCGACGATGTAAGACTCAATGACCGCAACTTCTGCGGGTGTCACAGTACACCGTGTCTGAAGCTCAGCCATAAACTCATTTCGTTCAAAGCTTCCTTCAGGAAGGTACTGCAAGATAACTTGGAGAGCGCTGGCATAATCGGTAAAAAATTGAGCGTCTGTGTCAATTCTCTTTCGTAACAAGGGGGCATCTAAGTGCGAGTTTTTCGCTGCACTTTCGGGGAAGAGTAAGAACTCTTGGTAAAGATACTCTGCATCCTCTTTTACTAGATCATCTCGCTGAAGTGCACGGCGAATGATGTACTCAATATAAATGGTAACTACTGCAGTCTCGATTCCCCGACTTACTTCTCGAACACGTGCAATGGCGGCTCTAAAGTTTGTTGCAGTTAACTCAGCCAGTTCAGTATCGTTATCAAGTAACCGCCGGGCAATGAAGTACTCCGTAAACCCAACTGAGATACCTTTAGAAAAATCACTCTCTTCTGTGTCTCTACTACCAGCTGAACCAACAAAAAATGGGTACTCTAGAGCCGACTCATATGCATATCGACGTGTACCAACGGTCTCATAGATTTCTTGAGCAAAAAACTTGTAACCAATTGTGTGCTCTAAGTAATCTGGCGTCCGTGACTCTTCAGACATGTAGTAAGAAAGCGTATCGACTTCAGTAGAGCTGCGGCCAATAGTTTTCCAGTCTTCGCCAGTAAAGAGGGAAAGTAAGTACTCTGATGCTTCTCTCATCTCACTTTTGTGACGATGATCAGCGAAGTGGTCGTAGAGTGCCCAACAGTAAGCAAAGAGCTCATCTTGCAGGGGCCCGGGAACTGGAAAGTTCTCCTGAACCAGCTGAATCATCTGTTTGAAGTCAGCAACTCGTCGCAAACCGTTGAATCGTTCGGCAATCTGCTGCTGTTGCCAAATCGGGATGTTCTTTTCCAGTTTCTTTTTTCGTTCCCATCCTTTATCCATCGCTCGGATATACTGTTTAGCAGTTGCATAATCTTTGAAATCTACCTGTCTTTTTAACGGGGCATACATCTCTGCAATTTGGTCTCCATTCCCCCCTAAAATCAGATTCAAAAGAATTACTCGGGCATTATCATCTTTGTGCCATTTATGCGTAGCAGATGAAAGGTGCCCTTGGAAGAATGCTTCGTTACCTTTCTGCCCCAACCAATTATTTCTGGTTGCATAGGCGTATACGGAGAGACGATCTTGAGTTCTCATGGGCAGAGGTGAGACTCGTCTTTCTATTCCACCATATGGGTCGTGAGCAGTTTCCATAAACAAACCACGCTCTTCAGCCAAGCGAATGAACTGTAATAACTTCTCAGAACGCGTGATGAGTGCTGAGTGTACTAATGGCTTTCCCATCCAATCTGCTTTAGGAACAGGGATGTTATTGGCTAAAACAAAGTCTAGAAAGCCATCAAGCTCAATTGGGGTGTCTACTCGTTCTGTACCTCGCCATTTTTCAGCAGACTCTTGAAAGGAGTAGTTTGTACAGAAGTACTTGGCAAACCACCAAAAGTCTTTTTCATACAGATGGGCCGTGTGATAGCTCTTCCAATGTTTTTCATCATCTTCTACTACGGCAACTTGATACTTACGATATCTCGCTCGTAAGACATCAGCCATCATCCGTTGCATCGGTTTTGATCGATTATCGTACTGCCCCCAGCCAGCACGATGTTCAAACAGGATATTGAGCGACAGATCTCCGTTGCCAGTAAAATCGAGTTCGACTACACCAGCCCTAAGAAGAATGCCATACTCTTTGAGGGATAATTTCAACGTTGAACGGCGTGGGTAACTGATATCACAAGCCTTGACCGTTTTTTTCAACTCAGCCACCAGTTGTGGATCGGGACTATCTATGTCACCTGCTTTTAATTGCTTCATTAAGTCTGCAAAGAGTTCTGGATCTTCGTATGAACGTTCTTCTAAGGTCCCATGAAGGTAGTGCCACTCCCAGTCATCAGCGAGAACCTCTCGGATTGGATATAACAATGCCATTGACTCTTCTGACTCCCGGATATGCCAGTGTGACTCTGTACTTTTAATGCGGCCATCGTCTTCAAAAACTAACACTCCGTCAGGTAAAAAAGCTCTAAAGTAAGCATTCAAGCAAGCGCTTTTAAAGCGGCGATTACTAGTAGAGAAGTGACCATCTCTGCCCTCTGAAGTCGCGTGCTCATCTTTCATACGCGCACCTAACCAATCACCACCATTTTCCGGAGAGAAGTTTTCCAGGTTAGTTTCAATATTGTTCGGCAAGTAGACTTTATTTTTAAACTTATCTAACAGCGTAATAATCTTGCGAGCATATTCTGGATCCGCTTTCATCTCTGTTTCAGCTATACGTTCAACGGCCAACCAATCATGAGTTAAGACTGCTGACAGCCAAGCTGCAACCAATTCTTGGGAAAGAAAAGCGAGATCTTCACGTTGTCTTAATAAGAAAGCTGCGTGGTCAACAAAAGGCAGTAGTGTTTCCAATCGACGAGTTTCTAACATCCCCACCGTCACCCCGATTGCTTGGTGAGCATCTACATAGTCTTCCCCGGAAAGAAAGGGTCTCGGTTCTGGGGCTACTTTACTGCCAACTCCACGCGCACGTTGCTGCGCAAAGCGAGCTAGTTGAAGCTGCTGTGCTAGCTGTCCACCTATTTCGGGCAGTGACCAGTCGTAGACTTCTTCTGACAGTAAATCTTGATTGTACGTTTCAGTTGTAGCTTCCTGATGAAGCTCTTCAATATGTGTCAACAACAAAGAGTACATCTTACGCTCTTCGTCGCTTTCTACTGTAGCCAAAAGATGACGAACCGTTTCTGTAACTGCCCAGAATAAAAGCTGTTGAAACTCAGCTAATGATTGGAAACCACCCTCATCACTTTGATCAGCAAAGTGACTTGCCAAACTGTAGTCAATCATTTGGGTCGGAGTTTTTGACTCATCAGTAGTTGTTGAGTACTTGCGTTGTTGGGGCCAACGCCGTTTTGAGTAAGCTTTGAGCCAAGCAGTAAGTTGATCCAAAATATACTGGCGATCTGGATACGAACCCTCTTGATACTCATCTCTTTCCATGTACTTTCCATAGAGCGAGCGCAGAATATCAGAGAGATAGTTAAGTCTCAGCTCAACAATGTCCGCTTCTTTTGAAGCGAAAGGGTAAGTATGTTGAGAAGGAAGATTAGGTTGAGTGTAAGCAATGACATCTCGGAACAGCTGTCCATCTTTGTTGGTGATAACTGCTTCTGGCTGATGGATATCCCAGCTCCCATAGCTTGAAGCATTTAACTGATCGCCATGTCCCTCTGCCATTACTTCTGCTAAAAGGGTTTCGGGAAGTTCTTCACCACCAGCGATATACTCTGCTTTTTTCTCCTGGAGACGATAGTAGAACTTGAGTGCTCTTCCGACTAAAACGAGCTTAGACAGATGATAGTAAGCCGAGGTAGGCGTATCGTAGCGCTGTTGAGCTACCTCTACATTGATGCGGACGTCGTAAGCGAGATATGCTTCCCAAAAGTCAGCAAACGAGCTTGCTTCATTCATGCGTTGAATGAGTTCGCTAGAATTACTCGTAAAGAGTTTACGTTGTTGTTCTAACTTACGTCCTCGTTCTTCATCATTAAAGAGATTTTCTAGTACCTCTTCCGGAATATCTTGATCTTCAAGAATGTTCTCTAAGAGATGCGGTCGGGCGGCATAGACTTCATCAATAGTCGCCTGCATTCGCGCAATTCGCGAGTGAGTGAAGGGATGACTTGGCGCGAAGCCGGCTTCTCGTTTCCGAATCATCAGCTCATGAGCTTGCAGGGCTTCGATAAAATCTTCAGGATCGTAACCCAACTCAATCATGGCAATGATAGCCGCACGGTCAGCGTTGTACTCCTCAGGATGCCCACTAAACTTAAAGGGATGAAAGTACTCATGGAGAAAGACCCCCATGATATGACCTTTTTTCAGCTTCTTGCCCCCTAAGGACTCAGATAACACTTTTCGGACGTAGTACCATGAACCAACAGTCAGGTAGATGACTCGCTTGGTCCGCTCTTTATCAGTGGACACGTAAGAAGAGTCTTTACTCTCACCCGTATTAAGCACCACCAAGTTGACTTCCTGGGGTTTAGATAAGCGACCCTCAGCACTGAAACGATCCGTTAACGACTCTAAGAGTTGTTCTACTTGTGGAGTAGCAATCAGTGACATCAAGAGCTCTACGAAAGGATGATCTGCCGATAAGACATCAGCTGATTTGGAAGGATCAGTTTCACCGTAGAGGATAGGAAGTCCTTCCATCTGATCAAACTGTTCACACAGTTCAATGAGGGAAGTTAAGGCTGCAAAGCTTTCAAGTTGTCGAACTGACATATTTTGAACTAGTTATTATAACCTATAACTGTTCAAAATGGGGTGTAACTAAGTGTGCTAAGTCAAGCTAAAGTAGCTATGCATCCTGTCGGATATTAGGTACCAAAGTAACGGTCACCGTAATCACCTAGTCCAGGCACGATATACTTCTTGTCATTGAGTTTCTGGTCGATAGCTGCAGTGAAGATTTTGACATCTGGAAACTCAGTTGTAATCGCCTCAACTCCTTCGGGTGCGGCTATGACACAAACGACTCGTAACTCTTTAAACTTTTCTTTAGAAACTAAGCGGAGTAAGTGCAGGATAGAACCACCAGTTGCCAACATGGGATCGGTAATTACCACCACACTTTCTTCTGTTAAAGGAGGTAGCTTCCAGTAGTACTCACTAGCCTGAGCCGTTTGTTCATCTCGTTCCATGCCAACAAAGCCTACTTGAGATTTAGGTAACAGCTGTAATGCCCCGAACAGCATACACACTCCAGAGCGCAGTACGGGAACGATCACGACATTATCTGCTAACTTCTTCACGCTCATAGACGCTAATGGGGTCTCAATCTCTTCTTCACGAAAACGCAGGTCTTGAATAGCTTCCGCGAAGAGCAGCTGGCAGATACGATCGCTATGACGACGAAACTTGTCGACAGGTGAGTTCTTATCACGTAGATGAGAGAGAGAGTCGATCACTAATGGATGCTGGCTAACAGAAACATTTTTCATACTCTCCTTATACTCCGATATCCTCAAGTAAAATTCCTTGTTCCCGCTGTGGTCCAGTGGTGATCATAATTACTGGAACACCGACCTGTTTGGCAACAAAGTCTAGAAAGTCGCGAGCCTCTTTGGGAAGCTCTTTACGGCTGTCTGCCTGCATCAACTGTTGTGCATCCCAAGGCTTAAACTCTTTGTAGATAGGTTTGACTGCATCTAAAAAGACCTGATCAGGGCGGTAACTAACTTTCTTCCCCGCTACTTCGTAGCCCACACAGACCTTAACAGGTTGGTCCGGATAGATCACATCCATGTGGGTGAGAACGAGCGAGTCGATCTTTCCTACTTGGCTGAAAAACTTGAGTGCGGGTAAGTCAAGATAGGCAATATCTCTTGGGCGTTTGGTAGTCGCTCCGTACTCGTGAGCATCATGACGAATCAGATCCGCTAACTCAGTTTTCATGAGCGTGGGCAGCTTGCGTGTTCCAACACTCGACATATATGTGGCCTTAATCACTCCAGCTTTGACCTTGATCTGATTGGGATCAATTACCCCTTCAGTTGCAGAAAAGATGCCAGCAAAAGTAGTGTCGGAGGCAGTCACATCAGGATACACTCCCCACCTACAGTCGAGTCCAACTGCTTGTGCTTTTTC
Source organism: Patescibacteria group bacterium UBA924 (assembly GCA_002293725.1). Lineage (GTDB taxonomy): Bacteria > Patescibacteriota > Microgenomatia > UBA1400 > PJMF01 > UBA924. Next base: position 40,879 of record DBDU01000016.1, read on the forward strand.
AAATACGAACCCTACCTTATGATCTGCCCACTGCTCAGCTAACCAATCATGAACACTTTCAGCATACTTTTTGAGTGACTGTGCTTGAGACTTCAGACGCGCGACGAACTCATCTTCACTTCCTACCACAATTTTTTGACCAGCTAGAGTTGGTACTTCAATGGTGGCAAGATCTTGACCCAAACCTGCAATCAGCGCCGTGTACATTTTGTAGTGCTGTTTGACTTTCTCATCTTGAAAATGAGTAATGTCACGAACGCGTAAAGGATGACGTAGTAAGACATCTGCATAGGCTGGTGCAATTCCTCGACCAGTTGAACCCTTACCACCAGACTGCCAATCTTTGAGCACAGCTTCAAATGCACGGTGGGTGTCTAGTGACAGCAGCGCCATCTCATCAATCTTAATCTCTGCCCGGTCTTTTGTTACTGTGACAGCTTCTACTTGCGACAGCTCTTCCAAGAGATCCCCAGGATGGAGGACCATCTCTTTTCCCAAAACTACCACTGCACCCTGGATAAACACCCCAGAGGGAAGTTGGTGAAGCGCTACTCTTTGGCCATTCGGAAACTCAACCGTGTGGCCAGCGTTAGCTCCGCCATTGTCGCGGTAGACAACAACTAAACCATCTTTGCTGAGCTTATGAACTAACATGTCAACAATTCTGCCTTTGCCCTCATCTCCAAATGCACCACCACAGATAGCATAACTTCGAGGTCGAACGTTCTTCATGACACTCCTTTGAGATAGGTTGTTATACGTTTGTTTGCGGCTTTAGTTAACTGTGGGGCTACTCCAATGTAGTTCTGCGGCGTTAGGCGATGAAGCTGCTTCTTTATTGAAGAAGGAATCTCAAGACTTTCGACAAATCGCTGCCACTCAGGCTGGGTAAGCTGTTTTCCTTGCGAAAAGCTTTTTAATTTTTCATAACCGTCAGGTTGACCACTTTGACGCAGGACAACTTGTACCGCTTCAGCCAGTACTTCCCAGTGTGTGTCTAGCTCGCTTACCAGCTTCTCTTGATTAACAGAGATCTTTCCCAACCCTTTCGCCAAAGAGTTATACGCCAGCAAGCAGTAACCGAAAGCCGAACCAATACTGCGCTTAACAGTACTGTCTGACAAATCTCTTTGTAACCTGGAAACAGACAGTTTCTGGACAAAGAAAATCAGCAGTGCATTGGCCAGACCAAGGTTTCCTTCGGCATTTTCAAACTCAATTGGGTTGACTTTTTGCGGCATCGTTGACGAGCCTACCTGTCCTTTTTCTTTCTTCTGAATAAAAACTCCGTCACTGATGTAACGCCAAAAATCTTGACTACAATCCAAAAGGATGCCGTTAATTCGCTGTAAGACAGCAAAAACTCGGTTGTAACTTTCAGCTGGTAATACCTGAGTGGTGAAGAGATTAGGAACTAGATCAAAGGAGCTGACAAAATCTGAACTTAGCTCTGTCCAGTTGTGTTCTGGAAAAGCAACCACATGAGCGTTAAAGTTACCAACTGCCCCCGTCAGTTTTGCCTCAATAGGTAATGTCCTCAAAACCTTCACTTCATCCAAAAGACGAGAAGCAAACACTACTACTTCTTTTCCTACAGTGGTGGGAACTGCCGCTTGACCATGCGTACGTGCCAACATCGGAGTCTGGAAATGTTCTTCAGCAAGCAAAGAAAGCTTTGATAGTAACGTATGTAGAGCTGGCACTAATACTTCTTGTACTGACTCTTTAACCATTAAAGAGTAGGCCAATGAGTTGACATCTTCACTCGTTAGCGCCAGATGGACTAAAGCAGATGAAGGCAGCTCTAACTTTTCCATCTTTTCTCGAAGAAAGTACTCTACTGCTTTGACGTCGTGCTTCGTCTCTTTCTCTAGCTCCTTTATCCGAAGGGCATCAGCTTCATTAAAGTTGGTCAAAATACGGAGCAACTGTTCTTGCTGCTTCTTAGTAAACGGGGAGATACAGCCTTGTTCGGCGAGAAATAAAAGGTAAGCAATCTCTACCCGCACACGTTGACGAATGAGGGCGTACTCAGAAAAAAGGTTGCAAAGATCAATCAGCTGGGAGTGGTAACGCCCATCCAAAGGCGAAAGTGCAGTAAGCGCAAAGTTACTAAACAAAAAGTACCTTACTCAAATGTACCAGCTGCATTATGCCATAAAAAAGCGACTGCAACTTAGTAATTTTTACAAAATTACCAAGCCGTAACTGTGACTGGTCGTGACCAAACTTCTCCATCTTTACGCACTTGGAAACGATAAGTCTTTCCTTGTGCTAAACCACCAATGGTTAAGCCGCCATCATCACAACTGGCTGAAGTACTGTACTTATAACCCCTACTGGTAACTTCACTGTACCGAATATGACAACTTCCCCCACGCATCTCCCACTCAATTCGTGCCTGACCATCTGTTGAAGGCACAGACCAACGTGGTGTATTCCAGCGAGGCGTAGAAACAGCTCCTCTAGACTTGAACTGACTGCCGTGAGTTACTACCTTCTGTGACTGCTTGCCCCAATTGTTACTTTCAGCTTCAGCTTTGACGTCAGTCCCACCTTCAACTTTAACATAGGAAGAAGTACTCATTTCTTGTGTTTGTTTGATGACTAAGGCTTGAGCGGGTTGAGCCAGGAACAAACCCAGACTCACAGTTAAGAGACTCGCTGAGAACAACTTGGCTGATTTCATACGGCTCCTTTAGGCAGTAGTTTGATTTACTATAACGCCCCACTAAGAAGAGTCAAGACAGCTTCAAGCTATACCAAGCAGTTACACTTCGGTACTTTTAGAGAAGAGCAGAATCACTCGGTCAATGAGTAAGATGGCCAGGTAGTACATGATGATGGCCAGCAAGGCCGCTGTATCAAAGAAAGACTCACCGGTGCGAACATTGGGAAAGATACCGCGAAACGGCGCTACGAGCACATTGGTAATGTTATAGATGAACAACACAATACCTGTTAGATTAGCTCCCAAAAGGAGGAAGATAAAACGGAGCGCTAATAAGACTGCAATCACGTGTCCTATAAACCAGAAAAACTGGCTGAACTTTGCTAACGCAAACTCACCAGGATCTTCTTCTTCAGTTGCGTTCACCTTTTCCTCGATCACATCGGTGTTGCCGAAACGTTTCGTTTTGACGGTTTTGCGAACGGTGGTTTCTGTCATATAGATAATTGTAGATCGGACTGATAGATCAATACAAGCGAACTTTCACAACTCTTACAATCTTATTGTGAGTTTCTTGCTTGACGCTTCTGCAACTCGACTTGATCAAGTTTATCTAGCCTACCCGCTTCGTTCACTTTAGAAATTGACCACTGGTCAAGTTGATCTTTGAGCTGGCGAAGGATCTCGTCCAAGTCAAAGAAACTATCTTGTAAAGGAGAAAGCTGCCAGAGATAGTCATTATCATCCCAGGTATGCAAATCGGTCGTATTGTGCTGCGCGATAACATCTAGGGTATCCAGAGCCTTAACAAAAAGAGCTTCAGTAGAAGTACGCTGCTCGTACTCCTCCCAGAGTTGCAGTAGATCCGTTGAGAGGTCATCAGGAAGTGGCTTCAAAAGGAGCTCCATTGCTTTGCGTTCGGCTTCAGCCTTCTGTTCCTTATGAACTACTCCATCCCAAACTGGCATGTCTTCGGTTACCGCTTCAGCAAGATCGTGAACTGCGATCATCTTTAAAACTTTAGTTTGATCTAAATCTAACTTCACTTTGGGCATCAAGATGAGTGCCAGCAAGCTCATCATCCACGTGTGTTCTGCCACACTCTCGCGACGCTGCCCGTCGCTCAGCCAACTATGTCGCATAACCAACTTGAGTTTTTCCGCTAAGCGGTAAAACTCGAAAACAGTTGCTGGAAAAGCGGACGTACTCATGACTTTTTCTCAATGACGCGGTACCTAGTGCCCGCTGGAAAGAAGAGCTTCGCTGCTTCACCCAAGAAGAACACGCTCAATGACAGAACGGTTAAAACAGCAATCTCCGCATAACTCAAGGTAACAAAGCCAAAGACTTGTCGGAAGAAAGGCAAGTAGAGCGCCATCATGCCTAGTCCTAGCGAAAGAACAAATACTTTATTAATGGTGGGATTAGAGAACAGCCCAATGGAGAGAACCGGCTTATGTAAAGCTCGCAAGTTAAACATGTTGAGCAGCTGGGTAACAGAAAGAATAATGAATACACCAGTGCGCGCTTTTTCGACACCTTGTGGCAAGTAGTAAGCAAAAACGCCCAAGACGAGAATAACCATGGAAATAACAATAGTGAGGAAGAGTGGCAGTAATGTTAGAGTCAAGATATTTTCTTTGGGGTCACGTGGAGCAACCTTCATCATGTCATCATGGCTTTGTTCCGTCGCTAAAGCAAAGTCTGTGACTCCACCAGTAACGATGTTTAGCCATAGAATCTGCAGTGGCAGTAATGGTAGCGGATATCCTAAGAGCAAAGTAAGTAAAACGGCTACACTTTCTGCGACATTGGTAATAATTAAGAATGCGCTGGTACGACGGACGTTTCCAAACTGGGTTCTGCCTTCCCTAATGGCATTAATAATCGAAGCAAAGTTATCATCTGCCAAAACAATCTCACTCGCCTCCCGAGCCACATCTGTACCTACCACACCCATCGCAATTCCCACATCTGCTTGCTTCAGTGCTGGAGCATCATTCACGCCATCACCAGTCATGGCTACTACTTCTCCTTGGCTTTGGAAGAGCGCTGCAATTCTCAACTTACTACTTGGTGTTAAACGGGCAAAGACAGCCGTTGTCTTGAGCGCTTTCAATAACTCTTTGTCACTCATCTTCATCACTTCTGTTTCGGTTAACACCGGATGCTGCTCATCTGTATCCGTTAGTAAGTTGATGTCACGAGCAATTGCCCGAGCAGTGAGTGGATGATCACCAGTTGCCATCACCACTCGAATTCCAGCTTGTTGAGCAGTGGCAATTGCTTGGCGCACTTCTGGCCGTGGTGGATCGATCATGCCAATCAATCCCACATAGACAAGGTCTTTGATATCTGCAGCTTGAATCTCGTCGTACTCAGCCCCCACATTTTTGTAAGCCAATGCCAGCACTCTCATTCCATGGCTAGTCATTTCTTCAATTTGAGCACGGAGGTCTTTCTGTTCTTCTTTCGTCCAAGCGTGTGTTTTGTTTTTGTTCAAATATAACTTTGAACGTTCGATAACTGATTCCGGAGCACCGACCACGAATAACGACCGTTTCTTTTTCTCACCTGAAGATACTAATGATGCCCGTAGGCGAAGGTCTTGAACAAAAGGGAAGTCCTCAATCTTCTTTGGCAGCTGCCAGCCGTTTTCATCTAAACCCACTTGATGAGCCAGAAGATACAGCGCAATCTCGGTAGGATCACCAAGTAACTCCTTGCCCTTGCCCGTCTTGACGCTGTGACAGGTACCAGCAATTTGCAAAGCCAGCTCTAACTGTTGATGTTGATCAAAGACTAGAGGTTTACCATCTTGAATTAAGCTAGAGTCTAGCGAGTCATGTTCTTTACCAGTAGCTTGAATAGTAATGGGACTTTGAGCGGGAAACTGTAGCTGACGAGCACGCATTTGGTTTAAGGTTAAGGTGCCAGTTTTGTCAGTAATAATGACTGAAACCACACCGAGTGTTTCCGTCGAAGCTAGACGACGCACAATAGCTTTTCGTTTAGCCATTCGTTGGGCACCAATTGCTAGCACCACCATCAACACAATCGGTAAACTTTCAGGGAGAGCTGAAACAAGCGTAGCGGTGGTAAATGTCACCATCTCGTACAGATCAAAGTGCCGCCAATAGTAGCCAACGAAGAAGGTAATTAATGCGGACCCAATGGCAACTGCTCCCATCGTCTTGGTCAACTGTCGGGTCTTCACTTCGTAGTGAGTGGGAGTCTGAGAGATTCCCTCTAGCTTTTCGGCAATCTGACCCAGCTGCGTCTGTTTAGCAGTGAAAGTGACTACTGCTTCTGCGGTGCCACTAGCTACTAAGGTTCCCATGTAAACCATGTTTCGTCTGTCTCCCACCAGCGCCTCAGCCGGAACAGGGTCTGTATGCTTCCCGGCTGGCTCAGACTCACCCGTCAATGCAGCCTCGGTTGCCCGCATGCTATGAACGAGCACCACTCTACCGTCAGCGGGAATTTTGTCACCGCTTTCTAAAAGCATCACGTCACCAGGAACCAACTCTTTGGGGTTAATTAAAACAATCTCTCCATCGCGCCGAATCTTCGTTTTAGTCTCAACTAGCTTTTTCAAGCTACTAACAGCTTGTTCAGCTTGAAACTCTTGGTAAAAACCAATCATCGCGTTGACACAAATGAGCACGATAATGACTCCTGCATCAACGGGATGACCGAGCATCCAAGACAGAGCTGCTGCCGCAGCTAAGATGATTACCATCAAACTTTTGAACTGACGGAGGAAGATTTGCCAAGGTTTAACTAATCCCTCTTCAGGTAGGATATTTTCGCCGTACTTTTCGCGTCTTTTTTTGACCTCGTGCTCAGTTAATCCTGCCTGGACATTCACACTCAGCTCAGCAACAACTTGTTTAACTGTGAGTGAGTGGGGTGAGAAGTTCTCTATCGGCACATCTTCCAGTATACGCAAGATTTTGGTAGAATACATCTTGACGCTTCTTATTCTACTGTTTGTCTTTTCTCTTCACCTCGTCTGCGTCCTCTCATTACTTACGTTCTAAAACATGATTCGTTACCTTTACCGTACTATTCGTCATGGTAAACCTCGCCTTTTGGATAAGCCGCGAGTTGGTTGTTGGGTTGATGTCTTGGCCCCAAATCCTAAAGAACTCGAAGAGCTAACCACCAAACTCAAGCTTGATCCTGGCATGTTGACGGACGCTTTAGACCCCTATGAAGTTCCGCGTATCGAAAAAGAGGGAAGTGCGCTTTATATTTTCGTTCGCGTCCCTTGTGTAATTAAAGGCTGGGAGACGACCACACCTATCTTGTTTGTTTTAAGTGAGACTTTTTTCGTCACCATCGCTCAAATTGAAACTGGCATTAGCCAACAGTTAGAGACAGATCCTTCCTTCTGTACCTCTCAAAAAAATAAGTGCTTTATCTTATTTATGAGTTATGTGTTGCATCGCTACCAACATGCGATTACCCAAATTGGCAAGAAAGCCAATGCCATGTTGGCTCAGATTGAAACTGTGGGAAATAAAGAAGTTATCCAGTTGGTACAGAATGAACAAGTTATCAATGAGTTTTTAAGTGCCATTATTCCTATTCACGAGTCGCTGCAACGTTTTATGAACGGTAAGCTAATTAACCTTTTTAAGGATGATATTGAGCTGCTCGAAGACGTCTACCTCACCTCAGGACAGCTAATCGCGTTAGCTAAAAATCAGTTAATGTTGCTTCGCAATAGTAGGGATGCTTACTCCACAATCATGACCAATAACTTAAATAGCGTGGTGAAACTCTTCACTGCCTTAACAGTAGTTTTGACGCTGCCAACAATTGTTTTCAGCTTCTATGGCATGAACGTCCACCTGCCGCTAGCGGAGCACCCACTTGCATTTATTGCCATTCTGTTAGGCACAGTCCTGGCATTAATAGGAATGTTGTTGTATCTCTTTAAAAGAGACTGGATTTAAGACAATATCACGACAGCTTCTTTGCTTCGCCTTCCCACCCCATCTGTGAGTACGGCTGCCCTTGCTGAAATAAAGTGATCGCCTGACGAATATAAGGAATTGTGTTGGTTGGCAGTTTTTGAGGATCAGACCACTGTAAACAGTCGCACTTCTCTTTTTCGTTAATCTCAGGTTGACCTTCCCATATCTTGCAAGAAAAGAAAAAATCAATTGACTCGCGATCTGTAGTGCGGTGCATGACATGGGCTAGCTGCAGATCGTGAGGTTGAATGAGGATGTTGATCTCTTCTTTTGCTTCTCTCACCATTGCCGCTAAACAAGACTCATTTGCTTCAACATGTCCTGCAGGCAAAGAGAACTTGCCATCTTCATAACCGGTATTAAAACGACGAGCTAACAACACTTTTTGTTTTTGAAGTAAGAACAGGTGGACAGCCACTACCATGGTGAAACGAGACATATGGGCGGAAGGGGAGGGATTCGAACCCTCGATCCTTTCGGATGCCGGTTTTCAAGACCGGTGCACTAAACCACTATGCGACCCTTCCAAGAACGTCAGTTATTTTACCATTGATCATGGTACACTTAATCTCATGACTGATTCTTCGTCAAACTCGGGGCAAAACGGCCAACTTTACCCTGAGCAACAGCTGCCGCCAACTGACGTCATTTCTCCCCCAGTAGAAGGTGATATTGATATTCAAGATGTCCCTGACACTGTCCAAGCAAGTGTGGACAGCGCCTCACAGGATCAAGTCGTTTCTCCACCCGTTCCTTCACCTTCCTTTTCAGATTACCCTGCCAATCCGGACCAACCTCTTCCAGAAACAGTTCTGCTTGAGTGGCAAGCTCCCAATCGACCTTTTAAGAAGCGAAATAGACAGTACTACACTACTATTGGGGTGATTGTATTTCTAATCTGTATGATCTTATTTTTTGCTGGTCAGTTCTTACCAATTGCGGTGGTCATTGCCGTTGCTTTCCTCGCCTATGTTCTTTCAGCAGTCCCACCTGAGATGGTAACCAATCGCATTACTACCTATGGCGTACGAGCGGACGACAATTTATACCATTGGGACGAGTTTGGCAGATTTTGGTTTACTGAGAAGTACCACCAGAAACTGCTTCACTTTGAAGTGACCCGTTTCCCGGGTGAGCTAACCCTAGTAGTCACTGATCAGGATGAAGCTGAGTTAAAAGATATTTTGGGGACTGTGTTAATCAATGAAAAACCACCACTCGGCTCATTTGACAAAGCAGCCCAGTGGCTCCAAGAAAAGGTTCCACTCGATACAGAAGCATGATACAATTCATGCCTGGGAAAATGATACGCACCCATAGTTTAATGGATAGAATCAAGGTTTGCGGAACCTTTGATCCAGGTTCGATTCCTGGTGGGTGCACAAATAAGTTTTCAGTATGATTGAGTCATGCCAGAAAATAGAAGCAGCTCAGTCATTCCTCTAGATCAAATCAAAAGTGTAGACGCTTCCACAATCAAAGACTATCAGCGCAGCTATAACCATCATGGTTTTTTAAATGAGCTGTATGACCGGCTGGTCGATAAAAATACTTTCAGTCTCAGCGAAATAAGTTTCGGTTTTTCTCTTGAGTTGTTTCAAGGTGGTGGCGCTGCGAGCGAAAGTGGGATCACCATCAATGTGAACTTGTTTGAAGTTGCTGGAATCCTTAAAGATTACTTTTCTCGTCATCCTGACGTTTTTGCAAGATACTTTCCTGATAGAGCTCATACCCCAGTTGATAATGTAATCAACGAGATCTATGGCTCAACCTTGCTGCAAATTGTACGAAAAGGGGATGTCCTGAGCACACTTGAAGGAATATATCCACTTTTAGATGAAGATCCCACTACTCATCAAAAACTGGAGGAACTCCTTCAAAAAATGTCAAAAACCATCGTTCATGAGAAAGCACACGTGACATTAAACAAGCTCAGTGAGTATTACGGGTTATCTCTTCAAAAATATAGCGCCGATTTCATCTTAATCCTTAGGGGTGACCAGGAGTCGCACAAAAAATATGAAGAGATGATGAATCAAATAAGAGATGAAACAGATACGGATGTCTTGAAGAACATCGCTGAAGACTACCTTCGTTTCATTATCTCTCGTCTCAGAGCCAAGCAGGATGAAGGCGAACGGGAGACTGACGCGTTGAAAGAGTATCTGAAGAAACTCTACGCTGCTGGAATTGAAGAGGTAGTCATTCGCTTAATTGAGGCACAAATTAATCATCTCTCATCAGAACAAACCATTCAAAAGCTGAAAGATGAGCTGTTTCAAACAAGTGGATACTACGGGGCCGGGGCCGGAGCAATCCTTCCGGATGCTGATGAAGTTTACGCAGTTGTCCAGTCTATGTCTCTGGAACAGGCGTACCATCGCATCTTGGAAAAGTACAACGATAAGTCGTTTGATGAATACCTGGAAAAGTCGGGAGTCCTAAAGCAAACAAGAATGCAGATGCTGCTTGCTCGCGCCAGAAGCATGTGGGCAGGTTTGAGATCGAAAACTGTCTAAGTTGTGATATTCTCCTTGCATGAGAACCGTTCTTACTGGCTCAATCGCCATTGACCGTATCATGGTTTTTCCTGGCAGGTTTAGTCAGGTTATTCAAGCAGATAAACTGCACGTCCTTTCCCTCAGTGTTTTAATTGACCAGCTCAAAGATACTCGTGGCGGTGTCGCTGCGAACATTGCCTACACACTCGCTCTTCTTGAGGAAAGACCAGTGCTCTACGGTAGTATTGGCAAAGAAGCAGCTTCATATATTGATGACTTAGCAAAGATGGGCATCAATACTGAGTTCGTTCATTTTTCTGATCTTCCTACCGCAACCTTTACTGTTATGACAGATCAAGCCGACTGTCAAATTGGTGGCTTTTATCCTGGTGCAATGAGCGATGCATCATTGTTGACTTTTAATGAGTTCAATGAGGAAGACTTTTTTGTCATCTCTCCACATGACCCTGATCAAATGGCTAAACAAGTCCAAGTCTGCAAAAACAAAAAATTCAGAATGTTCTACGACGTGGGCCAACAAGTTTCCAATGTTTCTGCAGAAGACCTCAGAGCTGGCATGGACGCTGCTGAGCTGCTCATCGTCAACGACTACGAAATGGGAGTGCTAATAAAAAAAACTGGATGGAAACACGAAGAGATCATCTCCAAGCTTAAAACTTGTGTGGTCACACTGGGAGAAAAAGGTTGCAAGATCTACCATCAGGGACATCCTCCGATTTCTGTCCCAGCAGTTCCGATAGATAAAGTTGTCGATCCAACAGGTGCAGGTGACGCGTTCCGCGCTGGATTCCTGTGTGGCTATGTGAGAGATTTCCCAGTTGAAGAGTGTGCAGAATATGGCTCTATAGCAGCTGCCTACTGCATTGGGCAGCTGGGCACACAAACCCACACATTCACTACTGAAGAGTTTTTTGCCAGACATAAAACTAACTATGCAAAGGAATAATATGACAGCGAAATCCACCGACTACAAAGTGAAGGATATCTCGCTTGCTGAGTGGGGCCGCAAGGAAATTACATTAGCCGAAAAAGAAATGCCTGGATTGATGAGTCTGCGCAAAGAGTTTGGCAAGTCTAAACCTTTAAAAGGTGCTCGAATTGCTGGCTCTCTCCACATGACCATTCAAACCGCAGTTTTGATCGAAACTCTCCAGGCTCTTGGCGCAGAAGTTCGTTGGGCATCCTGCAACATCTTTTCTACTCAGGATCATGCAGCAGCAGCCATCGCAGCTACGGGAACTCCTGTTTTTGCCTGGAAAGGTGAAACCGAAGACGAGTACTGGTGGTGTACGGAGCAAACCTTGTTCTTTGGCAATAAAGGTCCAAACATGATTCTTGATGACGGAGGTGACCTGACTGCATGGGTACATGACAAACACCCAGAAATGCTTAAAGACATCAAAGGTGTCTCTGAAGAGACAACTACGGGAGTTCATCACCTCTATCAATTAATGGCAGCAGGTAAATTGAAGATTCCTGCGATTAACGTAAACGACTCGGTAACGAAGTCCAAGTTCGACAACCTGTATGGTTGCCGGGAATCTTTGGTGGACGGCATTCGTCGTGCTACTGACGTAATGATGGCTGGTAAGGTGGCCTTAGTCGCTGGTTTTGGCGACGTCGGGAAAGGTAGTGCGCAGTCACTTCGCCATAATGGAGCTCGCGTAATCGTCACGGAAGTTGATCCAATCTGTGCACTTCAAGCTGCGATGGAAGGCTACGAAGTCAAACGTGTCGAAGACGTTTTAGATGAAGTTGATATCTTTGTTACCGCCACAGGATGTAAAGATGTCATCACCATCGAACACATGGCTAAGATGAAGGACGCTGCTATCGTCTGTAACATCGGACACTTTGACATTGAGATCCAAGTCAAAGAACTCAATGCATATCCAAAGATCAAGAAAGAGTCAATCAAACCACAAGTTGATCTGTACACATTCCCAGATGGTCATCGAATCATCTTGCTGGCTGAGGGCCGACTAGTTAACTTAGGCTGTGCAATGGGACATCCTTCCTTCGTGATGTCGAACTCATTCACGAACCAGGTACTGGCTCAGATTGAACTCTTCACCAAGAAGTATAAAGTTGGAGTGCATCGCTTAGCCAAACACCTTGATGAAAAAGTTGCGGCACTTCACTTAGAGCACATTGGCGTTCACTTAACGAAGCTGTCGAAGGCACAAGCAAAATACTTGGGAGTTGAACACGCCGGTCCCTACAAAGCTGACCATTATCGGTACTAATTATGGCCTTATCTATAACAATCTTGTAGTAAAAAAGAGGTAGCAATCGATCCTTTACCCCAAGAGTAAAGCCAGATATGATACCAACCATTGGAAGCGTGCCGGAGTGGCTAAACGGCCAGGTCTCGAAAACCTTGGGCTCGCAAGGGCACGAGGGTTCGAATCCCTCCGCTTCCGCCAAAGTTGGCTTGTGCCCCCCGTCGCGTGCATAGCACCCTCTGAGAGTACTCCACTGTTCAGGATAAAATTGCATGCCCAAAACCACTGCTCATCAACTAGCATCGCCTCAAGCAAACGTTTTTGCTCTCCTTAGCCGTTATCGCACATACAGTATCTTCCTGATTTTGTTCACTATTTTGGCTAATGGACTCGGTCTCTTGGTTCCGAGAGTTATTGCTGCTGGTATCGATACCTTCTCGCTGACACAGACAGTGCCAAACTCTTTAATTTGGGAAGCCAGTGCAATCATTGCTGGCATTTTTGTCTTTTCCTTCGCTCAGAACGTCTTGCAAACATTTGCGTCTGAACGAGTCGCGCGTGACTTACGTAACGAGCTAGCAGCCAAGATCTCGCGGCAAGATAACAGCACGATTGAAAAACTCACACCAGCAGTGCTGTTAACGAACTTAACCTCCGACATCGATGCGATCAAAACCTTTATTGCTCAGGCGGTAGCTGGAATTGTCTCGTCACTGTTGTTGATCATTGGATCAAGCATCTTACTGTTGATCACCGATTGGAAGCTGGCTTTAGTCGTGTTGTTAATCATTCCCATTATCGGAATCGCCTTTCGAGTGATTTTCAGCCGCGTGCAGACGCTGTTTATTAAGGGTCAAGAAGTTATTGATTGGCTAAATAAAGTCATTAATGAAAGCATCTTGGGCTCCGGACTTATTCGCATTCTCGATTCACAGAACCAAGAGAACAATAAGTTTGCCCAAGCTAACCAAGCAGCCACCGAAACTGGCATGAAGATTTTGGGCTACTTTTCCAGCTTGATTCCGATCATTACTTTCACTGGCAGCTTAGCGGTTTTAGCAATCGTTGTCTTAGGTGGTAACTTTGTGATTAATGGCGAGATGACTTTGGGAAGCTTCACCGCTTTTAACAGTTATGTTTCGATCTTAATCTTTCCGATCATCATGATCGGCTTTATGAGCAACGTGATTGCCCGTTCAGCTGCATCTTACGGACGCATTCAAGCTGTCTTACAGACGCCTGATCCTATTGAAGCTGGCACGCTGAGTGCTGATCATCTGCAAGGAAAAATTGAAGCCAAAAATGTTTCCTTGCTTTTGGGTCCAAAAACTATTTTGAAAGATGCTTCTTTTACGATTAAAGCGGGCACCAGAACCGCGCTAATTGGGCCCACTGCCGCTGGCAAAACCCAGCTACTTTCACTTTTAGTCGGACTGATTCCACCTACCAGTGGTTCGATTACTTTTGATGGCAAGAAAATTTCCGAGTACGATCGAACTTCACTCTTCCGCCGGGTAGGAATGGTCTTTCAGGAGAGCGTAGTCTTTAACATGACCATTAGGGAAAACATTAACTTTAGTCAGGATATTTCGGACGAAGCACTTCAGAAAGCTATTCAAACAGCTGAATTATCTAGTTTTATCGAGTCATTACCTAAAGGACTAGAAACGGTTATTTCAGAACGTGGAACCAGTTTATCGGGCGGTCAGAAACAACGACTGATGCTTGCCAGAGCTCTGGCTCTTAATCCACAAGTCCTTTTCTTAGATGACTTCACCGCTCGCGTTGACCTCAAAACAGAACGAAAAATTTTAAAGAATGTGCAGCAAAACTATCCAGATATTACGTTGATTTCTGTTACTCAAAAAATTGCTTCTGTCCAAGATTACGATCAAATTTTATTACTGATGGAAGGCGAGATTATTGCCAAAGGAACACATCAGCAGTTATTACAAGACTCACCAGAGTATATCCAGATGTATGAGTCGCAAAAGAGTACCAGTCAATATGAAGTATCAACTGAGTAATACCACTAGCTCATCCGATTCTGTGCTAGGTGCTGTTCGCAGCTTCTGGCCGCTTCTACGTCATCAACGTGCCCAGCTGGTTGGCGCACTTGTGGCGGTGGTACTCGGATCTCTCGCCAACTTATTGGGTCCCCTTGTCATCGGTTACACGGTAGATCAGTTTATTGAAACCCGTAACTTCGGAGGTGTGCTACAGGCTGGGGGAGTCTTACTGGTGATTTATATTGCCGCGGCTATAGCAAGCTACTTTCAAACCAGTTTAATGGGTGCCGTGGGTCAACGACTGTTATTCACCTTACGCAGCGAGATCTTCGTTAAACTTCAGAGCTTGCCACTCGCTTTCTTTCAACAGAATAAAGTTGGTGATCTCATCTCCCGTATTAATAATGATACCGACAAGTTAAATCAGTTCTTCTCCCAAGGTTTAGTCCAGTTCATGAGTAATATGTTCTTGATGGTAGGAGCTGCCATCTTTTTATTGATTCTCAATCCTCGCTTAGGCGTGGCAGCACTCCTTCCGGCAGTTGTTCTTTTTTTCCTCACTCAATTCTTATCAGCCTGGATCAAACAAGCGAATGCCAAAAGTTTGCGAGCGGTTGGGGGGATGAGTGCGGAAGTTTCTGAGTCACTCGAGAACTTCAAGTTAATTACAGTCTTTAATCGACGTGACTACTTCCGCGATCGTTTTAGCGAGGTCAATGAAGCAAACTATCAAAGCGCTATCAGCGCTGGCATCGCCAACAATACCCTCATCCCCATCTACGGTTTAGCTTCTAACATTGCACAGTGCGTGGTGCTGTTTTATGGCTTGATGCTCATCTTGCAAGGAAACTTATCGATTGGTCTGTTAGTAAGTTATGTCAGCTACGTCAACCGCTTTTACGATCCGATTCGGCAAGTTGCCAGCATTTGGTCTACTTTTCAAGTCGCACTCGCTGGGTGGGATAGAATTGCCGAGATTCTGGGACTCCACTCTGATATGGAGGTGACGTCCACCTCTGCAAAAACAGTTGCGAAAAAAACCGAACTGTTACGATTTGACCACGTCAGCTTTGCCTACGATCAAGGAAAAGACGTGCTGCATGATATTTCTTTTACCTTACAAGCGGGGAAGACGTATGCATTCGTCGGACCTACTGGTGGCGGAAAAACTACTATTGCTTCCCTGATGTCTCGCCTTTTCGACCCTACCAAAGGTCGTGTCTTGCTCGAGGGTCAAGATATCCGTAGCATTTCCAGCCAAACTCGCACTCAAAAAATTGGCTTTATCTTACAAGAACCGTTCCTATTTTCAGGCACAATTGGTGAGAACATTCTTTATGGGAATAAAGAGTTTGGCCAGCTAAGTCCGAAAGAGTTAGAAAAGGTTTTAGCAGACTTCGGTTTGGCGGATTTACTGAAACGTTTCCCCCATGGTTTGGACGTTACCGTCGGAAGCAAAGGACAGTCTTTGAGCTTAGGTCAACAACAGTTGATTGCTTTCATTCGAGCCGTTTTACGAAAACCCCGCTTGCTTATTCTCGACGAAGCAACTGCAAATATTGATACCATGACTGAACAACTCCTCGATGAGATTTTAGCTAAGTTATCAAAAGAAACTACCAAAGTTATCATTGCTCACCGTTTCAATACAATTGAGAATGCAGACGAGATCTTCTTCGTTAATGCTGGTCAAGTGAAAAAAGCAGGATCACTAAAACATGCGATGGAGTTACTCTTAAAAGAGAAGCGCGGTAGCTAAAATTCGGTGAGATCTTCTTGTTAACTTCTTACGTTGTCTTCAAACTTTCTTAAACTGTGCAGGTCATGATCCTCGTATTATGAAAATTGCACAAATCGCTCCCATTATTGAAAGAGTACCACCTCGTAAATACGGCGGTACCGAACGAGTCATCTCAGCACTGACGGAAGAGCTTGTTCGTCGCGGTCACGAAGTTACGCTCTTTGCTAGTGGTGACACCATTACCGGAGCCGAACTCTCGGCAATCTGTCCCAAAAGCTTACGTGAAGCAGGAGTAACAGATACCCGAGAACGGAACGGGTGGACACTTCGTCATATCGGCGCAGCGTACGAGCGTGCCCCAGAGTTTGACCTGATTCATGATCACTGTGGCGTGTTTAGCTTGCCTACGGCTCAGATCTCTCCGACTCCAGTCATTCAAACAATGCATGGAGCCTTTTTTGATCACAACATTGATGTTTTCCGTCAGTTAAGGAATACGCACTTAGTCACCATCTCTCATGATCATGCCAAAGACACTCTAGGGATGAATCATGTCGCTACTATTCATAACGGCCTACCTATGGAGCACTATCCTTACTCTTTAGTTCATGGTGAGTACCTACTGTATGTAGGTAGAATTACACCCCAAAAAGGCACACACTTAGCAGTGCAGCTCGCTCATAAACTTAAACTACCTCTGATTTTGGCTGCAAAATGTGATCCAGAGCAGCAACAGTACTTTGACCAAGAAGTTGCCCCATATCTGTCCGATCGCATTCAGTGGGTAGGGGAAGTCAACGAAGCCGAACGCAACCAATTAATGATGAATGCGATGTGTTTTCTTCACCCTGGAACGTGGCGAGAGCCATTTGGCTTGACCTTAATTGAAGCGATGGCCTGCGGCTGCCCAGTAGTAGCGCTAAGGAACGGATCTATTCCTGAACTTATTGAACACGGAAAAACCGGCTACGTGGCTGAAAATCCTGATGAGATGGCGAGCTACATTCCGCAAACGACTTCGCTGAATCGCCTCTATTGCCGTCAACGTGCGCTACGTCACTTTTCGGCTAAAAAAATGGTAGATGAGTACGAACGTCTCTATACCCTAATCGCTTTAAAAAGAGCTCAACAGAGAGAAAGTGTCCCACTCCATCCATTCAGCTACGCAACTTTGCCACTATCTGATTCATATCGATATAATTGATTGTAAGAAGATACTGTGGGATAGTAGCTACTTGAATTTGCCCATGGTTGAACCTCTTAGTCCTGATCAACTCCAGTTCCTTTATCAAACCGCGTACGACTCAATCCTTGATCTTGCAGATGAACAAGGGATTGCAGCCTCAAGTCGTCAGGAAGCGTATGGCTGTCTCTTTGGTAGAGATAGTGCGATTAGTATTCTCAAACTCTTAGAAGTGTGTAAGAAAAAACCGGACCAAAAGTTGCTCGATATCTGCCGACGTACTTTACTCACTCACACTTTGTTGCAAGGTCAAAACTACGTTTTAGAAAGTGGGGAAGAGCCGGGAAAGTTTATTCATGAGTTTCGTCAGTCGAACTATGATCGGTTAATTAACCGCCCTAAACCGTGGTATGTCTATCCAGATAAGATTTTACGCAACTATGACTCAGTAGATTCAACACCCCTACTCCTTCTCGCCTACTATCGTTATTGGCAAGTAACCCAAGATAATGACTTTCTCTTACGAGTCCTCCCTCACGTAGAAGCAGGACTTAAATGGCTCATTACTGATGGCGATAAAGATCGTGATTTCTTGATCGAGTATGAACTCCCCTCTAAACGAACACACGGGGGTTTAGTAGTTCAGTCGTGGACCGACTCATTTGCATGTCTCACTTCGGCACAAGGTGAGTTCCCAATTTATCCTATTGCCGCTGTGGAAGTCCAAGCTATTGCCTGGGCAACCTTAAAAACTTGGGCAGCATTTTTCGCCGCCCGCGATACCCAGTACGTATTTGCTCAACAGCTGGAAGCGTTTGCCCAACAGCTGAAGGTAACGTTTAACAGACAGTTTGTGATCAGAGATAGGTTCGGTAAACCAATCTATGCACACCAAGCATTGGATGGCAATAAAAAACCTGTCTCAACGGTGACTGGAAACCCTTTACTCTGTCTGTGGGCAGACTACCAACCGCAGAATGGACAACCAGAAGCGATTATTGACCGTATCACTATGCATGCTTGGGTAGAAAGAGCATTTGCCAAAGACTTGTTTGATGAACTCGCCGGGATTCGCACCATGAGCCAACTCTCACCCACCTTTGATCCGTCAAATCAGTCGTATCACAACGGGAGCTTCTGGCCGTTCTTCAACGGCCTCATTTATGAGGGTTTAGTAAAGTGGGGCTTTCATGCCCAAGCTTCAGCACTCAGAACAGCCTCGCTAATTCCTTTGTCTTACTTTGGCTGCCCAATTGAACTGTACTGTTCTGTTAAGCCAGGTGTGTACTCTGAGTACATCTCTCCTACAGGCAAAAAAGGCTGCCGATATCAAGCCTGGACAGCTGCTGCACTCCTCGATTGGCTTTCTTGATGTATAGTGTGTATAGCGACAAAGACTTAAAGGGGTGATTATGAACAGTGTCATTCACTTTGAACTTCCGGTCAAAGATATGAATCGTGCGCAAGAGTTCTATGCACGAGTATTTGGTTGGATTACGACTAACTTCGACCCTGATAACGTCCTCGTTTCAACTGCAGAATCTGGCGTCGACGGCCAACCCACTCGCCCAGGCGCTATTAATGGTTCTTTTAGAAGAGTAAACAATAGTAGTCCATTAGTGGTCATTGAGGTCTCAGACGTAGCACAGCAGTTAGAGATCGTTAAACGAAACGGCGGAACGGTCGTTGACGAACCAATTAGTATTCCAAACAGGGGTCTGATTGCCCGTTTCCGTGATAGTGAAGGAAACTTAGTCGGCCTTTGGCAAAACAAACCCACTGTTTAGAACTCTGTGTACTTAACTTGCTTTAGCTAATAGCTTTCTGGCATTTTTCATCTGTTCTGCCCAGAACACTGTTCCAGTAATAACTTTTTCAGCTTGCTCATTCTGTGCTTCGGTTGGCACAAACTTCTGCTCAGCATTAAGCTGATTCCAGTAATCAGGAATGACGATATGTTCAGAGAGATCGTACATTCTTAAGTGAGCTACTACTTGGCGAAGTTGCTCGATTGCCCTTGACCCTCCAGTTTGAGCGCCATAGCTGACAAAAGAGACGGGTTTATATCCCCATTCACGGGCCAAAAAATCAATCGCATTTTTTAATGACGCTGGAAATGAGTGGTTGTATTCAGGTGTGATAAAAATAAAGCCGTCGGACTCATCAATAACTTTTGACCACTTTTTCGTATGTTCATTCTGATACTGATCCATTGCCGGCGGAATTGGCTCATCTAAGAATGGCAAGTTCACATCCTTAAGATCAATCAACTCAAACTGTGCTTCCTTATGTTTTTGAGCAAGTTCGTTCACTGTCTCTTATACACATCT
>DBDU01000029.1 GCA_002293725.1 Patescibacteria group bacterium UBA924
TTTTCTTATTATCAGACACCGCTTTTTGATTGCTGATTAAAGCCATTTCGATAATTCCTTGATGACACTAAAATTACTATCGGATATAATATCCTACATATGATTTTAAATAGAGAAAATTCTCAGTTTACCGGTACTATCGTACCAGAGGTTGCCGCGGTTCATGAAAACGGCCAGCAACGTCAATCTTTGCGCGAACGAGCTAATCGTTTACCAACCCGAGAACAGCTCTCTCAACGTACTCGAGAGTTACGAGAAGCCGCCAGTAAAGTGGTGACTCTGGGGACAAAAATTGTTGAAGAAAAACGTTAATTTACGTAGCGTCTTCGTCTTTTTCTAAAAAACGTTTCACCTTTTCGGAAGCAGCAATATATGCTTCATTAAAGCCTTCAGCTTTTTCTGCGAGCACGTTTTGAAGTACCTGATAGTCTTGAATGATGAGCTCAATGTACTCCAACGACTTGGCAGAAAATAGAGAGTCACCACCGGTTCCGACCACTTCTTGATCCGCTTGGCGAATTCTGGCCAAACAGTCAATAATGACGTGAGCATTTTGAGTACCTTTATTCATTACTTCGTCGAACGTCTCCAAGAGTACTAGAACTTGAGAAATATTCTCTTCACTGAGAACTTCAACTTTCTCCTGTAGATCAACGACCAGCACCTCTAGAGCTTCCATCATGAAAGCGGTATTTCCAAGCTCTT
Source organism: Patescibacteria group bacterium UBA924 (assembly GCA_002293725.1). GTDB lineage: Bacteria > Patescibacteriota > Microgenomatia > UBA1400 > PJMF01 > UBA924. The sequence goes on from DBDU01000029.1 coordinate 706, forward strand.
GGTTAAGAACTAACATCAGAGTTTCGACGTGACCCTGTTCTCGTGCATGACGAATGAGTTCATCTGGTAAAAGCGGCTCCGGAATCGGTTTGAGGAACTTTTCAATCTCCTCACGATGTCCTGGACTAAGTTCTAGGCCTCGAGAATTCATAAAGATGAAGTATCGGGGAGGAAGTCGATATAGTCAAGTATTTTAGATACTATTTAGTGCTGAAGCTCGTATACCCACCGAGCGAGAGTGTCTCGATCAATTAGTTGAGTTGAGGACTTTTCAGCAAGCTCTTTAGCTGCAGGTGTGAAGTATGAGTTAGTAATAATGATACATTCATCACAGTGATAGTACTTCTGTCCACCAAAGCACTCATATAAAGCTGTAACACCAACTGGTTTTGTGTACCGTTTTGCTTGTATAGCGTACTTTTTCCCGTCTTTATACGCTAGGATGTCGGCACCAAAATCCCCCGATATCTGGGTAGCCTCAATTGCTGTAAACCCCTGATGTGACAAAAGAAAAACTAAGTACTTTTCAAAATCTCTACCAGACATAGCAGCAATATCAATTATTCGAAGAGCGCGGAGTTTTTCTTTCTGTAGCTTGAGATGAAAAATGTAAAATGCAATAAAGCTTACAAAGACTAACAGACACAGTAATACTATCCAACCGGAAATAACAATATTAACTTCTCGATTCTGAGTTGCATTAAAGAAAATAGAGAGAAAAACAGCCGCTCCAAGCACTAGTACTATTGGTAAAGGAGTATTTGTATATTTGCGTCTCGACATTCTCAGCGATACTCTTACCTCAACCTCTTCACCAACTCTTCAATCTTCACTCTTACTTGTTCAGCACTGTCCCGATCTCTCCAAGTTACGGTGCCATCTTCTAACGTTTGGTAGTCAACAGTAATACAGACTGGAGTTCCAATTTCATCCTGACTAAGATAGCGCTTTCCAATATTTCCACGCTCGTCCCAGGCAGTTCGGACGTGGTCAGCACACAAACTAAATACTTCCTTGGCTTTAGAGACAATTTCCTCTTTATTCTTGACCAAGGGGAAGACTGCCACTTTGTATGGCGCTAATTCAGGCTTTAAGCGCAAGACAACGCGCTGACGCTCTTCATCTTTCCAATAAGCATCTGTCAGAACCATTAGAAACATTCTGTTGACCCCGACTGCTGGTTCGATGACATGAGGAACGATCTTCTCACCAGTGAAAGGATCGGTATACTCAAGCTTTTGACCAGAGTGTTTAATGTGTTGCTTGAGGTCATAGTCTGTACGATAGGCAATTCCCCATAACTCTTTCCAACCGAAAGAGAAGTTATAGTCCAAATCATAGGTATCTTTACTGTAATGACTACGTTCTTTGTCAGTGTGTTGACGCCAGCGGAGGTTCTCAGCATTGACGCCTAACTTCTCCGTCACAAACTTCCACATGTAATCACGCCATTCTTGGAATAATGGCTGCCACTCAGTTTTATTTGGATCGAAAAAGTACTCAATTTCAGCTTGTTCAAACTCAAGAGTACGGAAAACAAACTGTCCAGTTGTGATCTCATTTCGGAAGCTTTTCCCAATCTGTCCCACCCCAAATGGAAGTTGGACGCGAGTAGAGTCCAGAATGTTCTTGAAGTCACTAAAGATTCCTTGTGCAGTTTCTCCTCTGAGATAAACTTTGGCTTTCTCTCCAGCCACCGAACCAATTGCAGTTTCAAAGAGTAGGTTGAAGGTGCGAGGCTCTGTTAAAGGGTTTCCATCAGGGCTAAGGACCTTTCTTTCACTAATAAACGCTCCCATTTCGGCTAGGTTCATATCTTCGACAGCGCCAACTTCTACCTCGGGATGTTTCTCTAACCACGACTCAATCAGATGGTCGGCTCGGTACCGCTTTTTTGTGACTGTATCTTCAACGAGGGGATCACTGAATGAGGCAACATGCCCAGAGGCTACCCACGTTTCTGGATGAAGCATGATCTGAGAGTCCAAACCTACCATATCAGTACGTTTGTGAATCATCTCTGTCCACCACAGATTGCGAATGGAGCGTAAGAGCTCTACTCCCATTGGACCGTAGTCATAAGAGTTGGCCAGTCCGCCGTAAATTTCAGAAGTTGGAAAGACAAAACCACGACGTTTAGCTAAAGCAACAATTTCTTCAAAGGTAGGTTGGGATGACATGTCATCCTTTCTGAACGCTGGCTTTTGATTGACTGTAGGCACATTGTGCGCCAAGTTGAAGCAATAAAAAAGCCCCGTCCTTCTTTATATGTAAAGAAGAAAGGGACGCGTCTCAAAGAAACTCGTGGTTCCACCCTTATTGGTTGAGATGATGTCCAAGTCTCAACCCACTTTTCTGTACGCTTTTCTTCTCAGATGTTGCCAGCACCTTCACTGAAGAACAGACTACAACGTATATTATATCAATACCTTTGCTACTCTGCTACTACCCGGACAACTATAGAGATAAAACCTAGTAATGCCTGTGTATACAGGAGCTCTAGTCGTACTCGCCAACGATCTTTGCCGGCAAGTTCAACCAACTGAAGAAGGGCACGTAAGCCTACAGCTTGATCCTGAAACATACGGTGAATTTTATGAGCAGACTCACCGCCTTTTAGTGTCAGGTTCTGTTCAAGCTGGCCAAAGTCTACTCTAATACTTTCTGGTGCTTCGCCACCTGTCTCGATTCCAATCACATCACCACCTAAAAGCTTGTTTATTCGGCGCAACTCATCCCAAAACTGAGGGTTCTCTTGATGCATATGACACTTCTCTGGAGAAAAGGTGAAGAGGAAGTATATCACTTTTACTCATTACCATTGAAAAAAAGAGCAAATAAAGATAGAATTATAGGCTGCTGAATCTGGAATCTGTATATGACACGAAAAGAAACTTCGCGGGGACGAGTTCCCCTCTACGATTTAACTAGAGCCGAGTCAACTGGGGTATTGCCTGCAGATGTGGTAAAGGCAGCTCTGTTGGATACGCTAAAAATTTCTGCCGAGACACATCGTATTGCAGCCAAGTTAATGCATCTCACTAGTGACTATCAACAGCTCAATGTTGAGGTTAATCGTCCAGGTATGTTGGAGTTTGTCAGAGATAATCCAGATTTAATGACCATGGCACGATTGGGTTTTTACAGTCGAATTATTTTGGCTGTACAAGAGCTGGAGCGAGCAGCTCAGGAGTTCATCGATAATCCGCGTAATAGCCCAGTTCATTCACACGTCGTAAAACGTTACAAAAACTCTACTGAGTACTCCCAGTACTTTACCCGTTATAACATGTTTGCTCCAACCGTCCGTGTGATGGTCGAGAACACAGATAGCCAATACGCACTTTGGATGACGCGGATGATTCCTCCAACTGCTGCGGACGAGTACAACCAATTTGGAGTTCCAGCTGAAACACAAAAGTTGGGACAGATTGTGGTTAATCACTCTCATAGGAAGGCAAAACAAGATCGTCGAGGAGTTAAGGCAGCAGAGTATCGTGACTTAGCCCAACTATTTGTGCCAGTAGTGAGATATGAAGCAGAGGAGCAGCCACTTATTTTGAGTAGCGAGAAAACGAGCAAGGAACAACTGGCACGCATTTTCTTTGACTTAATCAATACTTATGAACTTCGTCTTACTCACGAAGAACTCAAGAAAATTCCGGCTTTTTTGCAAGAAGCTGTTAAACAAGGTATTCCTCTTTATCAACTTTTTTGTGACTTCTTAACCGAGCTGCCTAATGCGTTGGCAAATCCTCACCACACTGGCCATTTAGCTACGCTTCACTTGGTGAGCGAGCTTAATCGCTTTCAAGTTGAAGCTCGCGGCGAAGTGGCAGAGTTTCATGCTCAGATGTTCAACTATCATCTTGCTGCAGGCTTGATTGAGAAAGACTTTAACGGATCAGCGAACTATCAACAGTTTGTTTATAACTTATCTCGATTAGCCGAAAGCGATGATCCGAATGCAGCTTGGTATCAAGCTGTTAGCGAGTACTTTATTAAAGGATCAAAGCACTTTGAGTATCAAATCGCTTGTGAGGCTGCCGATATCCCTCAACGGATTTTTGACTCTAGTCGTAACATTCCTTCCTACTATGCTGTGGGTGACAAGATTGAAGAGATTCTCCAAACTGGCAACTACGATACGGTACAACTTTTAGTAGGTGATGAGCTCTATCCAATCGAGAAAACTCTGCTCAGAGGAAAACAGTATACTTCCTTCTTCTTTGTCGAAAGGACTGGTGAAGAAAGTTATGGCATTGATGTTCAGGTAGCGATTACAGCTGATGGTCAGACACAAGATGGAGAAGTTCGGGAAGAAACGATTAAGTTCCGTTGCCGGGTAGATGTAATCAAGAATCAACTCTTTGTCCACTTACCCGTAGCTAACAAACATGCTGTCAGTTATGACACCGAGTTAGCTATCATTCAGCACGTAAGGCAAATGTTTGGTCTGGTGAATATTGAAGAAGTTAAAAAGACTGATGAAGAACAGCTCACTCAGCAATCTACACAAGTAGGTCAAAAAGGAGACCGTCAACGACGAAAAAAAGAGTATGCCGAACGTAAAGCGGCTATGTCTCCCGAACAGAGAGACGTCAACATCCAACCCACTGCTTTGAAAAAAGAGGTTAGTCCTGGTACGGCAGTTGAGCGAGAAGAAAGCTATTACTTTCCTCAAATTTTAGTCTTTGATCGAGATCTATGGGATGAAGTTAAAAATCCTGGCGCAAAAGGGAAGTTTGTACGAATTGCAGAGATAATTAAAGCATTTACCGATGAGTACAACATGGCTACTAAAGACAAGCCTGGGAAAGGTATTCGTTTAGCGGAAGTGCGAGGACCAAATGGAGAACCTGTTTGGCGATTTAAATCTAGCCACGATACACGATGTTTTGTAGTTGGTTTACCCAATGGAATTGGCTGGGTTGTGCACGTAGACGATCGTGGTGATGTGTATGATGACAAACATGAAATGAGACGGATGATAGCTGCCATAATGGAACGGCGGACTCAGGAAGATGAGCTGCGGGCTGAGAAAGTTGCAGCGCAGGCAATGGAGCGTCGACAGCGGAATGGAAGTAACGGCACAGCTGGAAAGTAAGATTGAGTTTTCCTTTATTCTTCAGTACAATATAAAGATCTTAATATCTTTCATTATGACCTCGGACTTGTGACACCCGTGGCAGAAAGATCAGTCGCGACTGAATCGCGGAAACAAAGTACAGATCAGGTTGGCACCTTTTCTCTTAGAGAAAGCCTGTTCATTCATGAAGAAGTTCGTGAGTGGGCAGGCTTTTTTTAGTAAAAGAAACCGAGTAGTACAAAAGGAGCGTTATGTCAGAAATGACACGTACCCCAATTGGGGAAACAGCCCAGGCTGTGGGCCAAACAGTCAAGATTAGCGGTTGGGTGCAAACCAAACGTGATCACGGCAAGATTACTTTTATTGACTTGCGAGACCGTACGGGAGTCATTCAGTGTGTTGGTTACAAAAAAATGGGTGAGTTAACTACTGAATCAGTGGTGGAGCTAGTTGGCCTAGTCAAGCAACGACCAGAGAAAATGGTTAACGCTGATAGTCCCTTAGGAACAGTTGAGTTTGACGTGCAAGAGTACACCATCCTCAACCCTGCTAAAGAACTCCCTATCCAAGTTGATGAAGATGGCAGAGATATCAATGAAGAGTCACGTTTGCGCTATCGCTATCTGGACTTACGCCGAGAAAGAATGCGTAAGATTGTTAAACTTCGCTCGGATTACTTCCATGCGATGCGAGAAGCGCTCTATGAGCGCGAGTTTACCGAAGTAGAGACTCCGATGCTGACAAAGTCTACCAAAGAAGGGGCTCGCGACTTTGTAGTCCCCTCCAGATTACAGCCAGGTAAGTTTTACGCGCTGCCTCAAAGTCCTCAACAGTATAAGCAGCTATTAATGACTGCAGGAGTTGAGCGTTACTTCCAGTTTGCTCGGTGTATTCGTGACGAGGACCTACGTGCTGATCGTGGTTTTGAGTTTACTCAGCTTGACTTGGAGATGAGTTTTGTCAAACGAGAAGATGTGATGAAAACGGTAGAAGATGTCGTCAAGCAGTCAGTCAAAGCAGTAGGGGGAAAGTTAAAAGATGAAACATTCCCAGTTTTTGATTACAAAGACGCAATGGCTAAGTTTGGAGCTGACAAGTTTGACTTACGCACCGAAGAAGAAAAAGCAGCCGGGGTACTTTCTTTCGCTTGGGTAATCAACTTTCCTTTCTTTAAGAAAGTCGATACCAGTGATGCTGCAGAAGTCATGGACGGAAAGAGCGGCTGGACTTTCACACACAACCCATTTAGTTCACCCATCCCTGAACACGAAGAGTGGTTGCTTAAAGGTGAACGAGTCGGTGAGATTCTAACCACCCAATATGACTTGGTCTGTAATGGTTATGAAGCAGGTGGAGGAAGTATCCGAGCACATCGGCCTGAGCTTTTACGAGCTACGTTTAAGGTCATGGGTTACTCTGATGCTGAAATTCAAGATGGCGTAGGTCATATGCTAGAGGCGTTTGAAGTGGGAACACCACCTCATGGCGGAATTGCTCTGGGGTTAGATCGACACGTCATGATGCTTGCCAATGAAGATTCGCTCCGTGAAGTCATTGCTTTCCCGATGACCTCATCTGGAAAAACAGCAGTTATGGATGCACCGAGTACAGTCAGCGACGAACAGCTTAAAGAGCTTCACCTCCAGATTGTGTTGCCTAAAGTAGCAAAGAAGTAAGTAAGCTTGTGGCTCGACAGTGAGCGTCAAGAATGGTCAAATAATCAAATGACGAAGTCTGCGGTAGTGATGAGTTTGGTTATCTTGGCGCTCGGCTTAGGTGCGTTGAGTTTTGTAATTCAACAACGCGTAGGAGAGCAAGAAGTTCATCTCGCCAAAATTGAGCAAACACTCTCGCAATTACCAGATCAAGTAACCGTACCGGTCTATACCGGCAGCGTGCTAGATGCAGCTAAGCTGTCAACGATCAGTGCTACCTCTATATTCGTCGAAGACTCTGAGACGGGAACTACTCTTTTTCAACTTCAAGGAGATGAAAAGCGATATCCGGCCTCTACAGCTAAGATGATGACCGCCTTAGTAGCAAGAAAGATTTACGACTTGGATACGCCATTAACGGTGAGAGAAGAAGCGTTTGCCGATGGCTCTTCAACAGGTTTTGCTATAGGAGAACAGTTGAAAGTCAGGGATTTGCTGGCGGTACTTTTAATTCATTCGGGAAATGACGCTGCGTTTGTCTTGGCAAACAATGCTCCAGGTGGCTACCCTCGGTTTGTGGAGTTAATGAATCTTGAAGCAAAACGAATTGGAATGAAAAATACCACTTTCAAGAATGCTTCTGGATTAGATGATGCTGAACAGCAAAGCACAGCTGCTGATTTAGCTCTTTTAGCGCGCCAGCTTCTGGAAGATCCACTCCTGGCTCAATTAGTCCGCACGAAGTATCAAACAGTCAGTGACACTTCTGGAAAGTTAACTCACCCCTTAGTAAACAGAAACGAGCTTTTGGGTATGAAACCGGGAATAATCGGGGTGAAAACCGGAACAACGAACTCCGCAGGTGAGAATCTAGTCATTGCTGAAGAACATGATGGAAGAAGGAAGATTGTAGTCATGCTAGGGAGTAAGCAGCGTTATCCTGAAATGCTTCAACTTTTAGGGTGGTTAAACTCCAACTATGTATGGCAAGTTGAGAAAGCACCGATCAAGTAATGTGCGATAATTTTTGCTACACTGAATGTGGACAGCATCATGGCAACTCCGCAACCTTTTAATCTTACACGAGCTGCATATCTGGGTAGGCAAACAATCAAGTTTGGATCTATTGCGTTGGTGGCACTGATCATTGGTCGCTTTGCTTTTACGGCAGGATACGCTTACTACAAGATGTTGTACCCTGATCCGCCTCCACCTCCCACAGTAGGGTTTGGTGTTCTTCCAACTTTACGATTTCCTGAACAGACACTAACTGACAAGCCGAGTTCTTACGAAATTGAGATTCCTCAAAGTCGCTTACCTGATTTTGGCGACCGAGCCAAAGTATTCCTGATGACTCGTTCTAGTTTGAGTCTCTTGGCAGATCAACGTGCCAAAGAAATTGCAGCTAACTATGGCTATGTCTTTACACCGACTGTTTTAAGTAACACGCTCTATCGCTGGACCAAGTCCACACCTATTCAGTCAACCTTAGAAATGAATGTTCGAAACTTTTCTTTTGACCTCACTAGCGATTACCTCTCTCGCTCAGAGCTTCTGACCAACCGGAACCTACCCAATGAAAGCAATGCTGTCTCGGTAGTGAAAGCATTCGTCAATGCGGGGCAACAGTTACCCAATGATATTGCTACTTCTTCAGGGTATGTTTCTTACTATAAATCGCTTGGTGGAGAGTTGGAGCCAGCCGTTTCACTTTCAGACGCAGACTTTTTACGAGTCGACATTCCCCGTTTTCCAATTGATGGCGATAAGCGCTTCTTTACGCCAGATGGAGATGAAGGAGCCTTGCATGGAATGGTGACAGGAGCCCTGACTGGAAAAGATCAGATCGTGGACCTCCACTATCACTATCAGCCAATCGACTACACCGAGCGCCATACATACCCCCTTCGTACCGTTCAGTCAGCGTGGCAGATCGTTCAAGCTGGCGAAGCGTACGTTGCCAACCCAGGAACGAGCGACATTGCTGTCATTCGTAATGTAGTACTTGGGTACTATGACGATCCGGAAGAACAAGACTACATGCAGCCCATCTATGTGTTTGAAGGCGATGGTGGATTCTTAGCTTACGTACCAGCAATTGATCCACTGTACTACCAGTCAACAACAGATGGCGTTCCAATTCGTTAGTTTGATCAGAACTTTCTCAGATCGAGTATAATCATCTCATGACACAGAACCCAATTCGCACTCGTATTGCCCCAAGTCCAACTGGCATTGCCCACGTTGGTACAGCCTGGATGTCAATGTTTGACCTGGCTTTAGCTCGGCAAACTGGTGGGCAGTTCGTGGTACGAATTGAAGATACTGATCGAACTCGTTTTGTTGAAGGTGCGGAGGAGAAGATTTACGAAGCATTCGAGTGGTTGGGAATTGATTACGATGAAGGAGTTCAAAAAGGTGGACCTTACGGACCGTATAAACAGTCTGAGCGTCTTAATATTTATCGAGAGTATATTGATCAACTCCTCACCACAGGTCACGCGTATCACTGTTTCTGCACACCTGAACGGTTAACTAAGATGCGCGAGGCACAAAAAAAGGCGGGCGAGCTGCCTCGGTATGATCGCCACTGCCGCAATCTGACCAAGGAAGAAGTTGGTCAGATGCTCAACAGTGGGACACCATACGTTGTCCGTTTAAAAATGCCTGATGAAGGAGTAATTGGTTGGGAAGATGCAATTCGGGGACACGTTGAGTTCGACGTTAAAAATGTGGATGACGGTGTATTGCTGAAATCAGACGGCTTTCCTACCTATCACTTTGCCGTAGTAGTAGATGATCACTTGATGAAGATTACACACGTTTTACGCGGTGAAGAGTGGATTAGTAGTACACCAAAGCACTTACTGTTATATCAAGCGTTTAAGTGGCAACCACCAGTTTTTGCCCATATGCCACTAATTCGCAATGCCGACAAGAGCAAGCTCTCCAAGCGAAAAAATGATGTCTCGATTTTGAGCTACCGTGAAAAAGGATACTTACCTGAAGCTTTACTCAACTTTATTGCTTTACTCGGTTGGTCACATCCAAATAGAGAAGAAATTTTTTCGTTTGACGAGTTTTTAAAGATCATGTCCCTTGACCGCATCCAAAAGACAGGACCAGTTTTTGATACAAAAAAGCTGGACTGGATGAACGGGGTATATATTCGGAATCTCTCTAGACAAGAGTTGGTAAAGAGACTTGAACCTTACTTACCAGCTGACTTTCCCCGAGAAAGAATGGATATTCTCTTACCATTAGTCTTAGAAAGACTCGTTACGCTTAAAGATATTGAGGAGCTGACTGCTTTCTTTTATCGTCCTATTGAAGTTACAGCTCAAGTCCTGAGTCGAAAAAATACCCCGGAAGTAGCTGCAACTCAATTAAGTGAGACGATCTCAGCACTTGAAAAGAATCAGAGCTGGCAAGCGAGTGAGTTAGAAGTCCTCATTAGACAACTGCAAGAAAAACACGAGTATAAAAAAAGTCAGTACTTTATGATGATTCGCGTTGCCTTAACAGGCAAAGAGGCAACTCCTCCACTTTTTGACACGATGTCCGCTTTGGGTAAAGAATTGACGCTGGAAAGATTAAAACACGCACAGCATCTCCTCAGCAGTGCAAAAACTGTGTAGGATGATATGTGGTCATGACTAACTCTGCCCAGTCATCTCAACTAGAAGCGTTGTATGCCCAGCTCACTCGAGAAGAGCATACGGCGGTGATGGATAAAATGAGCCAGATGGCGCAACAAGCCGCTGGTCACTTACCGAAACAAGATGAGCTCTACTTGGAGCAACAGTTAACCGATCTATTTGGTTTTGAGGTTGTAGCTGAGTTAGAGGATGTCCGCTTACCTCACTCTATTGGTGTCATGCAAGCTGCACCACACCTTCGTCGCTATCCTACAGATACCTTAGCAACGCACCAACGGATTCACTCGGCTGGAATTCGTAATGTTCGGGGAGGGTTTGGTTGGTTCACTGAGATGGGCCAGTTAACGGCCGCCGGTGTTCTCCAGGAGGAGTACTACTTTGCAGTTCAAGCAGAGTTCCTTCCTGGTTGGCAAAGCTCACCATCTCTTTTACGAAGTTGGTTAAAGTTTCGCAAAATGGTGATGATTAACCCAGCAGATCAACGTGCAGTGGTAGGATGTATTGGCGACCTAGGACCATCTGAGTGGATGCACTATCAATTTGCAGGCTCGCCAGAAACTATCCGAGATGGTAAAGTCTGGTCTCCACAGACACGTGGCCATGTGTTACTGTTCTTTATTAACGACCCAATGAATCAAGTTCAACTTGGGCCACTCGATTTACGCTATGATCCTCATTAACCTGTTTGTTCAGTCTCGGTACCCTGTCAACCGAAAAATGATCCGTCAACGAGCACTTACTGTTTTATCCGAAAACAATATTAAAGACGCCCAAGTAGATATCTCGATTGTCGGCACACGAAAGATTAAGGTACTCAACGAGTCCCAGCTCAAGCATGAAGGCTCAACTGACGTGCTATCTTTTCCTCAACACGAACGTCATCAAATGAATGACTTTCCCATGCCGGAGGGAATGCCGCCACATCTTGGAGATATTGTGATTAGCTTTCCGGCAGCAGTAGAGAATGCTCGTCGTTTTGGGAAAAAAGTTGATGACCAAATCTGCTTCTTTGTTGAGCACGGTTTGATGCACTTGCTCGGCTATCATCACGCTGAGTAAACGAGTATATTGTTCGCTATGTCTTGGTATCGCCAGTATAGGCCAGCCACTATCTCAGGTTTACATCTTCAAAGCGTAAAAGCCCAGCTGGAGAAGCTGCGGACAGCCAAAGCCTTTCCGCATGCTTTACTTTTGACTGGACCTCGGGGCGCGGGAAAAACTTCAACTGCTCGCATTATAGCGGCCATGCTCAACGATCCTGCTAATGGATCTGGTCCTCCGTATCAGGAGCCCGATACGAATAATGATTTAGTCCAGCGAATTGCGCTCGGCAGGTCATTAGCTGTTCATGAACTTGATGCAGCCAGCAACCGGGGAATCGATGATATTCGTGCGCTCAAGGAACAGGCTTACCTCCCACCACAAGAAGGACAGAACCTGGTATTCATCTTGGATGAAGTTCACATGCTGACGACAGAAGCTTTCAATGCACTGTTAAAACTGCTGGAAGAGCCACCGACACATGTCATTTTTATCTTAGCCACTACCGAAGAACATAAAGTTCCAGCAACCATAGTCTCTCGCTCCACTGTGATTCGTTTTAGCAAAGCAACGCCAGATGAACTCAAAGCAGCACTAGAGCCCATCATTAAAGATCAACAGTTAAAGGTAGATGCAGCTGCACTTGATGCCATTGCTGAGGCAGCAGATGGAAGTTTTCGTGATGCAGTGAAGACTTTAGAAACCGTTTCGGCTGGAAGTGAGAAGATCACGCTCGAAACTGTTCAAACATATCTGCGAACGACTCCCACGACAGTAATCTACGATTTACTAGATGCTGTAATCGGTAAGCAAGAACGGGAAGTTGTAGAAGTAGTGGGTCGCTTGCGAGATCAAAATGCCGATCAAAAGCAACTGCTTTCAGCCATTCTCCATACGCTTCATCAGGACTTAGTGGCCAGCGTTACCGAACCAAAATCAGCCAAGTATGCTAAAAGGGTGAGTCAATTCCTTCTTACCCAGTTCTCTTTACCTGAAGTTTCTCAAGTCTCACCGATTCCTTTATTAGGTATTGAGTTAAAAGCTCTCGAGCTCGTTTTTCGAGCACAAGACAAGAAAGCTGGTGGGGAAGGCGGGAAAACAAGCAAACCAAAAGTAATTACACCCACTCAACCAGAGCAAAGTATTGAGGTATCTGCGACTCCAACTACTTCATCTTCATTAGATCGAGTGACCGCTCCAACCGTTGTGGATAGGGTTGGAGATCCAGCTTTATCGATGTTACTTATCGAAAAATGGAGCGAGTTTTTGGCAGCCGTAGAACAGCGCAACTCTTCCTTAGCCGCTATGTTGAGATCTGGTAAGGCATCTTTAACTGCGAATGGGCACGTTTGTGTCGAGGTTTTTTATCAGTTTCATCGAGATCAACTCAAACAACCTAAGTTTCAAACAATTTTAGAACAAGTTTGTGCTACTCTTCTTGGTCAGTCAGCCTTTTTTGAGTTTCAGCTTGCTCAAAGTAGTCATGTTGCTGACACTCTCTCAACAGTTGCAGTCCCTACCGGTGAAACAGACCAACTTGTCCAACTTGCACAAGAGGTGTTCTTATAAGATATCTTGTAGTAAAATCGAGAAGACTACGCTAGTTATTCTCAAGGAGCAACTATGGCAAATCCATTCAAAGCACTTGGTGACCTGAACCAACTTCGTAAACAGGCCAAACAAATGCAGGATGAGCTGGCAGCAGAAGAAATTCGTATTGAAGAAGGCGACATTTTAGTCGTCATCTCAGGTGATCAAAAGATTAAACAGTTATCAGTCCAGGGTATTAGTAGTCCTGAAGTGATCGATATTCTCAATCGTGCGATTAAAAAGTCTCAAGAACTAGCAGCCAAAAAACTACAAACCATGACTGGTGGACTTGGTGGAATGTTGGGTGGCGGACAGTAAATATGTTGGAGTTGGTCCTTGCTACCAACAATCTTAATAAACTGCGTGAAATTCAAGCGCAGTTACAAGTGCACGGAATCACCATCCTCTCGGCTGAAGAAGCTGGAGTTCCCTCTAGTTTTGACGTAGAAGAAACAGGAAAAACTTTTGTAGAGAATGCAATCTTAAAAGCTAAAGCATTTGCGGCCGAGGCAAAACGAGCTACCGTAGCGGATGACTCAGGTTTAATGGTGACCGCACTCGATGGACAACCAGGGGTACACTCGAAGCGTTGGATCCCAGGGTCTGATGAAGATCGCAATGACTATCTCTTAGAGCAGTTAAAGTCAAAGTCAGACCGATCCGCGCAGTTTGTAACTGTTTTAGCACTCTATCTGCCCAACTCAGACCAAGTACATACATTTGAAGGGACGGTCGAAGGTACGATTGCTGAAAAGGCAGCTGGAACTGAAGGGTTTGGCTATGACCCCGTTTTTATTCCGACCGGGTACAAGCAAACGTTTGCAGAGTTAGGAGTGGAAGTTAAAAATACGCTCAGTCATCGATATCGAGCTGTTCAAAAGTTAAAAACATTTCTTGAAAGTTGGCAACAGTAATACTGTCCACAAAAGTAAGGAACTTATGGCCTCATCATATGAGCCGTCACGTCAGGTGTTGGAAAATTATGCAAAGGTACTCATCAACTTTGCTCTCAACTCAGGAGAAGGTGTTAAGCCCGGAGAAGTTGTGCAGTGCGCAGTTCCGGATGTTGCCTCGCGTCTTGGCTTAGAGTTGCAAAATACTCTGCTCAAAGCTGGTGCCCATCCAATTATTAGACTTCTTCCAACTGGTTTTGAAAAAGATTTCTATGAACTCGCTAATGATGAACAGTTAACTTTTTTCCCAGCGGACTACTACAGAGCTCGAGTGAAGTTGATTGATCATCAAGTTGGTATTATTGCAGACGTTCATCCAGAAGAGCTTAAAGACGTAGATCCACAAAAAATTACCAAAGCCCGTGATGCTCGTGATCCTTATCGCCGTTGGCTAATGCAAAAAGAGGTGGATGGAAAGTTTACCTGGACACTTGGTCTGTGGGGGGTTCAAGCAAAAGCCGATGAAGTAGGTCTTTCTTTAGAAGAGTATTGGGAACAGATTATTCGTGCCTGCTATTTAGATCATCAAGATCCTGTTGCCGAGTGGCAAAAAATGCTGAGCTTTCAAAATGAGATTAAGTCCAAATTAAATGCTCTGGAAATTGACTGGTTGGATATTAAAGGTGAAGATATCGATTTACGTATTCAACTCGGCCAAAATAGAATTTGGCAAGGCGGAAGTGGTCGTAACGTCCCCAGCTTTGAGTTCTTTACCTCTCCTAACTGGCGTGGCACATCCGGTCGAGTGCACTTTAATCAACCACTTTACCGTTATGGAAATGTGCTGCGAGATATTGATCTACGGTTTGAGAATGGTCAGGTGGTAGAAGCTCACGCTCGAATTGGAAACTCGCTCTTGCAACAGATGTTGAAAAGCGAGAATGCCGATAAAATTGGTGAGTACTCACTGACAGACAAACGCATGTCTCGTATTACACACGTTATGGCTGAGACACTGTATGACGAAAACATTGGCGGTCCGTTCGGTAACACCCATTTAGCGATAGGTATGGCTTACAAAGACTGTTATCGCGGAGATGCTGGTAAAGTTACTAAAGCAGAGTGGGAAGAGTTCGGATATAACGACTCACCAGAACATACAGACATCGTTTCTACGACTGATAGAACAGTGACTGCCACACTTTGTAATGGCGTTCAAAAAGTGATCTACAAAGACGGGATGTTTGTCCTCTAGTACGCTGGAGTGAAAAGAAGTTTTCTTGCTATAATAAGTAGCTTCGCTCCCAGGTAGTGAAATGGCATCACAACAGGTTCTGACCCTGTTATTTAAGGTTCGAATCCTTACCTGGGATCATTTTCAGTTTTTTTTCAGATTTGTGCGTATAGTAAAAACTATGCAGCACACTATTCTTTTAATTGAAGACGATCCGCTTATTGCCAGGAGTCTTCACCAGGTCCTTCCCTCCCATTACCAACTTGAAACGACGACTAATCTCGAAAGTAGTTACAAGTACTTAAGCAAGAGACGACCTGCATTGATTGTTTTGGATAGAACACTACCAGATGGAGATGGCGTAGAGTTAGCTGAGTATATTACTCAGCTCGATCAAACTTCGCCGCTACTTATCTTGTCTGGAAAATCGACCGTTCAGGATCGAATATATGGGCTGAGAAAGGGAGCAGACGATTACTTGGTCAAGCCTTTTTCGACTACAGAGCTGTTGTTGCGAATTGAACGACTTCTCAATAGTACCAAGCATCAACGTAATAATATTTTGCACTTAGGCGAAGTGCAGTTATTACTAGATCAAGGAAAAGTCGTATTAGGAAATCATGCCTTAAGATTACGACGTCGAGAGTTTCAGATTCTTTCTTATCTTCTTCGTCAGCAGGGCAGAGTTGTTACTCGCGAACAGTTAATTAACCACATTTGGCCGGACGGAACTATCCCTATTTATGCCACAATTGATGTCTACATTCGTCGGCTACGGATGATGTTAGGTAGCTATGGAAAGATGATTAAAACAGTTAAGGGGTTTGGCTACTCGGCACAGCCTTTACCAAAGCCGTGACATCCCAGACTTGAAGACAAGGAGCGGCGTTTGGTCGGCAGTACTCAGCAATCAACGCCTGGGGGGGGAGTTTCAATTCCATGCGATGTGAGTTTACAACTAAAAGTGATTGGTCAAAATCCTTTGCCCGTTCAGTGAAAAAATCAGGCAATGATTTAACGGGATATTGACCGGTCCCTTCAATATATAAGTTTTCTACATCCTTACCATGAAAGTACAACAGCAAGGCATCTGGCAGTGTGCCAAAACGTCCCTCAGTCGCTACTGCTACGGTATGATCAGCTGTCAGTTGCTGAATGAGCTGTACTGTTTCTGTAATACCATGTCCAGAGGACCACTCTTCTAAGTATTGCGTGCGATCAACAGCCACCAATGGTGTAGTGTCAGGGCTAAACAAAAAATGAGAAATAAAGACAGCTGACTGAGTAAATACTTGACCAAGCAGAAGAGCAATCACAAACGCGACACCAACCCAGAGTACTTTTCCTTGTTGAACTGCCAAACTGCAACGTAAACAAAGTGACTCCAAGCTCAACGAGGCTGCTAAGGTTAAAAAGAGTGCTGCTGGAAGCAGATATCTAGGGTGAACTACTTTACCAAGCAAAATAAAGGGGGAAAGAAAGATTAAGCTACAAAGCAGTAACAGAGCGACTCGTTTTCGTTCCCGCTCAGAAAACAATCCCGCCACTGCAGCCAGCAGAACTGGATAAGTCAGATAGCTAGCGAAGTAACCAATAAACCGCAACATGTTAGGGAAAGACTCCGTCCACTTGCCAGCTACTACTTCGCTAAGAGTGAAAGAGAAATCTTGGCCTCTGGCAAAAAGTTGACCGAACGCCGGAGAGATCAGCAAAGCAAAGAAAACACAAAGACCAACTCCGGCTGCTAACAACTGAGGTAAACAAAGCTGAAATAGGTTCACCAAGTCATACTTTTGGTCACGTTTGGTAGAAAAGAAAGGAAGGATAACAAAGATAGGTAAGTAAAAAAGTGCTGGTAGCTTTGTCCACAAAGCAGCACCGTAAAACAAACCAGTAATGACTATCCACCGCCATTTTTTGCTTCGTGTTTGATTTACTTTAAGACTAGCCCAAAAAGAAAGTGACAGCCAAGCTGTTAACCAGCCATCCATAACTGCCAGACGGTGATACATAAACCAGTACGGCAAAGTAGTTACTAAAATCACACCAAGCATCTGCGTAAATCTCTTGGCTCCCAACTCTTTGAGAATGAGTGCTACCGCCACTGCTTGTGTGAGACCACCTAGTACGCTTACCAGCCTCGCAGCTATGAGCTGATTGCTTGTTATCCACTGAGTCAAAGCAATTAACCAAACAAATAATGGCGTTTTACCATCATTCAAAGCAAAAAAGAGATACTGTTTCCAGTCATCCAAAAGCAGCTGTGCCCACCGGATATAGATGGCTTCGTCAGCAAAGACGGGAAAAACTTCTAAGTTAAACAGATGCAGTATGAGGTAAGCAATCAAAAAACCACCCAGTGCAAAGAGAAAAGAACTTTTTCTTTTTTGTTCTGGTGAGGACGTTACTTTTCTCATGATCTGAAGCATCTCTTATAGCTAAGTACTAATCCTAGGCCAACCACAGCCCCTAGCCAAGTCACAGCTTGTTGTTGCAGTAAAACGTTACCCTCAAACCCTCCTGCAAAAATCCATGGGACATAGCGGAATAACGATGAAACAGAAAAGGCTAACAAAATCGTCTTCCACCAACTCACCCGAATTAATGGTAACCAGCTAAACGCCCAAAGTAAGTACCAAGGGTGAAAGAGTTGTGATCTCGACGAAAATAGTGGAAAAAAGAGGAGTACGCTAGCAATAAACCCTAAATTCTCAATGGTAAGCATTGTAACAACATCAACCCAACGCTTTAGCTGGCGTGGAAGAAAATGTAACCATTTCAACTGTGTATTTAACCCATGCCAAACAATAATTAGCCATATTGGCAAAAGAACAATCGTAGCCATTTTGGTAGAGATAGAAAGTAACAACAAAAGCAAAGAAAGAAGTACTTTCCACCCACTTTTCTTGACCTGGGGAGTTAAAACCAACAGTAAACTTGCTAGTGCCGGGACCAACATCCACAAGTCGTTGTGACTATTGCTAATTACCTCAATAAGTAATAACGGATGAAAAAAGAGAAGGGCAAAGTCTTTAGGAGTAGTTTTTATATATAAGCTCCTTGCTAACTTAATTAGAAGAGCAAATACGAGACAAAGTGCTACAACGTTCATGCCTCGAAAGACCAGCCAAGTAAAAAGAAACTTCCCCATTCCAATCATGTAGGGGAAAAGCGAAAAAGCAGTCCAACCATAACCATATGGAGCAGGTGTATGGGTGTTATGCATAAATCTCGTCCATAAATCATCAGGGTGATTGAGCGCTACACTGACGTGTGGATCTTCCTGATACACAACTACCATCTTAGCGTTGAAGATGTAGTTAAATACATCATGTGACAAGGCGTTATAGGAAAACCACAACGGAAAACTTAATAAAAGAGCGTAGCAAAGTACTTTTTTATAGCTCGTTTGTGCTGGCAAAGACTGAGCAGCTTTATACCAACCAATTAAAGCAGCAATGATCAAGCCAATGTAACTGTACGTTAAAAGCTGTGGATTTGAGAAAAATGTCTGCCACATCCACTGTTGAAAGTTCCAGTAAGGAGGCCAACTACTCAGTACCAAGTTTGGGTCAGTGAGTGAGTAACTCCAGAAAGCGTACAAGGATAACACTACGAAGTAGAAGAGTAACCACAATGTACTTTTATGCATGCTATGAGCGGTAAACACCGCGTAGATCAGCCAATCTGACTTTAAGAATATCACGAAGCATGCGTAACGAGTCTTTAATTGGACTCACTCGGTCAGTATGGTTGTGGTGCCACTCAATCGGAACTTCCTGAATTGGATACTTCATCTTCCGGGCAAGATAAAGAAGCTCTACGTCAAAAGCACCGGTAAATGCGTCTGTTCTTTCTTCTTGTTTTCCATACACATGCATCATGGGGAATAGTCGTTCTGTTACTTCACCTGAAAAAAGCTTAAACCCACACTGAGTGTCATGAATACCAGGGATTGCCAAAGTCTGGACGAGCAGATTAAAGCCTCTACCCATGATATGACGATGCAGTGGCTCCCTTTCTCTTCGAGCACCTTCGATCTCTCGTGAGCCAATGATGATAGGAAACTCTTCGCTGAAAGCAAGGAGCTTCTGCACATCACCTAATGGCGTGGATTGATCAAAGTCGGTAAAAAGTCTCCACTGCCCACGAGCGGCCAGCATTCCAGCTTGAACGGTTGGACCTTTTCCTGCATGAATATTTTTGAGTAAACGTAGCTGGCCTTGAAGTTTTTTTTGATTCTTATCAATGAACTTTTCTATTTCTTCAACAGTGCCATCGGTTGAGCCATCATCCGAAAAAATAACTTCCCATTCTTGGGGATATGTCTTCAGAAACTCAGCAACATTATCTAAAACACCACGTTGAATGTTCTTCAGCTCGTTATATGAAGGAATCACAATGGAGAGATACGGAAGATTTGTTGTGCTCATGACTCTTTCCGCAGAACGGTGATCTTCGGTCCGCCGGGAACCTGATAGACTTCTGCTGGTGTATGGTTCGGAAAGACAACAATCTCGTAGATAGGCAAGCTCGTCACGTCTTTCTCAATCTGCTGTTCGTCGATTATAAACAAGGTTTCTACTTCACCAAAGTGTTCTAGCTTTAGAGGTGGATTTTGAGTAGTGCTTAAGAAGTATCGATAGTTCATCCCATACACATCTTTTGTTTCAGACAACAGCACAATGTTATATTTTTCTCCTGGTTGGACACGATCAGCAATAGTAGTGGCTGTTCTTTGCATATCATTAACTGTCCAGCCTAAGTTTTTGAGGGGCAGGTGTTGAACGTTATAAATCAGGTATCCAATTAACATCAAAGCTGATACTCCTGCAGCCAACCTCCACCGAGTTAGGAGGGCTAAGACTGTTCCTAAAATCAAAAAAGTAGCTGGGAAGAAGAAGGCGATGTAGTGATCAAAGACACTACTTCGATAAAAAGCTAATCCGGCAACGCTGAGAACAGCTGTAACGGCTAAAATCTGGTGTCCAGTTCGATAAGGATTTTTCTTTAAACGCAGCAGATAGATAAACGCTGCTATTAAACCCACAAGTAAGGTCGTATTAAGAGTACGATGCTTACCGATGGTAATCTCAAAAAAGAGTTGCAAACTACGTCCATGCGTTTCGAAAATAATCTTTTTAGCTTTCTCAATTGCAGGCAGCCCTTCCGTTGCTTCTTGGCTGGTTTCTAAAAACTTCCCTAACGAACGAATGTTTAGCCAATCGTGTCGATAATCAAAGGCGATAAGGGGAGTGATAGAGATAAACAGTACCGCTGCCGCGCCCACAGTTCCGATCAGGAAGTTTCTGCGTAATGAGCTTTCCTTCTTCACTTGCCACAGCTGTTTCAACCAATAGAAAACAGCCACAAAGGCAGTCAGGAGCGCCACATAGTGAAGTTGAGCTAAGACTGCAATACACAGTCCAACTCCTATCCAAAACTTTGGCTGTCCTTTTTCGGTTTTATAAATACACCACAAAAAGAATAGTCCGAAGAGTGGAGCAGGATTGGGGTTCCAACTAAAACGACTAAATCCAACAACTACACTCGAAAGGGCAAACATAACTGTGGCCACAGCAGCTGCTTTCTCACCTACTAAATCTTTTCCGAGTACATACAGCAGAGCTGTCGTTACGATACCTAGTACAGCTACCGCATACGCTGGTCCAATCGGGTTAGGATACGTCATCATTAGGAATGGCACCATAAAGTAGTAGTACAGTGGCCCTAAATACATGTTCCCCGTACTAGTTACTGGGCCAATCAGAACAATATCTCTTTCTTGAAAAATTTGAGCAACGACCATGGCATCTCTGCCTTGATCACCCAAGAACTGCAGGGTATTCGTAAAGTTCCACAATCGAAGAAATGCCGCAACCACCACAGCTCCGACGACAATCCACTCTATCGGGCGCAGTTGCTTAGCTTTTGTTAACCAACGACTACTCATGACTTTCTTTTGACTTCTTCCAAATAATCTTGGAGTAAGCAAAGAAGTTCCAGAACATCCCCACTAAAATACCAACCACAGCGTAGATCATTCCGGTATCAATGCTGATATGTACTAGTGGTAGTCTAAACAACTCAAAGAGTCCAATCAAGTTTTTACCCAGGGTTGCGATGACCAGCTGAATCACAATCGAGCCAGCCGATGCCAAGTTAAACTGGATAAACTTGCTAGGATACTGAGAAAAACCAACTTTCCGATCAGCAAAAGTCCAGAAGTTACTAAATAAAAAGTTCGATACAATTGCCGTTTCAATCGAAGCAAAGATCGCAGCTTCGTAGGGCAATATTTGTCGCCATAGGATTAAAGAAAGAAGCTGTACTAGCGCTCCAATTCCACCAGTAACTACAAATTTAAAGATACGATTGTCAGCAACTTCTTTGCCTCGAACTTTAAAGAGGTAGATTAGGTTGTTCTTGATGTACTCGTTTCCTAACTTTGAAACACCGATTGTTCGATCGACAAACCTGAACGGAACTTCGACAATCTTGAAGCCTTTTTTGACGGATTTATGCAAAAATCCAATCTGGAATGTGTAGCCTGTAAACTTCTCATCATGCATTTCTGGCTCAACTGCTTCGTATACTTTTCGCGTAATAGCTCGATAGCCACCAGTCCAGTCACGGATCGTAAAGTTAGTCAGTACGCTCATGATGACGATGTTGCCAACCACACTTAAAAACTTTCGATGTAGCCCCCAGTTATCAGGAATGCCGCCACCGGGAATGTAGCGTGACCCCAATACCATGTCATATCCCTCGTCAATCTTCTTTAAAAAGATAGGGATCTTGGTTGGATCATGAGAGAGGTCGGCATCAAACTCAAACACAACTTCGGTGTCTTTATCTTCAAATGCTTTAGCCATTCCTTTGAGATACGCACCACCTAAACCTTGCTTTCTTTTGTTTAAGAGCAGATGTACTTGCTTATGTTTTTTAGCAAAGTCTTCAACAACCTCGGCCGTTTTATCTGGAGAGCTGTCATCTACGACCAGAATATTCATCTCCCAGTTTTTTACTTGTTTAAAAACATCAAGCAAAATGGGAACCACTTTTAAAATATTCTCCCGCTCGTTATACGTGGGAATGATGACAAACGCCTTTTTCATTCGTTTTTGCCTTCTGCCTCTAACTCGGCTTCAGTCATGATCCGAACGAGTTCTTCAAAGGTTACCTTTGGCTGCCAGCCAAGCTTTTGCTTAGCTTTAGAAGCATCGCCAATCAACAGGTCAACCTCGGCAGGGCGGTCATAGGCTGGATTATGCTTATATACTGACTTCCAATCGGAAATACCGGCCACTTCACAGGAGAGACGTAAAAACTCCTCTACTGAGTGGGTCTCACCGGTTGCGATCACATAGTCGTCTGGATTATCTTGTTGCAACATTAACCACATTGCTTCGACGTAATCTTTTGCATAACCCCAGTCACGTTTGGCTTCTAGATTGCCCAGCTCTACAAACTGCTGTTTGCCCAACTTAACTCTAGCGACACCATTAGCGATCTTTCGGGTGACAAACTCTAAACCACGACGAGGGGACTCATGGTTGAACAGAATCCCAGAACAAGCAAAGAGATCAAACGACTCTCGATAGTTTACCGTAATCCAGTGTCCATAAACTTTAGCTACGCCATAAGGAGAGCGAGGATAGAAGGGTGTCTTCTCAGTCTGGGGCACTTCTTGAACTTTACCGAACATTTCTGATGAGCTGGCTTGATAGAACTTTGATTGTGGGCAAGCAAAACGGAAAGCTTCTAACATTCTAGTGACACCAATAGCAGTAAACTCACCAGTTAAAACTGGTTGATCCCAACTTGTCTTTACAAATGATTGAGCAGCTAAGTTGTAAACCTCGTCTGGTTGAATATCTTTCAAGGCTACCGTTAAAGAGTGTTGATCCAGTAAATCACCTGAAATCAAGTGTAACTTTTCATGATGAATCACTTTTTTCAAACGCTCAACATTCTGAGTACTCGTGCGACGAGTAAGACCATAGACTTCGTAGTCTTTCTCTAAAAGTAACTCTGCTAAGTACGAGCCATCTTGACCCGTAATACCTGTTATGAAGGCTTTTTTCATATCTTCTTTCTCCATTCATTTAAGATCATCTCCAACGTCTCAGTCAATGGGACTTGAGGAGACCAACCTAATTCTTGAATTTTTGTTGCATCAGCCACGAAGTACTCAACATCACTTGGTCGAAGCCGAGATTGATCAACTTCTACTGTAATCTTTTGGCTGCTGTGAGCAAGTAGCATATCGAGAACCTCTTGGATTTTCCAGCCCTTACCACTTCCAATATTGTAAACGTCTCCAACTGTACCTTTTTCCATTACGGTGACGTAGGCACGAACCATGTCACGGACATCAGTAAAGTCACGGACTGAGGAAAGATTTCCAACTTGAATGGCTGGCTGTTTACCTTGTTCTACAGCCACAATTTGACTGGCAAAAGCAGGGATCACGAAGTCAATTGTCTGTCCTTCACCGATGTGATTAAACGGACGAACCCGCAAGATCTGCAGCTTGTAAGAAAAATAAAAGGCTTGTGCTAAGAGGTCTTGAGTAACTTTAGTCACGGCATAAGGGTTAATCGGATTGAAAGGAAATGACTCATCAATCTTTCTTCCCTGGAGTTCTTTTGGAACGCGTCCATACTCCTCAGCGCTGCCAATGATCAAAATTTTTGCCGCCGCAGCAAACTCTTTAACAGCGTTCAATAAATGAAGCTGAAGCATGACATTGTTATTAATAATGTGCTCAGCTTGTTCAAAGCTTTTGCCTACCGCCGCAAAAGAGGCTAAGTGATAGATCTGACTTGGGCTTACTCGCTTGATCAATTCATTGACTTCTGTGGGAACGGTCAGGTTGACCTTATGTACGGAGACATACTCACTCTGACAAACCTCAGGTAAAGACTGTGAACCAAAGTGGGTAGTGTGCAGGTTAGTGTATCCAGCATCTAGTAACGTCTGTAACAGATGTCGACCTGCAAAGCCGGTGCCACCAGTAACAAGAATAGGAAGTGGAAGAGCGTCGTTTGCCATGAGTTTTATCGACCAACACCAATATATTGATATCCAGCTGCAGTAAGCTTCTCTGCATCGAACTGATTTCGAGCATCGATCACCCACTGAGGCTTACTCGTCACACGGGCAGTAGTTAAATCGTAGCCGATAATCTCTGGCCATTCAATCAGCGCCATAATCACATCAGCATCTAATAAGGCTTCGCCAATACTTTCAGTATACTTGGCATGAGGATGTTCTTTGAGGAAAAATGGCACGACCGGGACAGACTTTGGATCGAAACCAATGATATCAGCACCTTTTTCCAGTAAGTAGGGAATAACTTTTAGGCTTGGTGCTTCGCGCATGTCGTCAGTATTAGGCTTAAATGCCAAACCGAGAACCGCCACTTTCTTACCTTCCCAACCACCTACAGCCTTTTCATACTTAGCCATCAACATCGGAATTCGTTCTTCATTTAGGGTATTAAGATGATTTAAGAGGTTATCCTCAAACCCAACTGACCTAGAGTAAGCAGCCAACTCTTTAACGTCTTTAGGGAAGCAAGATCCCCCGTAACCAAACCCAGGGTACCAATAATGTGCTCCTACTCGTTTGTCAAAGCCAATGGCTTCGATAACCTGATTAATGTCTGCTCCATTCTGCTCGCATAAATCTGCAATTTGATTGATAAAGGTAATTCTGGTAGCCAGATAAGCATTCGCGGCATACTTAGCCATTTGTGCAGACTCAGGGGAAAGTCGAACAATCGGAGCATTTAAAGGTTGGTGTAGTTCTTCAAGCTTAGCGAAGACGCTTTCTTCGGTAGCACCAATGACCACTCTGTCAGGGTGAAGAGTATCCTCAACCGCGGTACCTTCCTTAAGGAACTCAGGTACTGAGGCCATAAAAAAGTTACCGTGTCCAGCTTTAGCGGAGATCATCTCTTTCAACTTAGGAAGTGTCCCGGGAGGTACAGTTGACTTAACTACGACAATCGCTCCCTGAGAGAGATACGGCGCCAAAGACTCACTCGCAGTATGAACAAACTTTAGATCTACCTGACCATCAGCACTAGAAGGTGTTCCTACCGCAATAATAATCACTTCAGCTGAAGAGACTGCTTCTTGGTAATCAACAGTAAACTTTAACTTTCCTCCAGCTTGTTGCTCAAGGAGAAGCTCTTTTAATCCAGGTTCATAAAAGGGTACGATACCCTCTCTGAGTTTTTCAATCTTTTGCGGATCTATATCTAAACCGACTACTTGATTACCGAATGAAGCATAGACCGCGGCCGTTACAACACCAACAAAACCTGTTCCGATAACGCAAACATTCATAACTGTGCTTTCTTATCAAGAGATACGGGCAGAGTATAGCAGCGATTTAGGTATAATGCACATATGAAGCTGAGCATTCTTACCCTCTTTCCCCAATTCTTTGAGTCGGCGTTTCAGTCCTCAATCTTAAAACGTGCTATCTCTGGCCAGCAGGTTACTGTTGAGCTAGTCAATATACGTGATTTTGCGACTGATAAACATAAAGTAACCGATGACCGCCCATATGGCGGGGGGCCAGGAATGGTCATGAAGGTTGAGCCAATTTATGCAGCTTTACAGCACACTTTAAAAGTCGATCCTGTCCAGCACGTCCAGCAGAATGCTACTCAATCTAGTTGGCAAACTAAAGTTGTTCTGACTTCCGCAAAAGGAAAGCTGTTTCATCAAGCCAGCGCAGGTCAGTATGCTGAGTTAGAACACTTAGTGATTATTTGTGGTCACTACGAGGGTGTAGATGAGCGAGTTGCTCAGTACTTGATTGATGAAGAAGTCCGAATCGGTGATTATGTACTCACCGGTGGTGAGCCAGCAGCCTTAGTCATGGCTGATGCAGTCACTCGGTTACTCCCGGGGGTACTTGGGAATGAAGAGAGCACCAGTGGGGAGTCACACAGTACCCCTGGTTTCTTAGCACATCCACAATACACACGGCCGGTTGAGTTCCAAGGTTGGAAGGTACCTGATATTTTACTGACCGGCCATCATGCACAGATTACTGATTGGCGTCATCAACAAACGTCACCAGACGTAGCGCATCCCGAATCGGCAGCTGAGGTTGAGGGAGAAGACCACGAAGCTTCTCAGTAGAGAGAGCCGTATTCCGGGCATACGGTCGATGGCTTTTCGCTAGATAGGCATCTAAGTCACCCTTTTCTACTTTGCCTGGAAGTTGAAGTGTTTTTTGAACGGCAGTTGCTAGATCATAGTCAGTCCACTGTTCACCAGCACTGGCATGAAAAATACCAGTTTGTTTTGTTTTAACGACCCATCTAATTACTTCAGCGAAGTCATCTACAAATGTGGGTCCTAAATAGTGGTTCGTAAACTGTGGTGGAAGGGTGCCTGCCAAAAGACCATGAATAATTCGGTGAACCACATCAGGACGATTAAAAGGATCAGAACGAAATGGTTGGTCAATTCTCAGAATTGTCCACGATGCCTGTGAGTCTTGTACTACCTGCTCGGCAATTGCTTTTGTTTCGCCATACCACTCAATTGGATGAAGTGGATCTTCTTCAGTATATGGCTCAGCTTTCTTACCATCAAAGACATATGCCGTTGAGATGTGGACCACATGTTTGCCGCTCTCAGCTGCAGCCTTGACGATGTTCTCAGTTCCAATCACGTTCACTTGATATGCAACGCCATTCTTATCACCGCGCTGCTCCCAGGACTTGGTAACATCAGTAAAAGCGGCAAAGTGGAGTACCACTTCCGCATCACTGGCGGCTAGTACGCGTTGAACTTGATCTAGTTTTGTAATATCTGTCGGATGGGTAGGATGTGTTAAATCAATATTCTCAAACTGAAACTCATCTTGAAGTAGCTCAACCACCTTTGAGCCCACTAAGCCTGATAAGCCTGTTCCAATGAGACGAGGTTGAAGTGAGTGTTTTTTCGGCATTTATCCTTTGGTAAGCTCCCAGAGGTCGCTACCAAAGAAGTCCCATGGCAAGCGTCGCTCGTCGGGATTTTCTGCATTAAACTGTGATGAAGTCGCATAAATAAGCGTCATGTTTCGCTCATAAACATTCGCCGCCCCATGCGCTACGCCAGCAGGAATCCGAATAGCCAAGTTCTTGCCAGCACCCATCACCATTCTAATTTTATTCTGATAAGTAGGGGAGTCTTCTCTCAGGTCAATAAAGTTAACCAAAATACGATCGTAGGGTGATACATACCAGACATCATCTTGATTGTAGTGAACGTGGTAAGCCTTGACAGTATTGGGTGTAAGCACAGACATGCTAATCTGCCGTACCTCAAAAGGGGCTTCTAGGCCTTCCATCTTGCCATCTGTCACCCGAAAAAGTTCACTAAAGTTTCCACCGTCATCGTTATGAAAAGCTAACTGCTTAATTTCTAAGCCTTCAATCGTAGGTCGAGCAGTATAGCTCTGGGTGGTAATATCTTTTTGGTATTGAGTGCCAATCTGCATGCGTTCCTTTACGCTTTTTTATAGTTTTCCGCAAAAAAGCCTTGTGCTTGTTGTTTAAGAGGTGACCACCAATCTTGATGAGACTGGTACCAATCAATGGTTTTTTGTAGTCCTTCTTCAAAAGTAACAGACGGAGACCAGTTTAGTTCTTGGTTAATCTTGGTCCAATCTACGGCATAGCGTCGATCATGACCTGGCCTGTCTTTCACAAACTCGATCTGTTCTTCTGACTTGCCCATCAACTTCAAGATTAACTTAACCACTTCTAGGTTATTCACATCATCCTTAAGCCCACCCACAGTATACGTTTGTCCGACTTGACCATTCAAGATCACTGCCTCGATTGCTACACAGTGGTCCTGTACGTACAGCCAGTCCCGGACATTCAGTCCGTCACCATAGACAGGAACGGGTTTGTTTTCAATCACGTTGGTAATTGCTAATCCGAATAACTTTTCAGGAAACTGATACTCACCATAGTTGTTTGAGCAGTTGGTAATGCTAAATGGAAGTCCATAAGTATCACCGTATGCTCTGACCAAGTGGTCAGAACCAGCCTTACTAGCAGAGTAAGGACTATGTGGGTCATAAGGGGTATGTTCATTGAACTTCTCTGAGCTCCCTAGTTCAAGTGAACCAAATACTTCGTCAGTAGAAATATGATGAAAACGCTTGACCTTGGCTTTCAGAGCAGCGTCAGCCAAAACCTGTGTCCCAATAATATTGGTGTGCAGAAAGACTCCTGGACCTAAAATTGAACGATCAACGTGTGTCTCAGCCGCAAAGTGGACGACCACGTCAATTCCTTCCATCACTTTTGCTACTGCTTCGTAATCAGTAATATCACCTTGAACAAAGTGATAGTTGGGATTACCTTCCACATCTTTGAGATTCTCAAGATTGCCAGCATAGGTTAACTTATCAAAGTTAATTACCGTATCCTCTGGGTGATGTGCCAGCCAGTAGTGAACGAAATTCGAGCCAATAAAACCAGCTCCACCCGTAACAAGTACTTTCATTGAACCTCCACCTTTTTCTTTAGAAGCTCTTGGGTTGTATTTACCCCAAACTTTTCTAGGATCATTCGATTATTATTCTGCCAAACGTAGAGTCGACTTTGATAGTAACCAGCCATCAGTGAGAAGATCACAATCAGTACTACCATACCACGCAGTAGCCACTTGGTTGAGATAGGGAGTGACTCAGATTGCATTAGAGCCGATTGTACGGAGAGTATGATGAAGGATCAAGGCTCATCAGCAAAAAGAGCAGTGGGCAAGTATCCTTGATCACAATCTGATAGCATAGAATGCATCACTGATGAAAAGAACCTTTTTTCTCGTTCTTAGCTTTCTTCTTATTCTGGCAACGAGCTATGCGTTGTTGCATCACAGTTTTTTTCGAGTACATGACTATGTGCATGCAGCTCGAATTGGAGAGATGCTCCGTGGTCTGCAAGAAGGACAACTACCAGTACGTTGGTCAGCTCACTTTGGTTACGGCTATGGTATGCCACTCTTTGAGTTTTATGCTCCGCTGCCTTTTTATATCGGGGCGGCAATTTTCTGGTCCGGTATAGATGTTATCTTAGTTATTAAGATACATCT